>DBDE01000024.1:5637-7828 GCA_002293425.1 Alistipes sp. UBA940 | reverse complement strand
CGCACCATCTATCGCGACATCCGAACGCTGGAACAAGCGGGGGTGCCGATATGCGGCGAGGCGGGAATGGGCTATTCGCTGGTGGAGGGCTATCGTCTGCCGCCGCTGATGTTCACTCCGGCCGAGGCAATGGCGTTCCTCACCGCCGAAAAGATGGTCGAACAGATGACCGACAAGGGCAACAGCGATCACTTCCGAAGCGGAATGGACAAGGTGAGGGCGGTGATGAAGGGCGAAGGACGGGGCTATATGAAGGGCTGGGAGGGGTTGGAGTCCTCCATTCTGGTGCGTCGCGGCCAGACCTCGCCCGAGCGCATTCCGGGATTGTTGCAGACCATTCTGGGCAGCATAGCCTCGGGGGTGATACTCGAAATGGATTACACCAACGTCGAGGGGGCGGTGTCGTGTCGACAGGTGGAGGCAGCGGGGGTGGTGTTTGTCCATCCCAATTGGTATATGATGGCGTGGTGTCATTTGCGGGGCGAATATCGCACTTTTCGGCTCGACCGAATAGATCGGATGACGGTGACCGAGCAGCCACACACCATTTCGGGCCATCCGCCGCCCGAGTTATTGGTCGGATTGGGGTAGGATAACAGTAGAATTATGGATATAGAGCAGTTTCGCAGTCATTGTATGTCGGTTCGCGGGGCCGAGGAGTCGTTGCCTTTCGTGGGGCACAACGTGTTGGTGTTTAAGGTTGTGGGCAAAATGTTCGCATATATCGCGCTGGAGCCAGCCGACGGGGTGTTTCGGGCGGCTATGAAGTGCCATCCCGACAGGTCCGCCGAGCTGCGTGAGCAGTATGAAGGCATCGCTCGCGGGCGGTTCGAGACGTTGCTGTGGAACGATGTGGTGTTGGAGAGCGATGTGCCGGACGAGCTCATCGTGGAACTGATCCGCCACTCGGTCGACGAGGTGGTGAAGAAGATGCCGAAAAAATTGAGGGAAGAATGGTACGGATTATAGCTCTGGTCATCGTCGGGTTGTTCTACGTCATCTACCTGCAACGGCAGTTCGCGCTCAGGCGACGGGGGATTCGGGTCGACAGACTGGGCAAGGGTAAAAAAGGGCTTTCCGTGCGCAGATTGGAGATCGTTTTGCTCACTGTTTCGCTCGCAATGCCGATGGTGCAGGTGTGGAGCATCGTTCGTGGAAGAGTTTGGTTGGGCACGGCGGGAATGGTGATGGCAGTGGGCGGAGTGGTGTTTTTTCTGCTGGCAGTGGTGGCGATGCGTGACAATTGGCGAGCGGGTGTGGATGCTTCGCAGAAGACGGAACTTGTTACTCGTGGCGTTTATCGCATCAGCCGCAATCCGGCATTCGTGGGGTTCGATCTGTTCTACATCGGCATCGCAACGATGTTCCCCAATCCGGTTTTGGTTGCTCTGACAGTGGCGGGAGTGGTTGTTTTTCACTTGCAAATAGTGCAGGAAGAGCGGTTTATGCGCACCACTTTCGGCACCGATTATGACCTCTACGCCGCAAAAACAAGGAGATACTTATGAACATCGAGGAATTTCGTGAACATTGTCTGAATATCAAGGGGGCTGTGGAGGCGGCATCTTTGCAGACGCGCAAGATATTGACCTATAAAGTGATGGGTAAGGTGTTCGTCTATCTCGAACCCGAACCGGAGGACGGTGCGGTCAGGGCCTATATGAAATGTCAGCCTGAGCGGTCGGTCGAGTTGCGCGAGAGGTTCGACGGCATAAATCCCGACACGTTCAAAACCCTGATGTGGAACTGGATCACTCTCGAAAGCGACGTTCCGGACACGCTGATCGAGGAGTTGGTGCGTCATTCGGCTGACGAGGTGGTGAAGAAGATGCCGAAAAAATTTAGAGAAGAATGGTACGGAATGTAGCTCTGACCGACCACAAAACAAAACCGATATGAAACAACAAATCCTCACCGAAATCCGCCAAACGCTCAAAGAGAGTGTCGACGAGAAATTCCTGACCACGGGCGACCGCTTCTTCAAAGAGGAGATAAAAATGTACGGCGTGAAGGTCCCTGTCGCGGTGCAAATAGGCAAAACCTATTTCCGACAAATAAAAAATCTCCCGAAATCTGAGATCTTCGACCTGTGCGAGGAGCTTTGGCAATCGGGCTACATCGAGGAAGGACACATCGCTGCAACCTGGTCATACGCCCTGCGGGTACAATACGAGCCTGCCGACTTCGCCGT
>DBDE01000024.1:4286-5426 GCA_002293425.1 Alistipes sp. UBA940 | reverse complement strand
AAAGGTTACGGCTGGATGCTCAAAGCGGCAAGTATGAGCGAATCGTTCGTGAAGGGAACCGACACGGTGCGCGACGAACATCTGCGGGCGGTGTTCGACTTTGTGATGAAACATCGAGCGGTTATGCCCCGTACCGCCCTGCGCTATGCGATCGAAAAGATGCCGCCGGAACTAAAAGCCGAGGCGATGAAAAAATAAAGATTATTATGAAAGAAGCACTGATAATCATAGACATTCAGAACGACTATTTCGAAGGCGGAGCTAATCCGCTGGTCGGCAGTCGTGAGGCGAGCCTTCGAGCGCGAGCATTGTTAGAGGATTTTCGTTCTCGCAAGTTGCCCGTGGTGCACATCCGGCATCTTTCGACGCGGCCAGGCTCGACGTTCTTTATTCCGGGCACTCACGGCTCGGAGATTCACGAGAATGTCGCGCCCGTAGCCAGTGAAAAAGTGATCGAGAAGAACTTTCCGAACAGTTTCCGCGATACCGACCTGCTCGACCACCTGCGCGGAGAGGATGTTACCGATCTCGTTCTCTGCGGTATGATGACCCATATGTGCGTAGATGCCACGGTGCGGGCGGCGAAAGACTTCGGGTTTTCGTGTACACTGATAGGCGATGCCTGCGCGACGAAAGANNCAAACGGCATTTCTCGCCGCGTTGAACTATTTTTACGCGACGGTTTCGGATGCGAAACAATAAATATAAACCTTAAAATAAATTACAACGATGAAGAACCTTATTGCCTGTTGCGGGCTCGATTGCGAAACCTGCGACGCCCGAATCGCCACCCTGACAAATGACGACGAATTGCGCCGGACCACCGCCGCAAAGTGGGCCGAAATGAACAATTCGCCCGCCATCACGCCCGAGACCATCAACTGTATGGGCTGCCGCACCGACGGCGTGAAATTCGGCTGGTGCTCGATGTGCGAAATCCGTTCGTGTGCGACGGGCCACGGTTTCGGAACCTGCGGCGAATGCTCCGAGATCGACACCTGCCCCACCGTAAAACCGATCCTGGACAATGACCCCAACGCCCGGAGGAATTTAGAGAGGTAGTTGACACTGTCAAGATATGATGAAAGGTGCTAAACCCCTCGTCGACAAAGACTATCTGCTCGAAAAATTCGAGGGCAA
>DBDE01000024.1:1717-4191 GCA_002293425.1 Alistipes sp. UBA940 | reverse complement strand
GGGCAGTTGTTCCTGCCCATCAAGGCCGAGATTCGCAAAAAGATCAAAAAGGGCGCGGGCGACACCGTACATGTCATCCTGTATCGCGACGACGAACTGCCCGAGGTCCCCGAAGAGTTGTTGTTGTGCCTGCGCGACGATGCCGAAGCTTTGCGATTTTTCGATTCGCTCACTGAGGACGAAAAACACAGGTATGTCAGGTGGATATACTCCGCCAAGGGCGAGCAAACGCGCATCGACCGCATGGCCAAAACCGTCGCCGCCCTTGCCGAACACAAGAAATTTGCAGAAATATGACGAAGAAAACAACCATTCCGGCCTGATGAGGCGTGTCGTGAGGTTTCTGAAACCGAAACCCGTCGACCAACAGAAATATGATTTCATTAATAACTATGCTTCGGAGAGGATAGCCGATGTGATGAACAAGAGGTATCCGGATTCAAAAAAGGCGACCCATTAGGTCGCCTTTTTGATGGAGCGGAAAACGAGACTCTGACTCTCGTCTCAGTTATGCTCTGTAATTCAGGTGGTTTCCTTTGACTTTCCGGGTTGTTTCCCCTGCTTTTGGGCACACTTTCGGGACAACTTCCTTAAAAACCCTCCCAGAGAGCCTTCTGAGTGGGTTTTTGGCTTTTGCCGGACTCTTTCTTCTCGAAACTGTTTCGCATCAGCTTACGGTGCAAATGTAGTGAATTTCTTTGAACTTTCATTATTTTGCCCTTGAGGGTTAAATTGATTGATCTAATAGTTTATTTTACTTACCTTTGTGATGTATTCGTTCTTTGAAAAGCGGAAGAAGATTCAATGAAACCATGATTACTATGCGTCCATGGCGCTAAAGTGATTTGATCACACCGAAAGGTTTGATCGGGGAGAACTCTGCTACATCGTATCGCTGTTAACACTCATAGTCTTATGCTATGCGTTGTAACGACTATACATCGTAGTGTTGGTATAACTCGATAGTCCTGTTATTATTAATTTTTTATGGGACATGAAAATAGGGAGCTAAAAGAAGAGCAATGTTTATAGTATGATTGGTTGTCGGTATTGATTTGTTTGAGGACATGGCAATAGTGCCAGATAATCAAAAAAATTGTACTGTATGAAAAACGTTAGTTTTTCGAAGAACATTGTTTCTTCAAAAGGGGGCAGAAAGTCTGCTTCCCATTGCTCATCGAAGATGAGAAAAACGACGAAAAAAGTCGATGACGTCTCGGCTTTCTTTCAATCGTTAGAAAATTGCGCAAGAATCCTGTTCAGGCTTCTTAAAGTGATTGGGAGGATCATTTGTTATTTAATAACATTGGTTTTAACGATCCTTGCACTTTTCGGGTTCCCATCGGCTCTCTAATTTCTTTTATGATTACGACCACCAAATATCTCTCATATATCCTACGAACAGGCATCGAGGCAATAGACAACATTATTGCCAACATCGATAGCTATTATTCATCTTGGAATAAGCCCAAGTTGGATAAAGACACGGACGAACCATTACTGGATAAAGATGGAAACATTAAAACTCGTCCTATAAATTCCACCAAAGACCCATTAAAAGCCATTCAAAAGCGTATTTACAAGTTCTTCTTAAGGCGCGTTGACCTTCCTAAATATTTTTTCGGTGGGGTTCCTAAAAAGGATAATGCCTCCAACGCTAAATATCACCAGGGTAACAAATATGTGTTTACCACGGACTTAAAGTCATTTTTTCCTTCGATATCAAATAAAGCTGTCTTCAATATGTTTCTTGAATTGGGATGTCACCCTACCGTAGCAAGAAAACTGACTCAGCTAACGACCATAAATCGGCAAGTTCCACAAGGGGTGCCCACCTCTACCTTGATTGCAAACCTTGTGTTCAAAAAAACAGGCGACAAAATATATCGGTATGCCTCAGAAAACGGAATGAAATTTTCGGTTTTTGTAGATGACATCACTATCTCATCCCAGACTGACATCAAAGAGAAGATTCCGCATATACTTCTGATCCTGAAAGAAGATGGATATAGAATTAGCCATCAAAAGACATTCTACAAAACCAAGAATCCAATCGTGACCGGAGTTATCTGTCAAAATAACAGGATTAAACTTCCTCATTCATTCCACAAAAGGATAAAACGAGTCTCAAAGAAGGCAGAGGAGGATCCAAAATTACAAAAGAAAGCAGATGGGATAAAGCTGTATATAAATAAAATCAGCTCCTTTAATAGCTGATATAGAAGCTAATTCTGCTTATTTATCAGGTTTACAACGACCTTAATCATCACCTCCATCTCGTTGGGACGGGACTCGGCGATCATCAGCGTAAGGGCAACGAGGGTGTTGTTGCCGATGAGCGGTGTGCCGTCGGGCTTGTAGAGGATGCCGCTGCCCGACAAAAACCACAGGAACAGAAACGCCGCAATACGCTTGTTCCCATCTGAAAATGAGTGGTTTTTGACGACAAGATAGAGCAGCATCGCCGCCTTCTC
>DBDE01000024.1:0-1664 GCA_002293425.1 Alistipes sp. UBA940 | reverse complement strand
CCACCGCTCCCGAATTTCTCCCGCAACTCGGTGATGGCTTTCATGGCGTTATCATAAGTTGCCTTGAACCCGTCGCCGGCGGTGGTGTCGGTGATTTCGAGTTGCTGGTAGTCGTAGCGGTCGAGCGTGTCGAGGGCATAAGTAAAGTCAGTGATGACTTTCAGTAGCCCTGTCGCTTCATCAGCCGACAATTCGTGTTTCTCCAAAACATTCGACAGCAACGCAACGGCAGTTTTCAACTCTTCGAGTTGCTCGGCCTTGGCGTTATGATTGATGGCGTAACCTTTCAGCAGATACTCCTTAAGCACGCGGTTCGCCCAGATGCGAAACTGCGTACCTCGTTGTGATTTCACCCGGTAGCCGACCGATATGATTACATCGAGGTTGTATAAGGCTGTCTCATATTGGCCTCGTAGTGCGTTTTCGCCGATATGTGCAAAAAATGCACGCGTCGTTTTCTCGTCAAGCTCGCCCTCTTTGAAAACATTGTTTATGTGCCTTGATATGACCGTCCTATCCCTTTGAAACAGCTCTGCCATCTGTGCCTGTGTCAGCCATACAGTATCCTCGCCGACATTGACATTCAACTCGGTTGTCCCATCCGGGGTCTGGTAGATTATGATTTCGCCTTGATTCATCGTTATCGGCTATTTTCGCAAAGATAGCCAGAATTTTCCATCTACCGCCGATGGCATATCAAATCCGCCAAATGATCTTCGGTGCTTTTGATTGTGTGGTCTTTGAGCAGTTTTTTGATCTGCCCGGTCTGGTAGTAATATTTGCCACCGAGGTTGGAACAGGTGATCTTGCCATTCGTCCGCAGGCGTTGCAGCGTCCGGTCGCTGATCTTCAAAAAGCGACACACCTCGCCGCTATCGACCCATTTTTCATCCTCGTCCTCCGCCGGGCGCTCCATCGAATGCACATACTCGGCCAGCGCATCCAGTTTTTCCACGAGCTGCCGAAACGCCCGCGATTCAATCGTTATGACCTCCATAGTTTTCGTTTACCGAAGAATAGGGAGGCTTATAATAATTGTGGTTAAAACTATCGACAAATTTTCGTGGAAAATGTCTTTTGCCGATTATAAATCGCCTCCTCCTTTTTCAATAAGTTCTCAAATTCGTCGGCAGATATATCGAGTAATTTTCCTGTATCAACCGGATGCCACTCAGAACCCCAACGATAGTTATTGTGCTCTAAGAAATGTGACACTTCGTTAATCATTGTGTCGTAATCTACCTCGCAATATGCTATGGATTTTTCTTCATCGCGTACTACAAGTTCATTGCAAACTTCGTCCGCCAAATCATAATGAACCACTTGGAATTTATTGTCTGAGCAAGAAAATATACATATAATTTGTTGGCCTGCTTGAATCGTATATCTTACGTTTGGACCATATTCCGACAAAATATTCTTCACCTCTTCAATAGAAGAGGTGGTGATATTTGTTGTAATGTCTTTCTCTCTTTTTAGCATTAAGATTTTCATGCGAGTAATATTTTTTGATATGGTAGTTTGCAAAGGTAATAAGATTTCTAAAACATTTTCTCCATCCCCTCTCTTATAGTTTGCCGGTCGGTAATACCGTAGTAGTGCTTATAGATTGTCATAGGCGAGTTGCCGGTCATTTCGGCAACCTGGTAGATGTGGTAACCCTC
>DBDE01000032.1 GCA_002293425.1 Alistipes sp. UBA940 | reverse complement strand
GCGAATGCACCGGACGGAGAAACCAATGGCCTTATTGTGGCTGCCGTTCGGCTGGACGCGCGTACTGCCGAAGTTCAGGTCGATGGCGTTGGAGGTATTGGATGAGTTCGGCGTCGCAGACCAATAACGACCGTACGTGCCCTGACTGGTGCCGCCTTGGTTGCCTGAAGCTGAGAAGAAGAGGGTGTTCGGTTATGTGGTTTCGCGCCTGACGAGGCGCATAATCTTGCGGGTGCGCTGAACCAAAAACAGATCCTCGCCCCGACCATAACGCTCCAAATAGGCCATCGTGTACCCGCGAATAGTGAGCAACTCCATCCCCCAATCACACGTCACGAAAAATCCGGCACCCTCCAACGCCACCACCAACTCCTCCACCCGACGCGTCCGGTCGATCGACAAACTCATATTCACCGCCGAAGTCTGAACCAGATTGACCTTGACATTGTACTTCTCCAACACCCCGAAAATCTCGCCCATCCTCTCCTCCAACACAAACGAATAGTCCCGCGGACGAATCTGCATCAACACCTGACCGCGCTTTAAAATCAGGATCGGCACCTCGATCGGCACCGAAATCTCACCCCGAATAACACTCCCGGGCGCGTGCTTATCGCCGAAAGGACGCACGTGGAGCGGAATATTCTTGTTCTGCAACGGCTTGATGGTCTTCGGATGGATAATCTGGGCACCACTGAAAGCCAGCTCCACGGCATCCAGATAGGTCAACTCTGGGATAAACGTGCTCTCCGGAAAAATCTTGGGGTCGGCGTTCAGTACCCCCATCACGTCCTTCCATATCGACACGCTGTCGGCATCGAGGATCGACGCCACCACAGCGGCCGAATAGTCGCTCCCTTCGCGCCCCAGAGTGGTTGTCTCGCCAGACAAAGTTCCGCCGATAAAGCCCTGGCCGACAAACACTTCGATGTCGCCTGCCACGGCTTGGCGCAACGTCTTCTCCGATCGTTCCATATCGACATTGGCGTACTTGAACCGATCGTCGGTGACCAGCGCGCGCCGCATATCGACCCACCTGTTCGCCACGCCGGAGGCATTCAAAAACTCGGAGATGATGGTGGTGGAGATCAGCTCGCCATAGCTCACGATGCGGTCGTACCACCGCTCGAACTCGCTTTCGACGGGTTTTTCGTGAGCCAGCACATCTCTGACTTCGCCGTAAAGTTTCTTCACTGCCGCGGGCACCGCCATTTCCAACTCCTCGATTATCGAGTTGTGGTACTCCTCGATTCTGCCAAACTCTTCCGTAGCGTCGTCACGGTCGCCGGCCATAAAACCGTCCACCACCCGTTCGAGCGAATTGGTGGTTTTGCCCATAGCCGACACGACGATGAACAAGCCGCCCATCTGATCCTCGACAATGTATTTGAGATTGCGCACGCCCGCGGCATTTCGCACCGATGCACCTCCGAACTTGTATACTTTCATCAGAACTTAACAGCCGTATCGGTATTGTGAAAAACAAAAGAATAGGTGTCTGCCATCTCGTCGATGCGCTTCGAGGTGGGTTTGCCCGCCCCGTGACCCGCGTTGGTGTCGATGCGAATAAGCGTCGGGCGGCCACACGACTGGTCGTACTGCAACTGCGCCGCAAACTTGAACGAATGGGCCGGAACCACGCGATCGTCGTGATCGGCGGTGGTTATCAACGTGGCCGGATAGCAAACTCCCTCACGAAGATTATGCAGAGGTGAATATTTATAGATGTACTCGAATTGCTCGGCATTGTCGGCATTGCCATACTCCACGCTCCAGCCCCAGCCGACCGTAAAGCGATGATAGCGCAACATATCCATCACACCCACCGCCGGAAGCGCAACCGCAAACAGATCGGGACGCTGGGTCATAGCCGCACCCACCAGCAAGCCTCCATTCGATCCGCCGGCAATGGCCAGCTTGGACGGAGAGGTGTATCGGTTGTCGATCAACCACTCGGCCGCCCCGATAAAGTCGTCGAAAACATTTTGCTTATTCTCCAACATACCCGCCTGGTGCCACGTCTCGCCATATTCGCCGCCACCCCTCAGGTTGACATCCACGTAAATGCCGCCCTGCTCCATAAACATAATCCGAGCGGCCGAAAACCCGGGAGTGATGCTGATATTGAAACCGCCATAGCCGTAGAGATAGGTCGGGTTCTGGCCATTCATCTTGATGCCCTTCTTGTGCACGATGAACATCGGGACCTGCGTGCCGTCCTTCGAGGTGAAGAACACCTGCTCGGTCACAAAATCGGCGGGATCGAAATCCACTTTCGGACGCTCGATAAGGGTCGAAGTGCCCGTCGCCAACTCATAACGGTAGATGGTCGGCGGGGCGGTGTAGGTGGACAGCGCGTAAAAAACTTCCGTGTCTTCCTTTTCACCGCCAAAGCCGCTCGCCGTTCCGAGGGCATCCAACGCAACTTCCCTGACGACACGTCCTTCCATATCGCACTGCACTATTTTGCTCGTTGCGTCGACAAGATATTCGGCCATTATATAGCCGCCCACTATCGAGACGTTGGACAGCAGAGTCTTAGGATCTTCGGCCACCACGTCCACAAGACCTTCCGCGGGATTTGCAAGGTTCACACGAACAAGCCGATAGTTCGGAGCTCCGTCGTTGGTGTATATCCACGCAGTGTCGCCCTCGGCGTGCGCCACATAATAGTCGTATTCGAACCCACGGAAAAGCACACGAAAAGCCTCTTCATCCGCCGCGCGATAGAGCAGTTCCGTCCCGCTCGTTCCCTCGCTTCCGCTCACGAACAGATATTTGCCGTCGTAGCTCTCCTCGCCGTGGAAATAGCGCAGAGGGTGCCGGTCGTCGCGATATATTCTCACATCCTCGCTCTGGGGAGTGCCCAGCGCGTGATAGTAGACCATCTGGTGCTGGTTCTGCACAGAATAGATGTTTCCGTCCTTTGGGGCCTCATAGCAACTGTAATAGAACCCTTTGCTATCGGGAGCCCATACCGCGCCCGAAAATTTCACCCATTCGATAATGTCCGGTGCATCTTCGCCCGTCTCCACGTCCCGCAGGTGTATCTTCACCCAATCCGAGCCCGCCGCTGCTACCGAATAGGCCAGCCACTTGCCGTCGCGCGAAAATGTGGTCGAACCCAGGGCCACCGTACCGTCTTCGGAAAGCGTATTCGGATCCAAAAACACCTCCCGCTCGCCATCCAGTCCGCGCTGACGATACAGCACGCTTTGATTCTGCAACCCGTCGTTGCGATAGCTGAAATACCAATCCTCACCCACCTTCCTGGGCGCGCCGTTCTTGGGATAGTCCCACAGCTCGGTCAACCGCTTCCGAACCGCGTCGCGATAGGGAATCTGGGAGAGATAGTCGAACGTGACCTCGTTTTGGGCCTTCACCCACTCGGCAGTTTGCGGCGAGTCGGCATCTTCCAGCCAGCGATAGGGGTCGGCAACGGTGGTTCCGTGATAGTTGTCGGCTACGTCGCCGCGTTGGGTGTCGGGATAGGGCAACATTGTGATCGCAGTTTTAGGGCTGTTTTGTTGGCAGGCGGTCATTGCCGCGGCCAGCGCGAAGAGCAAAAATTTTTTCATAATCGGTGTGAATTTGGGGGCAAATTTACATATTTTTGCGGTATGTTTTACTTTTTCGACGAATTAAGTTCCACCATCGACGAGGCGCGCGACGATAAGTATCGCCACGGCGATGTGGTTGTGGCCGAGCACCAGACTGCTGGTCGGGGTCAGCGGGGGCGGGTGTGGCACTCTCCGGCGGGCGAAAACCTGATGTTTAGCGTGGTGCTCGACACGGGTTTTTTGCGATCGAATGAACAGTTTTTGCTGCTTCAGGCGGTGGCGTTGGGGCTGGTCGATGTGTTTGTGCTCTATGGATTGGATGCGCGGGTGAAGTGGACCAACGACATATATATAGGTGATCGTAAGGTGGTTGGGGTGCTGATCGACCACACTCTGGGCGCGAACGGGATGCTGGCTCGGAGCGGGGTGGGGATCGGCATCAATGTCAACCAGCGGGTGTTCGACAGTGCGCTGCCCAATCCCACTTCTATGGCGGTCGAGCTGGGTCGCGAGGTGGACCGAGGCGAGGTTTTGCGGCGGGCCTGCGAGTGTGTTATGCGGCGGGTGGAACAGTTGCGTGAGGGCGATTTTCAGCGCGAGTACCACTCTCGGATATATCGGCTGGATGAGCTTGCGGAGTATGAATTGGCGAACGGGGAGCGGTTTCGGGGAACTATCCGTGGCGTGCGCCCGGGCGGTGGGCTGGTTGTCGAGTTGCAGGATGGCACCGTTCGCGAGTTCCTTTTCCGCGAGGTTTCGTTTGTTATATAATTGCATTTTTTGTATCTTTTTGTATCTTTGTGGCACGATGAGCGACGAGGTAAAACACGAGTGCGGCATTGTGCAGATCAGATTGCGCAAGCCGCTAAATTATTATTATGAGAAGTATGGATCGGGATGGGGCCTGAGGAAGCTCTATCTGATGATGGAAAAGCAGCACAACCGCGGCCAGGAGGGTGCCGGATTGGCTGTTGTTAAAGTTAATGCCGAGGTCGGCCAGGAGTATATTTTCCGCGAGAGGGCACTTGGCAGCGGGGCTATTGCGGAGATATTTGCCAAGGTTCACGCCGAAAAGAAGCGCGCGGCGGCGAAGGGCGAAACCGATCTGCCGTTCGATGGCGAGTTGATGTTGGGCCATCTGCGGTATAGCACCCAGGGTCGGGAGGGTACGTCGTTTGTCCATCCGTTCCTGCGGCGGAGCAATTGGCGGCAGAGGAATCTTCTGTTGGCCGGAAACTTTTCGATGACCAACACGGCCGAAATTTTGGAGAGCATCGTCCGCGAGGGCCAGCATCCGCGCAACAATGCCGACACCTTTATTCTGCTGGAGCAGTTGGGCGGAATGTTGGACGCCGTGCCTGTCGATTCGAGGGTCGACATCGAAGGCTTGTTGAGAAAGGCGTCGCGGACGTGGGATGGCGGATATGTGATTTCGGGGCTCGTCGGGAGCGGCGAAGGCTTTACGCTTCGCGACCCGTGGGGGATCCGCTCGGCGCACTATTATTATGACGACGAGATAGCCATCGTGGCCTCCGAAAGGGCGGTCATTCAGACGGCTATGAATCTGAGCACAGACGAGGTTAAGGAGCTGATGCCAGGGCAGGCTATTGTGCTTGACAGAGACGGAGGTGTCGGTCTCTATCAGATAAACGATGCGATAGATCCGCGGCCGTGTTCGTTCGAGCGGATATACTTTTCGCGCGGGACGGATGCCGACATCTATCGCGAGCGCAAGATGTTGGGGAGGTTGCTGGTGCCCGGCATCCTCAAAGAGATCGATAACGATATTGACCACGGGGTGTTTTCATTCATTCCCAACACGGCCGAGGTTGCGTGGATGGGGATGATGGAGGGGTTGGAGGAGTACAACGACAGCTTGAAGGTCGAGAAGTTGGTTGCTTTGGGAGACAGGATTTCGCCCGAGGCCATTCGCGAGATAGTGGGCCACAAGGTTAGGACCGAGAAGCTGGCGGTGAAGGACATCAAGCTCCGCACATTCATTGCCGACGGCGATCGGCGGAATGAGCTGGCGACCCACGTGTACGACATCACATACGACACCATCACCCCCGGGGAGGATTATGCCGTGGTGATGGACGACAGCATTGTCCGTGGAACGACGCTGAAGAAGAGCATCGTGAAGATACTTAGCCGATTGAGGCCGAAGAAAATAGTTGTCGTTTCGTCGTCGCCGCAGGTGAGGTACCCCGATTGCTATGGGATTGATATGTCCAATATGGACGAATTTATTGCGTTTTTGGCGGTGGTGGAGTTGTTGAAAGAGGCAGGGAAAAGCTCGTTGCTGGATGAGGTGTACAGGCTGTGTAAGGAGCAGCCCGATGCCGAAAACCACGTTAAGAGGGTCTACGAGGCGTTCGATTACGACGCCGTTTCGAAGAAGATTGCGCAAATGGTCACGCCCGAGGATTGCGATTGTCAGGTGGGAGTGGTTTATCAGACCGAACAGAAGCTCCGTGAGGCTTGTGCGGGCAATGACGGCGATTGGTACTTTTCGGGCGATTATCCGACGCGGGGGGGGGTGCGTTTTGTCAATGGGGCTTACGTGAGGTGGTATGAGAGTCGTTAAATAATTTGATATATTTGTTGTTATTATGAACCATAGTTGGAACGAACGGCGTATTCGCAAGGCGGTGGTGGAGTTGTGCGGCAAGGTTGGAAAACCCATTTTGAAGTTGACGAAAAAGGATTATGTCGACAATGGTCTGGAAGGGTTGTTGAACGAGGTGGGGACTTTCGACAGTATCAACATTAAGGTCTTCAACGATCTGCAACACACCATTTCGGGCTGGCCTGGGGGGAAGCCCGGGGCGGACGACAGCACGCGGCCGGAGAGGAGTGTGCCGTTTCCCAAGAGGGTGGTGATTTTTTCGCCCCATCCGGACGACGACGTTATCTCGATGGGGGGCACGTTTTGTCGTTTGGTCGAGCAGGGGCACGAGGTCCACGTGGCTTATCAGACTTCGGGTGATGTTGCGGTGCTGGACGAGACGGTGCTGATGATGCTGGACGAGGTGCGCGAGTGTGGGTTCGAGGACAGGTATGCCGAGGTGGAGGGGATCATTGCCGGTAAGAGGGAGGGTGAGCCCGAGCCGCTGGAGATGAGACACTATAAGGCGGGCATTCGTCGGGCGGAGGCTAAGGCGGCGTGCCGCGAGTTCGGGCTTTCGACGAGCCATTGCCATTTTTTGAATATGCCTTTTTACGAGACGGGTATGGCGAAGAAGAATCCGTTGGGAGCCGCGGATGTCGGGTTGGTGGTCGATTTGTTGCGCCGGATCCGCCCTCATCAGATATATACTGCGGCCGATTTGGCCGATCCGCACGGAACGCACAGGGTTTGTTATGAGGCGGTGGTTGCGGCGGTGAGGGAGTGTTTGGATGAAGATTGGGTGAGGGAGTGCAATGTTTGGCTTTATCGGGGTGCTTGGCAGGAGTGGGATTTGGATATGGTGGATATGGCGGTTCCGTTGAGCCCTGATGAGGTGATAAAGAAGCGTCACGCCATTTATCGTCACATTTCGCAGAAGGATTTCATTCCTTTTCCGGGCGAGGATGCGCGTGAGTTCTGGCAACGGGCCGAGGACCGGACGCAGCACACGGCGCAGGTATACGATGCGCTGGGAATGGCGGAGTATCAGGCGATAGAGGTGTTTGTGAAAAATAAACCCGAAGAATTTATTAAGAGTATATGAGACTGATTATCAACGACACGCCGCAGCAGGTGGCGACTTGGGCGGCTAACCATATTGTGGAGAGGATCAATTCGGCCGGCGGGAAGCTGGTTCTCGGCTTGCCCACAGGGTCGACCCCGTTGGCTACTTACGGCGAACTTGTCAGGCTGCATAAGGCGGGCAAGGTTTCGTTCGCAAATGTGGTTACGTTCAATATGGACGAATATGTTGGTCTTCCGGCCGACCATCCCGAGAGCTATCATTCGTTTATGTGGAACAACTTTTTTTCGCATATCGACGTTAGGCCAGAGAATGTCAATATCCTCGACGGGATGGCTTCCGACCCTGTTAAGGAGTGCGAGGAGTATGAGCGCAAGATAGAGCAGGCGGGCGGCATCGACCTCTTTATGGGCGGGGTGGGGAACGACGGGCACATCGCTTTCAACGAACCGTTTTCTTCTTTGACCTCGCGCACGCGGGTTAAGACGCTGACCGAGGAGACTATTGTGGCTAATTCACGCTTCTTCGGGGGCGACACTTCGTTGGTTCCGCGGACTGCTTTGACTGTTGGGGTGGGGACTATTTTGGGGGCGCGCGAGGTGATGATTCTTGCGACGGGTCTTGCGAAGGCGCGTGCGGTTCAGCAGGGGGTCGAGGGTGCTTATAATCACACTTGGACCATCACAGGGTTGCAGGTTCATCGGCGCGGGATTTTGGTCGTGGACGACGCCGCTGCCACCGAGCTCAAAGTCTCGACCTATCGCTATTTTAAGGAGATCGAGGGTTGATATCTAAGAACTAAAAACTGAAAACTATTCCACTGCACAGGCCGGCTAACGCGACGCGTGGCGGGGGTTATACCAACCTGAATCGGAGATAGGTTATCGGCTTGCCCTCGGCCAGGAACAGGCGTTCGTAAGTGGTTTGGATTAGCAGGTCGCCACCTGCACCTTCGCCATAAATATCCACCGAAGCGGCCTCCAGCGGCAACTTTTCGGAAGAGATCACATCCCTTGTATAGTCGTGCAGTTCGCGCGAATCGGTCTTCAGGTGGACAAGGCCGTGGGGAGAGAGAAACCGCCGATAGCGTTCCAAAAATTGCGGCGAGGTGAGCCGCTTCTTCTCGCGACCCTTTTTGAGCTGCGGATCGGGAAAGGTTATCCAAATTTCGCTTATTTCGCCCGGAGCGAAAAACGATTGGATGAACTCGATGCGTGTTCTTAAAAAAGCCACGTTCCGCAACCCCAGTTCGGTGGCTGTTTTGGCTCCGCGCCACATCCGCGCTCCTTTGATGTCTATGCCGATAAAATTCTTACCAGTGTCGGAACTGCCCAGCCCGACGGTGTACTCCCCCTTGCCGCAACCGAGTTCGAGCACTATGGGGTTGTCGTTGCCGAAAAAATCGCGCGCCCAACGCCCCTTTAACTTATGATCGCGCCCGAAAATATCCTCGAAAGAGGGCTGGACGAGATTATCGAAGGTGAGGTTCTCGGCAAACTTCCGCAATTTATCTTTGCCCATTGCCGCCTCCCCTGTTGTCACTCCCCTTGTTGTTGCCGGCTTGCCTGCGCGGACCACGATGGCGATTGTCGCGCCCACGGTTGTCGCGTGGGCGGTTGTTCTTGCGCTTTTTATCGAAGCGGGTGATGCTGTCTTCGCCCACCATATTGACCATTGTCGGTTCGTCCTCTTTGACTCCGCTGGGCGCGAGACCGGTGATGGTGTCGGGTTTTTGCCCCTGACGGTTCATAGCCTGAATCTCGCGAACTTTTGAGACTGGCAGCATCACGGCTCCGTTTTGCGATCCCTTCACGGTGCTGAAACTCATCAGGCCGCGCAACACGTCGGTCGAGACCAAATAATAGTCGCCATCCAGCGCGGCCAGCGGCTCACGAACGTGCGGCAACGATTTCCGCGCGTCGATGTATGCGTCGAGCTCATAGGACAAACAGCACTTCAACTTGCAGCACTGACCGGCCAGTTTCTGGGGGTTGAGCGAAATGTCCTGTGTGCGTGCGGCTCCGGTTGTGACCGAATTGAAATTTGCCACCCACGAGGAGCAGCAAAGCTCCCGTCCGCAACTTCCCAGACCGCCTATCCGTCCCGCTTCCTGCCGTGCGCCGATCTGCTTCATCTCGACCTTGATGCCGAACTCCGAAGCGAACACCTTTATCAGTTCGCGAAAATCGACCCGCCCGTCGGCGATATAGTAGAAAATGGCCTTCACTCTGTCGCCCTGATACTCCACGTCGCCTATTTTCATATCGAGCCCCATCCGCTCGGCTATCTGGCGCGAGTGGATCATCGTGCGATGTTCGAGCGCAATGGCCTGCTGCCACTTCTCGATGTCGGCGGGTTTGGCTTTGCGGTGGATAACGCGAAACTCGCCGTTTTGTGGCTGAAAGCCGGTGCGCCGCATCTGCCGCGCAACCATATCACCGGTCAACGAAACTATCCCGATGTCGTGCCCGGGCGAGGCTTCGACCGCAACGATGTCGCCCCGTCGGAGCGGAATATTGTGAATATTGCGATAGTATCCCCGGCGGGTGTTCTTGAATCTGACCTCGAAAATATCGGATGTTTCCTGCGGATACTCCTCCAGCCAGTCGGTTTCGTGGAGCTTGAAACAGCCCTCGCAAACCCGCGCCCGTTCGCCGTCGAACTCACACCCGCGGCCTATATCTATTGTCTTTGGATTCTTCATTCTACAAAAGTAAACATTTTTTTTCGACTATCGCTTCGATTCGAACCGCCCGATCATCTTCCGATAGCGGGTGATGAGCAGCAACGACGCCAGCCCGAGGCCGAAAATATAGCCCATCCACAGCCCCGGCGGCCCCCAATCGAACACGAAAGCGAGCAAATATCCCACAGGCAAATTAACCACCACGTATGAGACGAACGCAATCACCGAAGTGACCTTCACATCCTGCATTCCGCGCAGAACCGACAACGCCAACGCCTGCAGCCCGTCGAAGAGCTGGAACGAGGCGACGCATATCAACAGCGTGCCCGCAATGTCGATAACCGCGGGGTCGACGGTGAAGATGCGCGGCAACAGATGGCGAAAAACGATGAACATCACCGCCATAAACAGGTTCCACGTCACCCCGATGCGGAACGAGCTACGGGCAATCCGCCGAAGTGCCGACCAATCGCGCAGCCCGAAGGCGTGGCTGACGCGGATGGTGGTTGCGTTGCCGATGCTGATGATGATGAAAAAGGCCGCATTGCAGATCATCAGGGCTATCTGATTGGCCGCCAGCGCATTCGTCCCCAGCCACCCCATCATAATTCCGGTGAAAATGAACGCACCACCCTCCAACGTCATCTGAATGGAGATGGGGAAGCCCACCGAGAGCAACGAACCCACCCTGCGGCGCGAAAAATGGGCGTTGTTGTAGAACGAAAAATATCGCCTGTACGACTGGTTCCACGCAAAATAGCCCATCATCGCCAGCGGCATCATCGACCGCGAAATGAGCGTTGCCAACCCCGCACCCGCCGCCCCCATAGCCGGTGCACCCAGGTTGCCATAGATGAACACCCAGTTGAAAAAG
The DNA here is from genome assembly GCA_002293425.1 of Alistipes sp. UBA940. GTDB lineage: Bacteria > Bacteroidota > Bacteroidia > Bacteroidales > Rikenellaceae > UBA940. The sequence continues at coordinate 9,129 of DBDE01000032.1, read as the reverse complement.
ACGTTCAAAAGGTTACAAAAAATCGTTATCACCATCTCGACCCGCGTGTTGCCCACCCCCTCCAGGAATTGCCGGAACGAGAAGAAGACCATCACCGGAATGGTGCTCCACGCCAGATATTTATAATAAGGCGTTCCCGCGACAAGCACCTCCGTCGGCTGGTTCATATAGGGGAACAGATGGATGATGGCGAGCTGGGTGAGAGAGATAAGAACGCCTATTCCTAAATACAACACAAGGGCGTTCTGCAAAATATGGGCACTCTTACGATGCTTGCCCTGGGCATAGAGCTCACCCACCAGCGGCGTCACCCCGATCGACAGCCCCAGCCCGAAGATGAACAGAAAGAAATAGACATTGCCGCCGAATGCCACACCCGCCAACGGAGCCGCCCCGAGATGACCCACCATCGCGTTGTCGACAAATTGCACGGCCAGCTGCCCCACCTGCGTCAATGCGATGGGGGCGGCCAACTTCAATGTTTTGCTATAATCTTTCATCGATTTGAGGGGCAAAGGTAGTGTAATTGTCGCGAAAAAGTGTTACATTTGCCTAAAATTGAAAGCAAAGATGGCAAAAGGTCGGGTTGAAATAGACAGGGAGAGATGTAAGGGTTGCGAGGTTTGCATCGGCGCGTGCCCGGTGTCGATTTTAGCACTATCTTCTTCCGTTAATGGTAAAGGCTATGCTTATGCCGAGGCAGTTTTGCCGGAGAAATGTACGGGTTGCGCAAATTGCGCGCTGGTGTGTCCGGACGGTTGCATAGAGGTTTGGAGGGATTAAGGCTATGGAAGATTTGAAACTTATAAAAGGCAATGAGGCGGTCGCGCTGGCGGCTATTCGGAGCGGGTGCGACGGGTACTTCGGCTATCCCATCACCCCTCAAAGTGAAATTTTGGAAACCCTGATGGAGCTGCGGCCGTGGGAGACCACGGGGATGGTGGTGTTGCAGGCCGAGAGCGAGGTGGCGAGCATCAATATGGTTTACGGTGGGGCTTCGACGGGCAAAAGGGTGATGACCTCCTCTTCGAGTCCGGGCATCAGTTTGATGGCCGAAGGGATCAGTTACATCGCCGGAGCGGGGTTGCCGTGCCTGATCGTCAATGTGCAGAGGGGCGGCCCGGGTTTGGGCACCATCCAGCCTTCGCAGGCCGATTATTGGCAGGCGGTGAAGGGGGGTGCGCACGGCGATTTCCGGATGATAGTTCTTGCGCCTGCTTCTGTGCAGGAGATGTACGACTTTGTCTTCGACGGGTTCGATTTGGCTTTCAAATATCGTGTGCCCGTGATGATGCTCTCGGACGGGATCATAGGCCAGATGATGGAGAAGGTGGCGATGGGGCGCGAGAGACCGAGGTGGAGCGCGGACGAGCTGGGGGATTGGTGCGTCGGAGTGGGCAAGAATAACATTATCACCTCGTTGGAGCTGGACCCGCAGGTGATGGAGGGCCGGAATCTGGCGTTGCAGCGCACCTACAACGAGATAGAGGACAACGAAGTGCGCTATGAGGAGGTTAACACCGACGATGCGGAGTATGTTATCGTTGCTTTCGGTTCTTCGGCGCGGATCGCGAGCGAGGCGGTCGAGCTGGCAAGGCGCGACGGGATGAAGGTGGGGTTGTTGCGGCCGATAACGCTGTGGCCGTTCCCCTACAAGAGGCTGCGGCAGTTGGCGGGGTCGGTTAAGCGGTTTTTGGTTGCCGAGCTCAATGCAGGTCAGATGGTTGAGGATGTCAGGTTGGCGGTGGATGGTTGCGTTCCGGTCGACCATTGCGGGAGAATGGGCGGGATGATATTTTCGCCAGAGGATATTTACGAACAATTGAAGGGTCATGGAAAAGGTATATAGTAAACCACGGTTGCTCACCGACGCGGTGATGCACTATTGCCCGGGGTGCAGCCACGGAACCATCCATAAGATAGTTGCCGAGGTTATTGCGGAGCTGGGTATCGAGAGCTCTACGATTGGGGTCAGTCCGGTCGGATGCTCGGTGTTTGCCTATAAGTACATCGACATCGACTGGATACAGGCGGCTCACGGGCGGGCGTGTGCCGTGGCGAGTGCGGTGAAGCGGTTGGAGCCCGAGAAGATGGTGTTTACCTATCAGGGCGACGGAGACTTGTCGGCTATCGGCACGGGCGAGACCATTCACGCGTGTAATCGGGGAGAGAACATTGCGGTTATTTACGTCAACAATGCCATTTACGGGATGACGGGCGGACAGATGGCACCCACGACGCTGGTGGGGATGAAGACCTCGACGAGTCCGGGCGGCCGCGAGGTGAATATCCACGGCTATCCGTTCAAGGTGGCCGATATGGTGGCCCAGTTGGAGGGCGTTTGCTATGTTACGAGGCAGAGTGTGCACACTCCGGCGTCTGTCCGCAAGGCCAAGAAGGCTATACGGTTGGCATTCGAGAACGCTTTGGCGGGAAAGGGATTGTCGTTCGTCGAGGTCGTGTCGAGTTGCAACAGCGGGTGGAAGATGAGTCCGGTCGGAGCCAATGAGTGGATGGAGCAGAATATGTTCCCGTTCTATAAACTTGGAGATATTAAGGTATGAAGGAGACGGTTATTATAGCAGGTTTTGGCGGTCAGGGTGTGCTGTCGATGGGCAAGATTTTGGCTTATGCGGGCGTGGTCGAGGGGATGGAGGTGAGCTGGATGCCCGCTTACGGGCCCGAGATGCGGGGTGGGACTGCCAATGTGACGGTCATTTTGAGTGATAAACCCATCTCTTCGCCTATTGCGGGGGTGTTCGATACTGCCGTGATACTCAATCAGCAGAGTATGGATAAGTTCGAGAGCGCGGTGAGGCCCGGGGGGGTGCTGATTTACGACACGAATGGGATAACCCGCCATCCGGAGCGCAAGGACATCACGATTTATTCGATGGATGCGACGGAGCAGGCGGCCAGGAGGGGGATGGCGCGGATGTTTAATACGATGGTGTTGGGGGGCTATCTTAAAGTTCGTCCGGTGGTGCGTGGGCAGAGCGTGGTGGAGGGGTTGCGGCGGTCGTTGCCCGAGCGGGCGCAGAAGCTGGTGCCGGAGAACGAGCGGGCGATGAGGGTCGGAGCGGAGATTGTGGCGAAAAAGTAGTTTTTATTCCCGATTAATTTGTTATCTTTGCAACTTCAATTTTTTGGGGGTTGTCTTTTATTTTGATTATATGTCTAAGGTTGTTAAGCTGAGGCGGGGGTTGGACATCAGGCTTGCGGGCGATCCTGTGCCCAAGCTGATCGTTGCGGGTGAGGCCGATCTCTATGCCGTTTCGCCGCCCGATTTCGAGGGCGTCGTGCCGAAGTTGCTGGTTCGTGAGGGCGATAAGGTGAAGGCGGGAAGTCCGTTGTTTTTCGACAAGAACAATGAGCAGGTGTTGTTCACTTCTCCGGTTAGCGGCGTTGTGAGCGAGGTGAGGCGTGGCGAGAAGCGAAAGCTGCTGAATGTAATCGTTCAGAGCGATGGGCGGGGCGAGAGCTTGGAGTTCAAGGGGGACGTCGCCGATGTTTTGCTCTCTTCGGGGTTGTGGCCGATGGTTATTCAGCGTCCTTATGGCAGGATTGCCGATACGGGTGTGAGGCCGCGAGATATTTTTGTTTCGGGCTTCGACAGTGCGCCCGGGGCTCCGGATATGAATTTCGTGTTGGGGGACAGGCTGGACGATTTGCAGAAGGGGTTCGATGTGCTGGGCGAGCTTGGTAAGGTCCATTTGTCGCTGGATTCCACGCGGGCGGGTGTTTTGGATAAGGTTACGGGCGTGGAGGTTCATCGCTTCAGGGGGCCTCATCCGGCGGGCAATGTCGGGGTGCAGATAAATCATATTAATCCCATTAGGAGGGGTGATGTGGTGTGGACGGTCGATGTGCAGAATGTGGCGATTATTGGGAGGTTGTTTCGGACGGGCAGGTTGGATATGACGCGGGTGGTTGCTTTGAGTGGCCCGATGGTTGAGCGGCCTCACTATTTGCAGATCGTCGGCGGGGCGCAGGTGCGATCGTTTGTTATGCGATCGAACCTGAAGACGACCAATGTCAGGCTTATTTCGGGCAATGCGTTGACCGGAACGGCTGTTTCGCACGACGGGTTTGTCGGGTTTTACTCGAACCAGATTACAGCGTTGGAGGAGGGCAATCATTATGAACTTCTGGGGTGGATTGCGCCGAGGCTCGATAAGTTGTCGGTTTCGAAGAGCTATTTTTCGTGGCTGTGCCCCGGGAAGCGATACAGTTTGGATACCAACCTGAACGGTGGCGAGAGGGCTATCGTGGTGACGGGGTTGTGGGAGAAATATTTGCCGATGGATATTTATCCGATGCATTTGGTGAAGGCGTGTATGGCTGGTAACATAGACAAGATGGAGGCGTTGGGGATTTACGAGGTGTTGCCGGAGGATTTTGCGTTGCTCGATTTTGTCGATCCGTCGAAGACCGAGGTGCAACAGGCTGTGAGACAGGGTATTAACCTTATGATTAAAGAGTTGTCATGATAGGTAGATTGTTACGGAGTGTTGTCGATCGGGTGAAGCCGCCGTTCGAGAAGGGTGGGCGGCTGGGATGGCTGCATTCGACTTTCGATGCGTTTGAGACCTTTTTGTTCGTGCCGGACACGGTGACTAAGGGCGGGGCGCATATCAGGGACGCGGTGGATTTGAAGCGTACGATTTTTATGGTCGTTGTTGCTTTGGTGCCGGCGTTGCTTTTCGGGATGTATAATGTCGGGTATCAGCACTTTTTGGCTGTCGGCCAGGTGAGTGATTGGTGGGGGTGCTTTGTTTATGGGTTTGTTCGGGTGCTGCCGTTGATTTTGGTTTCGTATATTGTCGGGCTGGGGATCGAGTTTGCTTTTGCTCAGAAGCGGGGGCACGAGGTGAACGAGGGTTTTTTGGCGACGGGGCTGCTTATTCCGCTGATTATGCCTATTGATGTTCCGTTGTGGATGGTTGCGTTGGCGACGGCTTTTGCGGTGATTATCGGCAAGGAGGTTTTTGGGGGTACGGGGATGAATGTGTTTAATCCGGCGTTGCTGGCCAGGGCGTTTGTCTTTTTTTCTTACACTTCGTTTATTTCGGGCGATCGGGTTTGGGTTCGTGGTTTGGGCAAGGGGGGAGAGTATGTCGATGGTTTTTCGGGCGCGACGCCGTTGAGTTTTTTGGGAGAGGGGAGTATCGGTCGGTTTGATTTGTGGGATACCGTGTTGGGCACCGTTCCGGGTTCGATCGGCGAGACATCGGTGATTGCGATTGCGATCGGGGCGGCGATTTTGCTTTTTACGGGGGTTGCGAGTTGGCGGGTAATGGGGAGCGTGTTTGCCGGTGGTTTGGCTATGGGGCTGGTGTTTAATTTGGTCGGTGGGAGCCCGATTATGGAGGTTCCGTTTTGGATGCATCCTTTGTTGGGGGGCTTTGCTTTCGGGGCTGTTTTTATGGCGACCGATCCTGTTACGGCGGCACAGACCAATGTCGGGAAGTTAATTGTGGGCTTTTTGATCGGGGTTTTGTGTGTGTTGATAAGGGTTGTCAATCCGGGTTATCCGGAGGGGATGATGCTTGCGATTTTGTTTATGAACGCTATGGCTCCGCTGGTGGATCACTATGTGGTGGCGGCGAATATTAGAAGGAGGGCAAGGCGATGAATAAGAATTCGAACGGGTATATTATACTCTATTCCGTGGTTATGGTTGTTGTTGTGGCGGCGGTGTTGGCTGTTGCGGCGATGACTTTGCAGCCCATTCAGGCCGAGAATGTTGCCCGCGAGACGCAGGGGAACATTTTGGCGAGCGCGGGACTTTCGCGTGATGCGGATTATGCGAAGGTTATCACGGAGCGTGAGTTGGAGGGCGGTTTGAAGTTTTATGAAGCCACGGTGGAGGGGAAGACCCTTTATATTATTCCGGTTAGTGGGAGCGGGTTATGGGGGCCGATATGGGGGTATGTTGCTGTCGAGGGCGATTGGGACACGATTTCGGGGGTTGTGTTCGATCATAAGGGCGAGACTCCCGGGCTCGGGGCGGAGATTGTCGGGGCGAATTTCACGGGACAGTTTGTCGGTAAGAAATTGTTTGAGGGGGATAGTTTTGTCGGGATAAGTGTTTTGAAGGGCGCGGGTGCGAGTGCGGGCAACGACCACGCGGTGGATGCTATTTCGGGCGGGACGATAACTTCGAAGGCCGTGGAGGCGATGATAAAGGATACTGTGAGCGAATATTTACCTTATATTAAAGAGCATCGGTATGGCAGCGAAGAGTAAGAATTGGCAATATTTTCTGGGGCCGTTGAGCAAGGACAACCCTGTCTTAGTTCAGATATTGGGCATTTGTTCGGCGTTGGCTGTGACTGCTCAGTTGAAGCCGGCGTTTGTTATGGCGGCGAGTGTGATGGTGGTGACGGCTTTTGCCAATCTGATTATGTCGGCGTTGAGGAAAGGCGTGCCGGGCCGTATCAGGATCATCGTTCAGTTGGTGGTGATTGCGTTTTTGGTGATTTTGGTCGACCAGGTGCTTAAGGCGTTTGTTTATGATGTGTCGAAACAGTTGAGTGTTTATGTGGGGTTGATTATCACTAATTGTATTTTGATGGGTCGCGTGGAGGCTTTTGCGCTGGGCCATCGGCCGTGGCCTTCGTTTGTCGATGGATTGGCCAATGGGGTGGGGTATGGCATTATTTTGGTCGTACTGGGATTTGTCAGGGAGCTGTTTGGCAGTGGCTCGTTGTGGGGGTTGAGGGTTATTCCGGAGGCGTGGTATGTTCACAGCGGCGGGTTTTATGCCAATAATGGGTTGATGATGTTGCCTCCGATGGCGTTGATATTGGTGGGACTCATCATTTGGGTTCATCGCGGGTCTAACAAGGATTTGATTGAGAAGTAGGTTATGGAGAGTTTGAATATTTTCATACGGTCGATCTTTATCGACAATATGGTGTTCGCATATTTCTTCGGAATGTGCTCTTATATTGCCGTCAGTAAGAGTGTTAAGACGGCTAACGGGTTGGGCTTGGCGGTGATTTTCGTGATGGCTATGACGGTGCCGCTGAACTGGTTGCTGAACGAGTATGTGTTGAAGGCTGGGGCGTTGGGATGGTTGAGCGAGAGTTTCGGGAGTGTGGATTTGTCGTTTTTGAGCTTTATTATCTTCATTGCTGTTATTGCGTCGTTTGTGCAGTTGGTGGAGATGGTGGTGGAGAAGTTTGCGCCTGGGTTGTATAATCAGTTGGGAATATTTTTGCCGTTGATTGCGGTGAATTGCGCGATTATGGGTGCGTCGTTGTTTATGCAGGAGAGGGCTTATCCCTCTTTGGGTCAGGCGACGGCGTTTGGTGTCGGGAGCGGGATCGGTTGGTGGTTGGCTATTGTTATGATGGCGGCTATTAGGGAGCGGTTGGAGTACTCGGCGGTTCCGAAACCTTTGCGCGGTCCGGGTATTGCGTTTATTATCACGGGCTTGATGGGGGTGGCTTTTATGTCGTTTTTAGGGATTCAGCTATAGTTTTTCATGAAAAATATTCATCTTGCACACCTTCTTATTTTGTTGTCGAGTCCGTACGCTTTGTACTGTCCTCGAACTCCAAAATTTCGGTCGGCGCACAATCTGAACACTTTTGATGAAAAATTCATTTGTAATTTGTGATTTTTTGAAATGGAGACGTTGACACTTTTAATTGCAATAGGGGCTTTTCTTGTCGTGACTTTGTTGTTGGTCGGGGTGCTTTTGTACGCCAAGGCCAGGTTGACGGCGAGTGGCGAGGTGACGGTGGATATTAATGGCGAGCGGCAGTTGACGGTCGAACCCGGGAGTACGTTGCTGACCACGTTGGGCGATAATGGCATTTTTTTGCCGTCGGCTTGTGGTGGCGGCGGGAGTTGCGGGATGTGCCGGTTGCAGGTTTTGGAGGGCGGAGGCGATATCCTGCCTACGGAGGTGAACTTTTTTTCGCGCCGCCAGCAGAAGGAGAATTGGCGGTTGGGTTGCCAGGTGAAGGTGAAGAGCGATATGCGCATTGCCGTGCCTCAGAGCGTGCTGGGGGTTAAGAAATGGGAGTGCGAGGTGGTGTCGAACCGCAATGTGGCGACTTATATTAAGGAGTTTGTGGTGAAGTTGCCTGAGGGCGAGACGTTGGATTTCCGGAGCGGGGGGTATATCCAGATCGACGTTCCGCAGTATGACGGTATTCGGTTTGCCGATTTTGATATTGATGCGGAGTATCGGCCGGAGTGGGAGCAGATGAAGATGTTCGACCTGGTGGCCAGGAATCCTGAACCTACGTTCAGGGCCTATTCTATGGCTAATCATCCGGCGGAGGGGAACATTGTGATGCTTAATATCAGGATTGCCACGCCGCCGTGGGATCGTGCTGCTGGGGTTTTCGCGCCGGTTAATCCGGGGATTTGCTCGTCGTATATTTTTTCGTTGAAGCCCGGCGACAAGATCACTGTTTCGGGTCCTTATGGCGAGTTCCACGTTAAGGATACGCCTAACGAGAAGATGTTTATAGGCGGCGGCGCGGGTATGGCACCTATGCGGAGCCATTTGTTCCATTTGTTTAAGACCGAAAAGACCAAGTTGCCTGTCACGTTCTGGTATGGGGCGCGTTCGCTCAGGGAGGTGTTTTATGCTGAGCAGTTCGAGGCGATAGAGAAGGAGTTCCCGAACTTCAAGTTCCACCTTGCGCTCGATAATCCGAAGCCGGAGGACAATTGGAAGGGGTATGTCGGGTTTATTCACAATGTGATTTTCGAGAACTATTTGAAGAATCACGAGGCACCGGAGGACATCGAGTATTATCTTTGTGGCCCGCCGATGATGAATGCGGCGATCACTAAGATGCTGGACGAACTCGGCGTGCCGCCGGAGAATGTTATGTATGATGACTTCGGCTCGTAACTAAAAAAGCCCTCTTCGGAGGGCTTTTTTTAGCGATTAGCGATTAGTGATTAGTGATTAGCGATTAGCTTGTCCCGCGTATCTTGGGCGTCGCGTAGCCTAACTCTTAACTCTTAACTCTTAGTTCTTAACTCTTAACTTATTCCGCGTAGCTGGGCGTCGCGTAGCCAACTCTTAACTCTTAACTTATTCCGCGTAGCTGGGCGTCGCGTAGCCAACTCTTAACTCTTAGTTCTTAACTCTTAACT
>DBDE01000047.1 GCA_002293425.1 Alistipes sp. UBA940 | reverse complement strand
TAGTCTGTTTTTTACAATCCCACATCTCAGACAACCACTACTTTTACGCTCTAATAATCAAATTATATGAGCATGAAAGTAATTGCAATCAACGGAAGCCCGAACAGCGAAGGCAATACGGCTACGGTTTTATCCGCTATGGCTGAAGAATTGAAAAAAGAGGGGATCGACACGGAAATCGTACAGGTTGGCAACCAACCCATTCGTGGTTGCTCAGGTTGCGGCGGTTGCTTCGCATCGGAAGGAAACCTGTGCATCGTACAAGACGATGCGGTCAATGAAATCACACAAAAAATGGTGCAGGCCGATGGCTTTATATTGGGATCGCCCACCTATTATGGCGGCGTCTCAGGCACAATGAAGTGTTTTCTGGACCGGGCATTCTTCAGTCGTGGCGTACATTTTCGCCATAAATCGGCGGCGGCCGTCGCTGTTTGCAGGCGTAGCGGCGGAGTAGAAACCCACAATCAACTGTTGCATTATCTGAATCTGAGTGAAACCATAGTGCCGCCATCCCAATATTGGAGCGTGTGTTACGGCATGATGCCCGGAGAGGTTTTGCAGGACGAAGAAGGAATGCAGACGGTGCGTAAAATCGCAAGCGGCATGGCTTGGCAACTGAAGACGCTCGAAGCAGGCAAAGGTGTTATCGTGCCGCCGCTATTGGCAGAACAGAAAGCCTTTACAAACTTTGTTAGGTAGAGTAAAGCATGGAATGGAAAAAGAGAGCAGCGGTGTTCCTGTTCGGGCAAGGTGTTTCGCTGTTCGGTTCGCAAATCGTTCAGATGGCGGTCATCTGGCACGTGGCTATGCAAACCTCGTCCGGAATGTGGGTCACGATACTGACGCTATCATCGTTCCTGCCCCATATGCTGATATCTCCCATTGCAGGAGTTTGGGCGGATAGATACAACCGAAAAACGATTATGATCGTGGCCGACGGAGGGATCGCGGCGACAACTCTCTTGCTTGCATTATTCCTGATGTCGAAAGGGTCTGGTACTGATATTCTGCCACATCTCGTGGTGGTGTCGGCAATCCGTTCTCTGTTCGGTGGTATTCATCTTCCGGCGATGAATGCCTCCATTCCGCAGATAGTGCCTGAGGAGAAACTGGCTCGGATCAACGGATATAACAGCACGATCCAGTCGATAGTGCAGTTCGTATCCCCGATTGCGGCAGGTGCGATCATGGCCGTCGGCCCTATACACATCATTCTTTTAATCGATGTCGCGACCGCCGTCATCGGGGTCGGCATCCTTGCTTTGTTAAAAATTCCTAAATATGAGCCTGCACCGAGGACACAGAAAACCTCCGCTTTGGCGGAGATGCGCGCAGGCTTCCGGTTCACTTGGAATAATCGGTTTTTGAGAAAACTGTTCGCCACATACGGCCTGTACATATTCCTGTCCGTTCCCTCGGGTTTCCTAACTGTACTTATGATAGAGCGAACATTTGGCGACAACATTATGATGCTTACCATCAATGAAGCGGTTTGGTTTGCCGGATCGGTGATGGGAGGTTTACTGTTGGGTGCGACGGGTGGATTTAAGGATAGGGTGAAGACTATGTTCGTGGGAATGTCGGTTTATGGTATTGTCTCTCTTGCCATCGGTATTACAGGCGTGTTCTGGCTCTTTGCGTCACTTATGTTCATTCTCGGATTTTCAATACCCTTTATCCAGACGGCGGTATTTACGCTGGTGCAGGAGAAGATCGAGCCATCGATGATGGGGCGGGTTTTTAGCCTGCTGGGTGTTATGTTCAGCGGTTTTATGCCCCTCGGTATGGTTATTTTCGGCCCTCTGTCCGATTATATACGCATTCAAACGATAGTTATCGTGTGTGCCATGCCAATAATTCTTCTCGCGGCAAATCTGATCCTGTCGCGAAAGTTCTACCGTGACGGTATGTAAACGTCTCTTTTTTACAATCAGGCGCGGTCGGCGTCCGCTACTTTTGCACTATCATAACTAAAAAGCAAAAGTATGTTGACAGAAAAAATCAAACGACATTTAGAGGTACTATGCTCCGAGATTGGCGAACGCCGCGTGGGGAGCGAACAGAATCGCCGGGCCACGGATTACGCGGCGCAGGTGTTGAAACAGGCCGGTTGGCGGGTCGAGACCACCGAATTGGCCGTGATAGACTGGAAAACCGATGGCGCATCGCTGAGATGCGGCGGCGAGGCTTTCGAAGTATTCTCGTCGCACTATTCGCTGGGATGCGATGTGCGCGGCGAGTTGGTGGCGGTCTCATCGATAACCGAACTCGAACAGGCTGACATCGCGGGCAAGGTCGTTCTGCTGTACGGCGAGATTGCCGCCGGGCAGATCGCCCCGAAGAATTTCCCATTCTGGAATCCCGAAGAACATCAACACATCGTCGCCCTGCTGGAGCGCGGCAAGCCTTTGGCTTTGGTCTGCGCGACGGAGCGTAANNNGACTTCGACATCCCGTCGGTCTATATGAAGGACACCGAGGGTGCGCGGCTGCTCTCCTGTGTCGGACAAACGGTCGAGGTCGTCTCATGTGCCGAGCGTATACCCGAAACGGCATTCAATGTGGTGGCACGAAACTATCCGGCGGGCTCCGGCGCGGGTCGTATCGTCATCTCGGCCCATATCGACACCAAAATCGACACCCCCGGAGCGATAGACAACGCCACGGGAGTAGCCGTCGTGCTGGCGCTGGCCGANNCTCCTGAAAGACGCGAAGCACCCCATCGAACTCGTGATTTTCAACGGCGAGGACTATTACGGCGCGCCGGGACAAGTCAAGTACATCGAGCAGAATGCCGGTCGATTTGATGACATCGCGCTCAATATCAATATCGACGGTGCGGGCTACAGGGAGGGAGTATCGTGCTTCTCACCGTTCGGATTGCCTGAAAACATCGTGACAGCCTTCAGTCAAACGCTGCTCGACAACCCCGGAATCATCGAAGGCGCTCCGTGGTATCAAGGCGACCACAGCCTGTTTTTACAGCAAGGTTGCCCGGCGATCGCCGTCACCTCGCAGTGGTTCATCGACAATATGGAAACCCAGCAGCTTACCCACACCCAGAAGGATAATCTCTCGGTAGTCAGCTACGACAGGGTTGCTGAATGTGCCGCCGGCATCGAAGAGTTAGTGAGAAAGGCGGGTTGAAACGCCTTAAAATTGGACTTCACAAATTTATCCGCCTATTGAGCAAAAGGGTACANNTGTACCCTTTTGCTCAATAGGCGATAGTTTATAATCTGTTAACGCCAGAAATGTATGACCCTGTAATGACAACAGCATGTCAGTAGCGATGGCGGGCATTATTAATTTAGGTTAAATGTTCGATATTGGCTTTCCGGTATTCCCTCGGTGTCTGTCCGATGTATTTCTTGAAGACGCGGTTGAAGTGCGGCACATCGTTGAAGCCGACGGAGAAGCATATTTCCGAGACGTCCGATTCGGAGTGTACGAGCAGGTTACAGGCCATGTCGATGCGGTATTTGGTCAGGAAATCGAAGAACGACGCCCCATAGCACCTCTTAAAGAAGACGCAGAACGACGAGCGTCCCATGCCGAGCGTCGAGGCGATGTCGTCGAGAGTGATCTCCCGGTGGAAGTTGCGCATCACATAGGCATAGACCTCCTTCATCCGCTCCGAATCTTT
>DBDE01000012.1 GCA_002293425.1 Alistipes sp. UBA940 | reverse complement strand
TCGTCGACGAGGATGAGTTCGATCTCGCGGTGGGTCTGGCCGAGTACCGATTCGATACAGCGCGCCAGATACTTTTCGGCATTGTAAACGGGAACTATGACCGAGATGAGGGCGCTCATAGCTTGGTGCCTGTATAGAAAAGGTCAAACGCACTTTCGGAGACAGGGCCGAGACGATAGTCGCCGGGAGAGATGCTGCGCGTGAGCTCTCCGTTTGCAGAGAGCAATCGCCGTCGGTTCAGGCGGTTGGCCAGATCGTAGGGCAGGCGCAGCATCCAGCGCGGCAGCCGGTGCTGCAAATCGAGCAGGTCGAGGCGCGTGATGCGGCGAACACTCTCGCGGTTGCGCTCGTAATACTCCCTGATCCGCTCGTTCCCGAACACGCCCATCGCCTCGACCCTTTCGAACCGGCTCTCCATAAGGTTGGTAAATTCACCCGGGGTGTATTCGCGAATGTGCCACGGGTTGCGCGTCAGCGACATGGGAGCGTTGGGCGTCGTGGCAATGAACCTGCCGCCGTGCTTCAAAACCCTCTTTACTTCGTCGAGGAATGCGAAATCGTCCCTGATGTGTTCGATCACCTGGAACGAGATCACGAAATCGAACGAATTCGACGGAAAATCGAGCGGCGGCACCTTTGCCCGGCGAAATTCCACATTGTGCAGATCGTGCAGGTCGGCTCCCGCAGGTTCGTGCTTGTCGACGGTGATGAGCGACACGACTGCCGGAGCTATGATCCTCGTGCCGTAGCCCTCCCCGGTGCCGATCTCGAGCACCCTGCCGCATATCCTTTTAGCCGCCTCGCGATAGGCCAACACCGAACGCGCCAACACGAAGTTGTCGCTCTCGTCGCTGTGTGAAACCCTTTCGGCGGTACTCATTATACAAACAAAGGTAGTCAATCTTCTCGAAATCGCGCCTGTCTCGCCCTTTAATTATGGGATAAAAACTCATGCACCGAACCCCACCAGTATTTAGGATCGTGAAATGCGTCGCTGTCGACCTCGATCATCGCTTTTTCCCATTCCTCTATGTATTTGTGTCGGCCATCGCGGCCGACAACCATCACCTTGTTGCAATAATCTGCCAGAAGCATGATGTATTGAACGAACTGACTCAATGAGGAGTTCAAAAAAATCAGGACGGCGCTATCTCCCTTATAATAGAGACAATGGATCGACTCGTTCTCATCCAGGTTGATAATCAATTCTTTGTCGAAGTATTTCCCGATCACGATGTAGCCGTAGGTGACCGTCAATTCATCGTCGAACACAAAATCGGTTTTATCCGTGTTGGGCAGACCCGTTTCGAATAATATTTTTCTCGTCCGTTCGCCGACAAGCCGTTCGACCTCCATATTCGCTTTTTTTACGACGAATGTTACATCCCCCTCTCCGGGCGGTTTCGGGCTCTCCGTTTCCCTGCCGGCAGCGGCGACGAGACCGTCTCTTTGTGAACTCTTCGCAAATGGTTTCAAAATTTATTCGAAATATTCAAGTACGGGATTATTCGCCTCGGGTATCCTTATGGAAATGTGCATCGTTTTGTAAATATTCGCGACATGGGGGGCCGCCTCCCGGAACCAACGCGCAATCTCGTCGCTTTGCGCAAGCCCGTTTTCGACCGTAAGTGACAAGCATTTGGGCAGTATCGCTCCCATTTTGAACTCGAAAAACGCTTTGCCCTTGCATTTGTCGTTTTTATAAAACAACATGCTTTTCCGTTTAGGGTCCAAACGAATGCTTATCGTCCTGTCCGCATCTTCCTCGTCCCGGTTCAGACGAAAATCCTCCAACCCCTGTCCCAATCCGTACGTTATCACGGGAATATAGATCCTGTATCCCATTGGTCAACTCTGAAAAACACCATTCCTGTCAATCTTTCAGCCTTGATAGCTTCATAAATACTTTGGTGAACTATGATTTTAAGCGGATCCTCTGCTAATCTGAAAACAAGTCTTTTTTCCCTTGGAATATCTTCTAAAATCTTAGGATCTAATGAGAATTTATCAAGTATATTAATATAACCAAACTCATCTACTTCACTACCTTGGTAATTATTCTTATCGATTGCAGGTATCCGATTCCACAGGTGCATTGCAAAATGACCCGATTCTATATTTCCTTTATCCGTTTTAATCTCGACAGGGAAAAACTGAACTCCATAAATCCTTTCGTTTTCGAGCAAATTTTTAAATTTTTCACTCACCGTATTTTGAGCACCCAACATCAACAAATCAGCCATTTCATATTGCTTAGGGTAAGGATCAGTAAACACGATTTCCATAGGAAGGTTCAACAGATCTTTATCAATAGGAATTTTCTTCCTAAATGGCGCATTACTTGTAGAACCCCAGGCTAACAGTGGGTAACTGTTTTTTCCATCTACGCTCATCACGTAGTACTCTGTATCAAATTTAGACATATTAGTAAGTCTCCTTAGTTTGGGGTTTTGTTGTCAGCCTCGGGCTGCTTTTATTTCAATTTCGTCTCTGTATCGGTTGCGATGACATCGCCGCGCTTCATCAGCATTCCGAGGGCCCGTTTGAACACCTTTTTGCTCATTGCCGTCAG
>DBDE01000043.1:120037-120549 GCA_002293425.1 Alistipes sp. UBA940 | reverse complement strand
CGGGGGTGCTGCGGCGACTGGGCGGGGTGCACGTATTTGTTGCGGCGGATAAGGACTCGGCGGCGTATCTGGCGGAGGATTTGTGGAATCTGTTGGGTTTGTCGGCGGAACGCACGGAGGGCGAGGTGTTGTTTTTCCCGACGGCTTATAAGCGGTCGATCCGCTTTGGCCAGCAGGATGCTTCGGGCATCGTCCAGCGCACGGGGGTGCTTAATGCAATTACGAGTTGCGAGTTGGCCACGCAGAGTTTCCTGGCTGTTTGCACCTATCCCGAGGCGTTGGTGGAGAAGGTGGTGGGGCGCGAGGAGCTGGGCGACAAGACCCTGATCATCGAAAAGGGGGAGAGGGTGGCTATGTCGACCGTCGAACAGAGGCTGGTCGAGTGGTCGTTCACAAGGGTCGATTTTGTGTTCGAGCCAGGGCAGTATTCGATTCGCGGTGGGATAATGGATATATTTTCTTACTCTTCGCCGCGGCCGTTTCGCATTGACTTTTTCGGCGACGAGGTGGAG
>DBDE01000043.1:26115-120031 GCA_002293425.1 Alistipes sp. UBA940 | reverse complement strand
GAACGGATGGAGGTGCTGCCCAATTTGAAGAGCTTGCGGCGGCAGGTCAGTTCGTTTGCCGCGTTTGTCCAAAATGGCTGTTGGTGGGTGGACGATTTGGGTTACACGCTGGGCAAGTTGGACGAGTTTGCCGACGCCGAGGGGGAGGTGACGAGCGGGAAGGAGTTTTTGCACGATACCAGAGGGGCGACTATGGTTCTCCGTGCGTCGTCGGAACAACGGCCGGCCGGGGAGACGGTCGATTTCCACACCGCGCCCCAGCCGCAGTTCAACAAGCAGTTCAAGCTGTTGGAGGAGAATATTCGCCTCGGTGCCGCCGAAGGGTACCAGACGTGTATTCTGAGCGAAAATCTGGCGCAGATCGAGCGGTTGCGCAATTTGGTCGATGCGCCGTTCACGCCCCTGTCGCTCACTTTGCACGAGGGCTTTGTCGACCACGCGCACAAGATAAATTTCTACACCGACCATCAGATATTCGACCGCTATCACCGCTACAAGATCCGCGGGGAGATCAATCGCGACGAGGCGATGACGGTGGCGGAGCTGAACGAGTTGAAGACGGGCGATTTCGTCGTCCACATCGACCACGGGGTGGGACGGTTCGGGGGTCTGGTGAAGCAGATGGAGAATGGCCGCGAGGTGGATGCCATAAAGCTGGTCTATAGGGACGGCGATGTACTGCTGGTCAATGTCAGCAATCTGCACCGAATAGCCAGATACAAGAGCGGCGATACGAGCGAGCCTCCGCGGATCTACAAGTTGGGCAGCGGGGCGTGGCAACGGATGAAGGCGGCCACCAAGAGTGCCGTCAAGAGCATCGCAAGGGAACTGATCGCGCTCTACGCCAAGCGAAAGGCGGGCGGCGGATTTGCCTTTTCGCCCGACAGCTATTTGCAAACCGAGCTCGAAGCTTCGTTCAAGTACGAGGACACGCCCGACCAGCAGGAGGCGACGCGCGCCGTGAAAGCCGATATGGAGAGCCCTCAGCCGATGGACCGCCTGATTTGCGGCGATGTGGGCTTCGGCAAAACGGAAGTTGCGATACGGGCGGCTTTCAAGGCGGTGACCGACAGCAAGCAGGTGGCGGTGCTGGTACCCACCACCATATTGTCGTTGCAACACTATCGCACATTCAGCCAGCGTCTGAAAGGTTTTCCGGTGACGGTGGAGTTTCTCAATCGCAGCAAGAGTGCCGCCGAGACGCGCGAAATTCTCAGGGATGTGGCCGAGGGCAAGATAGATATTCTGATAGGGACCCACAAGATGCTCGGCAAGGGGGTGAAGTTCCGCGACCTGGGGCTCTTGATCATCGACGAGGAGCAGAAATTCGGCGTTTCGAGCAAGGAGAAACTGCGTGAGATGAGTACTTCGGTGGACACTTTGACCCTCACCGCCACGCCCATTCCGCGTACGTTGCAGTTCTCGCTGATGGGGTCGAGGGATATGAGCGTGATCAACACTCCGCCGCCCAACCGTCAGCCCATTGTGACGGAGAGCCACGTTTGGAACGAGGATCTGATTCGCGAAACCATCGAGGCGGAGCTCTCGCGCGGCGGTCAGGTCTACTTCGTGCACAATCGGGTGCAGGACATCGGCAAGGTGGCCGACACCGTGCGGAAATTGGTGCCGCGCGCAAGGGTGGTCGTGCTGCACGGTCAGATGGAGCCGAAAGCGGTGGAGAAGCTAATAATGGAGTTCATCTATGGCGAGTTCGATGTGCTGGTGGCGACGACCATCATCGAGAACGGGATAGATATTCCGAACGCCAACACCATCATCATCGACAACGCCCAGAATTTCGGACTGAGCGACCTGCACCAGTTGCGCGGCAGGGTCGGGAGGAGCGACCGCAAGGGCTATTGCTACTTGTTGTCGCCTTCGGACGAGTTGCTGACGGGCGATGCGCGGCGGCGATTGAGGGCCATCGAGGAGTTCAGCGATCTGGGTGCGGGGTTCAACATTGCTATGCAGGACCTCGATATTCGCGGCGCGGGCAATCTGTTCGGCGCGGAGCAGAGCGGCTTTATTGCCGACATAGGGTTCGAGACCTATCAGAAAATCCTCAACGAAGCGGTTGCCGAACTGCGTGCCGAAGGGGTTGCGGGGGCGGAGAGATTGATGGGGGCTTCGGGTGAGACGGTCAGCTTCATCGACGACGCCCACATCGAGATCGGGGCGGAAGCGGCCATTCCGGACGACTATGTGGGCAACGGTGCGGAGAAGCTCAAGCTCTATCGGATACTGGATGCGATGACGGACGAGGCGGCGATGATCCGTTTTGCGGCCGAGCTTACCGACCGGTTCGGCCCCATACCCGCGGCGACGCAGAATTTGATGGATGTGGTCAGGCTGCGTTGGCTGGCGGTGAGGCTGGGGATGGAGCGCGTGAAGGTGAAGAATGGGCTCGTGATAATCCATTTTGTCGCCGATCCCGACTCTCCGTACTATAAGAGCGAGACGTTTAATCGCATTTTGCAGCACGTTTTGCAACAAAAAGAGCGAATGGTGCTCAAACAGAACAATAATAAGCTGGCTTTGACCGTTCGCAATGTTAAGGACCTTGCCCAAGCGATTGATGTATTGAATGATTTTTCGTGATCGAGGGTAAATTTCGCATCTCCTTGTTTTTCGCTCGGGTCTGTACGCTTTGTACTATCCCCTTGCTCAAAACCGCGCTCGATGCAAAATTTCCTCCACGCTGACGAAAAATGGTATAGATGATTTTTAGATGAACTTAGCCATTGATATAGGCAACACCTTTGTCAAAGCCGCCCTGTTCGACGGGGATCGGTTGGTGCGTCGTTGCGACATCGACGAGCCGGCCGACAGAAAAATTTTTGTTTCCACCGGCGGGCGCGAAGTTGCAGGGGCGATGAAGTTCGATCATACGACCCCTATACCCATTAAGAATTTATATGCCACACCACAGACGTTGGGCGGCGACAGGTTGGCAGCGGCTGTCGGTGCGTGGAGCCTGTTTCCGGACGAGAATTTGCTGGTGGTCGATTTCGGCACGGCGATAACGTTCGATGTCGTTGCCGAACGGGCTTTTCACGGGGGCAACATCTCGGCCGGTGCGGCGATGCGGTTTCGGGCGCTCAATGAGTTTACCGAAAAACTTCCGCTGGTTGCGTTGTCCGCCGCCGATTTGCAATGCAAGTCGATGAATTTCCCTGCCACCGATACCGTTTCGGCCATCCGGTCGGGTGTGGTCGAGGGAATAGTGGCAGAGGTGGAGCGTTATGTCGCCCGGGCCGAGAGACAATTCGGGCCGATGAGGGTGGTTTTTACGGGCGGCGATGCCGGTTATTTTGCAGAACGGGTAAATTTTCCGATATTTGTGGCTTCCGAATTGGTGCTTTCGGGGCTGAACGTAATTTTGAATTACAATGCGTAGAGTTTTTTTGGTGCTGTTTGTTTCGCTGTTCACGGGGGTTGTTTATGCCCAGGAGAACAGTTTGAATACCTTTTCTCCTTACAGTCTTTATGGGCTGGGCGACTTGTCGACAGGCGCGGATGCCACCTTTGTTGGGATGGGAGGTGCGGCGATGGGATACCGCTATGACGGGTTCGACACTCCGGGTGCTTTCCGGCTCAACACGTCCAATCCGGCGTCGCTGAGCGGGCTGGGCGAGAAGAATTTTATTTTCGATTTCGGGATGGCGGGGACCAATTCCTACCTTAGCCAGCGCAGCGGGAGCGAGGTGTTGAAGTCGAGCCATAACACCTTTAATATTGGCAACATCACGGCCGCGTTCACTTTGGCTCCCAAGCTGGGGATGGCGGTGAGTGTGTCGCCTTACAGCAAGGTGGGGTACAGGATCCACACCGACGATCTGAGCTATTTGGCCGATCTGGGGATCGTGAGATACTATTATAACGGCTCTGGCGAGATCAACCAGGCGAAGTTGCAGGCGGGCTGGGCTCCCTTCAAGCGGCTGTCGGTGGGGGCGGAGATGACCTATCTGTGGGGCAGCATCGACCGCAGTTACGAGGCGGTGATAGTTCCTTACACCGGTTCGGGCGAGTATGGCGATATTTCGGCCCGCAGTGGCGCCACCAAGGCCAACACCAACGAGCGTGTGGCACGCATTTTGGGTGGCCTGGGAGTGCAATATACGGCTATTGATAAGGCGAAGACGCGTCTCACTATCGGGGCGACCTATAAGATGGGGGGCAGACTTAACTCCACTGTGACCGACTTCATCCCCTCCAACAACGTTTATGGGGACACGATCCGGTTCAACGAATTCAAGTCGAACACCCGTCTGGCCTCGACTCTGGGAGTGGGTGCTTATCTTCATAAACCCAAGTGGGCGGTGGGTGCCGATTGGATCTATCAGAACTGGGGAGCGCAAAACAAGGGCGAGGTTGCCCAGGGAGTGAACTATGTGAACACCAACACCTTTAAACTCGGGGTGCAGTATACGCCCAACAGGTTGGACATCAGGGGGCGGTTCGTCAGCTTTTTGAACCGCATAACGTATAAGGCGGGGGTGAGATATGGCGACAGCTATTTGAAGTTCCGCGGCGAGAAGATCAGCGACAAGGCAGTCACGCTGGGGTTGGATATTCCGTTGAAGGCTTTGGCGGTTTCGAGTGTCGATGTGGGGCTGGAGTATGGCACCAGGGGCACTTTGCGGAACGGGTTGGTGCGGGAGAACTATTTTAAGATCAATGTTGGGCTGATGCTTTTCGGCCGCGACTATGATTACTGGTTTGAAAAATATAAATATAATTAATATCTTTGCACCGATATGAAAAGACTTATTATAGCGGCCGTTGCTTTGTTGTCGATAGGCGCGGCGAATGGACAAAATTACAAGGAAGACCCGCGTTACGGCGCGACGCCCGAGGAGCGGGAGGAGAATGCCAAGCTGCTCAGTTATTTGAAGTTCGAGATGGACGGCAAAGGCTATGACGTTGCGGCGGGGTATATCAAAACGTTGATGAACAGTGCTCCGTCGGCCACGGCCAATATCTATATTTACGGAGCGACGGTTTATAAGAACAAGGCGGCCAAGGCGAAGAGCGTGGAGGAGAAGAGGGCTATAGTCGACTCGGTAATGTTGATATATGATCGCAGGGCTCAATATTTCGGGGATAACCCCACGCGTGGAAGGGCCTATATTTTGGGTCAGAAGGCTCGCGAGTACGCCGCGCTCAACCCGATGGACAGGGACGGGGTGAAGACATATTACATAGACGCTCTGGAAGCAGGGGGCGATAAGGTCGATCCGGCGTTGGTGCTGGAATATTTCCAGCAGTTGGTTGAGGATTACAGGTCGTCGGCCGTGACGGGCGAGGCGTTGATAGGCGAGTATAATCGCCTCACACCTGTTCTCGCATCGGCAACCGATGAGCAGAAGGATTCGTTTAACAGGCTGTTCGTCACTTCGGGTGCGGCCAAGAGCGACGTTTTGGAGGCGATGTATAAGGAGCGGTTGGCCAAGAATCCCAACGATCCGAAGCTGATCGCCGAAGCTTATGAGATTATGTCGGCGGCGGGAGCCGATACGCCTTTCTATTTCGAGCTGGCCGAGAAGCATTATGCCAACGATCCTTCGCCGGCCGTGGCTTTGCGGTTGGCTTCGATGTTCGAGCGGCAGGAGCGGTATGAGGATGCGTTGAAGTACCTCAACGCTATGGTTTCGAGTGAGACCGACCCCAAGCGCAAGGAGGAGTTTTATCTGCGCATTGCGGCGTCCGAGCTGGGCTTGCGTCGCGGGAGTGCGGCGGCTAATGCCGCACGGCAGGTTATTGCGACCGATCCGGGGAACGGTTATGCGCTGATGATGTTGGCGGAGGCTTATGTGGTGGGTGCGGCGGCTTGTGGCGGGTTCCACGGGCAGACGGTTTATTGGCTGGCTTACGATCAGTTTGCCAGGGCCCGTCAGGCGTTCGAGGCGGCGGGCAATGAGGAGTTTGTGAGGCGTGTCGAGAACCGGATGGGGAGTTGTCGGGCGAGTTTCCCGTCGTTCGAGGATGGATTTATGTATGTCGAGGGGTATGCCGAGGGCAAGAGCTACACCGTTCATTGCGGTTGGATCTCGGGAACGACGACAATTAAATCCAGATAGTTTGAATATCGGTTTAAATAGATTTTTCATAATGGCACTCTCCGCCTTGGGGGGTGCTGTTTTGCTTGCGGGGTGTGAGGGGGATGCGGCGGTGGTTTCGAACGACGAGGCTATGGTGACGCGGTCGGTGGACAGTGTGCGGATGGTGACGAGCGAGAACGGGGTGGTGAAGAACCAGTTTGTCACTCCGTTGATGGAGGTTCACGCGTTGGCTAAGGATCCGTTCGACGAGTATCGTTATGGCATCGAGGCGGTGGGGTATGACGAACAGACGGGGCTGGAAAATTCGCGGGTGACGGCCGATTATGCTTTGCATTTTACGGAGCGGGATTTGTGGGATTTGAAGGGCAATGTGTTGGTTGTGGGGGAACAGGGGAGGCGGTTGTTTACCCAGCAGTTGTTTTGGGATGTGACGCTGGGGAAGTTCTATTCCAATGTCGACACCAAGGTCCAGGACGGTCCGAGCGAGTCGATCGGGTCGGGTTTCGAGGCGGCTGACGATTTGAGTAGTTGGACTTTCCGGCAGGTCAAGGGGGTGGTGTATGTCGAGCTGGAACCGACGCCTGCGCCTGCGTCCGCACCTGAGTTGCAGCCGGATTCACTTAGTCAATCTCCGATGTTATGAGTGTTTTGGTGCTGTGTTCGATTATTTTCGGGACGCTGTTGTTGTCGGCGTTTTTTTCGGGGATGGAGATCGCGTTTTCGAGTGCTAATAAGCTCAAGACCGAGATAGATCGCCGCGAGGGGGGCTTTTTTAACTTTGCCGCGGGGATTTTTACACGGAGCGGGGGGCAGTATATCACCACTATGCTGGTGGGCAACAATGTTGTTTTGGTCATCTATTCGTTGGCGGTTTCGGGGCTGCTTTCGGTGTTGTTGGGTCATCGGTCTGTGATTTTGGAGACAGTGGTGGCGACGGTGGTGATTATTTTCGTGGGCGAGTTTATTCCCAAGTCGCTGGTGTTGAAGAACCCCAATTGGTATTTCAAGGTTTTTATCGCTCCGGTTTACTTTTTTTATGTCATTTTGTATCCGATCGCTAAATTTACGACGTGGATCAGTTCGGGGGTGATACGGCTGTTCGGGGGCAGGGCGAGTGGCGGGGTGAGGGAGTTTTATTCGCGTGCGGAGCTGGTCGATCTGGCCCACGAGGCGACGGAGAGGGATCCGGAGCACGAGGTGAAGTTGTTTCGCAACGCGTTGGATTTTCCCGATTTGCTGGTTCGCGATTGTATGGTGAGGCGAATAAATGTGGAGGCGATAGAGGTGGGGGAGAGCATCGAGGAGCTGACCAGAAGATTTGTGGATACGCAGTATTCCAGAATTTTTGTTTGGGAGGGCTCGATCGATAATATCGTGGGGTATGTCAATGTGAAAAGCTTGTTTACCTCTCCGAAGAGCATTAAGGAGGCGATGATGCCGGTGGATTATGTGCCGGAGACGATGGCGGCCCAGGAGCTGATGAACAGTTTGATCAAGCATCACAGCTCGATTGCGGTGGTGATAGACGAGTTCGGTGGGACGGCAGGGGTGGTGTCGTTGGAGGACATTTTGGAGGAGATTTTCGGCGAGATCGAGGACGAACACGACACGCCCGACCTTATCGAAAAGGAGACGGGGCACGACGAATGGCTGTTTTCGTGCCAGTTGGAGGTCGATTATTTGAATGAGAAATATTCGTTGGGCATTCCGGTGAGCGACGAGTACGACACGTTGGCGGGGTTCATAATTTTTAGTCATAAAGATATTCCGCCTCAGGGCGAGGTGATGACGGTGGATGGGTTGGAGGTGAAGGTGCTTCGGCGTACTTCGTCGAGGGTGGAGTTGGCGAGAGTGCGCAAGTTGTAAAAATATTTTATTATCTTTGCGACGCTTTGTGCGTCGGCTTTTTTTTGCGTAGCTGGGCGTCGCGTTAGCTAACTCGTAATTCGTAATTTTTAATTCGTAATTGAATATATGGCAACACTGAACACTATGAGGACCAAGGGAGCGTTGTTCCTCTCGATTTTTATCGGCGTGGCGCTGATTGCGTTTTTGCTGGGCGATTTGAGCACCGCAGGGGGTATTTTTCAGGCTCGCAAGATGCGCGTGGCCAGCATCGACGGCAATAATATAGACTATGCCGAGTATGCCGACCGGTTGGAGCTGACCTCCAATGTCATCGAGGCGCGGTATGGACTTTCGACGCTCACGGCCGAGCAGAGCCGGATGGTGGATGCGGTGGTCTGGAACTCTTATATCAATCGCCTTGTTCACGAACCAGGGTATAGGAAGTTGGGTTTGGCGGTGGGTGAGGCCGAGCAGGTCGATATGGTGAGCGGTCGCTATTTGTCGCCGGTGTTGGTGGGTATGTTCGGCGATCCGGCCACGGGTATGGTTAATCGCGAGGCTTTGGCGGGGTTTGTGGGCTCGT
The DNA here is from genome assembly GCA_002293425.1 of Alistipes sp. UBA940. GTDB lineage: Bacteria > Bacteroidota > Bacteroidia > Bacteroidales > Rikenellaceae > UBA940. Next base: position 111,538 of record DBDE01000043.1, on the reverse strand, counting down.
TGGGCCTGGACGGCACGGGCAGGATGGCCGCTATGTGGGATTTCACCAAGGAGGAGATGGTGACGGAGCGGACGCGGAGCAAGTTTGTGGCGTTGGTGTTGCACGGGCTGTTTGTTAACGATTTGGAGGTTGCGCGGGGTGTTGCGATGGCTAATAACAGCTATTCGGGCAGTTGGGCGCAGGTGCCTTTTTCGGCCGTTGCCGACTCGTTGGTGGAGATTTCTGGAGCCGAGGTGAGGAAATATTATGGGGAGCATAAGGATAATTTCAAGCGGACGGCTTCCAGGGACGTGGAGTATGTGTTGTTCGATGTTGCTCCTTCGCCGGAGGATTATGCCGAGGCCGCGGCGCATATCGAGACTTTGGCGGCGGAATTTGCCGCGTCGGACGAACCGATGGAGTTTGCGCGGGTTAATTCGCAGGATCGGGCATACGAGGGTTTTTATCGCGAGGATCAGTTGGATCCCGAATTTGCCGCTATCGCTTTCGGCGATCGGCAGGGTCAGATGTTCGGCCCGACGCTGAACGGCGACACTTATATTATGGCCCGGGTGTCGGAGCGGCGTATGATGCCCGACTCGGTGGGTGCCCGTCAGATAACTTTGCCGCTGGGCAGTCCGGCGACAGACAGCATCGTCAGGGCTGTTCGTGGCGGGGCGAGCATCGTCGAGCTGGCGAGGGTTTATTCGTTGGAGGGTGACATTGTCGATCTGGGTGTTTTCTCGCCCGACCAGATGTTCGACAATATCAGGGACAACCTCATCGCCGCAAGGGTGGGCGAAGTGTTTACTTTCGATTCGCAGTACAACACCCACGTGGTTGAGATGACATATAAGTCGCCGGCGGTACAGAAGGCTCAGATCGCCACCATTGCTTACGATGTCGTGCCGAGTGCGGAGACCGAGTATGCGGTGTATATTGCGGCGAGCGATTTTGTGAGTGCGGCGGCGGGCTCGCGTGAGAACTTCGATGCGGCGGTCCAGGCGCAAGGATTGAGCAAGAGGGTGGCAAACATCGGACAGGACGAGCGGGAGATAGATGGCCTTGCAGGATCGCATTCGGTGGTTAATTGGGCGTTTAATTCGAAGCCGGGTGCGGTTTCGCAGATTTATGATATCGACGGCGGAGACCACGTCGTGGCGGTGGTGACGGAGGCTAAGGAGGCGGGTTATGCGCCGGTGGAGGATGTTTCGGTGGCTATTGCGGCGCGGTTGCGGCGCGAAAAGAAGACCGAGATGCTCTCGGGACGCATTGCGGGAAAGAGCATTGCAGAAGTCGGGGCGATGGAGGGTGCCAAGAGCGGCCAGTTTGTCGATTTGAAGGGCAATGCGTTGTATGAGGCCTCGCTGGGTGTCGAGCCTGCGGTGATCGGGGCTTTGCCTTATGTTAGCGGCGTTTCGAAGCCTGTTCAGGGCTATGCAGGGGTGTTTTTGGTCGGGGTAGATTCGACCTCGGGGAGTGTCGATGTGACGGAGGATAGCGAACGGGTGAGGTTGGAGGCTTCGGCCGAGACTTCGCTTCCGGAGCGCATTTCGACCGCGTTGGACGGCCAGATAGAGATAGTAGACAACAGGGTGAAGTTTTTTTAGTTGAAAGTTGAGAGTGAGGGCCGGAAGTTTTTCCGGCCTTTTTTTATATCTTTGCACCATCCCAAAAGTAACGATAAACTAATTTTGGCATATAGCATGAACCGAAGGCGTTTGGCCTCCGGTAATTGTTCATGGTATGTGCAATGTGTATAGTTGCTTTTGGGAAAAACTTCTATAGCCGGAGGCTTTTTTTAATCCTTCTCTCTTCATTTTTCATTTTTCATTCTTCATTCTGTAACGCGCAGTCGGCCCAAAGCTTCGTTTTTTGGAATGTCGAGAATTTGTTCGACACCATCCCCAGCCCCTTTTACGACGATGGCGAGTTCACGCCGCCGCGCTGGAACACCAAACGATATGGCCGCAAGATCGAGCAGTTGACCTCGGTGCTGGACGCTATGAAGGCCGACGTTGTCGGGCTGGCCGAGGTGGAGAACGAGTCGGTGGTGAGGGATCTGGTGATGGCGTTGGAGACCGATTACAACTATATTCACATCACGTCGGGCGATGGGCGCGGGATCGAGCAGGCGTTGCTGTATAAGGGCGACAGGTTTTTCCCGTCGGCGCAGAGGTTGCAACGGAGCGGTATGGGCCGCGAGTTTTTGCACGTCGAGGGCGAGTTGATGGGCGAGCACGTCCATATCGTTGTTTGCCATTTGGCGTCGAACCTCAACGACACCAAGCTCAGGGAGCGAAATATGCGGGCGTTGCGGTCGTTGGTCGAGCGCATTCTCACGCACGATCCGGCGGCGAGGGTTGTGGTGATGGGCGATATGAACTCCACACCAGGTGACAAACTCGTAAGGCGGGTTTGGGGTGATTTGAGCCAGCCTTACGGGTTTGTCGGTACGCCCCATTGGGCCGATTACGAGAAGGGTCGGGGGAGTTATGGTTTTCGGGAGCGGTGGTTGCTTTACGATTGGATGTTGTTGTCGCCGGCGTTGAGTCGCGAGGGCGATTGGGAGGCTGGAGTTTATGCGCGCGAGGAGTTGGCGGAGAGTTATCGTGGGATGAAGCGGCCGCGGCGGACGTTTGTGGGCGACAACTATTTGGGCGGCCCGAGCGATCATTTTCCGGTGTGGTTGGTTATTGGTAGATAGAAAAAAAATCTTTACTTTTGCACCCTAACCCGAGATCGGGCGTCGCGTAGCTTTTTTGTTGCGCAGCCCAATTCGTAATTCGTAATTTTTAATTGAATATATATGCCAAACACTAAACGAGTTTACACCTTCGGCAACAAGCTGGCCGAAGGCAATGGAAAAATGAAGGAGCTCCTCGGGGGCAAGGGTGCCAACCTGGCAGAAATGAACCTCATCGGCATTCCGGTGCCTCCCGGGTTCACCATCACGACGGAGGTGTGCGCCGAGTATTATAAGGAAGGGCGCGACAAGGTTGTGGAACTGCTGAAGCCCGAGGTGGAGAGGGCGATGAAGGGCATCGAGGAGTTGACGGGCCGCAAGTTCGGCGACAAAACTATGCCGCTGCTTGTCTCGGTGCGCTCGGGTGCAAGGGCGTCGATGCCCGGGATGATGGACACCATCCTCAATCTGGGGATGAACGACCAGGCGGTGGAGGCCATTGCCAAATTGAGCGGCAATGCGCGGTTTGCGTGGGACAGCTATCGCCGTTTCGTGCAGATGTATGGCGATGTGGTGCTCGATATGAAGCCGCAAAGCAAGGAGGACGAAGATCCGTTCGAGGAGATCATCGACCACCTGAAAAAAGAAAAAGGGGTTAAGAACGACACCGATCTGAGCACCGACGATTTGAAGGAGCTGGTGGCACGGTTCAAGGCGGCGGTGAAGAAGTCGACCGGAAAGGACTTCCCGACCGATCCGTGGGAACAGTTGTGGGGTTCGGTGATGGCGGTGTTCGGCAGTTGGATGAACGCCCGCGCCATTCTTTACCGCAAGCTCAATAATATTCCGGCCGAGTGGGGTACGGCGGTGAATGTTCAGGCGATGGTGTTCGGCAATATGGGCGATAATTCGGCCACGGGGGTTGCTTTTTCGAGGGATGCCGCCACGGGCGAGAATCTGTTCAATGGCGAGTATCTGGTCAATGCCCAGGGCGAGGATGTCGTGGCGGGGATTCGCACGCCGCAACAGATCACTCTCGAAGGCTCGAAGCGTTGGGCGGTGGCGCAGAATGTGCCGGAAGCCGACAGGGCCTCGAAATATCCGTCGCTCGAAGAGCTGATGCCCGGCATCTACAAGGAGCTGTGGGACATCCAACACCATTTGGAGACCTACTTCAAGGATATGCAGGATCTGGAGTTCACGGTTCAGGACGGCAAGTTGTGGATGTTGCAGTGCCGGAGCGGGAAACGCACGGGGGCTGCAATGGTGAAGATCGCGATGGATATGTTGAGCGAAGGGTTGATAGACGAGAAAACCGCGGTTTCGAGGTGCGAGCCGGCCAAGTTGGACGAGCTGTTGCATCCGGTTTTCGACAAGACCGCTATGAAGAACGCCAAGGTGGTGACCAAGGGGTTGCCCGCCTCGCCGGGTGCGGCGACGGGTCCGGTGGTGTTCTTTGCCGAGGATGCCGAAAAATTGAAAGAGAAGGGACAGGAGGCTATTCTGGTGCGCATCGAAACCTCGCCCGAAGATTTGGCGGGGATGAACGTTGCGGCGGGTATCCTCACGGCTCGCGGCGGGATGACTTCGCACGCGGCGGTGGTTGCGCGCGGAATGGGCAAATGCTGCGTTTCGGGTGCGGGCGAAGTGGATATAGATTATAAGGCGCGGACGGCCAAGGTGGGTTCACTGACTATTAAGGAGGGCGATTGGATTTCACTGAACGGTTCGACGGGCGAGGTTTACCTCGGCAAACTGGATACTGCGGCGGCGAGTCTGGACGGAGACTTCGGCAAATTGATGGAGCTGGCGGGCAAGTATGCCACGATGAAAGTGAGGGCCAATGCCGACACTCCGCGCGATGCCCAGCAGGCGTTCGCGTTCGGTGCGGAGGGCATCGGGCTGTGCCGCACGGAGCATATGTTCTTCGAGGCGGATAGGATTATGGCTGTTCGCGAGATGATCCTGGCCGACGACGAAGCTGGCCGCAGGGTGGCTTTGGCTAAGTTGCTGCCCATCCAGAGGGGCGATTTCGAAGAGCTGTTCAAGATTATGAACGGGTATCCGGTGACGGTGCGCCTGCTCGATCCGCCGTTGCACGAGTTTGTGCCCCACGGCGAAAAGGAGCAGAAGGAGCTGGCCAAGGCTATGGGCGTGACGTTTGAGAAGGTCGCTGCGAAAGTTGAGTCGTTGAGCGAGGTTAACCCGATGTTGGGCCATCGCGGGACGAGGCTGGGCAACACCTATCCCGAGATCACCGAGATGCAGACCCGCGCGATTATCGAGGCGGCAATGAATGTGAAGAAGGGCGGCACACCGGTGCACGTCGAGATTATGGTGCCGCTCGTGGGGAACCACAAGGAGCTCAGGTATCAGAAGACGATTATCGACGAGGTGGCAAATGAAGTGTTTGCCGAGAGGAACGACCGGATAGATTACCTGGTGGGAACGATGATCGAGGTTCCGAGGGCGGCTGTGACGGCCGATCAGATTGCGGAGGTTGCCGACTTCTTCAGCTTCGGGACTAACGATTTGACGCAGATGACGCTCGGTTTTTCGCGGGATGATATTGGGAAGTTCCTGCCGGTTTACCTTGCTAAGGGGATTTTGAAGGCCGATCCGTTCCAGATTCTGGACCGCAACGGGGTTGGACAGTTGATTCGCGAGGCGGTGTTTAAGGGCCGTGGGACGAAGGACCATTTGAAGTGCGGGATTTGCGGCGAGCACGGCGGGGAGCCGAGTTCGGTTGAATTTTGCCACTTTGCAGGGTTGAATTATGTTTCGTGTTCGCCGTTCAGGGTGCCTATCGCGCGGGTTGCGGCGGCCCATGCGGCTCTTTCGGAGCAGTAGAACAGCCCTTGTGTTTGTTCGAAGACCGTCTCTGTTTCGACAGGGGCGGTCTTTGGTTTTTGGCGGCGGAGTGTTAAGTTATCGAAAAGTGTAAGTCGGATTTATTAAAAAATTTTGTTTAAATGGTTTTTTATTCCTACCTTTGACGCGAGAAGTGCCTTAAAACGGGGTTGAGTGGGGTTGGGGAGTGTAACTTTAATGTAATGTTGGTATTTCGGATTGTAAGTTAAAACAATATATTCAATCTAATTTTTCACTTAATTATTATTCACATGAGGAAATTTGTACTTTTAATTTTGGCGGTTTTGATGACCGGTGCGTTGTTTGCTCAGAGCAGACGGGTGTCGGGAACCGTGACAAATGAAAGCGGCGAACCGGTGATTGGTGCGGCCGTGAGTGTGCAAGGGACGAGTGTTACGGCTATCACGGACGCTGATGGTTCGTATGCTATTTCGGTTCCGGCGGATGGAGTGTTGGTTGTGTCGTTGCTGGGGATGGATCCGGTGGAGGTCGTTGTTGGCGGTCGTTCGGTGGTGGATGTTTCGATGGCAACGGATGCCGAGCTGATCGACGACGTGATCGTGGTGGCGTATGGTTTGGCTACTCGCGAGTCGTTTACGGGTTCGGCTTCGACTCTCGATAGCGAGAATCTCGAAAAGCGCCAGATATCGAATGTTTCCAGGGCTTTGTCGGGTGCCGTTGCGGGGGTACAGGGTTTCACCACGAGTGGTCAGCCTGGTTCGGCGGCCAATGTCCGTATCCGTGGGGTGGGCTCTATCAGCTCGTCGAACACTCCTCTTTACGTGTTGGATGGCGTGCCTTTTCCTGGCGATTTGTCGTCTATCAACAGTGCCGACATCGAGTCGATGACCGTTTTGAAGGATGCTTCGGCGGCGGCTATTTATGGTGCGCGCGGGGCGAACGGTGTTATCCTCATCACCACCAAGAAGGGTCGCTCGCGTGATGCTGTGGTCACGTTTGACGCTAAGTGGGGCTCGAACGAACGTGGTACTCCCCGTTATGAGTCGATGACTGATCCCGGGATGTTTTTTGAGAAGTTGTATGAGGCTATTTATAATAGCTATTTGAGCAATCCTAACACGGCTGGTCAGAGTGTTGCAGAGTTGAACAGGCAGACCAATGCTCGTCTTTTCGGTTCGGGCACCAACTCGGGTACGGGGTATAAGGTTTATACTCTTCCGGAAGGTCAGGGCTTGATCGGGATGAATGGAAAATTGAATCCCAATGCGAAGTTGGGTTATAATGACGGCGAGTTTTACTATATTCCGGACGATTGGTACAAAGAGTCTTTCAGGAAGAAAGGCTTGCGTCAGGAGTACAATTTGTCGGTTTCAGGGTCGGACGAGAGGTTCAACTACTTTGTTAGCGGCGGTTATTTGGATGATACGGGCTTTGTCCCCAACTCATCGTTCGAGCGGTTTACGACCCGTTTGAAGGCCGATTATCAGGCTAAGAAGTGGTTGAGGTTCACGGCCAATATGTCTTATACGAGCTCTATTCAGGATGCTCCGGATAATCAGGAAGGTTCGTCGTCGGGCAGTTTGTTCTGGCCTGCGGTGACTATGGCTCCGGTTTATCCGATGTATATTCGCGATGCGGAGGGCAAGATTATGCGCGATAGCCAGAACAGGAAGGCTTTTGACTATGGTGACGGTTTGACTGTGAATCAGGTTCGTAGTGTTACGAGCGGTTCGAACGCCTTGGGTACGCTGGAGTTGGATATGATTAAGTACAAGATGGACATTTTCGGCGGCCGTTGGGGTGCTGAGGCGACCATTATCGATGGGTTGAAGGTTCAGGCTAATATCGGTGTCGACCTCGATCAGACCGAATATACCCGCCAGGACAATTTGCTTTATGGTCCTTCTGCCGGTAAGGGTTATATCTACAAGCAGCGTGCACGCTATTTCTATGTTAACCAGCAGTATTTGGCCACTTATCATAAGAAGTGGGGCAAGCACACTTTCGATGTGTTGGCCGGTTACGAAAGCTTCAAGAGGGAAGATTCTAATCTGGATGGTGTGAGGGACAAGCTTTACAATCCCAATGTTTATGAATTGAACAACGGTATCGGTACTCAGAACTCTTATTCGTCGAAGAACACCTATGCCACTCAGGGCTTTTTGGGTAGGGTTCAGTACGATTATGACGGGAAGTATTATTTCTCGGGCTCGTACCGTCGTGATGCTTCGTCGCGTTTCCATCCGGACAATCGTTGGGGTAACTTCGGTAGCTTGGGTGCGGCGTGGATCGTGAACAAGGAGGACTTCTTCGATGTTTCGTGGGTGGATCTGTTGAAGGCTAAGGTTAGCTGGGGTGTTCAGGGTAACGACCAGTTGCCTAACTGGTATCCTTATATGGACCAGTATGCGTTGACTAACAGCGATGGTGACTTTGCAACCTCGTTGGAGTATAAGGGTAATCCGGAGATTACTTGGGAGACCTCTTACAATTTCAACGCGGGTATCGAGTTCGAGTTGTTGAAGGGTCGTTTGGGTGGTAATGTCGAGTTCTTTAGCCGTAAGACGGTGGACTTGCTTTACGATATGCCGGTGTCTCCCTCGGCGGGTTATGCAACTATTCCGGTGAACCTGGGTGCTATGCGTAACAGCGGGGTTGAAATCGACCTTTACGGGACTATTTTCCAGAAGAAGAATTTCTCTTGGGAGGTGAATGTTAACGGTACTTTCCTGAAGAACAAGATTATTTCGTTGACGGACGAAGCTGTTGTCGATGGCATCTGGATTCGCAAGGCAGGTGAGTCGATGTACAATATGTATATTCGCGAATGGGCTGGTGTTGCTCAGGAAGACAGGGCGGATGATCCCACGACGGGGAATGTGAACGAGGCCGTTCAGGCAGGTCAGGCACTTTACTATCAGGACGTGAAGGATGCCGATGGCAAGGTTATCGGGTTGTCGACAACGTCTAATGGTGCTGCGGCCGATTTGCGCGAGACGGGCAATGTGATGCCGACGTTCTATGGTGGTTTCGGAACAACGATCTATCTTTACGGATTCGATATTTCGGCTCAGTTCGCTTATCAGTTGGGCGGTCGGGTTTATGACAGCACTTACGCACAGTTGATGGGTAACGGTCGCCGTGGTGGTGATAACTGGCACAAGGACATGTTGGGTTCGTGGACCGAACAGAACAGGAGCACGACCACTCCGAGGGCTAATGTGACCGACTCGTATCCTAATTACAGGTCGACCCGCTTCCTTATCAGCAGTGACTATCTGAGCTTGAACAATATCACGGTCGGTTATACTGTTCCCAAGAAGTATACGAATAAGATCGGTATCGGTTCGTTGAGGGTTTACTTTGTGGCTGATAACCTCGGTTATATGGCTGCCAGGAAGGGTCTCGACCCGCGTCAGGTTCTTTCGGACGATACGGATGCTTATACTTACAGCGCGATCCGCACTTTGAGTGGTGGTTTGACGGTTAGTTTCTAACGAAGAGGTTTAACAGATTAAAACGATTAAGATATGAAATATTTGAATAGAATAGTTTGGTCGATAGGTGCGCTGGCCGTGTTTACTGCCTGCGTGGATCTGGACACCTATCCGGAGGGCGACACGGTGATGGCCAACCAGAAGGATGCGTCGATGATCCGTAGCGATATGAACGGGTTTAATGCGATCCTTAATTTTACCGATGTCGACAATAATGGTTATCACTTCGACTTCGGGATACCGTCGGTTTATATGATTATGGATGCGGCGGGCCCGGATGTTCCGTGTGTTGCGAGCAATAATCAGATGGCCGGACCTCAGGGATATACGAACCGTACTTATACGAGCGCGTTTGCTTATCTGCCCTGGTCGACTTATTATAAGTATATTGCCAATTCGAATGCTATCATCGGTACTATGAAAAATGCCGCTGAGAGCAAGGAGCGCAATGCTTATTATGGTTATGCTTTGGCGGCTCGTGCTTGGGCCTATTCGGAGTTGATTCAGGCTTATGCTCTTAATTATGCCATTATCGATCCCGATACGGAACCTGGGGTGCCTATCGTGACGGAGGATACTCCGGCCGACCAGATCAACAACAACCCGCGTGCTACGGTTCAGGCGGTTTACGATTTGATTATGGACGATCTGGATGCTGCTATCGAGATGTTGGATGACGCTGTCGCTCGGCCTAACAAGTCGTTTATCGACTTGGCTGTGGCTTATGGTATCCGCGCTCGTGTTAATTTGGCTATGCACAATTACGCTGCGGCTGCTGCCGATGCTAAGGCTGCTCAGACTAACTCGAATACGACGCTGTTGTCGCGTCAGGCGGTTTCGGTTCCTGGGTTCAACAGTGCCGATATTGCTTCGGTTATGTGGGCCGTTTTGGTTCCGGAGACCTCTCGCGTTGTTACGACGGGTATCATCAACTGGCCTGGCTTTTTGTGCTCGTTCGACTTGAGCAACGGTTATGCGACGGGTAAGCCCAGCCGTTCGATCAATCAGCCGTTGTGGGATGTTATTCCTATGAGCGATGTGAGGAAAGGCTGGTGGGTTGATGAGAACCTGTCGTCGCCGCTCAGTGATGGTCTTACGGCTCCGGACGGAACGCCGATGGCTAAGAAACAGAATTGGGAACCTTATGTGAATGTTAAGTTTCACGACTATCAGAACATCATCGTGAATGGTGGTAAGAATGCTTCGGACTGGATTATGATGCGTCGTGAGGAGATGCTTTTGATCGAGGCCGAGGGGCTGGCTATGTCGGGTGATTTGGCTGGTGGTAAGGCTATTCTGGAGGGCTGGGTTAAGGCAAACCGTAATTCCGATTATGTTTCGGTTGCTACTTCGGCTGCCGATTTCCAGGACGAAGTTTGGTTCCAGCGTCGTATCGAGCTTTGGAGCGAGGGTCGTGGTTGGTTTGACATTATGCGTTTGAACAAGAACGTGGTGAGGGTTCCCAGGGATGGTTACAGTACGTTCCTTGAGACTAATCAGTTTAATGTTGCCGCTGAGAGCGATTTGATGGTATTGCCGATTCCTTCGACCGAGATCAATGGTAACGATGCTTTGGAGGTCAGCACCAATGCCAATCCCAATGTTCCGGTTAAGGGCGATGGTGCAGGTTTGACGGATGGTGTCGTTAATTAATTTACCACTTAGTTTAACAGATTTTTGGATATGAAAAATATGATTAGAATATTTTCGGTGGCATTGATGTCGGTGTTGGTGCTGGCTGGGTGCTCGAAGTCGGATTTTGGCGATGCTAAGCGCTCGCCTTCGCCCGAGGTGGATGGTTCGCGCGCGTATTTTAGCGATCAGACTGCCGGTGCGATTAATATTGCCGACTCCAAGGTTGCCCTTCAGATCTACCGTACCGATGGGAATGGTACTTTGACTGTTCCGGTGTCGTTTAGTTCGAGTGTGACAGGTTTGTTGTCTTCGTCTACGGGTAGTGTGACTTTTGCTGCGGGCGAGACGGAGGCTGACATTGAAATTCCTGTCAATACTGATGGGCTGGATGTTAATGTTAATTATCCGGTCTTGGTTACCATCACCGATGAGTCGGTGACTACGCCTTATGGGTTGGACGGGGTGAGGTTCAATGCCGTGCTTCCGCTGACTTGGAAGGATGCGATTAAGATCGGTAAGTACACAGGGTCGGTTTTCAACGCATTGTTCGGTCTTGAACAGGCAACGTGGAACATTATGTACCAGGAGTCCGAAATTGACGGATTTTACCGTTTGATCACTCCCTATAGCCCTTTGAGAGACTTCGAGGGGACGACTTTGGGTATCTCCGAGATATGGGAAGAGGAGATGCAGCCCGGCGAGCCGTTCTATGTTGTTATCGACGCTCGCGATCCTGCTAAGGTTACTATTGCGGAGCAGAGCCTCGGATTTGATTGGGGTTACGGTGTGTTTACGACCGGTACTCGGGATCAGATTGCGGCGACTAATGCGGCTGGTGTGATGGAGAATGGGATCATTCGTGCAGCGATGTTTTTGTATGCGTCCGATCCGGCCTTTGGTCTCCAGAGCAGTGCGACTATTATTGATGTCATCGATTTGAACTGAGAATAGCTGGTTTTTTCGAAGAAGCCTCTCCTGTTTTTGGGAGAGGCTTTTTTTTGCTAACTTTGCACTCGGTAAGCTCCTCAAAAGCTTGATTTGGCACTGTATTGTATTGCTCTACTGGTGGTTTCGACCTCCGGTAGGGTGGAGCAATAGCAATACTTATGTGCAAAGTTTGAGGAGCTTAGCAGCCGGGGGTCGTTTTTTTTGATTTATTCAACTAAACGCGATCCAAACAATTGAACGTCAACGATTTAGCTCTCACGCTGGAACCCAACGTCGGGCCGATAAACATCGTCCAACTGCTGGCCGAATTCGGATCGGCCGACAGTATCTACGAGGTTGGGGCTTGGGAGCTCGCAAGGGTGGGGTTGCGCGAAAGTTTGGCCGAGCAGATTTGCCGGAAGACGATGCACCGGCAGGCCGAGCGGGAATTGGAATATGTTCGCAAGCACGGACTGACAGCTGTCGCTTCGACCGATGAGGACTATCCGCCGATGATGCGCGAGATGGCCGACTATCCCCACGTGGTTTATGTGATGGGCGATGTGGGGGTGCTCGGCAGGCGTTGTGTGTCGATGTTGGGGACGCGGAAATTGTCCACTTACGGGCAGACGATGTGCGACAGGTTGGTTAGGGAGTTGGCCGAGAGGGTGCCGGATTTGTGTGTTGTGAGCGGGTTGGCGTTCGGGGCCGATGTCAATTTCCATCGTGCGGCGTTGCGCTATGGCGTGCCCACGGTGGCGGTGATCCCGGGTGCGCTGCCCGAGATTGTTCCGGCCCAGCATAGCCGCATTGCGCGCGAGATTGTCGAACAGGGGGGCGCGCTGGTGAGCGAATATCACTCGAACAGCAAGCAGAACGGTAATTTTTACCTCGCGCGCAACCGCATCATTGCGGGTTTGAGTGCGGGTACGGTGGTGGTGGAGGCGCCTCACAAGAGCGGCGCGCTGGAGACGGCCGAGCTGGCTTTGGGTTACGATCGGGTGGTGATGGCGGTTCCCGGGCGGGCGACGGACGAGGTGGCATGGGGGGTGAATGGGTTGATCAAGAGCAATCGGGCACAAATGGTGTGTAGCGGCGAGGATGTGATTCGGGCGCATATGTGGGACATCGATGTGGAGGAGATCGGGGCGCGTCCGGTGCGTCAGGTGGCCCAGATTTCGGGCGATGCGGCGGGTTTGTTGACCTTTTTCGAGAGCGGAAATGCTGTGTCGGTGGACGATTTGGGCGAGCGTACGGCGTTGGGTCACAGCGTGTTGGCTCCGATTTTGTTGGAGCTGGAGTTTGCCGGAAGGGTTAAGCGGTTGCCCGGAGGACTGTACGAGAAATTGTCGTGATCGCGGGCATCTTTCGCATCTTCTTGTTTTTCGCTCGGGTCTGTACGCTTTGTACTATTCCCTTGCTCAAAACTGCGGTCGATGCAAAATCTGCTCCGCGCTGACGACAATTTGGTGATTAAGAATTAGGTTTTTTTCGAGTTTCGCAGAAACTCGTCAGCCCGCCAGGGGCGGGTGGCGGGCTGAAATTGTTAATATGCGATGATAGACACTCACGGTCATATCTATTTGGAGGACTATGATGCCGATCGGGCGGAGATGCTCGAACGTGCTTCACAGGCTGGTGTGACCCATATTTTGTGTCCGGCGGTGAGCTCGGCGACGCACGACAGGTTGTTGGAGCTGTGTGGTAAGTATCCGAAAACTTCGCAAGAAAAACGGCCTCCACTCACTTGCGAACAATCGGGTGCGGACGACAATTTTGCCCCAACCGCCGTCGGCGTTCCGACTTGCAGGCCGATGATGGGGGTGCATCCGACGGAGGTGAACGGCAATGAGGGGTGGCGTGAGGAGCTCGAAATTGTAGAGGACCACCTTGCAACGGGTCGTTTTTGTGCCGTGGGCGAGGTGGGCATCGACCTCCATTGGAGCCACGATTTTCTGCCGCAGCAGACCGAGGCGTTCGAGCGGCAGATAGAGTTGGCGTTGCGATATGATCTGCCGATTGCGGTTCATTGTCGCGATGCGTGGGCGGAAACGCTGGCGGTTTTGGAACGTTATCGAGGGCGCAATTTGCGGGGTGTGATGCACGCGTTTAGCGGCGGAATGGCTGAGTATCAGCGAGTTACGGCTCTCGGCGACTTTGTTTTCGGGGTCGGCGGACCGGTGACATATAAGCGCAATTTGTGGCCGGAATTGCTACCGCAGATGGCGCGCGAACACATCGTTTTGGAGACCGATGCGCCGTGGCTTGCGCCTGTTCCGCACCGCGGAGAGCGTAATGAGCCGGCTTGGTTAACCTACATACAGGCCGCTGTGGCCGCGATTTTGAGTGTTTCGGAGGCTGAAGTGGACGAGTCGACGACACAAAATGCAAAAAGAATTTTTGGACTATGAAAAAAGTTGGAATAATCGGAGGGGCAGGGTATACCGGCGGAGAGGCTATCAGGCTGTTAATCAACCACTTAGGAGTCGATTTGGCGTGGGTGCAGAGCGGGTCGAATGCGGGTAATCCGCTCATTGACGTGCACACCGATCTGGTCGGCGACACCGATTTGCGTTTTGTGGCCGAGCCGACCTCCGAGGTCGATGTGTTGTTTATATGTTCGGGTCACGGAGAAGCGCGTAAATGGCTGAAAATCAATGAATTACCTGCCGAAACAAAAATCATCGACCTTAGTCAGGATTTTCGGTTGCGGAACAGTTCGCAGCTCGACGAGCGAAGGTTTGTCTATGGCCTTCCGGAGCTCAATCGCGAGCAAATTAGGCAGGCGGACAGCATTGCAAATCCGGGCTGTTTTGCCACCTGTTTGCAGCTCGGGATGCTTCCATTGGCAGCCGCGGGAGTGCTGACTGACGACATAAACGTCTGTGCCACAACGGGTTCCACCGGTGCCGGGCAGAAGCCGACCGCGTCGACCCATTTCAGTTGGCGCGCAAATAATGTGTCGACCTACAAGGAGTTCGAACACCAACATCTGCTCGAAATCGGCGAAGCAATAGAATCTCTGCAACCTTCGTGGGAGGGTCAGATCGACTTTGTACCCGTCCGTGGAACCTTTACAAGGGGGATTTTCGCCTCGATATGGACGCGGTGCGAGCTGCCGGAAGAGCGGTTGAAGGAGATATATCGCGATTTTTACAGGGACGCCGCTTTCACGATTGTTGTCGATCGCGCGCCCGATCTGAAGCAGGTCGTAAATACCAATAAATGTCTTGTTCACGTCGCGCGGCACGGCGATAATGTGTTGATTATCAGCACGATAGATAATCTGCTGAAGGGCGCGAGCGGACAGGCGGTGCAAAATATGAATTTGATGTTGGGTTTGCCCGAAAAGATGGGACTAACTCTCAAAGCCTCAGCGTTTTAGCTATGAAAATGTTCGATGTTTACAGCGTTTACGACCTTTCGATTGTCGGGGGACGCGGAAGTTGGGTTTGGGACGAGTCGGGGCAGCGGTATCTCGATATGTATGGTGGCCACGCGGTGATTTCGGTCGGGCACTCTCAGAGGGACTATGTGGAGGCGGTCGAGCGGCAGTTGGAGCAGTTGGGATTTTACTCTAACTCGGTGATTATCAGCGGGCAAGCTGCTTTTGCCGAGGCTCTCGGCGAGGTTTCTGGGCTTGGTTCGGAGGATTTTTCGGGCTCTTCGGAGGCTGGCGAGTGGCAGCTTTTTATGTGCAACAGCGGTGCGGAGGCGAACGAAAACGCGCTCAAATTGGCTTCGTTCCACACCGGTAGGCGAAAAATCGTGTCGGTTCGCGGGGCGTTCCACGGACGCACTTCGCTGGCCGTTGCCGCGACCGATAATCCCTCGATAGTGGCTCCGGTGAACGAGTGTAACAACGTGATATTCAGCGAGTTGAACGATGTTGCGGCGTTGGAACGTGTGTTTGCCGAGCAGGGTTCGGAGGTTGCGGCGGTGATAGTCGAGGCGATCCAGGGCGTGGCCGGAATCAGGGTCGCGAGTGACGAATTTTTGCGTGCCGTTCGGCGACTTTGTACCGCACATAACGCCGTTTGGATTGCCGACGAAATTCAGTGCGGTTGCGGTCGAACAGGTCGCTATTTCGCGACGCAACACGCTGATATTCAGGCAGATATATACACTATGGCGAAGGGCATCGGCAACGGTTTTCCGATGGGTGCGTTGGCGATTGCGCCATTTTTCGAGCCGCGAAAGGGGATGCTCGGAACCACTTTCGGGGGCAATCAACTTGCCTCGGCTGCGGGTACGGCGGTTGCTCGGGTGATGCTGCGTGATCGGCTCATCGAAAACGCGGCGCAGGTGGGCGAATATTTGATGACCGAGCTACGTAAGGTGCAGGGTATCAGTGAGATACGTGGTCGCGGATTGATGATCGGGCTGGAGCTCGCGCCCGAGTTCGAGGGGGTTGCGAGGCGACTTCTTTTCGAGCAGAAGATGTTTGTCGGCACGGCGCAGGGCGGGCGCGTAATTCGCTTGCTGCCAGCACTTAACATAACTCAGGAGGAGGCTTTTGAGGCTGTCGAACGTATTCGGAAGGTGCTTTGTTGATAACTTGTTGGCAAGATGTTGAAAATTGTTAAAATAGGGGGCAATATTGTTGATAACTCGACGAGGTTGAGCACATTTTTGCGCGATTTCGCGGCTCTCGAAGGGCCGAAAATCCTTGTACACGGGGGTGGAAAAATCGCCACCGAAATGTCCGCCGCGATGGGCATCGAGACCGAGATGATAGCGGGCCGCCGCGTGACCGACAGCGAAACATTGCGGGTCGTGACGATGGTGTACAATGGAGTTAACAAGCAGATAGTGAGTGAATTACAGAATCTGAAATGCGATGCCATAGGGCTGTGTGGCGCGGATGGGAAACTGATGATTTCGCAAAAACGTCCGCCTGTTCACGTTGGCGAACGGCTGGTCGACTACGGTTTTGTGGGCGATCCGGTGGGCGTGAATGTCGAACTTATCAACAAACTTATCGACATCGGATTAACACTCGTCGTTGCGCCCATCACGATGGACGAGAACGGCGGCTTGCTCAACACTAATGCGGATACTGTTGCGAGTTCGCTTGCCGTTGCACTGGCAGTTTGCCGTGATAGCGGTGTAAAACAGTTGCTTAAAAACAAAGGACGAGATGGCGTGGAGTTGGTCTACTGCTTTGAAAATCAGGGAGTTATGATGGATATGAACGATCCGTCGTCAGTCATTCCGACCATCGACAGAGCGAAATTTGAAGAGCTGAAAACCCAAGGGATCGTCGATCGGGGGATGATCCCGAAGGTCGAAAATGCACTTCGTGCGGCCGAAAAAGGGGTTTCGAGCGTCGTAATCTGCGCGGCCGAAAACCTCTCTCAGCCCCGATATGGCGGCACCGAGATCTATTCTTCGCCCCGCAACCGATACAGCTGATCGCGCAGGCGGGGAGTGAAGCCGGCGGTGCGAATAGCGGTTTGGATACCCTCGGAGTCGAGGCGATTGCGCGCCCCGGCCGACGAAACAACCCGCTCCTCGATCATAATCGATCCCATATCGTTCGCCCCGCTATGCAGGGCCATCTGCGCCGTCTCTACCCCCACCGTCAACCACGACGCCTGAATGTTGGCAATGTTGTTGAGCACCAGCCGACTGACGGCTATGATCCGCAGATAATTTAACGGAGCTACCACCCCGTCCGCTCCGCGTCCACCCCTCCTTAGCAAGGAGGGGAATTGATCAGGATTGGCAAGCATTTCCCGTTCCAAAGCAGTCCCCGCACTGCGGAAAATCCACGGAATGAAGGCTACGAAACCATAAGTTCCCGCCGGCCGCGACGCCTGCAAATCGCGAATTTTCAACAGATGTTCCGCAATGTCGCGCGGAGTCTCGACGTGGCCATACATCATCGTGGCCGAGGTGGGAATATTCATCCGGTGGGCCTCACGCATCACGTCGAGCCACTCTGCCGCGGTCGGCTTGGCTGGAGAAATGCGGCGGCGAACGCTCTCGACAAGTATCTCCGCACCCGCCCCGGGGAGCGAATCGAGACCGGCGGCGAGGAGCCGTTCCAACGTTTCCCGCACCGAAATAGAGCTCAGCCGCGCAATATGTGCCACCTCGGGAGCCCCCAGCGCGTGGAGCCGCAACTGCGAAAAAAGGCGTTTAAGCCCCGAGAAAAGTTCCTCATAAAACCCGATACCCAACGCCGGATGGAGCCCGCCCTGAAGCAACAACTGGTCGCCGCCGAGTGCCAACGTCTGTTCGACGAGAGGAACATACTCCTCCAAAGCCAAAACATAAGCCTTTTTCGAACCCGCCGCGCAATGAAAATTGCAGAACTTGCAGCCCGAAACACACACGTTGGTGATGTTGACGTTGCGATCTATCTGCCACGTAACCACCTGTGGGTCAGCCACTTCCCGCCGCCTCACCTCGTCCGCCGCCGCGGCAACCCGATGAAGCGGAGCCTCGGTGAGAAGCCATAGAACCTCGTCTTCCCTTAAATCCTCGCAGGCCAGAGCCCTGTCGATCACACCTCCCACACCGAACCTGAATGCAACAACGAATCGACATCGCAAAGGGTCGCCGCAGAACGCACCTCTTCCACCTGGCGCGCAACTTCGGCATCATAGGTGGGCGCGTCGACCTGTCTTATGATGCCCAGCGCGACCGGAAACTCGGGCCACGACATACCCGCCAGCAGGAAATGGACCATCGGATTGGGACTGTGGGCGTCGTGTACCAAAACATCGGGCGAATCGGAATCGACCACCCGGAGCCTCTGCCCGTCGAGTGCCAGCCCCCTGTCGCCCGCCGAACCGAACACCATCCGCTCTCCGTGGCGCAGAACAATGGTGTTTTCGACTCTTGTGGCTTTGTCGCCCGCATAGGCGGCGTGGGTTTTGTCGTTGAATATCACGCAGTTGACCAGCGTCTCCACCACCGCCATACCCCTATGGCGCGCCGCGGCGACCAGCAACTCCTGGGTCAACTTAACTTCGGCGTCGACGCTGCGGGCAAAGAAGGTTCCGCCCGCGCCGATGGCCAGTTCGCCCGGCTTGAACGGCTTTTCGACCGTGCCGAACGGCGAGGTTTTGGTTACCTTGCCGATCTTGGTCGTGGGCGAATATTGCCCCTTGGTGAGACCGTAGATCTCGTTGTTGAACAGCACCATACTCATATCCACATTCCTGCGTACGGCGTGGATAAAGTGGTTGCCGCCGATAGCCAGCGCGTCGCCGTCGCCCGTCGCCACCCACACGTTGAGCTCGGGATTGGCCACCTTGACACCCGTTGCGATGGCGGCCGCCCGCCCGTGGATGCCGTGGAAGCCGTACGTGCGCACATAATAGGGGAACCGCGACGAGCAGCCGATGCCACTCACCACGGCAAATTTCTCTCTCGGGACACCGTCTTCGGAGGCGATTTGTGCCAACGCGTTTTGCATCGAGCTGAGCACCGCGTGGTCGCCGCAACCCGGACACCATTTCACCTCTTGGTCGCTCCGAAAATCGGCGGCGGAATAGATACAATTAGACATAACTCTCAAAACATTTACACAACTCATCAACCGTAAAAGGCAACCCCTGCACCTTATTACATTGTTCGTATGTGAACTGCGGCAGGTTCATCCTCAGGTAACCCGCAAACTGCCCCATATTCAATTCGCACACGACGATCCGTTTGAACCGCCCGAATATCTCCTCCACGCCGCGCGGCAACGGGTTTATCCAATTGAAATGGCACAGCGAAACACGTTTGCCCCGTGCGCACATCTCCTCTACCGCCGTTTGCAGATGACCGCGCGTGCCACCCCATCCGACCACGAGCAGGTCGCCCTCCGCATCGCCCAGCAACTCCTGGACAGGCAGAAAATCGGCCACCCTCGCCACCTTTTCGGCTCTCAGTCGCGTCATCTCGGCGTGGTTGGCCGGGTCGTGGCTCACACAGCCTATCCGCTTGTCCTTCTCCAACCCGCCGATACGATGCTCCAAACCCGTTGTGCCCGGAATGGCCCACGTGCGGGCAAAAGCTTCGGGGTCGCGGTCATAGCAAAAGTATATCTCGTCCTTCAACTCGCTGACGATAGGCGGAGCTATCGAAGGATAATCTCCCAGAGAAGGCACTCGCCACGGCTCGCTTCCGTTGGCGATGAAACCGTCGGTGAGCAGCAGCACGGGCGTCATTCGCTCCATCGCGATCTTGCCCGCCCAGAACGCATAGTGGAAACAGTCGCTGGGGGTCGAAGCGGCAACGACCACCATCGGAGCCTCGCCATTGCGCCCATACAGTGCCTGCAACAGGTCGCTCTGCTCGGTCTTGGTCGGCAAACCCGTGGATGGTCCGCCCCGTTGCACATCCACGATAACCAGCGGCAGTTCGGTCATCACGGCCAGCCCCATCGCTTCGCTTTTGAGCGACAGGCCCGGTCCCGAAGTTGTGGTGACGGCAAAATTGCCCGCAAAGGCCGCCCCAATCGCCGTGCAGATGCCCGCAATTTCGTCCTCGGCCTGAACGGTCTTCACGCCCAGGTCGCGCCTCTTGGCCAGCTCTTCGAGTATGACGGTGGCGGGAGTGATGGGGTATGAGCCGCAAAACAATGGGCGTCCGCTCTTCTCCGCCGCCGCGATAAGCCCCCACGCCGTCGCCTGGTTGCCGTTGATGGTTCGGTATGTGCCCTTTTCCAACGTCGCCTTGGGCACGTCGTAGGTATTTGCGAAGAGGTGGTTATTGGCGGCAAAATTATAGCCCGCATTCAACACTCGGGAGTTGGCCTCCACCATCGCGCCCTTGAATTTCCGTGAAATATAGCTCAAAGTGTGGTCGAGAGGGATGTTGTAGAGGTATAAGCATATCCCCAGCGCGAACATATTTTTGCATCGGGCGGCACTTTTGTTGTCCAACCCCAGCCCGTCGAGCGCATCGCGGGTCATCGTCGTGATATGACACATCACTATGTTATAGTCCGTCAACCCCAACTCCCCAATGGGGTCGTTGTCAACAAAACCGGCCTTCCTGAACTCTTTGTCTGTAAAGGCATCAGCATCGACGATGATGGTCGAGTCGCGTTTCAGCCACCGCGTGTTGGCTTTCAATGCCGCGGGGTTCATTGCCACCAGGGCATCGCATTTGTCCCCCGGAGTGGCCATTTTTCGCGAACCAAGGTGCACCTGAAAACCCGACACCCCGGCGACCGTGCCTTGCGGCGCGCGAATCTCCGACGGATAGTCGGGAAAGGTGGAAATGCCGTGGCCGCTCAGTGCTCCGGCGTCTGAAAAGAGTGTTCCGGTGAGCTGCATTCCGTCGCCCGAGTCGCCCGAGAAGCGCACGACGGCGTCTTTGATAATCTTCTCCATAACGGACACAAAGTTAAGAAAATATTGTATCTTCGCACAATGAATTTTGTGCGTCGTCTTTACGATTGGGTTTTGGGTTGGAGCGAGTCGCGCTGGGGGACGGCGGCTTTGGGGGTGTTGTCGTTTGTGGAGAGCTCGTTTTTCCCCGTTCCGCCCGATGTGTTGTTGTTGGCACTTTGTTTGGGGCGGCCCAAGAGGGCATTTTTTTACGCCTTTGTGTGTACGCTGTTTTCGGTTTTGGGGGCGTTGGGGGGTTATGCGATAGGGTACTTTTTGTGGCAGACGGCGGCGGGAGAGTACACGGGGTTGGCCAATTGGTTTTTCGAGCGCGGCATTTTTACGGTCGAGGGGTTCGAGACGGTGAAGGCTTTGTTCGACAAGTGGGATTTTTGGATAATTTTCACGGCTGGGTTTACGCCGATCCCGTTTAAGTTGTTTACCATTGCGGGGGGGCTGTTCGGGATAGATTTGGTGGGTTTCGTTGTGGCGGGGATTGTTTCGCGGGGCCTGAGGTTTTTCGTCGAGGCGTGGTTGATCTGGCGGTTAGGAGCTCCGATCAAGGTCTTTATCGACCGCTATTTCAATTGGCTGGCGTTGGGTTTTACGGTGCTGTTGGTGGGCGGATTTGTTTTGGTGCGTTATTTTTTGTGAGAACACTGGGAATCATAGGCAATCCGTTGGGACACTCCTTTTCGAAGGGCTATTTCGAACAGAAGTACGGTGTGAGGTATCTCAATTTTGAGCTTCCGGCTATCGACGATTTGCCCGATATGCTCGCTCGAAATCGCGAGTTGGAAGGGTTCAATGTGACGATACCTTACAAGAAGGAGGTTGTTCGTTTCATCGACCACCTTTCGCCCGAGGCGCAACAGATCGGGGCGGTGAATTGCGTGAAGATCGTGGGCGGGGAGTTGTGGGGTTACAACACCGATGCTTATGGGTTCGAGGTGGGGTTGCGGAGTTTGTTGGGAGATGGTTTTTTTTCGGACTTGCCTGCAAGTCCGTCGGCCCGCCCCGTGGGGGGTCGGGGTCGGGCCGAGAGCTTACGGGCAATGGTTCTGGGAACGGGCGGGGCTTCGGCGGCGGTGTGCTATGTTCTGCGTAGCAGGGGCATCGACTTTCGCACTGTTTCGCGCCCGCAGTATGACGAGTTGACGCCGTTGGTCGTTAATAGTCATAAATTGATAGTCAACACCACTCCGCTCGGGATGTCGCCGCGGGTGGGGGAGAAGCCGCCGATACCTTATGGGGCGATCGGGAGCGGACACTATCTTTACGATCTGATCTACAATCCGCCACTGACCGCGTTTTTGGCCGAGGGGAAATGGCGCGGCGCGAGGACGCTGAACGGCCGTTCGATGCTCGAAGCCCAGGCCGAACGCAATTGGGAGATATGGAACAGTGCTTCGCAAATGAAAAAAGCGTCGCGTTAGCCGATTACCTAAATTACCTAAATTATCTAAATATTATGAAACAGTTTTTAGTTTTTAGTTTTTTACTTTTAGTTTTGTCTGCTTGCGGACAGAAGACCAATGTGTTGACCGAGGCCGAGACGGCCGACGGGTGGCAGTTGCTGTTCGACGGACAATCGCTGGACGGGTGGCGCAATTTCAACGCTGTCGGGTTGACGGGTTGGCACGTGGTGGACGGCGCGATTCAGGCCGACGGCAGTGGCAGCGACGCGAGTGGCTATATCGTCACCGACCGCGAGTATGAGAATTTCCACTTCAGCATCGACTGGAAGTTGTCAGAGGGCGGCAACAGCGGCATCCTGTACCACGTTGTCGAGCGGCCCGAGTTTACCGTTCCGTACATCACCGGACCCGAATATCAGCTCATCGACGTCGAAGGCTATGAAGCGCAGACAGGCGAAAAGCTGGCCGATTGGCAGAGTATGGGGGTCGACTATGCGATGTACTTGCCCGACCACTCGACCGTCACTATCAACCCTCCCGGGGAGTGGAACAGGTCCGAAATTATCTTCGACAACGGCCACGTCGAGTATTGGCTCAACGGGGTGAAGACCATCGAATATGAGGCGTGGACCGACGATTGGTTTGCCCGCCGCGATAGTGGCAAGTGGGCCCATGCGCCCGAATACGGACTTGCGCATCGGGGTTTGATTTGCTTGCAGGACCACGGCTATCCGGCCTCGTTCCGCAATGTGAAGATCAAAGAGTTGCCGCGCAAAGCCGGTCGTGAAGTGGAGCTGTTCAATGGCACCGATCTCGATAATTGGGTGGTCTACGGCACCGAAAAGTTCTACGTCGAGGATGGGTGCATCGTTGTCGAGAGCGGCGAGGACAAGCAATACGGCTACCTTGCGACAAGGGAATATTATGACGATTTCGACGCCACATTCGAGTTCAATCAACTCTCCAACGGCAACAGCGGCTTCTTCTTCCGCTCGATAGTTTTGCCGCCCGCGATGGTCAACGGCTGGCAGGTGGAGGTTGCTCCGGCTGGTCACGACTCGGGCGGAATTTACGAGAGCTATGGTCGCGGTTGGTTGACCCGTCCGGCGGAGGATAAGCTGGTGGATGGGTGGAACACTATGCGGGTGAAGGTTGTGGGCGATACGGCGCAGGTTTGGCTCAACGGGGAGTTGGTGACCGACTTTACCGACGTTGCGTTCACCAAAAAACAGGGTCGCCTGGCTTTGCAAATCCACGACGGCGGCGGCATCAAGGTGCTGTTCCGCAATTTGCGACTGACCACTCTGTAAGGTTATTCGAGTTCGGAAATGAAACGAGTTTGGATCGAGACATACGGGTGCCAGATGAACGTGGTCGACAGCGAGACCGTGATGGCGATTTTGTGCGGCACGGGGGGCTTCGAGCGCGCTTCGGATGTGCGCGATGCCGACGTGGTTTTGCTCAACACCTGCTCCATTCGCGACAATGCCGAGGAGCGGGTGTGGCATCGGCTGGATGAGTTGGGCGCGCTGAAAAAGCGTCGTCAGGGCACCGTGCTGGGTATTTTGGGCTGTATGGCCGAGCGGTTGAGGGAGCAGATCCTGACTGAGCGTCCGGCGGTCGACCTGGTTGTGGGCCCCGACGGTTATCGCTCGTTGCCGGAATTGCTTGCGCAGGGCGGCGGGGTGAACACCGAGCTGAGCAAGGAGGAGACCTATGCCGAGATTTCGCCTGTCAGGCTCGATGAACGGGGTGTGAGTGCGTTTGTGTCGATTATGCGCGGGTGCAACAATTTTTGCTCTTATTGCGTGGTGCCCTACACGCGCGGACGGGAGCGGAGTCGCGATCCGCAGACCATTTTGCGCGAGGTGGGCGAGCTGTTTGCGGCCGGTTACCGCGAGGTGACGTTGCTGGGACAGAATGTCAATTCATACACTTTTGAACAGGTCGACTTTCCCGAACTTTTGCGGCGGGTGGCGGCGGTGAGTCCACTTTTGCGTGTTCGGTTTGCCACGTCGCACCCCAAGGATTTGACCGACAGGCTGTTGGAGGTGATGGCCGCCACGCCCAATATTTGCCGTGCCATTCACCTTCCGGCGCAGAGCGGCAGCACGCGTATGTTGGAGCTGATGAACCGGAAATATACGCGCGAGTGGTATCTCGACCGTATTGCGGCTATTCGGCGGGTGATGCCCGATTGCGCTATTTCGACCGATGTGATTGCCGGATTTTGCGGCGAGACGGCTGAGGATCACGCGGCCACGTTGTCGTTGATGCGGGAGGTTGGGTATGAGTTTGCTTATATGTTTAAGTACTCCGAGCGGCCGGACACTGTTGCGGCGCGGACTATGGCGGACGATGTTGCGGAGGCGGTGAAGACGGCTCGGTTGGCCGAGATCATTGGGTTGCAGAATGAGTTGTCGTTGGCTTCGAATCGGCGCGATGTGGGGCGTGAGTTCGAGATTTTGGTTGAGGGGGTGTCGAAGAGGTCGTCGGAGCGGGTTTTTGGGCGTACGTCGCAGAATAAGGTTGTCGTGGTCGGGCGTTTTGGGGCGGATGGCGCGGAGCATCGCGCGGGCGATTATCTGCGAGTCCGCGTCACCGGTTGCTCTTCCGCTACGCTGCAAGGCGAGGTGATATGATCTTCTCAGCTTCAGGCCGCTTTGGCAGCGGCGCCCTTCAGAGCTCGGCCGGTTATTACTGGTCTGCTACTCGGGAGCCATCCAATACCTCCTACGCCTACGACCTGACCTTCACAAGCACGCAAGTCATCCCAGCCAGCAATACCACTAAGACCGCTCGTTTCTCCGTCCGGTGCATTCGCCCTGCGTAAAGAGCAATGGACCAAACAAAACAATTACGAGTGACGAGTGACGAGAGACGAGAGACGAGTGGCTACGCGGCGCCCAAGATACGCGGAACAAGCTAACGCAGAAGCTACCACCCCGCCGTGGTCATTCTTCCCGCCATCTTTTCAGCGTTGACAGGAATTCGCGAAGGATCGGGCGCGCCTCGTCGGCAGTGAAATTGTTGCCCGTCTCGGCATTCCAGTGGTCGAGGAATTGCAAGTTCATTTCCACCATCTCGTCGATCGTCACGTCGCGCGTGAAGGCGCCGTTCTGATAGCAATAGTGGCAATAATCGTGGTTCTGGGTGCCGTCGGCATCAGTCCCTAAATCCTCTGCGGTGCGCATATTCATCCCGCAGCTTTGACAAATGTGTGTGGTTTCCATTAGTTGTTGTTTTTTATTCAGTTATTAATCTGTTCAGCATATTTATTTGATCGCGAAATCTTCCGAATGGTAATTACCGTACAATCTTCCCGTTTCTGCCGTAAATTTCAAAACTATGAAATCACCGCCATCCATTCCGCCCTCATAGTAGATGGAAAACTCCTCTTTCCAAATCTCTTTTCTAACGGCAGGGTCATCGACGACCTCCATCGTTCCTTTAAGCATAACTCCGCGAAAAGACAACTCGTCGCAAAAATAGATGCAAGCCTTCGGATTAGCTCGGTATTGCTTTACTCTCATCGACGGACTGTTGGTATGCCAATAAAACGTTTTGATACCTTCCCGCTCGACGGGAGCCAACATCGCCTTTGTGTTCGGAAAGCCATTTTCATCGACAGAGCTTATAAAGCTAACGCTTTGTTTGTCGATCAATTTTTCGAGTGATTCTGTCAACTGTTTCATTTCTAATTGGCTTGCAGTGGGGTATACAACTCGATCAGGTTCTCTTCCGGGTCACGCAGATGGACGACGCGCATTCCCCAACCGGGCATATCGACAGGCTCGTTCACAAAAACAACCCCCTTAGAACGAAGCGTCCGATAGGTGTCGTCCACGTCGGGTACCTCGAAACAAACCATCGACTTATCGCGACCCCTGACAGGCTGTTGCGCATCAGCATTCCCGACCACCGGGGCCATATAATCGCTCAAAAAGATGGACAACCCCTCGATCCCGTCGGCCACCTTGAACGCGCCGTAACACTCCTCGATGTCCCACAGCGGCTCCAAACCAAGCTTCTGGGCGTAGAAATCGAAACACTTCCGATAGTCCCGCACCAATAATCTTACGTTGTTGAATTTCATAACTGTTCTATTTTTCGGTTTAACTCTTCAAAACTCTGTCGGGCGGTCCGGCCCGCCGTGTCGATGGTGATGTGCTCGCGGCTCCACGGGTGATATTCGCGGTTTTCGACCTCGCTCCACGCAGGCCAACCGCGCGCCTCAATCCGCCGCCTATGCTCCTCACGGTCGGAACACACAACCTCGATATTCACCGCCATCGCACCGTTTTCGGCCGCTACCGCCTCCCACTCACGCCGCGTCAACTCGATCGGATTGCACGAATCGGCAACAACGCTCAGACCCGCCCGCAAATTGTCCGCCGCAATGCGATAAGCCAACCTGTACCCCTCGCCCTGCGGCTCGAACCCACACAAATCCCTCAATCCCTGTTCGATAGTGTCGATGCGCAACCACGCCGCCCCGCGCTCCGTCGCCAGCAACCGCGCCAACGCCGATTTTCCCGACCCCGGCAAACCGGAGAAGACATAAAGCGTCGGTCTCATTTTTTTACCGGACTATCGCCCACCACGAACCTGCCTTTGGAGTACATCTCGCGCACCCAATCAGCGTCGTTCTCGATCCAATTCTCCACCCCGACGGCCTTCATCCGGCACAGGTTGAAAAGTTTATAGTTGTGGGGATAGTTCTGCACCGCACTGTCGATCGAGGGTGCCAATCGGCGACACGGAAACTCGTCGCACTCGAAGCAATACTCCACGCCCTTCGATTCCGCGCAGGCGTAAGTGGCACACAAACCGTTAGTCCACAGACAATGTCCCTTCACGGCGCGGCAACCGCCGTTGCAACCCGTATCCTCGGGCGCAACGCCGAATAGTTCGGCCACCCGTGCGCGATATTCGGGCGTGATGTTCGCTGTGTGCGATGCGCAATTGAAGCAATCGAGCCCGCACGGCGCCGTCGATGCTATTTTTTCTTGTGTTGTCATTTCAGGTTATATTTTTGCCTTAACTCATCTTTTCCTGCCTCATTAAGCGAGGCGAAGATTTTTCCACCTCGGCAGACCTCCCGTTAATCCTGCGAGATCGAGTTGTAAAAATAGATAAAATTTCAGACTTTCAAAAAGTTAAATAACTTTGTGTTTGTTATGGA
This sequence comes from Alistipes sp. UBA940, assembly GCA_002293425.1. Lineage (GTDB taxonomy): Bacteria > Bacteroidota > Bacteroidia > Bacteroidales > Rikenellaceae > UBA940. The sequence goes on along the minus strand of DBDE01000043.1, from coordinate 84,044 downwards.
GATCAAATCACTTTCGGGGGTCGAGTTCGATGTACTTGCGGAGGCTTTCGGGGCGGCGTTTGCCACTTACGAGGTTCAAATTTCGCCCAAAGAGTTGCGGACAATGCTTCGGCGGCGTGGTTTCGATCCCGCGCTTTCGTTTGCGGCTTTCGATTCCGGCGGGCGGATTGCGGGGTTCACTTTGAATGGTATCGGGACTTTCGACGGTGTGCCGACTGCTTACGACACCGGAACAGGGACACTGCCGGAGCATCGGGGCAAGGGGTTCGCCACGCAGATATTCGAGGCTTCGCTTCCGCATCTGCGGGCGGCGGGGGTCGCGCAATATCTGTTGGAGGTGTTGCAGCACAACACGGCGGCGGTGTCGGTCTATCGGCGGCTGGGCTTTGAAGTTAGCCGCGAGTTCAACTACTTCAGGGGGCAGCCCTCGGCCATTCCGAGCGTCGGGATGAGAGTTGCGAGTGTCGCACTTGCGGAAATACGGGGGATTGCGGAAAAATTTTGGGACTTCACTCCGTCGTGGCAGAACAGTTTCGAGGCCATCGAACGCGCTCCCAAGGATTTCATCACCCTCGGCGCATTCGACGGCGACCGGCTCGTCGGCTATGTGATCTTCGAACCTGCGGCGGGCGACATCACCCAGATAGCAGTTGCGGAAAGCCATCGGCGACAGGGCATCGGCTCGGCGTTGCTCGGAGAAATGTTGCGGCAAAACCGTGCTTCCGGCATAAAGTGCATCAACACCGAAATTGGCCGAGATGAGACTTTGGCCGGTTTCCTGCAAGCCCTAAGTATTCCGCTCGCAGGCAAACAGTTCGAAATGATAAAACGATTATGACGATAATCATAACGAGGAAAGGGGAACCCGCTGTTCCCCTTTCGTTGCTTTGTGCCCAGGACGAGATTCGAACTCACACACCGTAACCGGCACCACCCCCTCAAAGTGGCGTGTCTACCAATTCCACCACCTGGGCAAAAAACCGAGACGCAAAGGTACAAAATAAATTGACAATTGAAAATTGAAAATGGAAAATTGTCATCCTCACCTCGGCATCGTGAGCGTGGTTCGCGTCGCTACGCGGAACAAAAAATCACTTTTCACTCCACCAGCCCGTCGAGATAGTCAGTGATGGGGGTCTTCTGGGCGGTGCGGCCATAAAACTCGGCCACCGTCTCCAGCGCACCAAGGTACTTCACATAATCCATCCAAACCGTCTCCACACTCCTAAACTTCGACCCACCGAACCGACCATAATACTTGATATACTCCTGCAAAACATTGGCATAATCCTCCAACAAAACATCGCCCCGCTCCATCGCACCAGCCCCATAATAGGCCTCGATGATGGAATAGGTCGGCCAAAAATCGTAATCGAACTTCGAGGGCGGATACTCCGTAAGACACCTATCAAGCACCTCCACCGCACGCTCCACATCGCCCTGCTCCAGCAACTCGTTGGCCAGCCTCACAAAAGTCTCTCGCGCCTGAACCCATCGCAAATTGACCAACGAAGTGTAATCGACATAAACCCGCGGGTTGCTGGCATTGCCATATTTATAGCGGTTCATCAACAAATCGTAAGTCAGCTCGGTGTCGATGCGGCCATATTCGCCCGTTTCGGCTTTGGCAGGCGTGCGGATCGGCACCAACCGATAAGCCCAACCGTCGGCCTGCAACCACTCGCCCAAACCCAGGTCGGTGAATATCTGGGGTGCGGTGGTGTATATCGGGCGGCTCCAATCGAAATTTGCCAATACGTCGAGCACCAACAGCTGGTCCTTGCGCACCGTGGTGGTCGGAATGGTGAACCGAATCGAATCGACCATCAGGTGGGCATCCTCAGCACGAACGATGCCCGCGTCGATGGCGTTCTGCTTATCGACCGGAATGGTGATGTCGTCCGAAGGGATATAGTCGATCCAGCCACCGCTCTCCAACTGCCAACGGGTGTCGGTGTGGCGGTCGGAGACAAAATCGACAACCGTGCGAACATCCAAAGCGTAATCTACCAGCGGCTCGACATAGGTCAAGTCGTTGTCGGCATAAGCATCCATCGAGATCGACATCGGAACGGGTTCGGAGTTGTTATAGGCGTGGCGCATCTGCTCGATGTACCAATTGGCGCCGGCGTAACTCATATTCATTATCCGCACGTCGGGGCGCACATCTTCAACCTCCTGATTGTACCACAACGGGAACGTGTCGTTGTCGCCGAAGTTCATAATAATGGCGTCGGGCAGAGTGGAGACGAGGAAGTTGTACCCGAAGTCGTGCCCTATCCTGCGCCCCGAGCGGTCGTGGTCGTCCCAACCCTCGGAGAGCAAAACCAGCGGAACGGATAGACACACAACCGTTGCGATAAGAGTTGAAAATTCCCGCGCGCGTAGTCTATTCGTAATTATCTCTTTCACCCACGTCACCCCCAGTCCTATCCAGATGGAGAAGGCGTAGAAAGCTCCGGCATAGATATAGTCCCTTTCGCGGACGGCCGTTGGCAGAACGTTGAAGTATACCACCAGCGCCACACCCATCATCACGAACAGCCACATCACGACGGTGAAACCCCGCTTGTCCTTGCTCAGCTGGTAGATGAGCCCCAAAATCCCGAGCAGGAAAGGAAGAAAGAAAAAGGTGTTCCGTCCCTTGTTGTTCGCAATCTCGCTCGGCAAATCGCTCTGCGGACCGAGGTAGAGGGCGTCGATGGGTTTGATGCCGCTCAGCCAGTTGCCGTGGATTATGTCGCCGCGACCCTGCACGTCGTCCTGCCGCCCGACGAAGTTCCACATAAAATATCGCCAGAACATAAAATTGAACTGGTGGCCGAAAAAGTAACTCAGATTGTCGCCGTAAGTTGGGCTTTCGTCCTTGTCGAGCCCCAGCCAGGCGCGATAGTTATTCTCGTCGTTGAAGTCCCACAGGCGCGGAAACGCCACCTGCTCACCCGAACCATAGACATAGTCGCGAATAAATCGGCGCCGGTGATACTTGCCGTCCTCGCCCATCTCCCACCGATAGCCATAGTCCATATCGACCATCTCACTGTCGAACATCGGGCCGTAAACTATCGGAATACGCCCATATTGAGTGCGTCCCATCAGCTCCTGCAACGCATAAGGATTGTCGGGACGGTTGCTGTTCATCGGCGGATTGACGCTCGACCGGATGACCACGCTGGCATAAGAGCTATAACCGATCAATATCACCGCCGTACACAACAACACGGTGTTCCACAACCTCTTGCCGCTGCGGCGGGTCGCGAAAATGCCCGCAAACACTGCCGTGAACAAAATTGCCAACCACAGTGCCATCCCGCTGTTGACCGGCCAACCCAGATCGTTAACAGCAATCCGGTCGATGCCCGCCCCCATCGAAACCGTGAGCGGCATAATCACCTTATAGATGGCAAACAATATTCCCCCCGCGGCAACCACGGCCCCAGCAACGCCCTGCCAGGTGATGCGCGTCGCCTTGCGGAAATAGTAAACAAAAACCAACGCCGGAACAGTCAGCAAATTGAGGATATGCACCCCGATCGACAGCCCCATAACGTATGCGATGAGCACCAGCCACCGCTCATTCCCCTCCTCGTCCGCCACCTCCTCCCAGCGCATCATCAGCCACACCACCAACGCCGTGAACATACTCGAAGTGGCGTACACCTCGCTCTCCACCGCCGAAAACCAGAAAGTGTCGGTAAAAGCATAGGCCAGCGAACCCACCAACGCCGAAGCAAGGGCCGTCAAACCGTCCGCCCCCAACTTTTGCGCCAGGCGACTTATCGTCCAAAACATAAACAGGATGGTGAGCGCGCTCATCACACACGACATCACGTTGCCCCAAAAACCCACCGTCTCGGGGCTCGACGCAAACATCGTGAACACCCTCATCATCATCATAAAGAGCGGTGCTCCGGGCGGATGGCCTATCTCTAACTTATACGACGTTGCGGTGAACTCCATACAGTCCCACCAATCGGCAACCGGAGCGGCGGTGGTCAGATAGACTGTTAAGGCGACAACAAACACAATCCAACCGGTGATGTTATTGAGCTTTTTGTAGTTATTCATTCCGCAAAAATAGTTAATTTTGCGGAATGTTTACCCTGTATAATACTTTAACGCGCCGCAAAGAGGAGTTTGTGCCGCTCGTTCCGGGTCACGTCGGGATGTATGTGTGCGGCCCGACGGTTTACGGCCCGCCCCATCTGGGGCACGCACGGTCGGCTATAACTTTCGATATACTCTTCCGTTATCTCAAATTTTTGGGATACCGCGTGCGCTATGTGCGCAACATCACCGACGTCGGCCATCTGGAACACGATGCCGACGAGGGCGAGGACAAAATTGCCAAACTTGCACGGCTCGAAAAGCTGGAACCGATGGAGGTGGCGCAGATGTACACCAACTCCTATCACGACGCGATGCGGCGGCTGAACGTCCTGCCGCCCTCGATCGAGCCTCTCGCCAGCGGCCATATCATCGAGCAGATCGAGATGATAAAGCACATTCTGGATGCCGGATATGCCTACGAGGCGGGCGGATCGGTTTACTTCGACGTGGTGAAATACTCCCGCGAGCACAACTATGGAGAGCTGTCGGGGCGGAAGATCGAAGATATGTTGGAGGGGACCCGTGCGCTGGATGGCGGCTCGGACAAGCGTTCTCCGCTCGATTTCGCGCTGTGGAAGAAGGCCTCGCCGGAGCACATTATGCGTTGGCCGAGCCCGTGGAGCGACGGTTTTCCGGGTTGGCATATGGAGTGCAGCGCTATGAGCGAGAAGTATTTGGGCAAGCGGTTCGACATTCACGGAGGGGGGCTCGACCTGATGTTCCCCCACCACGAAGCCGAAATAGCCCAATGCACTGCCTGTGGCGACGGCGGTGCGAAGTACTGGATGCACAACAATATGATCACCACGGGCGGCCAGAAGATGGGCAAATCGCTTGGCAACGCCGTTTCGCTGGAAGATTTCGACCCGATGGTGATCCGCTTCTTTATGTTGCAGGCGCACTATCGCTCGACGCTCGATTTTTCGCACGAAGCCCTTGCCGCCGCCGAAAAGGGGTTGGAGAGGTTGATGAAAGCGGTGGAAACGTTGGATAATTTGTCGTCCCGCTCTTCGTCAGAAGAGCGTCAGCCAGCCGCCCCCCCCAGCGGCGGGCTGAATCCTCAGCCCTTGCAGGCGTCTGGCTTGGAGGCGAAGTTCAGGGAAGCAATGAACGACGACCTGAACACTCCCATCGTTATCTCACATTTATTCGATGCCGTGCGGGTCATCAACCAGATCCACGACGGCACGGCTACTATCGGAGCCGAAGATTTGGCGCAATTAAAAACCGTGATGAACACCTGGGTATTCGACATCCTCGGGTTGAGGAACGATAAAGCCTCGGACGAGAGTGCGCTCGCTCCGGTTATGGATTTGATGCTCCAACTGCGTGCGGAGGCCAAGAACAACAAAGATTGGGCTATGTCCGACCGCATCAGAGACGGGTTGGCCGCGGCGGGGATCAAGGTTATGGACAAAAAAGAGGGAGGTTCCGAATGGCAACTACAATAGAGCAGATCAAAGAGTTAACCCGCCGCGTCGAAGAGCTGGCGCGTCACATCAACATCGACGACAAGCGTGCACGCCTCAAAATCGAGGAGGAAAAGAGCCTCGCGCCCGATTTTTGGGACGACGCGGCCGAAGCCGAAAAGGCCCTCAAAGCCACCGCCGCCATCAAAAGCTGGGTGACCGCCTACGACACTGCCGCCACTGCCGTCGACGACCTGGCAATTATGCCCGACTTCGTGCGCGAAGGCGCGGCGAGTGAAGAGGAATTGGATGCCGAATACGCTCGTGCGCTCGCCGCTGTCGAGGAGCTCGAAATGCGCAATATGTTGCAGGGCAAGGAGGACAAACTGGGCGCAATACTCGACATCAACGCCGGAGCGGGCGGCACCGAAGCCCTCGATTGGGCGGGAATGTTGCACCGAATGTACCTGCGATGGGGCGAACTGAACGGCTATAAAGTTAAAACCCTCGACTTTCAGGAGGGCGACGAAGCGGGGGTGAAGTCGGTCACGCTGGAGTTCGAGGGCGACTTTGCATACGGATTTCTCAAAAGCGAGAATGGGGTGCACCGGCTGGTGCGGCCCTCGCCATTCAACGCTCAGAACAAGCGGCAAACGTCGTTCGCCTCGGTCTTTGTCTCGCCGGCGGTGGACGACACCATCGAGATCGTCATCAACCCCGCCGACCTGGAGTGGGACACGATGCGTTCGTCGGGTGCGGGCGGGCAGAATGTCAACAAGGTGGAGACGGCCGTGAGGTTGAAGCACATTCCGTCGGGCATCGTTATCGAGAACTCCGAGACCCGCTCGCAGCTCAATAACCGCGAAAATGCGATGAGGATTCTGCGCTCGAAGCTCTACCAGCGCGAATTGGACAAGCAGATGGAGGCGCGAATGGCGCTTGAAAAGCAGAAAAAGAAGATAGAATGGGGCAGCCAGATCCGCAGCTATGTGTTGGACGATCGGCGGGTGAAGGACCATCGCACCAACTATCAGACATCCAATCCCGATGCGGTGCTCGACGGCAAACTCGACGAATTTATCAAAGCCTATCTGATGGAGTTCGGCGGGGAAAGCTGATAGAAAACTAAGAACTAAAAGCTAAGAACTAAAAGTTGGACCGCTCGCAATGACGTTCCTGCATAGCTTGCGTCGCGTAGCCCAGTTTTTAGTTTTTAGCTTTTAGTTTTTCACTGAAATAAACGCTCGCGGGAATGGCGTGCATATTATAGGTCGAGGCCATCGAGATGCCATAAGCCCCCGCGCTCTGAATAGCCACCAGATCGCCCCGCCGCAACTCCGGCAAAGTGCGATCGGTGGCAAAAATATCGCTCGACTCACAAACCGTCCCCGCCACGATATAGCTTCTCCTCAGACCATCCTCGCGCGCCGAAAGGTTCTCGATCCGGTGATAGGCGTCGTACAGCGCAGGGCGTATCAGCTCCGACATACTCCCGTCGACGATAACCACCTCGTTTCCCGCCGAGTTGAGCTTGTTGAACAACACCCGCGTGATGAGCTCGCCACACTGCGCCACCATCGCCCGACCCAGCTCGAAGTGCACTTCCGTGGCGGGATGGAGCTGCAGGTTGCGCCTGAAAGCGTCGAAATAGGCCCCGAAGTCGGGCATCGGTTCGGAGTCGGGAGCCTCGTAGTTGACCCCCAGGCCGCCGCCCATATTGATGTAGCCCACCGGAAAACCGCGCTCGGCGAACCACTCGGCCAGCGAATTGACCCGCCGGCAGAAGAACTCGAACACCCTCATATCGGTTATCTGCGATCCGATGTGGAAGTGCAGGCCCTGAAAATCGAGATTGCCATACTCCGCCAGCTCGTCGGCAACGAGGTCGATCTCTTTGTATGAGATGCCGAATTTGCTGTCGGCTTGCCCCGTCGAGATGTGGCGATGGGTCTGCGGATCGACGTCGGGATTGATGCGCAGGGCCACCCGAGCACGCTTACCCAGCTTTTCGGCCAGCTCGTTTATGACCTGCAACTCTTGTCGGCTTTCGCAATTGAATGCCCGAATGCCCTCGGTGATGCCCAGCTCGATTTCGCGGTCGCTCTTTCCCACACCGGCGTAGACGATGCCCTCGGCCGGAAAGCCCAGTTGCCGCACTAACGCCAGCTCGCGACCGCTCACACAGTCGATGCCGAAACCCCGTTTGAGCACTTCGCGCAGGATGGTTTCGTCGCCGTTGGCTTTGATCGCATAGTGGATTTTGTAGCCGTCGCGCTCGGCTTGGTGTTTTATCTCGTCTAATGTCTGGCCCAGCAGGTCCATATCGTAGAGGTAAAACGGTGTGGGATAGTCATTTAGCTTCTCCTTGATCCGACGCGACAACATTTTTGTTCACATTTTGGGTTAGGGGTGCAAAATTATAACTAAATTTGCAACAACTATGAAAAACATACAAGAAAAATTAAATCGCATCGCGGTTTTGGTCGATGGGGGTGAGTTGGAGAGAGATTTGGCGATGGATTTGCTCAGGCAGGTTTACGAACAGATTAAGTTTTCAGGTCAGTCAGCCGCCAGCGGGGACGAAACGTTTAGTGCAGTCCCCCGCGCAGGGGGGCGGGTGACTGACGACTTGCATTCGCAAGTCGAAAAAAATCCTCAGCCTGTTCCCGAGGAAGAGGAGGAACTCGAAACGGTTTGGATGGCCGAACCCGATCCCGAGTTCGATCCTGCGCCGGTGAAGCCTGTCGAAGAGCCTGTTAAGCCGTTTACGCCGCGGCCGGTGGTGAAGCCGGAGGTGATTCAGTCGCTTTATGGCGAAAATTCTGCTCCGGCAAGTCGGCCGACCCCAAAGACCGAGCCTGTCGAAGGGCAGACTCTGGGTGATTCTTTGCGGGACGATACGCCTATTGCCGAGCCGAAGCACACTTTGGGCGATGCGTTGAAGGCCGAAGTTCCGGGTGTTCCGGTGGTGCCGAGCGGGGTGAGTTTGCGCAAATCCATCGGGCTGAACGACCGTTTTTTGATGATTCGCGATATGTTTAGGGGCGACACGGCGGCGTTCGACCGCACCATCGACCAGCTGGACAGGTTCCGGACGTTGGACGATGCCGTGATTTGGCTGCACGACAATTTTGCGCTCGACCCCGACAGCGAGGGGGTGATGTTGTTGATGAATTTGCTGGAACGGAGGTTTGCTTAGATGCTGTATCTTGTTCCGACGCCGATTGGGAACTTGGAGGATATTACTCTGAGGGCTGTTCGTGTGTTGCGGGAGGTCGATTTGGTGCTGGCCGAGGATACGCGGACGACGGCTGTGTTGCTGCGCCATTATGAGATTTCCACGCCGATGCGCTCTCACCATAAGTTCAACGAACACGCGGCGGTGGGGGGTGTTGCGAGGGAGCTCTCCTCGGGACGAAAGATTGCGTTGGTGAGCGATGCGGGTACGCCGGGCATTTCCGATCCCGGGTTTTTGTTGGTCAGGGAGTGTTTGGCGGCGGGGATCGAGGTGGAGTGTTTGCCTGGGGCGACGGCGTTTGTTCCGGCGTTGGTGGATAGTGGTTTCCCGACGGAGAGGTTTTGCTTCGAGGGATTTTTGCCCATTAAGAAGGGCCGCAGTTCGAGGTTGCAGATGTTGGCTGCGGAGCCGAGAACGATGGTTTTTTATGAGTCGCCGTTTCGGGTGGTGAGGACGTTGGAGCAGTTTGCCGAGGTGTTCGGGGGGCAGAGACAGGTTTCGGTGTCGCGGGAGCTGAGCAAGAAGTTCGAACAGACGGTGAGGGGTGCGCTTGTCGATGTGGTGGGCCATTTCAGGGAGCATCCGCCGAAAGGGGAGTTTGTGATTGTTGTCAGGGGAAGCGATGAGTAGATTGTTATATATAGTTGTTTTTTCTGTTTGCTGGCTTGTGGGACTGTTGCCGCTGTGGTTTCTCTATGGGGTGTTGGCTCGGTTCGTGGCTTTTGTGCTTTATAGGGTTGTGCGTTATCGGCTGGGTGTGGTGCGTTCCAATTTGGAGAGCTCGTTTCCGGATAGATCGCGGGATGAATTGAGAGCCATTGAGCGCAGGTTTTACACCAATTTGGCGGAGTATTTTGTCGATGCGGTCGATTTGGCGAGCATTTCGCGGCGGCAACTTATGAAGCGTTGCGATTGGCCCGAGGAGAATCGGCGCGCACTCAACCGGATAGCGGGTTCGCGCAATTGGGTGACGTTGTTGGGCCATTATGGCAGTTGGGAGATGCTGAGTACGTTCGGTTTGTGGCCCGATTCGGCGGCTATGGTGTCGCTCTATAAGCCGCTGAAGGGCAAGGTTTTCGATATGTATTATCGCCGGATCCGCAATCGGTTCGCACCTGCCATCAACTCCATTCCGAATACCGAGCTGATACGTTATTATCTGGCGAATAAAGACGGGTTGCAGGGCCGCCCTCTCAGCGTTGCGCTGATTTCCGATCAGAATGCTCCGTTGGATGCGTTCAGCGAGTGGGTGCCGTTCCTCAACCATCCCACGGTGTTTTTTCACGGCGGGGAGAAGATTGCGCGGAAGTTCTCGCTGCCTATCTTTTATATGCATGTTCGCAAGGTGCGTCGGGGCCATTGGGAGCAAACTTTCGAGCTGATTTGGGACGGGGTGAGCCCCACCGAGGACCACTTGATCACCCGCCGTTATGGCGAGATGCTGGAGGCCGAGATCTGTCGCGTGCCCGAGCTGTGGCTGTGGAGCCACAAGAGGTGGAAAAAGAAGTTGACGGGCGACGACTTGGCAGCGTTCAACCGAAAATATGGATTATGAAGCATCGTCACTTTGAAAATACGCGCCCCGACAGTGCGCTGGAGGTCACGGCGGGAGTCGACGGCCAGCCTGTGGTCAATCCTTCGTATGTTCGTCGCAGGCGACCGCAACTCACCACCGAGCAGTTTGTAGATGGGATTTTGCGCGGCGATATTTCGGTTTTGAGCCAGGCTATCACGCTGGTCGAGAGCAGCAATCCTGTCCACGAGCGGCAGGCGCAGGAGATAATCGGGCGGTGCCTGCCCCACGCCGGAAGATCGGTGAGGGTGGGTATCACGGGAGTGCCGGGAGCGGGAAAATCGACATTTATCGAGGCCATCGGCGGTATGGTGGCCGATAAGGGACACAGGTTGGCAGTGCTGGCTATCGACCCGTCGAGTGAACGGAGCGGAGGGTCGATTTTGGGAGATAAGACGCGGATGGAGAGCATTTCGACCGATCGGCGTATTTTCATTCGTCCCTCTCCGTCGGCGGGTTCGCTGGGGGGCGTGGCGCGCAAGACTCGCGAGACGATTGTGCTGTGTGAGGCGGCGGGTTATGATGTGATTTTTGTCGAGACGGTGGGGGTTGGGCAGTCGGAGACCGTGGTGCATTCGATGGTCGATATGTTTTTGTTGCTTCAGATTGCCGGTGCGGGCGACGAGTTGCAGGGCATTAAGCGGGGCATTATGGAGATGGCGGATGCGGTGGTGATAACCAAGGCCGAGGGCGACAATGTTTTGCGCGCCGATCTTGCCAAGCGGCAGTTCGAGAATGCGTTGATGCTGTTTCCCACTCCGGCGAGCGGTTGGCGTCCGCGGGTTTACACTTGTTCGGCGCGTGCGCGTACGGGTTTAGAGGATGTTTGGGGTGGGGTGGAGGAGTTTTTGGGGTTTGTGGAGGGGAACGGTTTTTTTCGCGACAATCGCCATTTTCAGAACAGCTATTGGATGCGCGAGACCATCGAGGATGCGTTGCGGAGCGGGTTTTATAACGATCCGCGGGTGGAGAAGCTGTTGCCCGAGTATAGGCGTCGCGTTTTGCAGGACCGCATCACCCCGTTTGTCGCTGCCCACGAACTTTTGGATATTTACCTGAAATAGTGTACCTTTGCACTTCCATTGAGCTATGGTGTAATGGTAGCACTGCAGATTTTGGTTCTGCCTGTATAGGTTCGAATCCTGTTAGCTCAACTTATTTCGTCCGATAACTCGCTTTGTATTTCCCTTTGGTGAGGTTGGATAGTTTGCTTTTGAGCAGGCTACGGCGCAGGGGCGACAGGCGGTCGGTGTAGACGATACCTTCCAGATGGTCGTACTCGTGCTGTATAACCCGCGCCGGACGACCCGTGAACTCGCAGTCGCGGGGCTCGAAATTCTCATCCAGATACCTCATCCGAATCGTTACCGGCCGCGAAACATCCTCGTTCAGCCCGGGAAGCGACAGGCAGCCCTCGCTGTATAGTCCCGTTTCGTCCGAATATTCGTAGATCTCGGGGTTGATAAACACCCGTTTGTAGCCTTCCAGCTCGGGCTCGTCCTCGCCCCACGCCGACAGATCGACCACGAAGAGACGAATGTTTTTGCCCACCTGCGGAGCCGCCAGACCCACGCCTTCGGCTTCGTACATCGTTGCGAACATATCTGTAATCAATTGATCGACAGCCGGATAGGTGCTGTCGATCTCCACACTCTCGGCCCGCAACACCGGCGACCCATAAACCACGATAGGAAGAATTGTCATTGCAAGTATATTCATAAATTTAAGTTTTTCTCGGTTGCCAGATAGCTTTGCAAAATTATCGCCGCGCTGACCCTGTCCACCATTGCTTTGTCGCGCCGCGCCATCTTTTTCACTCCGCCGTCGATCATTGCCCGTTGGGCCATCACCGACGTGAACCGCTCGTCGTGCCGGACCAGCCGCTTGTCGGGAAACAGGGTGCAAAATTTCCTGACAAAGGCGTCGATATGGGGCGTGACGCTCGACGGCGACCCGTCCATCTGCGTCGGTCGGCCGACCACAACCACACTAACGTTTTCGCGACCGAAATAGTTTGTCAGCCATTCGAAAAGCGTGTGGGTCGGCACCGTTTCCAGTGGGCTCGCGATTATCTGCAACGGGTCGGTCACCGCGATGCCCGTGCGTTTTGTCCCGTAGTCGATTGCTATGACCCTATTCATAATTCGAACGATGACTTCTCGGGGAACAGCTCTTCCAAAAACGGTACGATCCGCCGCCGATCATCCGCCGAAGAGTGCTGAGAATCGTTCAAACAAAACAACTTCGGCCGAAAACGACGGTACAGTCCCATAAAATCGGGCTTATGGACAGGGATCCGAAAACTCTCCGACCGCGAAGCAACATAATGCATATGGGCGTGCCCGATCGCCAACGCCCACAATCCTATGGCCGAACGGTGGAAATCGCCATCCGCCCGAGTGCGATTGACCTGGCTCTTGCAAACCTCATCCGCAAAAATCTGCTCCACCGCCCGCGCATAATCATCCCTCACATAAGCGTCGATGTTGTGGTGCGGAATGCCCGAAAAAAACCGCCCCGAGATCTCCTCCACCAAACACGCCGAGCGGTAAACCATCCGCCGGTAATGGCCGAAACCCATCTTCAACGCACGTTTGACCGCATAACGAAGCTTTCCGAACAGCTTTCGTTTCAACCTCAAAACGGGCCATCCGTCCTCGCCGAAAAAGAACTCCGGACCCACCGCCTGGCCGAAAAACATATCGTCGTTGGCAAACAAAAACCGCGGCGCAAGGCCCGGGATCCGGTGCAAAAAATACTCTATAACGCTCGAATTGAAGCACGGCAACGCCTCGGGCGGAAAAATCTCGCTGTGGTCGACCACACGAACACGCTCGTTGGCCGTATCGAGCCACGATGGTACCTGACGGTCGGTGACGATAAACACCTTGCGCACCCACGGGGCGAACTTTTCCATCGAACGAAACGAATATTTCAGCTCATCGTTGCTCAGCCAGCGCGCCACGTCGTCGGTCTCCGAATTGGGCTGAAAATCGCCCGTAGTCGCACGTTTGCGCGCCAGCCATTCCGGATCGCTACCGTCCACCCACAGATATACAAGGTCAATCTCGTTTTTCACGATACGAAGTTACAAAAACTTTACAAATAAAAAAATATCTGTCGATTCAGAGTGCGTGGTTAGCGAATCGGTTAGAAAATGTTAGTAAAAAGGCAATAATTCGGCAAAAAATTCGTATCTTTACGGCGTTAATTCGCTAACCCGTTTTTGCCCTGTGAGAAATTACGGAATAAACGATATCGTGGATAAGCTACGGTCTGCCGTGCAGGTGGGCGGTAGCTTGGTGCGCTATGCCGAGAAGCTGGCTGTCGAATTGGAGCACGACGGTTTCGGCCGGACCGCGCGGGCGTATAGGACGGCTGTGAGGCGGTTGGTCGACTTTTGCGGCGAAGATTTGAGGCTGGAGCAGATCAATTCTTCCCTGATGGGCGATTTTCAGAAACATCTCAAAAAGCAGGGGCTGAACCTCAATTCCATCTCGTTTTATATGCGGACGCTGCGCTCGATTTACAATAAGGCCGTGGCCGAAAAAATCGTTACGGAGCGCACCGTGAGCCCATTTTCGACCACGTATACGGGTGTTGCGACGGTCAAGAAGATGGCTCTTTCGCAGGACGAGTTGCAGCAGTTGGCCGCGTTGGAGTTCGATGTCGAGGGCGAGATGCCGCTTGCTTTGCGGAATGCGTTGGCGATTTTTCTGTTTTGCTATCACGCGCGGGGGATGAGCTTTGTCGATATGGCTTTTTTGAAAAAGAGCGATCGTGAGGGCGACGTTATTCGCTATGCTCGGCGCAAGACGGAGCAGTTGGTGGAGGTTGTGGTTCACGAGCCTATGAGGCGCATTTTGGAGTGGTTCGAGCCGCAGGTGGAGGGGAGCGAGTATCTTTTCCCGGTGATTGTCGATTCGCGTAAAAACCCTATGCTTCAGTATGAGAACGGCCTTAGGTTGCAGAACGAGAGGCTGAAACGGGTGGCGAAATTGTTGGGGATAAATAAGCGTTTTTCGACCCAGGATGCGCGTCACAGCTGGGCTACGGTGGCCCAGAGCGCGGGTTTGCCCATCGACTTGATCAGCGAGGGGCTGGGCTATCAGAGCCACAAGAAGACCAAGGAGTACCTCAATTCGTTGGACGATGCTTCGCGGTTGGTGTCGGATGCTGTTGTTGCTCCGCCTAAGCGTCCGCGCGGTCGGCCGAGGAAGTTGCCGGACGTTGCTGTGGGCAATTCTGTCAGGGTTTAGTATATTTATTATAGGTTTTTAGTGCGATTTCCCACCCTTTTAGAGGGTGGGATTTATTTTTTACCACCACTCTTAAACTCTCAAAATCCATCTGTCGCTTTTACGTTAACATCTGTCGCTTTAAAAGCGACAGATGTGTAGTTATATTACGACGGTTTATCTTAGCGATATAAGTGGCTTGTAGCCAGAGTATTAGCTCGCAGAACGGCCCCTAATTCAAGGGTCGTTCGTCGTATGTATAGGCAAAAAATATTTATTTTTTTAACGATTTATTTGTAGAAATAAAAAAATATGTTTTACATTTGCCGTGTGAAAACATCTGTCGCTTTTTAGGCGACAGATAACGAAGAGACCATCTAATGTGTTGATAAAGAGTAGGTTACGTGGCAAAAAATCGAAAAAATAGGGCGATTAATTCGCTTATTTTCGCAACCCTGATGCTGGGCTGGTTCTGGAGCTTTCCGGCCTCTGCTCAGGTGCGCCGCGTGACCTACCGTTCGGTTCCCAAGCAGGAGCTCTATCTGGTTTCGGGCGAACAGATAACGCGCCCGGACGAGCTCTACCTGCCCAAGTTTGCCGTGAAGACCAACGCACTATATCTGGCCACAACGACGCTCAATGCCGGTTTTGAGTTCGGAATTGCCCGCCGCTGGACAATGGATACGGGTGTGGTGTATAATCCTTTTCAGCTCCAAAAAGAGTCGACCAACCAGATTTGGTTTGTCCAGCCCGAGTTCCGATATTGGTTTTGTCAGCGTTTTGAGCGACACTTTGTGGGCTTGCACGCGATATATGGCGAGTACAACATCGGCCAGGTCGACTTTTTGACCGACGTGTTTGTCAGTCATCGCTATAAGGGCGACGTGATGGGCGCGGGCATCAGTTGGGGTTACCATATGCCGTTGGGCGGCGGTCGGTGGGCGATGGAGTTCACTTTGGGCGGCGGTTACCTGCATATCGACTACGACAAATTCGCCTGTTTCGAGTGCGACGAGCTGGCCGCGAGCCGCGACCGCCACTATTTCGGCCCCACGAAAGCGGGCATTGCGCTCACATTTATGATAAAATGAAAAGATCGAGATATATAGATTGCTTCGTCGAACATTGTTCTCCTCGCAATGACACTTGTTGTTCGCCGTCATTGAGAGCGAGGCGCGGCAATCTTTTACTTGTTTTCATTTTTTCATTTTTTCATTTTTTCATTTGCGAAGCTCAAAGCGTTCAGCGCATCGAGTTTACAAATATTTCGTCGCGGGTGAGTGAGAAGGAGTTGTTGATCGACGTGGATGTGCGGGCGAGCGGGGTGAATATACGAAGGGGCGGGCGGATAGTGCTGGAGTTTGCCATCGAGAATGCGGATCGGAAGATGGCGTTGCCGACGGTGGTCTATTCGAGCGCGATAAGGACGCGGTTGGAGAAGCGGCGCGAGTTGCTGAGTGACGAGTATGCTCCGGAACCTTTTTACACTTACGATAAGGTTAAGAGAAGAGATTCCTATAATCTGCATTATCGCCTTAGCGTGCCTTATCAGGGGTGGATGGCGGGCGCAATGCTGATGGTGAGGGAGTATCGCCAGAGTTGTTCGAAGGGTTGGTTGGCGAGTACGGCGAGGCTGATAGAGCAGTTTGGCACGCCTCCCGAGCGGGTGGTTTATGTGGTCAGGGAGGTGCAGACGCGTGCGCCTCAGGTGAAGGCGGTGGAGAGGGCCGAAATAGAGGTACCGGAGGGGTGCGAGAGTTGCAAGGAGCAGGCACAGGGTGTGTGGCGGTACCGGCGCAACAATAGACGCGGACAGTGAGACGATCTTTGAAATATTTTGCGGCGACAGCGGCGATGTTGCTTTTTGCTTTGCTGGCGGGTTGCGACGTGGATATGCACGAGATAGAGATTTGCACTTACACTGTGCAGCTTCGCTATGATTACAACGAGGAGAACACTACGGACGAGAATAAGATTGTGTATTGGGTGAAGTTCATCGACGAGTATATTTTCGACGAGAATGATAAACTTTATCACATTCGGCGGGTGACGGATGATATGTGTACCGATTATATGAACTCGGAGTTGCAGTTGGAGGCGGGCAAATATTCGATCCTGGCGGTGGGCAACGGTGATTGCAGTACGGTTTGGGATGCGCGTACGGGACAGTTGCCGGTGGTAGGGATGACGGACAGGGAGGATTTGCGGATGACGTTGGAGAACGCCGACACTTTCGAGGACGGGACCCGGGGTCCGTGCGGCGAGTTGTTTCACGGTTATCGCACTTTCACGGTCAGGGAGGAGGGTGGAGCGACGCGTGTGAGGGTGGATATGGTGAATGCCCATTTCCAGGTGAGGTTTCGTGTGACGTGGCGCAATAGTCCGGTTCCTAAGCGCGGAACGTACTATGCGGTGTTGGAGGATGTGGTTTCGCAGTACAGGTTGATGCCCGAGTGGCTCTATCCGGCGGGGAGTTTTGTGGCTCGGCAACACGATACACGCGCCCACGACGATTATCCGTGGAGCGATAACAGGGTGATCCACCATTTGGTCCACTCGCAGTTCGAGCGGGGCAACGTGATAGACCACAGCAACACCACCTATTTGAACGCCGACAGCGAGGTTTGGGGCCAGTTTGTCAATTATCGGGTGAAGAATGCAACGCCGCTTATTATGAAACTCTATTTTGCGCCCGACGGTACGCGGGGCGAGAACGACCCGATGGTGTTGCCGCGCGAGATAGATCTCGGACAGTACTTTGCCCACTTCGGCTATAACCTCGATCACGAGCTGAAGCAGGACTATATAATAGACATTGTGATCGACGGCGACAAGATAATAATGAATCCGATGGGCGGCCTTTCGGTCGCCGACTGGACCGAAGGAGGAACCTTGAATTAATTTATTTATATAAACTTTTTTATTAACCAACAACTTTATTTTATGAAAAAACTGTTTATTTTGATGACAGTCCTTGCAGTGGGGCTGGCGTCGTGTACGAACGATCCGGCAGACACTCCGGCTAAGGAGAAACTCGGTCTGACCATTGCGTTCGACAAACCTCACCACCCGTTCGTCACCCGCGCAACTATCGCGACCGATGCCGAGTGGAATGTGAAGACCCTCGATGTTTATGTTGCCATCGCCGAACAGGGACAGGGCGATCAGGAAATGGGTCAGATGAGCAAACTTCGTCTTGGGAACGGCGACCAAACGCTGGAAGCGGACGAAGACTACTTGATCAACGACGACTTCGACGAGATCTCTTCGCAGAAGTACACCATCACCATGGCCGAAGATTGGTTGACTGCCAACTCGGGTAAGGACGTGACCTTCTACTTCGTGGCCAATGCGAACTCGTCGATGAAGGGTGCGCCCGATCTGAGCTCGGCTTCGGAGGCGACCTTCAAGCAGGCGTTGACCAAGGCTTTGGTCGTGACCGACGGCCAGATGGAGGACATCGAACATCCGGACGGCGAGACTCCCGGCAACAGCACTAAGAACCTGCTGTTCAGCGACGTTGTGGGTCCGGTGACCATTTCGAGCAACACCTCGGTGCGTGGCCAGCTGGAGCGTGCCGTGGCGCGTTTCGACATCGAGAATCCCGAGGCTCAGGGCGACCACGACGATATTCCGGGCGATGAGTCGAAGGGTGCGTTTGTCATCACTCGCATTTTGGTTTCCAACGCGGCACAAAAGGGCTACGTTTTCGGCAACGCCAATGCGACCAATTGGGCGACCGACGTGGAGCTCCACGACCTGGTTGAACTTCCGGGCCTGAGCGCAAGCGATTACACCGAGCTGGGTTCGACCAATCTGACCGAAGAGACGGTGGCTCCGGCGGTGTTCTATCTCTATCCCACCAAGCTGGGCGACGATCCGGCGACCGAAACCCAGATCTACATCCTTGGCCGTCAGGGCGACAATGGTGTAGAGCAGGTTTTGCCAATCGTGGCCGACAAGGACATCAAGCGCAACAACCGATATATTCTGCGCGTGAACACCACCAAGATGAGCATCGACCTCATTTCGCAGGATTACGACACGGGCGAGATTTTGCCTGCCGCTCCGGGTTCGCGTGTTAACGACGAGGCTCCGAGTGTCGACTACACAGGTACTTTGGGTGCCGCTTTCGAGCTCGCCAACGCAAATGCGGCCGATTTCGAGAGCACCGATCTGGCCTTCACCTGGACGATTGATCAGGGAACGGCTGTTGCCGACGGCGAGTTCGTTATCGACGTGACCTCGAAGTTCGGTACGGCCTATATCCTCTCGGGCGACGCTGATGGACTTATCGCGGTTACCAAGACGGCTATGTACGACCGTGCGACCAAGGAGACAACCGATCAGTATCGCTTCGTGATAACCGATACCGACGAGGCTCTCGACGCCACATTCCAGCTCATCGGCTGGGATGACGACAACGGCAAAAAGACGATCAGCATTGTTCGCGCAGCCAACTAAACATCTAAGAAAACAACAAATTTATAGACACAGATTATGAAAAATGTTTTGAAATATGCACTTGCTGCGCTGATGTTTGCCGGCGCGGTATCGTGTGCCAAAGACCCCCAGAAGATCGAGGGTCATTCGGCGGCGTTGAGCTTCAGCTTTAAGACGCCCCAGGCCCCGTTTGTTACCAGGGCCGACATTGCAACCTCCGTTGAGTGGGACATCGACGCTGCGGACATTCGTGTTTATGCCGCGGCGGCCACGGGCGACGTGATGTTGCTCGAAGAGGGTGTCGACTATGAGATCGGTGCTCCCACCGCGACCGAAGCCGGTAGCGGCAGTCAGACCTACCACATCGTCATCGACCAGGATTGGATCGACACTCCGGGCCGCATAGGCGAGACCTACACTTTCTATTTCGTGGCCAATGGCAAGTCGTCGGGCGCGTTTGCCGAAGGTACGTTCCCGGCTATTCAGGATGCGTTGGACGATGGTGCGTTGCCCACGGGTGCCGATTTCGTCAATTCGCTTACCGACGCTCTGCCCGACAACGGTTCGGGCCTGGTGCCCATTGCCAAGCCCGACGGAGCTACGACGAGGCTGCTCTTCTCGGTTTCGAAGGAGCTTGTGTTGACCGGAAAGATTGTGGAGACGGGCGAGTTGATCCGTCGTGAGGCGCGTTTCGACATCGAGAATCCCAATCACGGTGCTGGTGTTCCGGCGTCCGACATCTTTGTGGTGACCAATGTTTACATTGCCGATGCACCTGCCCTGGGCCCCATCTTCGGTTCGGCCGATCCGACGGTTATCGATCCGCTCGTCACTTATGACGACTATGAAGCGTTGAACGGTGCGGGTTTGACCTATGACGATATGAATCCCGAAGCGGGCTATCGTTGGGTGGCTCAGAGCGTGTTCTACCTCTATCCGACCACCATCAAGGCCGACGGAACGGGTACCCAGATCATCGTCGAAGGTACGCTGGGCGGCCAGCCTATCCTGTTGCCGGTCGTGGTTAGCGAGGACACCGATATTTTGGCCAATCATCGCTATACCATCCGTCTCGAACCAGGTCTGGACAAGAGCTCGGTTATCGAAGACGACTGGTACACCAACAACAATGGCGAGGACAACACCCTTCCCACCGAGCCCGGCGAAAATGCTGCTCAGAGTGTGGTCGTGTTTGCCGATCCGGACGATGCCGCTGCGGTTGCTGCTGCTTATGAGAATGTGGAGTGGTTGCTCGACGACAATGACGCTGACGACCTGCTGGGTACACTCAATGTGCTCGACGGCCCGGGTGCCGAACCTGCCAATATGATTTTCACCACCACTTCGGACGATGCCAATACCACCGTCGAGGTGAAATACATTGTGGGCGGTCTGGACAACCCGATTTCGGTCACCACCACTCTCGAACCCGTTGCGGTAGAAACCCGCGCTTTGACGTGGAAAAACACTTTCGAGGTGACTGTTGGCGGCGGTTCGCTGGAATATATGGAGGCCGACGTGATCGTTCGTTCGAACGACGATCCCGACCTCGACCAGAGAATCCGCGTGCGCCGCTTCACGGGTGGCGAGGCCAATATCCTCTATCTGGACGGAGGTATGTTGAAGGTGGGCAAGTGGGGTACCAATGTTAACAGCATCGACAAGATGCCTTACTTTAAGTTCGGTGGCATCGTGGGTATCGCTCCCGAGACCACCAGTGACACATTCGATGCGGCGACCGACATCGCTTACAACCCTTCGGACGTTGTTCCCGCGGGTACTGCCAATGAAGGCTGGTTGACCATTCCGCAGTATGTGAACGCCGACTTCGTGGCGGGCAAGTTGAACGTTTCGGATCCCGAATACCACAACCTGGACAACGTCAAGGCGGGCAAGGGCGACCCCTGTAAGCTGGCCGGATTGTCCATCGACGACATCAAGAAGGGCAAGATCGACAACAAGCAGTGGCGCCTGCCGACGGTGTACGAAAATATCTATTTCGTGAACGGTACCGACACCAAGTTGCCCAACACCAACGGTACACCTGTGGCAAACTATAATCCGAACACCTACTGGACTACGTGGCGCACAGAAACGGCAGCCGATCCGGGCGTGGCCAACTACAACTGGCGTTTCAACCCGGGCTGGGTTGGCGACACCAACACCATCTCTCCGGGGCACAACAACAACGCGGCCCTGAGACACAGCTATCCTCAGAGCTGGAGTGTGGGCGGTGTTGACTTTACCGGAACACCTGTGGCAGGTACGGCTACAACCCCGGGCCTGGCTAAATTCCCCGTGGAAAACGGCTTCCAGAACCCTACAACGCAGGTTTTACCGGCAGCCGGGTACCGTGCTTGGGACACGGGTGTTGTGAACAATCAGGGTACAAACGGAAACTACTGGGCCTCTACGCCCTACGACGGATCCAACGGGTACAACCTGAACTTCAACGCGAATGGCGTTTGGCCGGTGAATCGCAACAATTATGCGAACGGTTTTTCCGTCCGCTGCCTTGCCCAGTAATTTAGAGCGGAACTCGTTTCCGCTCGTCCGATGATTGTTTTTATCAGGTCGGGGCTTCCCGAGCCCCGACCTTTTTTCAAACAATTTTTCGACGGTTTTTCCGTCGAAAAATTCGAAGAAAAAATTTTGACACAAAAAAACAACGAAATATCATGATGAAGCAGGATATTTTTGAAATGGAACAGTCCAACACCGACCGGATTCATCTCCACAAGGAGCGGCTGTTTTGGATAGCATACGAAAAGTCCGCTTATCTGTTTTCGACACACATTAAACCATACCGTGCGCAAAAAAAATATATCAAGAAACTTGGTCTGGAAATGGCCTCCCTGGGATTTCCCGATTCGGCTCTGAGGGCTATTACCGCGCCGATTATCGAAAAAACAGAGAAGCTGATAGTACTGCAATCACCCGAAAGAGTTGTAGAAAAAGATTTCGAAATTTGGAAAAAAGGTGCACCACTTTACATAAAACAACCTAAATTTGCACCTGCGCCCGACCGGCGTACCGAATTTGCCGACAAACTCGTCGATCGCCTGAGGGATTTCAATGTCGAGAACAAAACCCCGATGGAGTGTATGATGTTTGTCTCGGAATTGAAAACTACACTCGAATATGCAATATGACCAACTGCCCGTTTTCAAAGCTGCAAGTGAATTAGTGATCGAGGTGTATCACTCGTGCCGAACGATGAAGCGCGAATATCGGTACACCATCGGCGAAAGACTCAAAGAATTGCTCGGCGAACTGCAACTGTGCATCTACCGCGCACAAACGCACAAAGAGAAAGTGACCCACGTGATGCAGGCACGCGAACACGTCGAGGCCATCCGGTTGAAGGTAAGGCTCCTTCGGGACCTCCACCAGATGCCGATAAAAAATATGGCCCGCATCGTGCTCCACCTGGGAAACATCTCCAGCCAACTTGTGGCTTGGGAAAAGGCGTTGCGAAAATTGGAAAAACAAGAAGCAAAAGAGGAAATTTTAATGACCTGAAAACTACTTTAATATATAAAAACACACAGGTGAGCTAAGGCGGGGTTAAGGTCGGAGTCTCCTCGGTCGAGTGCCGTTTGGGAGAGAGTAACCACGATAAATTCAGTGATCCACTGGGGGTTTTTGCTTTCAGTTATGGACAACTCTGAAATATGGGATTGTCATTTGTTCGTCGTTCGGGTGAAAGATCCTGTCCGCCGCTGCAAAGAGAAGAGCGATCACTAACAACCGGCAGCCGGGAACCGTGCTTGGGACACGGGTGTTGTGAACAATCAGGGTACAAACGGAAACTACTGGGCCTCTACGCCCTACGACGGATCCAACGGGTACAACCTGAACTTCAACGCGAATGGCGTTTGGCCGGTGAATCGCAACAATTATGCGAACGGTTTTTCCGTCCGCTGCCTTGCCCAGAATTTGTCGCCCCGCCCTCACCTGTTTTTTTAACAACTTCTAAATATGTCGGAAGAAAAACTTTTCGAAGATCTCTTGCAGGCATATTACGATGCCCGACGCAATAAGCGCAACACCTGCAACCAGCTCAAGTTCGAGTTGCAGATGGAAGATAAGATTTACGGCCTGTTCCAACACCTGCGCGACCGCACTTATAAGGTTGGTCGGTCGGTTGCTTTCATCATCGAGGAACCCGTTAAGCGCGAGGTGTTTGCCGCTTCGTTCGCCGATCGGGTCATCCATCACTTGTTTTATAACTATACCAACGAAATTTTCGAACGGTCGTTCATTGCCGATTGCTATTCGTGCCGCAAGGGTCGCGGAACGAGCTATGGCGTGGAGCGGCTCGATCACCATATCCGCAGTTGCTCGGACAATTACACCCGCGACGCTTATGTGCTGAAGCTCGACCTGTCGGGCTATTTTATGAGCATCGACCGCGAGAAGCTGTTCGAGATGGTGGCTGGCACGCTGCTTAAATATGCCCCTCGGCGCAATTCGCGAGGTCAACGGTTCAGCGAGGCGATAGATTACGACCTGCTGTTATATCTCACGCGAGAGATAATTTACCACGATCCGTTGAAGGATTGCTTTATTCGGGGCGATATGAGCGAGTGGAACGGGTTGCCGCCCGACAAAAGTTTGTTCACGTCGCCCGAGGGTTGCGGACTGCCTATCGGCAACCTGACGAGCCAGCTTTTCAGCAATGTCTATTTGAACGACTTCGACCATTTTGTGAAGCGCACGCTGGGGGTGGAACACTATGGGCGGTATGTGGACGACTTTTTCATCATCCATCCCTCGAAACAGTTTTTGGTCGACGCGATAGAGAAGATACGCACCTATTTGGCCGACAATTTGGGCATCAGGGTACATCCGCGCAAGGTTTATTTGCAACATGTCAGGCGCGGGGTGACGTTTTTGGGCAAGGTGGTTAAGCCCCACAGGATATATGTTGCTCGCCGGACGGTTAACAATTTCAAGAGTGCGCTGGCTAAGGGCGACGGATATTTTTCGCGTCGGCCGGAGGAGTTGCGCAGCGTGGTGAACTCCTATTTGGGGCTAACTTACCACTATAAGACCTTCAATGTTCGGCGGTCGATTTTGGACGCTAACCAGTGGATATATAATCACGGTTGGCGCGATTCGGCTTATCGCAAATTCTCTATCGAATCGGATTTGTCGGGCAATGCCGCTCAGTACCTGTGAACGATGACAATGGCCTGGTCGCGCGACATATCGTCGGGATTGGTGCCGTGGACTCCCTCGGGAATCGGCTCGCCGAGTGCCGCGAAATGCTCGGTCCAATAGGGAGGCATCGTGCCGTCGGGTGCGCGGAAATTCATCGGACGGGCTTCGAGAATCGGCCCGTTGTCGTCCCGAAAGCTCTCCCAGACCAATTCGCTGCAATACATTTTTTCGTTGTCGGGCAGGAATGAGTTGTCGTACGGTTGCCCCAGAAAGGTTTTGGCGCGGCTTATTGCTTGCCCGACCAGATGTTTGCGCTCGGGTGAGCGCAGTCGGCCCACCGCAACCACGGGTCTATCGTTCAGGGTGGCTGAGCCGGAGAGAAATTCCGCCAGCGGTGTCATCACAACGCCTTTTTTGCCTGACGCTTCGAGAGCATAAGTTCCGTCGGGTTCGATCACGACTATTGCCACGTGGGTGTAGGGCACATCGTGCCCGTCTCCTGTCGAGAGTGCAATTGCTTGGGTCATATCGCCTGTCGATCCTACTTGAAAGAGCAGGTCGCCGGTTTGCGGCTGGAACTCCTTTGTGCCGCATCCGAATGCGGTCAGCATCATCGCTGCCGCTGCAAATATATTTTCACGTTTCATCCTGCAAAATTAGCGATTTTGTCCCCGAAAATCAAAAAAGCGACCCCTGTTCGAGACTTTCGCAAAGACCTTTTACTTTATTTGGATGGCGGAATCTATAACACAAGCTTGAACGTAACCTTGCTGTCGGTATTCGATGTAAGGCGGAGCGAGCCACCGTGAAGCCGCATTATCTGGCGCGAGATACTCAAGCCTATCCCCGTGCCGTCCTTTTTGGTCGTGAAGAAAGGCGTGAAGATGTTTTCAGCAATTTCGGCGGGGATGATACCTCCGTTATTGCTTATGTTGATTACAATGTTTTCCGACTCGTCGATGCGGGAGGATATTTCTATGCGTGGATTTTCGCGCCCTGCAACAGCTTCCACCGCATTTTTTGTCAGGTTGATGGCGACCTGCGTGATCTGGCCTTCGTCGGCATATAGGAGCGTATCCTCCGGCTCCACCGACAGCGAAATTTCTACTCCGTGACCAACCTCTTGAAGAGCCACTGCCCGCTCCAATATCGGCAAAAGCAGGAACGGATTTTTGTCTGGGACGGGGATATTGGTGAACTTGCGGTACGATTCTACGAAAGAAATGAGGTTCTTGCTCGTTGTGTTGATGGCTTCGAGCTCCTTTGCTATTACTCCGTCCTTGTTGAGGCGTATCAGCGTATTGCTCAGCGACGTGATGGGTGCAAGGGAGTTCATAATCTCGTGGGTCAGAACACGGATGAGCCTCATCCACGATTCGAGCTCTTTTTCGGCCAATTCGTTGTCAATGTCGTTTATGGCAATGAGTTTCATTGGCTTTTCCCTCAGCGTTACCGCAGACGCGGTGAGTGAAACTGACACCTCTCCTTTCTCGTTGTGGAAGGTGAGCCCGCGTTTTTCGCCCGGCTCAATTGCGTTCATTGCCTCGGCTATTGCGGGATCGATAGGATGGGTCTGACTGATGTGGGTGAACACGTGGAGGCTGAAAATCCGGAGCGCCTCGTCATTGACCTGATAGACGCCGCCCGAATCGCTCACCACGATGATCCCTGTGCGCACGGTGTTCATAAGCAGCTCGTAGTATTTCTCCCTCTCCCGTGTGTCGCGTTTTGTGTTGCTGATAATCTCCTTGGCGCGGTTGAGGATTTTGTTGTAAGCCGCGTCATCGGCGATAGCTATATCCTCAGGGAAACGGAATGTGTAATCGTTATTGTCTATGGCATCGAACAGAAACATCGCCTTACGGATAGGCTTCATATAGAGGGTTACGATGCGATACGCCGCCCATACCATACCTCCTAATGCTATCCAAGTGTAATGATATTGCTCGAAGTATATGAGGAGTAGAATGGCGGCCACGCTGATTACGAGACCGATAATGGCCAGCACCATCTGTTTAACCGGTACGAATGGTTTCTTCTTATTCATAACTCGAAGCGTTTAATCTTATTATAAAGAGCCTGCCGCGTGATGCCCAACTGCCCGGCCACCGCCGACAGGTTGCCGCCGTGACGCTCGATAGCCTCGCGTATGACCTCTCTCTCAATCTCTCTGAGTGTCGATCCCGGATCGGCGATCGATCTGCGGCGCGTGTCGAGCAATAAGGTATCGGTGTCTATCACCTTGCCGCCGGAAAGGATGACCGCCTTCTCGATCGTGTGTTGCAGTTCACGGATATTACCCGGCCAGGAGTAGGTCGATAGCATCTTTTTCGCTTCCCGGCTGAAGCTTGATGCGGGTTTGTTGTACTTGGCAGCGTATTTCGCGTGGAACATTTCGGCCAGGGGCACAATATCCTCGATGCGTTGGCGCAAAGGGGGAAGGTCGAGGTGGATGGTGTTGATACGGTAGAGCAGGTCTTCACGGAACGTGCCCTGAGCGGCCATATCGAGAACATTGCGGTTCGTGGCACTAATAAGCCGTATATCGACCGGAATGGGGGTGTTGCTGCCCACCCGCGTGATCTGTCCGCTCTGAATGGCGGTCAAGAGCTTGGCTTGCAGATGGAGAGGAATATTGCCTATTTCGTCGAGAAACAGGGTGCCGTGGTTTGCGACCTCGAACTTACCCGCCCTGTCGGTCTTGGCGTCGGTAAACGATCCTTTCACATGGCCGAACAGTTCGCTCTCGAATAGCGATTCGGGTAACGCTCCGACATCAACCGCGACCATCAACTCGCCCTTTCGCGAGGAGAGTTTGTGTATCTCTCGAGCGAGAATCTCCTTGCCCGTTCCGTTCTCGCCGGTGATCAGGATATAAGCATCGGTGTCGGCCACCTTTTCGACCGTATCCCGCAGCCGCTTCATCGCTTCGCTCTCGCCCCAATACATGGTCGATTCGTTGAGCAGTTCTCGCTTGATCTCCTTGAGATGCTTCACACTTTTGCGCGAACGCCGGAGATTATAGGCTCCCTGCAACGTGGTTAACAACTTGTCGTTGTCCCACGGTTTGGATACAAAATCGAAGGCACCCTCTTTGATCCCTCTCACCGCGAGGTCGATGTCGGCATAGGCGGTGAAGAGCACCACCTCGACTTCGGGACGTTGCTCCTTGATGCGCCTGAGCCAAAACAACCCTTCGTTGCCGTTGTTAATGCCAGCCGAGAAGTTCATATCGAGCAGCACCACGTCGGGTTTCTCATCCCGAAGCGCGAAATCTATCTGGTTGGGAGTGGAGGTCATCACCACCTTGTCGAAATATCCGTTCAGCAGCAGTTCCAATGCTGAAAGAACGCCTTTGTTGTCATCTACAACCAATATGGTACCTTCCTTTGTCATATCTCATCAAATCAAGTTACGGGTCAAAAGTAGGTTATTTTTCGATGCCGGACATCATTTTGTCTATACAAATTACATTAGTGTAAACAATATTGACAGTTTTTCAATGTGCAAAAATCGTAATACGCTCTGTATCAGGCTTTTCCATTTGTGGCACGGTCGTGGTAAGTGATTATACAGATAGATGAACATAACTGCTAAACCCTATGAAAAGGCTATATTCGTTAATTATGGTGTCAATAATATTGACAGATGCCGCCGCGCAAACCGTTCCGATGATGCTGGACGAGTGTATGGCTTATGCCGTGGAGAACAGCACGAGAGTAAAAAAGCAGGACTACACCAACGATAACTACCGTCAGGACCGCAACGAGGCTCTTGCTTCGCTCTTCCCCTCGATTAGTGGAGACGTGTCGGCCACCAGCAACCACGGGCGTTCGGTCGACCCCCAGACCAACTCTTACACGACCAATATCAACTTCTCGAACACTTATTCGCTTTCGGCACAGATGCCGCTGTTCGCCGGACTGAGCAGAATAAACACCTATCGGGCGACCCGTGTGAGTGTGGCAATGGGGCGTGAGGAGATCGAGCAGGTGAAGGACGAGGTGGCACTGGAGGTTATGCAGGCATATTTCGATGTGGTCTATTACTCGAAGGCCGCCGAATTCGCCGCCGCACAGTTGGCGGCAAGCACTGAGAACTACCGCAAAGGAAGCAAGCAGGAGGAGCTGGGCATAGTGAGCGCGGCAGAGCGGTTGCAGTTGGAGGCCCAGATGGCGGCGGACGACTACGCCCTCATCCAACAGGAGAACCTGCGCGACCAGGCGATGATCGTCCTCAAAGAGAGAATGAACTATCCCGTTGTCGATGAACTCGAAATAGATACCGAGGTTCGTGTATTTCAAAACGGTCTCGACACCCCCGTGGACGATGTAATTTCGCAGGCTATGGAGATCAACCCACGCCTGAAATCGGCTCAGCTCGCCCTGCGATACAGGGAGTTGAACTTCAGTGCCACCAAGGGGAATCTTTGGCCGAGCATCCACATCGGTGGCGGTTATTCGACATCGTTCTACCACGACCGTGTAACGCCGAATCTCCCATCGTTCGCCTCACAGTTGGCGAACAGGCGGGGTTATTATTTCGGGGCGACGCTCAGCGTACCCATTTTCGGGGCCTTGGGCAGGCACACGGCTGTGAAACGCTCCCGTAACAGTATGAACATAGCCGCGCAGAACGTGGTGGAGGTCGAGCGGTCGCTCCAGAGCGAGATAGAACAGAACTACCGTCAGATGCAGGGCTACGGCAAGGAGTACATCCAAGCCTCCAAAACGGTCGAGGCTGCGGAGCTTGCTCACAAGGCCATCACGCAGAAATTCGAGCAGGGAATGGTTTCCGCCCTCGACCTGCAAACCAGCGCCAATCGCCTGTTGGAGGCACAATCGCGAAAACTTAACGCGCATCTGCAATATATGATAAAATGCCGCCTCGTGGAATACTACGCGGGGGAACCTTTGATAAGACTATAAAAAAGATATGGACAACAAAGAAGTAACGCAAAAGATGGATCGCAAGATCGAAAAGAAGAAGGGCTGGAAGGCCGTACTTAGAAAGAAAAATTGGCCTTGGCTGGCTGGGGCTCTGTTCGTGTGTTTGGTGATCTGGCTGATATTTCGTGATAACTCGTCCACGCTCAGGGTCGAAGAGCGTCTGGTAACCATCGGCGCGGCGGAGTCGGGCGAGTTCAACGACTACATAAGGGTGTCGGGGCAGGTGCAGCCCATCACGACCGTACAGCTCAGTCCACTTGAAGGCGGTATCGTCGAAGAGAGGATCGTTGAGGAGGGTGCTACGGTAAAGAAAGGCGACGTGATCATTGTTTTGAGCAACAACCAACTCAACCTCCAGATACTCGACAGCGAGGCGCAGCTTGCCGAGAAACAGAACTTCCTGCGCAACACCATGATAGCTATGGAGCAGGACAGGCTCAACCTGCGGCAGGAAAAAGCCCAACTCGACCTCGACGTGCAACGCAAGCAGCGAAAATATGAGCAGAACGCGGAGCTATATCGCGAGAAGCTTGTCTCGCGCGAGGAATGGCTCGAATCGAAAGAGGATTACGATCTCTCAGTAACCCGCCGCGACCTCGTTATGGAGCGGCAGAAGCAGGATTCCCTTTACCGAACGGTGCAGATAGAGCAGTTGGAGGACAATCTCGACAATATGCAGCGCAATATGACCCTTATCCGCCAACGTATCGACAACCTGCGTATCAAATCGCCCATCGACGGCGAACTCGGCCTGTTGGACGTGGTTCTCGGCCAGTCGGTGACGATGGGGCAGAAGATAGGCCAGATCAACGATCTGTCGGACTACAAGATCGAAGCGCAGGTGGGCGAACACTATATCGACCGCGTTAGGACGGGTCTCGAAGCTACCTTCGATCGCCAGGGCACGGCCTTCGGCGTATTGCTTCACAAGGTCTATCCCGAAGTACGCAGCGGACAGTTCAAAGCCGACTTCACCTTCACGGGCGAACGTCCGGAGAATATCCGAAGCGGCCAGACCTATTATCTCAACCTGCAACTCGGCCAACCCACCGAGGCGGTGATGATCCCTCGCGGCTCGTTCTACCAAAAGACCGGCGGCAAGTGGATCTATGTTCTGTCGCCCGACGGCTCCCGTGCATACAAACGCACGATTAGCATAGGTCGCCAGAACCCGCAGCACTATGAGGTGCTGGAAGGTCTCACACCCGGCGAAAAAGTCATAGTTTCAGGCTACGACAGCTTCGGGGACAGCGATATACTGATATTGACAAAATAAAAAACAAATAACACATGGTCAATCCATTAAATTTCAGGTCTTTTTCAAAGTTCCTCGCAAGGAACAAACTTTACACGGCGATCAACATCTTCGGGCTCTCGATCTCGCTGATGTTCGTTATTCTGATTGGGACTTACACCGTGCAGGAGTTGTCGGTCGATAAGTTCCAGAAGAACCGCGACCGGATATACGCCCTCGGCTCCGAATTTGTCATAGGCTCCGGCTATGGGATCGCACCCCACCTGTTGAGCCGCTATCCCGAGATCGATAAGATATGCGCCACGGCACAGGAACACACCGAGGTCGATGTGTTGGACACCCGCTACAATGCCGATATACTGCTGGTAGACAGCACATTCTACGACGTGTTCTCTTTCCGCATGATAGAGGGCGATCCGGGGGCCATACTCCGCACAAAGACCGATGTCATTGTCTCGGAAAGGTTTGCCCGCAAGGCTTTCGGCGACACCGATCCGTTAGGCCAAACCATCACTGCCGACGGTGGCGACATCTCAATGATGGTGGCGGGCATAGCCGAAGATTTCCACAACTCGTCGTTTCCCGAGATCGACATTATCATGAACCTGGAGAACATGGAGGACTATTTTAACGGTTCCATCTCCAAGAATCATATGGATAACTCGGATGGTGTCGTGATGTTTATCATGACCCACCCGGGGGCCGATTTGGTGTCGAAGATACCCGATATGGAGGAGTATTTCAAAGGGATCTTCTGGCCCTATCATTTGGGACTGATGAATGAGGTGATTCTCACCCCGTTGGACGACTTCTATTTCTCGGAGCTATCCACAAGTCGCGAGGACCTGCGTCAGGGCGACTTCACATTCGTTGCGATACTCATCTCGGTAGGTGTGCTGATATTGATATTTGCCATCATCAACTACATCAACCTGACAGTGGCACAGACCGCATTCCGTGCCAAAGAGATGGCTTCGCGCCGACTGCTTGGAGCCTCGCGCGGCGAGATATTCTCCAAGTTCATCCTCGAATCCACGCTGGTGTGCGCATTCGCATTTGCGATGGGGCTTATGCTCGCTGTGGCCTTGCAGAATGTAGCGGGCGACCTGCTTCAGAGGCGATTGGACGTTATGGGCGGTATGACGTGGGCGACCTCGGGTGCATCTCTGGCACTCATCATCGTTATGGGTGTCGTTTCGGGAGTAATCCCCGCCATATTCATCTCGCGCTATAAACCCATCGACGTGGTCAAAGGCAGTTTCCGCCATCGGAGCAAGATGGTCTTCAGCCGGATATTCATCGTTTTCCAGAACGTGATCACGATCTCACTGATTGCCGCCTCGATCACCTTGTTGCTTCAGATACGCCACATGATCTCGGCACCGCTGGGCTATAACACCGAGAACATTATCGACGTCCCGAGTACAGGCTTCCATTCGATGGATATGGTCACCACGTTCCGCAACGAGTTGAAGCAACTGGCCTCGGTCAGGGATGTGGCGATCGCCCAGGGCCATCCGTTCAACCGCGGCAACAATTTGACCTCCGAGTACGAGGGGAAGAACCTCAGTGTCCAAATATTTCGTGCCGATTCGACGTTTTTCCGAATGATGGGCTTCGAGGTGTTGAAGGACAACAACATGGCGTCCGCTAACGGGGCCTGGATAAACGAGGTCGCAGAGTTCGAGTTTGGCCTTGACGAGAGAGATACTGAGATAAGGGGCTTCAGGGAAGAACCGATATCCGTACTCGGGGTTGTTAAGAACTTCCGTGTGGGCTCGATGCTATCGTCGCTCGAATTCCAAATGCCGCCGGTGTTTATAATCGTAATGCCCGACGGAACTCTCTTTCCGTGGCAGTTTCTGGTCAAGGTGCAGGGAGACACGAACGCCGCCCTTGCAGATGTGCGCGAAGTTTACGAGCGGCTCACCGAGCTCGAATTCACCGGCGAGTTCTTCGAAGACGAGATAAAGGCGACCTACGACTTGCAACAAAGGACCTATACCATCGTCGTGATATTCACCCTCATTGCAATACTAATATCGATGCTCGGACTGCTGGCGATGTCCACGTACTTCATCCAGCAGCGCGCCTCGGAGATTGCCACCCGCAAGGTGTTCGGCTCCACTCGCGGCGAGATACTTCGCCGCTTGGTGTCCAATTTCCTCAAACTCGTGCTCATTGCCTTCGTGCTCTCCGTGCCTGTGATATGGTTGGTTATGAGGTGGTGGCTGTCGAGTTACAGCTACCGCATCGACCTCTCGCCGTGGATATTTATCGCCGCCGGAGCATTCGCATTCGTCACCGCCTTCATCACGGTGTTGTGGCAAAGCTCGCGCGCCGCGAACGCAAACCCGATTGATGCGATCAAAAGCTAATATAATATCTGATAAATATGATGTTAAAAATTGAAAATCTGAAGAAGATCTTCCGCACGGAAGAGATCGAGACCGTCGCTCTGAACGGCGTCTCATTTGAAGTTAAGCAAGGCGAATTCGTGGCGATCATGGGACCCTCGGGTTGCGGAAAATCGACTCTGATGAACATTCTCGGCCTGCTCGACAACCCCACATCGGGAAATTACTCCTTGCTTGGCCACAAAGTTGGAAATTTCAAGGAAAAAGACCGCACGCTGTTCCGCAAAGGCAATATCGGGTTCGTGTTCCAGAGTTTCAACCTTATCGATGAGTTGAATGTTTACGAGAACGTTGAGCTACCGCTCATCTATCTTCGAATCAAGGCCGCCGACCGCAAGCAAATGGTTGAAGATATGCTGAAGCGTATGAACATCAGCCACCGTGCGAAACACTTTCCGCAGCAACTTTCGGGAGGCCAGCAACAGCGTGTGGCAATCGCCCGTGCTGTGGTCGCCAACCCCAAATTGATCCTCGCCGATGAGCCGACGGGTAACCTCGATTCGAAGAACGGCAAGGAGGTGATGGAGCTTCTCGACGAACTCAACAAGGAGGGAACCACCGTGATTATGGTGACTCACTCACAGCACGATGCCGCCTATGCCCACCGAACCCTGAACCTGTTCGACGGCGAATTGGTCAATGACGTGACGAATTTGCTGTAATAGATATCTTTGCAACTCGTCCATACTGCCCGATAGTCTTGCGGTGATGCGGTTGTACTTCAACTCCGGCACTTCGAGGTACTCGTCCACGCGGATGTTCCTGACGTGGGTGTCGCTCTTGACGTGCAGGTCGCCGGTGATCGCTGCCGCTGCAAATATATTTTCACGTTTCATCCTGCAAAATTAGCGACAAATTCGGCGATAGCACTCCGTAGCAATGTCTCGGGGTCTGCTCCGGCGAAGTCGTGCTTGAGATAGTAGTCGTAGAACCACTTGTATTCGGCCTCCCATTGGGGCAAAAAGACCCGACGCTCGCCCCCGAAAATGTCGTCTTTCCTCTTTTCGGCGAAGGTCTCGAAAGCTACATAAACTATATTGCCGCTTTGCAGAAAATCGCTTTGCAGAGATTGGTCGGATTGCAACTTTCTGATGGTCGGCATTATTGTGTATATGCCAATCTCGTGCAGAACGGTCTGACGGACACTCTCTACAACCCTCTCGTCCGGTATGATGCCGAAGTTATTCCTCTCAGGCCCGAGATCGTTGGCCGAGGGCAGACCGGCGTGGTTGGCATAGGTAAGTACAAGCTCCTTCTTCTCTCCGGGGTATGGCAGGCCGAGATTTGCTTCCCACAGGGCTATCGGATCCGTTCCTGAAAACCGCGCCTCGATCATATCTTTGGCTTTCAAAAGATCGGGCTCCAAAAGGGGCCACACCTCACGCTCGAAGCGGGGATAATTGTCCCTCATTATCCGAACAAGCTCCTTGCAAATGGGCACAAACGATTCCGGAACCATAGCCGTGGCGTCTTCAAGAAAAGCAACATATTCCTCGATGGTGGTCTCATTTTGCAGTGGGATGAAAAACATCCCTCCGGCCAGCATCCCTCCCTGTGAGTTGCCCCAAGCGATAAGCTCTCTGTTGTCGTACAGAAACTGCCTGTCGGCCTCCGGTATCGTATATCCATATTTATCGCCGTAAGGATTTTCGGGCTTGTCCCACAGATTGGATGCGGCGAACATATGCCACAGATAGTTGGGCATAATTTCCACACTCCCTGTTATCTTTTTTTGGGCCATGCAGACCAAGGGGAGTGCCGCAAACATTGCTATTAAAACAAGTTTCTTCATTGGGTAATTTAGGATTATAAAAGATTATGAATACCGATTTGCCAGCTGATATGGGCCTATTTCGGTGATCCAGCTGGGGCTCGAACCCAGGACCCCATCCTTAAAAGGGATGTGCTCTACCAACTGAGCTACTGAATCATTTTGGAGTGCAAATGTAGCGACTTTTTTCTATCGAACCAAAAAATAGTTATCTTTGCGTTCAAAAGCGCGCATCAAATGGCAAAAGTTATCATCATCGGAGCCGGCGGTGTCGGCACAGTCGTTGCCCATAAAGTGGCCGCCGACCCCGTTTTCACCGACATTATCCTCGCTTCACGCACCGTTTCGAAGGCCGAAGCGATAGCCCGTGCGGTGGGCGGCAATCGCATC
Organism: Alistipes sp. UBA940; assembly: GCA_002293425.1. Lineage (GTDB taxonomy): Bacteria > Bacteroidota > Bacteroidia > Bacteroidales > Rikenellaceae > UBA940. The sequence continues at coordinate 49,085 of DBDE01000043.1, read as the reverse complement.
GCAACCGAGCAGGTGGACGCCGACAGTGTGCCGGAGTTGGTTTCGCTGTTTCGGAAATATTCTCCCGATCTGGTCATCAATGTCGCGTTGCCGTACCAGGATTTGACCATTATGGACGCTTGCCTGGAGTGCGGGGTTAACTATCTGGACACGGCCAATTATGAACCCAAGGACGAGGCCAAGTTCGAGTATAAGTGGCAGTGGGCGTATAAGAAACGCTTCGAGGAGGCCGGATTGACGGCCGTGTTGGGCTGTGGGTTCGATCCCGGGGTGACGAGCATTTTCACCGCTTATGCCGTTAAGCACTATTTCGACGAGATTCACTATTTGGATATTGTGGATTGCAATGCGGGCAACCACGGAATGGCTTTTGCGACCAATTTCAATCCGGAGATCAATATCAGGGAGGTCACCCAGAAGGGACGCTATTGGGAGAATGGCCGCTGGGTGGAGACCGAGCCGCACGAGATACATCAACCCATCGACTATCCGGAGATTGGTCCTAAGGAGTCGTACCTTATTTACCACGAGGAGTTGGAGAGTTTGGTCAAGAATTTCCCGACGCTGAAGCGGGCTCGTTTTTGGATGACTTTCGGTCAGGAATATTTGACCCATTTGCGCGTTATACAGAATATAGGGATGGCGCGCATCGACGAGGTGGACTATAATGGTACGAAGATTGTGCCTATACAGTTCCTGAAGGCTGTTTTGCCCGACCCGAAGAGCCTTGGGGAGAACTATACGGGATTGACGAGTATCGGGTGCAGGATCAGGGGGGTGAAGGATGGCAGGGAGCGCACTTACTATATTTATAATAATTGCGATCACGAGGCGGCGTATCGCGAGACGGGGACCCAGGCGGTGAGTTATACGACGGGTGTTCCGGCGGCTTTGGGAGCATCGCTTGTGGCGCGGGGTGTTTGGGGTGGTTCGGGAGTTTTCAATGTGGAGGAGTTCGATCCCGATCCGTTCCTTAAAGAGTTGGGGCCGTTGGGGTTGCCGTGGGTGGAGGTTTTTGATGGAGATTTGGAGGTTTAGTTTAAACTTTGATTGATATGAAACGGTTATTGTTTTTTATATTGGTTTTGGCGGGTTTGGTTTCTTGTGTTGAGACGCTTGATTCGTTGATTTTTGTCGAGGGGGTGGAGGTTACGCCCTCCAATCTCAATTTGCAGGTCGGCGGCCGCGAACAGATTAAGGCTACGATCGTGCCTTCCAACGCTACCGATCTCACTTTGACGTGGAAGAGCTCCAATGCTTCGGTCGTGTCGGTCGATCAGGACGGTTTTGTGACGGCTCACGCGCTGGGCACGGCCACGATTTCGGCTATGACGAGCAATAATATCAGCGATCAGTGCTCTGTGACGGTTATTCCCACTCCGGCGAACTCTTTGGAGATCAATGAGACGGGCGCGCCGTCGGGCTTCGAATCGGGGGAGACGTTTACCCTCACCACCACTATCCGCCCGTCGGATGCGACCAATAAGAAGGTGGTGTGGACGAGTTCTCATCCCGATATTGCCACTGTGAGGTCGATTTCGGACGGTGCGGCGGAGGTTACGGCGGTGCGTTATGTGGGCAATGGACGGGCGACGATTGTTGCGACCTTGGGCGATTTGCGCGACCAGGTGGTGGTTCAGGTGGCTATGACGCCGGTGACGAGCATCGATGTTTTGGTTGCGGTTCCGGGCGAGGGTGTTGTGATGAACAATTTGATGATGGGCGATACGTTCACTCTCGGTGTTGCCGTTTTGCCTGACAATGCCACTAATCCCGATGTGACGTGGGTTTCGAGCAACGATGATGTTGCTGTTATCGACGAGGACGGGGTTGTGACGGTTGTCGGTGCTGGTACGGTGTATTTTACGGCGACCAGCGATAGCGACACAACTAAAGTTGATTCTTCGGTGACTTATACTGTGCGTCCTGTTGTGGCGACCGGCGTTTCGATAGACGACGGCGATGATGAGGACGAGGGGGATGACGATTATCGTTTGTTGTTGATCAACGGGGTTGCGACCTTTACGGCGACGGTCGAACCGGCCCGGACCACCGACAGGTTGAGGTGGAAGGTGCTTCCGGCCAGCACTACCGCTATCACCATCGAACCTGATGAGGACGATCCGCAGAGCATTACGGTTCGTGCCGGAGGTGATGGCAAGGCCGACGTGGTTGCCTATATGGTCGACGAGGCGGGCAACAATCGCATTATTGGCGGCAAGGCCATTGCCGATACCGTGAGGGTCGAGGTGGCGATTCCGGCGACGGAATTGTGGATTAATGAGGGTAACAAAGCCGTGTATGTCGATGGTCAGGGCGGCCAGGAGACGACGACATATAGCGTGAAGCTTGAGCCGTCCAATGCGACGCAGACGGTTGAGTGGAGGGCGGAGAAAAATCCGGATAGTGATCCGACCGGCCCAGGATATACGACTGAGCCGTGGGTGACCATCACCCCAAATAATCAGCAGAGAACCGAAGTTACGATTACGGCGGCTCACGATGGCGACGGAACAAATACTATTGGCAGTCAGGTTCGGCTTTTTGCGTTCATAGGAGAGTCTGTTATAAGTCAGGGTGTCGTTGTTAAAGTCATCGACACATCGTTGGCAGTTGTTCCTGAACCCGAACCCGCTCCTTAATTTTCGGGCCCGATGACGTTGCCTGCCGTGGAGATACCTTCGCCGTGCTTTGTGCTGGACGAGGGGGCGTTGAGGTGTAACTTGGAGGTGGTCGATCTTGTTCGGCAGGCTACCGGTGTCGAGGTCATCGTGGCGTTGAAGGCTTGTGCTTTTTGGCACGTGTTTCCGCTTTTGGCTCAGCATTCCGATGGCGCGACTGCTTCGTCGCTGGCCGAGGCGCGGTTGGCTCGCGAGGGTTTCGGTCCTCGGGTTCATACTTACGCTCCCACCTATTCCGATGTCGATTTCGACGAGATTGCGGCTCTCAGTTCGCATGTCACTTTCAATTCTGTTTCGCAATACGAGCGGTTTCGGGTGCGTGCCGCGGGGGTTTCGTGCGGGTTGAGGGTCAATCCGGGTTATTCGCCCGTTGAGACCGACCTTTATAATCCCGCTTTGCCCGGGTCGCGGCTGGGGATTGAGCATCTTGAAAATCTGCCCGATGGCATCGAGGGGTTGCATTTTCACGTGCTGTGCGAGAGTGGTGCGGAGGATTTGGTGCGTGTTTTGGAGGCGTTTGAGGGGCGTTTCGGCGAGTTTTTGCCGCGGCTTCGGTGGGTGAATTTCGGCGGTGGGCACCTGTTTACCAAGGAAGGTTACGATGTCGAATTGTTGGTGGAGACTTTGCGCTCCTTTAAGAATAAGCACCCGCATTTGAGGGTGATTTTGGAGCCCGGGAGTGCGTTCACGTGGCGTACGGGGGTGCTGGTTTCGACCGTCGAGGACGTGGTTGAGAGTGGGGGAGTGAAGACTGCTATGCTTGACGTGTCGTTTGCTTGCCACATGCCCGATTGTTTGGAGATGCCCTATATGCCGGCTGTTGTCGGAGCGGTGGAGGGGAGCGGTTATCGGCTGGGCGGGTGCAGTTGTTTGGCGGGCGATTGGCTGGGCGAGTGGGATTTCGGGCGCGAGTTGAGGGTGGGGGAGCGGGTGGTTTTCGAGGATATGATCCACTATACGATGGTCAAGACGACTATGTTTAATGGCGTCAGACACCCCTCTATCGCCATTTTGCGTGAGAACGGGACGCTGGATGTCGTTCGCCGGTTTGCGCCTGAGGATTTTAAAAACAGGATGGGATAATCTATTCGAGGTCGAAGACCTCGTCAGCTCCCCCCGAGGGGGGGGTGGGGGGAGCTGAAAAAGCGTGTGATAAGGAAATCAAAGCCAAAATAGTTTAAAATGAAAGATTTCAAACCGACGGAGTACGAGTTGGAGTGTGTTGCGACGGGTCGCAGGTTCGAGGATTCGGGCTGGATGTTGGAGGACAAAATGTGCTCTACGCCGTCGTTGGTGCGGGCTGTTTATGCCCAAAAGCAGTTGCATCTCGGCGACGAAAGCCTTGGGCTCTATAAGTTTGCCGATTGGCTGCCGGTGTGGCGGATGCTGAGCGGATCGGCCGCTCCGGTGACTTATCGCTCCGAGGGGTTGGCTAAAACGCTGGGACTCAGCAATTTATGGATAACTTTTAGCGGCTGGAACCCGTCGCGGGGTGCTTTGATGAGCACTTGTTCTTTCAAGGAGACGGAGGCCTTTTCGGTGTGCGGGCGCATTCCGGAGGGCGAACAGCGGGTGCTGGTGGTGGCGAGTGCGGGGAATACGGCGCGGGCTTTTGCGCGGGTTTGCTCGGAGAACGGGATCCCGCTTTTGTTGTGTGTTCCGGCTGATAATTTGGATGCGCTGTGGTTCCAGGAGCCTGTTAATCAGTGTGTTAAGTTGATCGCGACGGAGCGCGGGAGCGACTATTTCGATGCGATCCATTTGAGTGGGTTGGTGTTGAAGTCGCGTCGGTTTTTCAATGAGGGGGGTGCGAAAAATGTGGCTCGACGGGATGGTATGGGGACGACGTTTTTGAGTGCCGTGACCACTATCGGGCAGATTCCGGACCACTATTTTCAGGCCGTGGGGAGCGGTACGGGCGCGATTGCGGCTTGGGAGGCCAATTTGCGGTTTTTGGAGGATGGGCGTTTCGGGGATAAGAAATGTCGGCTTGCGGTGTCGCAGAATGCGCCTTTTGTGCCGATGTTCGATGCTTGGCGGGTCGATTCGCGGATGATGTTGCCGTATGAGGACTCTTATGCTCGGCGGGATGCGGAAATCATTGATGCTAAGGTGCTTAGCAATCGCCGGCCGCCTTGGGGATTGGCGGGTGGGTTGTACGATGCGTTGAAGGACACGGGGGGCGATGTGATGGTTGCGACTAATGCGCAGGCTCGTCGTGCGGCGGCGCAATTCATTGATACTGAGGGGGTTGACATCCATCCGGCGGCGGCTGTGGCGACGGCATCGCTTGTCAGGGCGGTGGCTGAGGGGAGGGTGGGGAAGGACGATTTGGTGATGCTGAATGTCACGGGCGGGGGCGAGCGATTGCTGAAATCGAGCCTCGCCAAAGAGTTGTTTTACCTTCAGCCGGAACATATTTTTTCGACCGAAGCGACGGCCGAAGAGGTGGTGGAGGCGGTAGAGAAACTATCTTTTTAGTATGAAAACTATATTTTTAGTTTTAGGGTTGGTGCTTTTGCAGTGTGCTCTTTGGGCGCGTCCGCCGAAGAGTTCTCCCGCGTTGTTCGAGGGTGGGGCAGATGATGGTTTCGAGTTGTGGCTGAAGGAGAAGATTGACTTTCCGGCCAGTGTGGAGAACCTCGGAATGGGCGATGCGGAGCCTTTTGTGGTCGGTTTCACGGTCGATGAGAGTGGCGCGGTGGTTGGTTTTGCGGAACCCGAACAGGCGAGCGATCAGTTGCGGTTTTTGATTTCGCGGGTGCTCGAAATGTCGCCCGAGTGGACTCCGGCGTACAGGCGCGCAAAGCCCCGGAGGTCTTATTACAGCATCGTTGTCAGACCTCGCGAGCGCACTTTGGAGCTCTTCGGCCCGGGCGAGGGCAAGGAGGTGATGCCTACTTTCGAGGGCGGCGATATTACGGTTTTTCGCGATTGGGTCCGCAGAAACATTTCGTACCCCCAGACGATGAGAAACAGGGACGTGATGGGCAAGGTGGAGATAAAATTTTTTGTCGAGACCGACGGATCGGTTGTTTTGCAGGAGATGATTGCGTCGCCGCATGAAGATTTTTCGTTGGAGGTAGTGAGGGTTCTTTTGCAGTCGCCGAAGTGGACGCCGGGTATGTTTGAGGGTATTCCGGTTAGGGTTTGGTATGTTTTGCCGGTTGATTTTCAGGTGCCGATGATTCCGCAATCGCCTCGTCGGTAGAAAAAAATTTTGCGAAAATTTTGAAAACTAAAAACTTAGTACTATATTTGTAGTAGCAAAACTAAAAGTTTAGTAGTTGTTATGGATATCAAGGAATTGACACGGGCGGAGATGGACGTTATGAAGATCCTGTGGGAAGGCAATGGAATGACGGTCCACGATATTTTAGACGCTATGACGGAGCCCCGACCGGCTTATACCACCGTGGCGACGGTGCTCAAGATTCTCGAAAAGAAGGGCTTTGTCGGTCGCAATGTGGTCGGCCGGACCCACGAATTTCGGCCCAAAGTGGCTCGGGAGACGTACGCAGGACGCGTGATGAACAATGTTTTGGGCAATTTCTTCGGTGGGTCGGTGGTGCAGATGATGTCGTTTTTTGCACAGAACGAGAGCATTTCGATGGCCGATTTCGACGCCATTATGGGAATTTTGGAGGATGCGAAGAACGAAGAGGCGACCTCCGAAAACTCTAAAAAAACGCGGTTATGGATTCGTTCGTAGATTACATTTGGGGTGCAGTGGCTTGTGGAGCGGTTTTTGCGGTGTTCTATCGGACGGTGCTTTATGGCCGTGTGTCGTTTCGGGTTGCGCGGATGTTTTTGGTTTCGACGTTGGTTGTTTCGATGGTCGTTCCGGCGTTGCGCATTCCGGTTTGGGCGACGGAGCCGGTCACCATTCCTTATATTACAGCCGCGCCTGTCGACGAGACGTTCGTTCCGGTGGTTGCGGTTCCGGAATCGCAGGTGGATTGGCTCGGGGTGGGTCTTTGGAGCGTTTACGGGATCGGTGTGATGGCGGTTTTGGGGACGATGGTTTGGCAGGCGTTCGCCATTCGACGTATGAGAAGGGGCGGGGTGAGGAGGACGGATGATTCGAGGCTTGTGGTCAGTTCGCGGGTCGGTGCGCCGTTCTCGTTTTTCGGCACCATTTATGTTCCTGAGACGACGACGGGCGAGGAGATGGGGCGGATCGTGACGCACGAGCAGAGCCACGTTCGTCATCGCCATTCGGTGGAGAGGGTGGGGATGCAGTTGCTTGTGGCGGTGGTATGGTGGAATCCGGCAGCGTGGTGGATGCTGCGGTTGTTGACGGAGGTTCACGAGTTCGAGGCGGACAGCGATGTTTTGCGGAGCGGGTTGTCGGTGGACGATTATTTACCTTTGATTTTTCGCCAGGTGTTCGGAGTGATTCCGGAGATTTCGGTTGGTTTGGCACACAGTTTAACTAAAAAACGTTTTGAGATGATGCGTAAGAATTTGAAACACAGCAGGTTAAGTGCAACGAGGGTGCTGGGAGTGGTGCCTTTGGTTGCGGGGGCGTTGATGCTTTTCGGGTTTACCGACAAGGCTCCTGAGATGGTTTATGAGACGCCGACGGTCGAACCCGAGGTTGTCGAACGGGTGATTGTTGCCGATGTCGACGGGCTTGCGGGCGAGGTTGTCAATGTTGTGAAGAGCGACGACATCGAGGTGGTCGAAAGAGTGTCGGTCGATGAGACGGTGGAGATCGCTATCGAGCAACAGCCTCAGAGCGATGAGCCGTCGGCGATGGTGGAGGTGATGCCCAAATTCGAGGGTGGCGATATAGTGAGTTTCCGCAATTGGGTGCTTTCGCGGGTGGTTTATCCGGCGGAGGCTGTGGAGAAGGACATCCAGGGCAAGGTGGTGTTGAAATTCGTTATCGAAAGGGACGGCTCGTTGACCAATGTCGAGGTGCTTGCTTCGCCGGACGAGTTGCTGGCCAGGGAGGCCGTGAGGGTTGTGAGCGACTCGCCCAGATGGACCCCCGGGACGATAAAGGGTGACCCGGCGCGGGTATTTTACGTTCTTCCTGTCGACTTTGTGTTGAAGGGCGACGGCGACCTGGATATGCCGCCGGCTGTTACCGAAGGCTTTGAGATTCCGCAGACGGGCGAACAGGTGCTGTATGTGGTCGACGGGCGCAAAGTGAAGAGCATCGACGACCTGGATGTGGGCGATGTGGAGTCGATCGCGGTGCTGAAAGACGAAGCGGCAAAGAAGAAGTACGGCCGCGCGGCTAAGGACGGAGTGATCCTGATCACGACCAAGAAGAAGAGCGTCGATGTGGGCTATGGTCGGCAGCAGAAGGACAAGGTGACCACGTCGGTTTCGGAGGTCGAGATGGACAATTCGTACGCCTACTCCGATCTGAAACAGTATATGCAGGGCCGTGTTGCGGGTGTGACGTTTATGGGCGACGAGCTCATCATTCGCGGGATCGGGTCGATAAACAGCAAGGTGGAGGCGTTGATTGTTGTGGACGGGATGCCGATGGAGAGTTTTAAGGATGTGAATGCGTCGATCAATCCGGCGGATGTGGCTTCGATCACGGTGCTGAAGGATGCGGGCTCGACGGCGATCTATGGCGTGCGCGGCGCGAACGGGGTGGTGCTGATAAACACCAAGAGAGGAGGCAATTGACAAAAAAAAGCCCTCTTCGGAGGGCTTTTTTAATTGAAAATTGAAAATGCAAAATGGAAAATTATGCGTCACGTAGCTCGGTTTTTAGTTTTTAGTTCTTAACTATTCTCTCCGCCGAAGCGCAGTTCGTTGACCACGGCTTTGATGGCCTGTTCGTCGGCGCGGGGCCAAACGAGCAAAATGTCCGAAGTGTCCACCACAATATAATCCTCCAACCCCCTCACTACAACCAACTTACCCTCCGGAGCCGTAACCAACGTCCCGCGTGTATCCACCGCCTTCGCTCCCCGAGGCATCGAATTGCCCTCATCGTCCAAAGCCGACAACGCATACAACGCACCCCACGTCCCCACATCGCTCCAACCGAACGAACTGCGCCGAACATAAACATTCTCCGCCCGCTCGATAACCCCCATATCGATCGACACATTGCGCGTCTCGGGGTAGATGCGCCGCACGGTGTCGCCCTCGGTCGACGTTCCGAAATGCTGCGCCTCGCCCTCGAAAAGCGAATAAATCTCTCCCAAATGGCACGCCAGCGCGTCGAGGATGACACTGTTGCGCCACACGAAAAGCCCCGAATTCCAAAAAAACTCGCCGCTGTCGATGAACATCTGCGCCACCTCGACGCTGGGCTTTTCGGTGAAAGTTTTAGCCTTAAAAATCTCGCCGCCCAGATTGGAACCCACCTGGATGTAGCCATAGCCCGTGTCGGGCCGCGTCGGAGTGATACCGATGGTCATAATCGCATCGTGCTCGCGAGCAAAATCGACACTGTCGATGATCGCCTTTTGGAACTCGCTCTCGCCCGTGATTAAATGGTCGGCCGGAGTGGCGACCATAATCGCCTCGGGATCGCGCGCACGAAGCCGAAAAGCCGCATAAGCGATGCACGCAGCCGTGTTGCGCCCCAAGGGCTCGGCAAGAATGTTGTCAGGCGGCAATTCTGGAATGTGCTCCTCGACCAGCGAACGATACTGCTCGCCCGTGACCACCAGAATATTTTCGGCCGGAACGATGGGCAGGAACCGCTCGTAGGTTTGGCGCAAAAAAGATTTGCCCGTGCCCAGAATGTCCAGAAACTGCTTGGGACGCGCTTCGCGGCTGAGGGGCCAGAAGCGCGACCCCACTCCGCCCGCCATAATGACGACGTAGACGTTGTTTTCCATACGGTAAATTTACGAAAAAACTTTTACCTTTGCAAAATCGTGTTCACACTTCCCAATATGGTTACGCTGTGCAATCTGTTGCTGGGTTGCGGGGCGGTGGTTTTTGCTTTTCAGGGCAATTTGTCGGTTTCGTTTTGGCTTATTGCGGCGGCGGGGGTGTGTGATTTTTGCGACGGATTGGTGGCTCGGGCGACGGGACAGTTTTCGAAAATCGGCGCGCAACTCGACTCTCTGGCCGATGTGGTGAGCTTCGGGGTTGCGCCCGCCGTCGTTATGTTTACTTTTTACCAGAGTTCCGGTTCGTGGTTTTCTTTGCCCGATTGGTTGGGGTATGCGGTTTTTCTTGTTGCGGGTTTTTCGGCGTTGAGATTGGCTCGGTTCAATGCCGAGGACGACCCCGGCGGCGATTTTCGTGGTTTGCCCACTCCGGCGGGAGGGTTGTGGGTCAGCTCTTTTGCCGTCTCGGTGCCGGTCGGTCGTGAGCTTATTTTAGTTGTCGTTGCCATTGTTTGCTGGTTGTTGATCTCCAACATTTCGATGTTTTCGCTCAAGTTCCACGGCAAGTGGAGAGAGGATTGGCCGAGGTATGTTTTGATCGCTATGGCCGTGTTCCTTATTGCCATAGAAGGTTTTGTGCGCGGAATATTTGTCGCCATCTCGCTCTACATCGTCTCGTCGCTCAATATATTTGAAAGGATAAAAAATGAGAGGTAAATTCCTTATATTAATATCTGTTTTTTGTTTCGCGGCGGCAAGTGCCCAGACCGTGCAGCCGTGGCAGCAGCCCTCTTCGGGTTCTTCGCGGGGGGGTGGTGTTTCTTCGCAACGACCCACGGATGAAGAGGACGAAGACACACCATTTTTCGGGGAGGGGAGCGAGGTGCCGGAGCAGGATACGGTGAAGAAGCGGCGACCGAAGCGACCGTTGGAGTCGTACCACTTCGACTTCGAGGAGCGGGTGAGGGAGAATATGGAGTGGACCATCGACCGCTATACCAACCACATTTATGTGGGCCATATAGATACGTTACAAAACAATTTCCAGCGTCAATATCCCTTTATGCGGCGCGGTGTGGGGAGCGCGTTTCTGGGTAATTACGGTGCTCCGAGCCGCTGGCTGAGCTATTTCGACGACGACCAATTCAGTAGCCGTCCTTCGTTTGCCGATGCCTGGGGGGCGTATCTGCGGACGGTGGAGACGATGCCGTTCTACAACGTCAAGAAGCCGTTTTCGCAGTTGGGATACGTTTGGGCGGGACAACGAATGCGGCAGGAGGAGGATTTTACGGTCATCCACGCCCAGAACATCACCCCCTCCACGGGTTTCAATGTCAACTATCGCAGCTTCGGCACGCGGGGCATCTATCGCTGGCAGGCCACGCGCGACAAAGTGTTTTCGGCGGGCGTGAACCACACCGGAAAGCGATACACCCTGCACGCCGGATATATTCACAACAAGGTGTACAACCGCGAGAACGGCGGACTGGTGAGGGACGACGATGTGTTGGTCGACATCGGCGAGTTCGAGCAGGACGAGGACCTGCCGATGAGAATGTCCGACCCCAAGAATTGGGTGAAGAGCAACACCTATTTCGTCACACAGTCCTACGGTCTGGCCCTGCGGCGCGTCACCGAACAGGACTTCACCATTGCCGACCGACCGGCGGTGTTCCTGGGCCACTCGTTGGAGTACAGCCGCTGGGCACGCAAATATGAGGACACGTTCGACGGCACCATCTACTCGCCGCCCGAGCCCACCGAACCCGATTCGCCCTATTATGACAATTGGCACTTCAACCCCGAAGCGTCGCGCGACTCGCTGTTCGAGGGACGGCTGTCGAACCGCATTTTTGTCCAAATCCAACCGTGGAACAGGAGCGGCGCGATAGGAACGATAGATGCCGGAGTGGGGATGGATGTGAGGCGTTATTATCAATTCTCGCCCGACCAATATCTCGTCGGCTCGCGGGGGCGCGACGTCAAGGAGACCGAATACTATCTCTACGCCCAGGTGGACGGAAACCTGAGCCGCTATTTCAGCTGGAAAGCCCACGGCCAGGTGCACCCGTTCGGAGCCGCCGAGGGCGATATGGAGGTCTGTGCCGAAGCCGCTATGAGGCTATTCGTGAAACAAAAACCGATGACGCTGAGCGGACGGGTGAGCTTTTCGACCCTCGACCCGACATTCTGGGAAGAGAACTTCTCCACCAACCACTTTATCTGGAACAACAGCTTCGGCAAGGAGAAGGAGACCAGAATAAATGTCGGGCTCGAAATTCCACACATCGGGCTGGAAGCGCGCATCAACCAAAGCGTGCTCACCGACAAGATATACTATGGCCCCGACGCCGTGCCATTACAAAATTCGGGAACCGTCAGCGTCACGGGAGTGTACATCCGCGAGGATGTGAAGATACCCATCAAGCTGGCCTCCGTCAATTTCAACCATCGGGTTCAGCTCCAATGGAGCGGCAACCAGCAGGTGGTGCCAGTGCCTATGGCGGCTATATATCTGTCGTACTTCTGGGAGTTCAACGTGGTGCGCGATGTGCTCAGGCTTCAGGTTGGCTTCGATGCACGGTACAACACGAAATATTATGCTCCGGGATACAACCCCGCCGTCGGACAATTCTACAACCAGCGCGAAAAAGAGCTCGGCAACTATCCCTGGGTCGACCTGTTCGTCAACGCCAAGTGGAAACGGATGCGCATAATCATCAAAATGGAGCACCTGAACGATGATATGTTCGGTAGCCGCAACTACTTCGGCGTACTCCACTATCCCACCAACCGACGAGTCCTCAAGCTGGGACTGTCGTGGAATATGTATGACTAAATGGGGATTTTCTCTGGCTGTTGCCGTGCTCGCCTTGTGCTTTTGCGTGGGGTGGGTAGAGTGGCATTGTGTCCGGCAGCAGCGGTTGGAGCGCGAGTGGGAACTGTGGCGCGAGGCCCATCCGGCCGATGACGATTATCCGATGTGGGTCGATGTTTGGCGGCCTGCCGACACGTTTCTTACATCGAAGTACGATGACGTTTTTCGCTATATCGGCTCGCAGACGGGCTGGGATTGGCGGTTTATTTCGGCCATTACGCGCGCCGAGAGCGAGTATGACCCGATGGCCAGATCGCGCCGTGGGGCTATCGGACTTATGCAGGTGATGCCTCGGGTGGCGGCGCGGCACGGGGTTTCGGTGGGCGATGCGTTCGATCCGATTGTCAACGTGAGGCTGGGTGTGGCTCATCTCGACGAGATTGCGGCGGTGTTGCGTTTTCCTGCGGCGATTTCGGAGCGGGATCGGTTGTCGATAATTCTTGCGAGTTACAATTCGGGTCTGGGTCACGTTTTGGATGCGCGTCGGTTGGCTTTGGCCGAGGGCGAGAATTACAATTCGTGGTCGGTGGTTGCGCGTTTTTTGCGGTTGAAGGCCCACGAGGAGTATCACGGACAGTCGTCGGTTCGTGCGGGCCGCTTTGGCGGCGCCGACGAAACCATCGCCTTCGTCCACCGCGTGATGAGGTATTATAACGAGAACTTAGAATATGAATAAAGATACAGCACTGCAAATCTTCGAAAACCGCCACGTGCGCTCTGTGTGGGATGCGGAAGGCGAGAAGTGGTATATTTCCATCGTCGATGTGGTCGGGGTGCTGACCGACAGCGTCGATGGGAGAAAGTATTGGAATAAGCTGAAACAGCGACTACGTGAGGAGGGGAGTGAGTTGGTGACAAATTGTCACCAACTGAAATTGCTTGCCGCCGATGGAAAAAACTATCTTACCGACGTGGCCGATGTGGAGCAACTGTTTCGCCTAATCCAGTCGATCCCCTCGCCCAAAGCCGAGCCGTTTAAGCTATGGTTGGCACAGTTGGGACGCGAACGGCTGGAAGAGATCGATGATCCCGAAATCGGCATCGAGCGACTGTTGGAGTATTACCATCGCAAGGGCTACTCCGAGAGTTGGATCAATCAACGCCTCAAATCCATCGAAGTACGCAATGAACTGACCGACGAGTGGGAGGCGCGGGGTATCAAAAAAGGTCAGGAATATGCCCTGCTGACCGACATCATCACCGAGGGTTGGAGCGGAATGACGACGCGTGAATACAAAAGGCACAAAGGCCTGAAGACCGAGAGCTTGCGCGATAATATGACGAATTTGGAATTGGTGCTCAATATGTTGGCCGAGGCTTCGACCACTGAAATTTCGCAAAAGGAACGTCCCGAAACGTTGGCTCAAAGCAAACAGGTAGCCCATCGAGGAGGTAAAGTCGCCGGAGCCGCCCGCAAAGAGCTCGAAGCACAGGGCGGCAAAGTGGTCAGCGAGCTGAATGCAAAAAAGGTCAAGCCGTTGGTCGGGAAGTAGGCGGTCGTTTGCGCCAAATGTAGATCTTGTTCTCGGTGCCGGCAACGAGGCGCGAAATGTTCTTGCGATGGGTAACAACCAGCAATATCGCAACCACAAAAGAGAAAATAATAAGCGTCAAAACGTGATTGGTCTTAGGCGAAACCAAAATGAAAACCGGAAAACTGCACCCCGCAACAATCGACGACAACGAAACATAATTGCTCATAACCAACACCACCACCCAAACCGCCAAACACAACAAAACCGAAGACGGATCGACACCCATAACCGCCCCAGCCAACGTCGCAACGCCCTTTCCGCCCTTAAAGCCCGCAAAAATCGGAAAAATGTGACCCAACACAGCCACAATCACCAACCCCACCTTCAGCAAATATATCCCATTCACCCCATATTCGCCCCCCGCCGAAAACTGCGGCAAATAGGCCACCAAAACCGAAAGCGAAACCGCCACGAAGCCCTTCAAAAAGTCGATGACAAAGACCGGCAAAGCCGCCCGACGACCCAGCACCCTGAGCATATTGGTCGTGCCGGCATTGCGGCTCCCGTGCTCGCGAATGTCGACCCCGTAGAAGTGCTTACCGATCCAAACCGCGCTCGGGATCGACCCCAGCAGATATCCCGCGATGACCAAAGCAATAATCGAAACTATCATAATCGTTCCATTTCACGTTTAGCGTCCTTCTCTTTGAGATGCTGGCGTTTGTCGTAACTCTTACGCCCGCGAGCCAGCCCGATGACCAATTTTGCAAGGCCTCGGTCGTTGATAAACAGCCTGAGCGCAACGATTGTCAGCCCCACATCCTGGCTCGCGCGCTCCAACTTGCGCAATTCCTTGGCGTTCAACAGCAGTTTCCGGTCGCGCTTGGGCTGATGGTTGTTGTACGAACCCCAATGGTAGAGCGAAATATTCACCCCGCGAACCCACAGCTCGCCGTTCTGGAAAAAGCAATAGCTGTCCACCAGCGACGCCTTGCCAAGCCGGATAGACTTGATCTCGGTGCCGGTCAGCACGATGCCCGCCGTCCACTCTTCGATGATTTCATAGTCGAACGTGGCGCGCTTATTCCGAATATTTATGTTTTTCTGGTCGCTCATTGCTACCGCAAAGGTACAAAATTATTACCTTTGCGGGACACTATGGGCAATATACTTTGCATAGAGACCGGCACCGACATCTGCTCGGTGGGGTTGGCGCGCGGGGGCGAGACGGTTGCCCTGCGTGAAAGTTCACAGCGCGACCACGCCCGATTGGCCGCGGCGTATGTTGCCGAGGTTTTGGCGTCGGAAGGTATTTCGCCCACTGAGCTGAGCGCCGTTGCGGTGAGCAAGGGCCCCGGGTCGTACACCGGTCTGCGCATCGGGGT
The DNA here is from genome assembly GCA_002293425.1 of Alistipes sp. UBA940. Taxonomy (GTDB): domain Bacteria; phylum Bacteroidota; class Bacteroidia; order Bacteroidales; family Rikenellaceae; genus UBA940. The sequence goes on along the minus strand of DBDE01000043.1, from coordinate 33,848 downwards.
TTCGCTGGCCAAGGGGCTGTGCTATGGGCTGGGTATTCCGTTGATAGGGATCAACTCTTTGGCTTGCTTGCAAGCCATCGTCTCCCCCGCGGGGGGGGCGGGGGGAGACGAAAAAATGTTCATCCCAATGATCGACGCGCGCCGGATGGAGGTCTACTGCCAGGTGTTCGACGGAGCGGGGCGGGCGGTGACCGAGGTGGAGGCCAAAATCATCACCGAGGAGGGTTTTGCGGAGTACCGAGGCGCGGATGTCTACATCTTCGGCGACGGGGCCGAGAAGTGTCGAGAGGTGCTGCCGTGGGCGAAGTTCGTGGACGTTCGGGCATCGGCAAGAGGAATGGCGAGGCTGGCCGAACAGGCTTTTATGGCTGGCAATTTCGAGGATGTGGCTTACTTTGAGCCCTTCTACTTAAAGGACTTCATCATAACAACATCGAAGAAATGAATTACGAAGAGAACAAACAGCATCAACTCGACATTCGATACATCCGTATGGCGCGCATCTGGGCCGAGAACTCTTATTGCGTTCGCCGTCAGGTGGGCGCGCTCATCGTGAAGGACAAAATGATAATCTCCGACGGCTACAACGGCACCCCCAGCGGCTTCGAAAACATCTGCGAAGACGAGACCGGCAAAACCAAGCCCTACGTTCTGCACGCCGAAGCCAACGCCATAACCAAAGTCGCCAAAAGTGCCAACAACTGCAACGGGGCCACGCTCTACATCACCGCATCGCCCTGCCTGGAGTGCTCAAAGCTCATCATCCAGGCCGGAATCCGCCGCGTGGTCTATCAGGACAGTTACCACTCCGACGACGGAATAAAACTGCTCGCCCGAATAGGCATAGAGGTGAAAAAAATCGACCCTATTCCGAACCCCTGAATGTGAAATATTTCTGGATAACGAAACCCGTCGCGGCAGTGATGAGATATATTACCATAAATGCCACCGTGGGGTAGATGTGCCACACCTCGACGAACAGTTTTTCCAGCCCGTATGTGATGACCAGCGCAACCAATGCCGCCAGAAAATATCGCCACAACTGCACCCCGTCGCGCAACGGCGACGAACGGAAGCTGATGTTCTTCTGCATCCAAAAGCCCAACGCGAACGACACCGGAAGCGAAACGCCCAACGCTGCGATGTAGGGCGAGACGACTATCGACCACCCCAAATCCAGATTGCTCTTGGCAAACAACACATTGAACGCCACCCAATAGACCGCCGTGCTCACCACCCAATTGATGCCTCCGCACGCCAAATAGCGGAACGTGCGGCGCGACAAAACCTTTCGCAACGGCGCAACGTAGAAGCAATCCACAAGTCCGGTCAAAAAATCAATCATTATTTCCCCAGCTTTTCCTGCAACTCGTACATTCGGTTGCGATGGCGGGCGGCAGCCGCGAAGTCGAGCTCCTTAGCCGCCTTTTCCATCTCCTGACGGGCGGCGGCAACAGCCTTCTCCAACTCGCCCGTCGAGCCATACTCCATCCCCACGTCGGCCGCGACACGCACCTGCTCGCCGCCCGAAAAGTCGTAGACAAAATCGCCCGAAGAGGAGCGTTTCACCGCCGCCTGAGGCACTATCCGGTTGCGCATATTGTAGGCGATCTGCTTCTCGCGCCGACGGTTGCTCTCCGAAATGGCTTCGCGGATCGAGTCGGTGCGCCGCTCGGCATAGAGTATCACCGTGCCGCCCGCGTGACGCGCCGCACGACCCGCAATCTGGGTTATGGAGCGCGTGTTGCGCAGAAAGCCCTCCTTGTCGGCATCCATCACCGCCACCAGCGACACCTCCGGCAGGTCCAACCCCTCGCGAAGCAGGTTCACCCCGATCAACACATCGAAAACATCGGCCCTGAGCTCTTCGAGAATGCGTATCCTGTCGAGCGTCTCCACCTCCGAGTGGATATAGCGGTTACGGATGCCTATCCGGTCGAAATATTTCGACAGCTCCTCGGCCATCCGCTTGGTGAGGGTGGCGACCAGAACTTTCTCGCCCTTCTCGGCCCGCAACTGTATCTCCTCGATCAGATTGTCTATCTGGTTGTCGGTCGTGCGCACCTGAATGGGCGGGTCGACCACGCCCGTCGGCCTCACCACCTGCTCCACGACGACGCCCTCGGATTTGATGAGCTCATAGTCGGCCGGCGTGGCACTGACATAGATGGATGTTCCGGCAATGCGCTCAAACTCGTCGAACTTCAGCGGCCGGTTGTCGCGCGCCGCCGGAAGCCGAAAACCATACTCCACCAGGTTCTCCTTGCGCGCCCTGTCGCCGCCATACATCGCCCTCACCTGCGGCAACGTCACGTGGCTCTCGTCCACAACCATCAAATAATCCTTCGGAAAATAGTTGAGCAGGCAAAACGGCGGAACCCCGGGCTGGCGACCGTCGAAATAGCGCGAATAGTTCTCGATGCCCGAACAATAGCCCAGCTCCTTTATCATTTCGAGGTCGAACTCGGTGCGCTGTTTGAGCCGTTGCGCCTCCATCATCTTGCCCTGCGACTCGAAGAAAGCTATCTGCTCGCCGAGGTCCAGCTGGATCTGCTTTATCGCGCTTTGGGTCTTTTCCTTGGTGGTGACGAACAGATTGGCGGGCGACACACGAACGCTGTCCAGCTTCTCTAACCGCTCTCCAGTCGCGGGGTCGATGCGATAGATGGCCTCCAACTCGTCGTCGAAAAAATCGAGCCTGACAGCCATCTCACCGAACGCCATCATCACGTCGATAGCCTCGCCCGTCACCCGAAAAGTGGCAGGGGTCAAATCTTTCTCCGTTCGGGTATAAAGAATATCGACCAGATTGTACAACAGCTTCTTCCTCGGCACCACGTCTCCAACCCGCAGCTCGACTATGTTGGCCTCGAAATCCTCCGGATTGCCGATGCCGTAAATACAGCTCACGGAAGCGACCACTATAACGTCCCTGCGTCCCGACATCAGGCTGGCCGTGGCACGCAGGCGCATTTTGTCGATCTCGTCGTTGATTTGCAGGTCCTTCTCTATATAGGTATCGCTGGTGGGCAGATAGGCTTCGGGCTGATAATAGTCATAGTACGACACGAAATACTCGACCGCATTTTCGGGGAAGAAACCCTTAAATTCGGTGTAGAGCTGAGCGGCCAGAGTTTTATTATGACTGAGGACAATGGTCGGGCGATTGAGCCGAGCGACCACATTAGCCACCGTGAAGGTCTTGCCCGAGCCCGTCACACCCAATAGGGTACTGTGCTGACTTCCGCTTTTTATGGCAGAAACCAACTGCTCGATAGCCTCGGGTTGATCGCCCGTCGGCCGGTATTCCGACACGAGTTTGAAATCCATTTTCGTCTTTCGAAAAATGGACGTGGAAGCAGTCCCCAACAAACAGGCCTCACGAGCCCAGCAAAAGAAAGACTGCCCCACGCCCGAAGTAGCCTCGGCACGTGAAATGCCAAAGCCATCTTCGAGTAGACAACCTTTTCTTTTACTGAACCCGTTGAAAATCAACGGTCGTGAGTTCGTTTGAAGAAAAGCGTTTATACTCTAATTATATTTTAATCCATCTTCAACACGGCCAAAAATGCTTCCTGCGGAACCTCCACATTGCCCACCTGGCGCATCCGCTTCTTGCCCTTCTTTTGCTTTTCGAGCAACTTGCGCTTGCGGGTTATGTCGCCCCCGTAACACTTTGCCGTCACATCTTTTCTCACCGCCTTCACCGTTTCGCGGGCAATTATCTTCGCCCCGATGGCCGCTTGAATCGCCACGTCGAACTGCTGGCGCGGTATCAACTCTTTGAGCTTTTCGCACATTTTACGGCCGAAATCGTACGCGTGGTCGACATAGATCAGCGAACTCAAAGCATCCACCGGCTCGCCGTTCAGCAAAATGTCGAGCTTGGCCAACTTCGACGCCTTATAGTCCGTCCGGTGATAATCGAACGAGGCATAACCGCGCGAAATGCTCTTCAACTTATCGTAGAAATCGAACACAATTTCACTCAGCGGCATCTCGAAGTTTATCTCCACCCGCTCCTGCGTCAGAAAAGTCTGGTTGACCATCACCCCCCGCTTGTCCATACACAGTTTTATGACGTTGCCCAGATAGTCGGTCTTGGTGATAATTTGCGCCAGAATATAGGGTTCCTCTATCTTTTCGATATAGTTCGGCTCGGGCAGTCCGCTCGGATTGTGCACATCCAGCACCTGTCCTTTGGTCGTCGTGATGCGATACGAAACGTTGGGCACGGTGGTGATGACGTCCATATCGAACTCGCGATAGAGCCGCTCCTGAATTATCTCCAAATGCAATAACCCCAAAAAACCGCACCTGAACCCAAAGCCCAAAGCGAGCGAACTCTCGGGCTCGAACGTCAGCGAGGCGTCGTTCAGCTTGAGCTTTTCCAACGAAGCGCGCAAATCTTCATACTCGTCGGTCTCCACCGGATAGACCCCCGCAAAGACCATCGGCTTGACATCCTCGAATCCCGCAATAGCCTCGCTGCACGGCCTCGCAACGTGGGTTATGGTGTCACCCACCTTCACGTCGACCGAGTTTTTGATGCCCGAAATGATGTAGCCCACGTCGCCTGCCCGCAGCTCGTCCCGCGGTGCCGGCTTGAGCTTCAGCACCCCTATCTCGTCGGCGTCGTACTCGCTTCCGGTGCTGAAAAACTTAACTCTGTCGCCTTTGCGCAGAGTGCCGTTGACGATCCGGAAATAGGCGATGATCCCGCGAAAAGAGTTGAAAACGCTGTCGAAAATCAACGCCTGCAAAGGTGCATTTTCGTCCCCTTTCGGAGCCGGAATGCGCGCCACAATCGCTTCCAGCACATCCTTTACTCCTTGTCCCGTTTTGGCAGATACTTCCAGAATATCGTCCCTGTCGCACCCCAGCAGGTCGACTATCTGGTCCTTCACCTCGTCGGTCATCGCCGCCTCCATATCTATCTTGTTCACCACCGGAATAATCTCCAAATCGTTACCGAGGGCCAGATAGAGGTTCGAAATGGTTTGCGCCTGAATGCCCTGCGTGGCGTCGACCACCAGCAACGCCCCCTCGCACGAAGCGATGGCGCGCGAAACCTCGTACGAAAAGTCGACGTGGCCCGGGGTGTCTATCAAATTGAGGGTGTACTCGCCATAGTCCATCTGAATGGCGTGGGACTTGATCGTTATGCCTTTCTCGCGCTCGAGTTCCATATCGTCGAGCACCTGCGCTTGCTTCTCCCGCTCCGAAATAGTCTTCGTCTCGTCCAACAGCCTGTCCGCCAGAGTACTCTTCCCGTGGTCTATATGTGCAATGATGCAGAAATTGCGAATATTTTTCATTTCGCAAAAGTACGCAAATTTTTAGTAACTTCGCGGCTTATGATTGGCAAGTTTTTCAGATTGGTGCGCTTCGGGCACACCGTTTTCGCGCTACCGTTTGCCGCGGTGGGCTATGTTTATGCGTTGCGGTTCGGGGGCGGGGTTTTCGATTGGCGGGTGCTTTTGCTGATGGTGGCCGCAATGGTTTTTGCGCGCAATGCCGCTATGGGGTTCAACCGGTTGGTGGATAGGGATGTGGACGGGGCTAATCCGCGCACTTTGCGGCGCGAGATACCGCGGGGGATAGTGACGGTGCGTGCGGCGCGGTGGTTTGTGGCGGTCAATGCCGCGCTTTTTGTGCTTTGTGCTTGTTTTATCAACTTTTCGACGGCGGTTTTGGCTCCGGTCGCGCTGTTTGTCATTTTGGGCTACAGCTACACCAAGCGGTTCACGGCGTGGAGCCACGTGGTGCTGGGCGTGGGGCTGGCTATGGCTCCGGTGGGGGCGTATATGGCTGTTACGGGCTCGGTGGGATTGGCAATTTTGGTGCTCGGTGCGGGGGTGATGACGTGGGTTGCGGGGTTCGATATTCTCTATGCGCGTGCCGATCGCGAGTTCGACCGCGCTAATGGGCTGCACTCGGTTCCGGCGCGCCTGGGCGATCGCGGGGCGCAGGTCGTGAGTGTGTTGCTTCACGTTTTGACGGCTTATTGTGTCGTGATGTTCGGGTTGTACACGGCTCGCGGGACGGTTTATTGGGTGGGTGCGGGAGTGTTTTTGGCCCTTTTGATTTTGCAGCACACGCGCCTGCGGTTGCCATTCGACTGGGTGAATGGTGCGGCGAGCGTGATTTTCTCTATCTTTGCAGTTGTTGATTTTTACGTTGCATAGCCGGTGGCTAACTCGTAATTCGTAATTGAGTATATATGTTTGAGAATTTAACAGATAAACTGGAACGCTCCTTCAAGGTGTTGAAGGGCGAGGGTCGCATCACCGAGATCAACATTGCCGAGACCCTCAAAGAGATACGGCGCGCGCTGGTCGATGCCGACGTGAACTACAAGATTGCCAAGACCTTTGTCGACACGGTGAAGCAAAAGGCCCTGGGCGAGAATGTGCTGACGGCCGTGAAGCCAGGGCAGATGCTCACCAAGATCGTTCGCGACGAGTTGGCCGTTCTGATGGGCGGCCAGGCGGTGGATATTAACCTGACGGGCAATCCTGCGGTCGTGCTTATTGCGGGTTTGCAGGGCTCGGGCAAGACCACCTTTTCGGGCAAGCTGGCCGCGATGATAAAGAAAAAAGGGCGGCAGGTGCTGCTTGTGGCGGGCGACGTGTACCGTCCGGCGGCTATCGAGCAGTTGAAGATCCTCGGCGAAGGGGTCGGGGTGGAGGTCTATTCGGAGGAGACGAAGGACCCGGTGCAGATTGCTGAGAATGGGATTAAATATGCCCGCTCGAAGTCGATAAACACCGTCATAATCGACACGGCGGGTCGTTTGGCGGTCGACGAGGCGATGATGAACGAGATTGCGGCGATCAAAAATGCCGTTAAACCCTCGGAGACGCTCTTTGTGGTCGACTCGATGACGGGCCAGGATGCCGTCAACACCGCGCGCGAGTTCAATGACCGGCTGGATTTCGACGGGGTCGTGCTCACCAAATTGGACGGCGACACCCGCGGCGGGGCGGCTATCTCCATTCGCTCGGTGGTCAATAAACCCTTGAAATTCATTTCGGCGGGCGAAAAGATGGACGCCTTACAGGTGTTCCATCCCGAGCGAATGGCCGACCGCATTTTGGGGATGGGCGACGTGGTGTCGCTGGTGGAGCGCGCTCAGGAGCAGTACGACGAGGTGGAGGCGCGACGGACGCGCAAGAAACTTTACAAAGACCAGTTCGACTTCAACGATTTTCTCGACCAGATAGCCCAGGTGAAGCGGATGGGCAATATGAAGGATTTGATGTCGATGATCCCGGGGGTGGGTAAGGCGATGCGTGATGTCGAGATTTCGGACGACATTTTTAAGCAGACCGAGGCCATAATCGGTTCGATGACGCCGTTTGAGCGCGAGAATCCTGCGTCGCTCAATGCTTCGCGGCGCGAGCGGATAGCCCGCGGCAGTGGCAACTCGACCGAGGATGTCAATCGACTGATCAAGCAGTTCGAGCAGAGCCGCAAGATGATGAAGTCGGTGGTCGGGATGGGTGCTAAGGGGGCTATGAATGCCCTGCGCCGGAAATGACGCTCCACCCTCTTCTTCTCAGCTTCAGGCTACAATGGCGGCTCCGATCAGAGCACGCTCGGGTATTACTGGTCTGCTACGCAGTACCCATCCAATACCTCCTACGCCTACAGCCTGACCTTCTACAGCACGAACGTCTACCCGGATAACAGTAGCTATAAGACCGCTCGTTTCTCCGTCCGGTGCATTC
>DBDE01000043.1:4674-26035 GCA_002293425.1 Alistipes sp. UBA940 | reverse complement strand
CTACGCAACGCCCAAGCTACGCGACGCTAATTCTCAACTCTCCACTCTCAATTAAGTTAAATCGAGAGTATCTTCACCGTTTTGAGCAACGCGCGGTCGATGGGCTTATCGTCGCGAATAGCCTGCGAAAACGGAACGTGAACCAACTCGTCATTATCTATCCCGATCATCACATTGCGCTGGCCGTCGATCAAAGCCTCCACCGCCTCACGACCCATCCGCGAAGCCAAAATGCGGTCGTTGGCCGTCGGCGAACCACCCCGCTGGATATGCCCCAAAATCGTCACGCGGCTGTCGAACTGCGGATACTCCTTCTTCACCCGCGCCGCCATTCCCATCGCACCCCCCGTCACCTCGCTCTCCGCCACCAAAACGATGCTGGAGTTCTTGTCCTTCCGAAACCCGTTCTCGATCAGCTCGGCCAGCTGGTCGACTTCGGTGGCGATCTCGGGAATGATGGCCGCCTCGGCACCCGTCGCCAACGCCCCGTTCAACGCCAAAAAGCCCGCATTGCGCCCCATCACCTCCACGAAAAACAACCGCTCGTGACTCGATGCCGTATCCCGCAACCTGTCCACCGCCCACATCACGGTATTTAGCGCAGTATCGTACCCAATGGTGGTGTCGGTGCCGTACAGGTCGTTGTCGATAGTTCCCGGAAGCCCCACGATGGGGATGTCGTACTCGGCGGCAAAAATCCGCGCACCCGTCAGCGAACCGTCGCCGCCGATTATCACCAGCGCGTCCATCTTGTGCCTCAGCATCACCTCGTGCGCCTTCTTACGACCCTCCTTGCTCTCGAACTCCTTGCTGCGCGCAGTTTTCAGAATGGTGCCGCCCTGCTGAACGATGTTGGAGACGTTGTTGGTCTTGAAATCGACGATCTCGTCGTCGATCAGCCCCTTGTAGCCCCTCATAATGCCCTTCACTTTGAGGCCATTGTATATTGCCGTTCGCGTCACGGCCCTTATCGCCGCATTCATTCCGGGCGAATCGCCGCCCGAAGTGAGAATGCCTAAACATTTGATCCTGCTCATAATGTATTCGGAATTACACAAAAATCACACCATACCATAGTTGTACTCCTCGCCCTCGTGGCGAATCGTCAGCCCCGAACCGCTCTCCACCCGCCCGACAACCTGCGCATCGACGCCGAATGAGCGCGAAATAGCGATTATCTCCTCGGCCGCCGCTCGCGACGAAACATAAAGCTCCATCCGGTGCCCCATATTGAACACCTTGAACATCTCCTCCATCGGCGTACCGCTCTGCTCTCGAATCAACCTGAACAGCGGCGGAACAGGGAACAAGTTGTCTTTAATAATATGTAAATTGTCGACAAAATGGAGTACCTTGGTCTGCCCGCCGCCGCTGCAATGCACCATTCCGTCGATAGCCGCACGACACTCCTTCAACGCCCGAACGATTATCGGAGCGTAAGTTCGGGTGGGGGAGAGGACAAGTTTTCCAACATCCGTCAACAAGCACCCACCCGAATAAACCAACTCCTCAGGAATGGCGGTATCGTAGGTTTCGGGATACTTATCGGCCAAATAGTGCGCAAAAACGTCGTGCCGAGCCGATGTCAACCCGTTCGATCCCATTCCGCCATTATACTCATCCTCGTAAGTCGCCTGTCCGAACGAGGCCAGACCGACAATCAAATCTCCCTCTTTAATATTGGAATTATCCACCACATCCGCCCGCCGCATTCGTGCCGTGACGGTGCTGTCGACAATAACCGTGCGCACCAAATCGCCCACATCGGCCGTCTCGCCCCCCGTGGAGATGATATTGACGCCCAAAGAGCGCATCGTGGCCAGAAACTCCTCCGTGCCGCGAATGATTTCGGCTATCACCTCGCCCGGGATCAGTCGCTTGTTCCTTCCGATGGTGGACGAAAGCAAAATATTGTCCACCGCCCCGACACACAACAGATCATCCGTGTTCATCACCACCGCGTCCTGCGCAATGCCGCGCCAAACTGACAGATCGCCCGTCTCGCGCCAATAAGCATAGGCCAGCGACGATTTTGTGCCCGCTCCGTCGGCGTGCATCACCACGCAATGGTCGTCAGAACCGGTCAACGTGTCGGGAATTATCTTGCAAAAAGCGCGTGGAAACAGCCCCTTATCGACATTTTTGATAGCCGCGTGGACATCCTCCTTGTCCGAAGAGGCGCCCCGCAGCCCGTAACGAGAGTTTGAATTCATAGCGACACAAAATTACAATATTTTTTGTAATTTTGTGAGATTATGGAACACGATCTGGATTTCGAAAACACCATTCGGCCGCAGGAACTCGGCGCATTCAACGGGCAGGACAAGACCGTTGACAACCTGAGGGTCTTCATCCGTGCCGCGCTTATGCGGGGCGAATCGTTGGACCACCTGCTGCTCCACGGTCCTCCGGGTCTGGGCAAAACCACGCTTGCCAACATTGTGGCTAACGAAATGGGGGCCACGATGCGCGTCACCTCGGGGCCGGTGCTCGACAAACCAGGCGATCTGGCGGGACTGCTGACCAATCTGGGCAAGGGCGACGTGCTGTTTATCGACGAGATCCATCGGCTGAGCCCCATCATCGAGGAGTATCTCTACTCCGCAATGGAGGACTATAAGATAGATATAGTTCTGGATAAGGGACCTTCGGCGAGGTCTATTCAGATAGAGCTGAACCCCTTTACCCTCATCGGTGCCACGACGCGGAGCGGTCTTCTGACTTCGCCTCTCAGGGCGCGGTTCGGGATCCAATGCCACTTGGAGTACTATGACGGCGAGGTTTTGGCCGGCATCGTGCGGCGTTCGGCGGGGATTCTGGATATAGGCATCGACGACGATGCCGCCACCGAAATTGCGCTCCGCAGTCGCGGAACGCCCCGCATAGCCAACTCGTTGCTGAGGCGTGTGCGCGATTTTGCGATGGTGAAGGGGCGGGGACACATCGACCTGGGCATCACACGGGTGGCTCTGGGGGCGTTGAACATAGATGCTCGGGGGTTGGACACGATGGATAACCGTATTTTGAGCGCCATCATCCAGAAGTTCAAAGGCGGGCCGGTGGGGCTCACCACCATTGCCACGGCGGTGGGCGAGGAGGCGGGCACGATAGAAGAGGTGTACGAACCGTTCCTGATAAAGGAGGGCTTTGTGAAGCGCACACCGCGCGGCCGCGAAGCCACCGAACTTGCCTACAACCACCTCGGCCTGAGCCGCGGGGTGGAGGAAAATAGTTTGTTCTGAAAAAATTGTTTACCTTTGCGTCCTGAAAGTTCGGGGTGTAGCGCAGTCCGNNGTTGTCGAACGCCTCCTGACGCATCTCCTGGGTGATGGTCTTTTCGCGACCGGGAGCCTCCAACTTATGTAACTCGGCATCCTTTTCGGCCTGGGTCATCGCCACCCAGCGCGCCTGCTCCGAATCATCCATCCGCTGCAAATCAACATCGGGCACAACGGCCAGACCCTTCCTCCAGGCGAATCCCGCCTCGCTGACGTCGCTTGCCCACAACACCGGGTGACCCTTGTCGATAGCACCCTCCATCACACTCATCATCTCACCCAGCGGCACATTGAACGCCTCGCCCCAAACGGTGTTGTCCGGCACCTCGACGATAAAACTTGTATAAAAAGGATGGTGCGTGAACGACGTAAGGCTCACATAATCGTCCAGATCGACGGGCAACGCGTCGGCAAAACTCCGCGGCGTATACTCCTTCCCCCGATAGGTAAAGGTGGTTGGCAACTCACCCAAATACGCGTCCAGAATGGCGTCCAAACCCGCCAGCCACGCCGTGGAGAGCTTGCGGTTCGGGTTTTTGATCACCGCGTCGCAATAACCCTTCACCACCGCGTCCAACTCTCCGTGCCGGTGCAACTCCTGCCCATAATTCAACCCCCCGTACACCTCCATGGGCACAATACCGTGCTTGCGCCAACAGATGAACACATCCTCGGCCGCCGCACCGCCAGCCAGGTTCGACGTGCCGTGCATCCTCACATATTTCACCGCCCTGTCGTGATACGCATGCCGGACAACGAACATGGCGGACAGATCGTGCTCTTCGCCACCGGCGATCAAAATCTCACTTTCCAGGAACGCCAGCGCCGAAAAGCTCCAACACGTGCCGCTCGAAGCCTGATTCTTGACACTTGTGGTCGGCACGGTCTTAACATCCGTAAACGTATAACCTTGCCCAAAAATGGAAAACGAAACGAAAACAAAAGCAAAAAACAAAGCGGTCTTCTTCATAGTGGGATAAATTTTTTGTAAAGGTAGGAAACTTTTGTGAATAATTGTTTACTTTTGCACTCCAATTTGCACCGTTGAGTGTGGTCGGATTCGGTTTTTTGGGGGGTGAGATTGGTTATTTCGGGGTGTAGCGCAGTCCGGTTAGCGCACCTGCTTTGGGAGCAGGGGGTCCCAGGTTCGAATCCTGGTACCCCGACCAAAATTATTTTTTACACACAAGATACACCGCCCCCGCAGCAACGATCGCGATGCCCGAACCGATCATCAAATAGTCGATCGAGATATCGTCCGCCAAAGGACCGAAAAACATTATCCCCACCGGCATCGCAAAGGCCTGTATCATAGTGAAAACCGACATCACACGCCCCAAAAACTCCGCCGGAACCCGCTCCTGAACAAGCGTCGTCGTGGGAGCATTGTTGTAAATCTGGGCTATCCCCGCCAAACCCATCGAGGCCAAATAAAACCCGAAATGCTCCCAAAAACCGAGCGAGCAAATCATCACCCCCATCACCACAGTCGCCAACCCGATCGAAACCTCGCGTCGCCGAAAGCTCCACCACCCAACCAAAAAGCCTCCCACAACCATTCCTCCCGCCCAAACCATCTCGATGGCCGACAACCGCCACAACTCCGACCCGAAATCGCGCGTTATCTGCAACGGCGACAACCCCGCCGCCGGAGAAATGGCCACGAAAAAGACCACCGTCAACACGATCAACGCCACCAAATAGGGTTGCGAACGGATATAGCGCAAACCCTCAACCAGGTCGCGAAAATAGTGGTTCGCCGATTCGCTCCGCACGTGCGGCACCTTCACCAGAAAGGTCAATATCGCGATAGCCCCCAACGCCGTCACCACATCGACCAAAAACAGGCTCCACAGCGGAACAACGGCCATCAACGACGCGGCAACGACGGGAGAAACGATGTATATCATCGACTGGATGCTGCTGTTCAACCCATTGATTTTCAGCAACTTATCCTCCGGCACGATGGTCGGAACAAGCGCATTCACCGTCGGTTGCTGAACACCCTGTCCGAGCGCGCGCAACCCCGCCGCGACCAACAGCAAAGCTATGCTCTGGTGGCCCGAGAACAGAAACATAGCAAACAGCAAGCTCACCAGCCCGACGGTGCCGTCGGAGAGGTTGATAAGCCACTTTTTGTTGTACCTGTCCGCCAGCACACCCCCGAAAATGGAGCTGAAAAAGGTGGGCAACACCCCGACGATGATGTAGAGGGTCATCATCCGACCCGAGCCCGTTTCGAGCACCAGGTGCCACATAATGGCGTATTGGACGATCATTGTGCCCAGCAACGACAGCGTCTGCGAGGTGAGGAAGAGTGCCGTGTTGGTTTTCCAGTTTTTTGTGTAGTTTTGCATAGTTATTGTGAATACAAAGATAAAAAAATCCTATGAAAACTTTACTTATTGCATTGTTGACATTGAGTTTGACGGCGTGTTGCGGGTGCCGCAAAAATCGCTCCACTGTGCCGTTTCGGGGTACAGAGTGGCACCTGACGCAGTTGAATGGCACTTCGGTCGAGTCGGAGAACTATCGGGTGACCTTTGCCGACGATGGTCGGGTGGCGGGGATCGGGGCTTGCAATCGCTTTACGGGCACTTTCACGACGGCGGATATGTCGTTGGATGTGACGGACGATTTGGTTTCGACGCGGATGATGTGCCTCGGGGAGAATCGCGAGACGGAGTTTTTGCAGATGTTGCGCGATGTGGATGCGTACACCATCGACGGGGATAAGCTGATGCTCATCCGCAACGGCGACGTGCTGGGGATAATGGAGGTTTTTGTGGAGAAATAATTTTTTTTGTATATTTGTAGAAATTCGATAACAGATATGCCTATGATAAAACGGTAGAAAAAAGAACAAAAAACACATAATAACGTACGCTTTTCGCTTGCACTGAAACTTAGACAATTTCAAACGGCAACAAGGAGAATGGTGAGCGTCCACGTCAAACGGCGTGGGCTTTACTCGCAATCTTGTTGCCAGGCAGTCTAAGGCCTCAGTGCAGATAATGAAGTAATGTCCCACGTTTTTTTGTGCCCTCATGCGAGGTGAATTTTCAGTAAAACAACCAATTAATCCGGCCGACGACGGGACACGAAGGCAAAAAACCAAACTTTTTTAAGATTATGAATTGTTCCAAGCATCCTCAAACAGCCGCAATTGCACAATGTGCAATTTGCAGAGTGGGAATCTGTGCCGATTGTGCAAGCATTTCCGAATGGTCTATGGACGGCAGTATGCCTTTGTGTAGAGATTGTAATCGGCAGCGAACAGTGGATGAGATCCAGTATGGTCTTTCGCAACAAAAAAAGACCTTGGCCAAGGTTATTTTCGGCGGCATCGCCCTTATCGGTGCAGGAGTGGTTTTGGGTAGCGGTTCTGTGGAGGGAGCGGTGATATTGGCTGCGGCAGGCGGATTTCCCACGACATGGAAAATGCTCAGGTCGACCAAAGAGGAGAGGTTACACAATAATATCAATGATAACTTTTCCGACATTAAATACGGTGCGGGTTCGGGGCTGTTTATGTCGTTGATCCGTTTTTTGGTTAAGTTGGCTTTGGCGACCGCTTTTGCAGTGGTTGCGTCGCCTATTTTGCTGATTGTCAATATTTTCAAACTCCCGAAGCTCCGTCGTGAGGTGGAGGAAAATCAGGCAATGCTGGCAAATTTTGTTGTGTAGGTCCAGAATTAGACTAAAGATTTTGTTATGAAAAAGATCACTATTCTTTTGGCGTTTGTGCTGTTATGTGCGACGCCGAGCCACGCACAGAAGTGGCTGGAAAAGATCGGAAAAGCCCTCGACTCGGTCGATAAAGCTCTCGAAAGCGTTGTCGGCGAAGAACAGCAGGGACAACAGCAATCGACCTCGACTTCGGCGCAAAAAAAGGGAACCACAGTGGATGTATTCGATGCCGCCAAATGGAGCGAGTATCCCGAGGGCACCCGATTTTCGGCTGCGATATTTCGTGACAAAAAACCTATTTCGCCGAGTTGGAACGCCAACACACCTGCCGTTACAGTCTCCAAAGACCCATGGGCGGTTAAATTCTCCTCTGTTTACAACGACGAGTTCTGGATGGAGATCGATAACGAGCAGTGGGTGGGGATCAATGCGCTGACGGGAGAGCGTATAAACGATTTTGTTTCCCCAGTTCCGATGGGCCCGGGTGGAGTTGCGCTCTATACGGCCTACAAATCGAAGCCGGGTTTCGAGGAGATGTATTACGGCAATGGCGCGGCTGTATATCTGATTGACAGGACGGGGAAACGAACCCTTCTTCCGGGTGTTTGTGCAGCAGTACCCCATTTCAACGAAGATGGAGTTGCGTTGGTGAGCATCCGACAAAATCGCGATGTGAACAAACACGGTTGGGGTGCGCGTGCGTGGATATTCCGTCAGGCATTCGTAAACACCGAAGGAAAAATAGTATGGACTTCGAGCGGTTATACAGGCACAATCAGTATGTTGAAAGAGACTCCTCGGTTCAGCGACGGATTGAGGCTTGAAGATTTCAATGTGATCAACAGAACAGACGCGGATGTATGGGACTCCAAGTGGGGTTACATCGACAAAGCAGGTAAAACAGTAATCCCGGGACAGTTTAAGGAGGCCAGGGAGTTTAGCGACAGCCTTGCGTTGACCCAAAAAGACGGCAAGTGGGGATTTATCGATACGACCGGAAAAGTTGTTATTCCCTATCAATTCTCAAATAAGCCGAGTGATTTTATAAATGGATATGCGATGGTGCGGAAGATGGAGGGTGCTGCTCCTTATGCCATTATCGACAAAACGGGACAAATTGTGAAGGAGAACATCAAGAGCGGATGGGACCGATATGATGACGGTGTGTGGTACTTTTATGGAAGGGATACGCATAGGGATGCACGTGAACTGTTGAGTCCCGACCTGAAATTGATCACTAACTTTGAGGATGGTTGTGTGGCTGTGAAATATGGCGGCAAGTTGTATGTCGATTATCACCTAAATCATAGTGTGCCGGACGACAAGGAGAAGTATCAGTTGGACGAATATCTGGTGATCGGGCAAAAAGTCCCGTTTGACGAGAACGGGATGGCTCGTTTCGAAATACGCATGACCGACAGCGACAAGCATTACAGCGGCTTGGTTCGGCCGAACGGAGAAGTCGTTGTGCTGTTCCAACGCTCGGTATTCTGATCCTATCACCATAATGTTTAACCTTAATACCTTAAAACCATGAAAAAAAATCTTTTTATCTTAATCGCTATGTTTTTAGCGACAGGCATCTGCTCCGCGCAAAACAGCAACATTAAGCTCGAATGGCCGCAAGGATACAAGTTGCAAAATCTACCCATGTTCGATGAATTTGTATCCTACAACCCAAGAACAGAGGGCTTGACCCACTATTCGGAACTCAAGGCCGCATTCGCAAAACACCCGATAAGCGAGGCGAAAAAAGTAGCCCTGTCGACCGCAAAAAATCCCTACCTGAGAACCGTGCCTATCGGAATGGTCGCTCAGGGGAAGATACTGTATGAATCGGATAGAGGGACGATAGAACTTATTTTCGCCGCGAAAGACGAACCGAAGTCGTCGGGTATTTTCTACGGATACCTTGTCAGTTTCGATCCCTCCGGTAAATACATCGACAGCATTCTGGCATCGGATACTCCCGTTTCCTCTCCTCCCGACAGTGCTATCTTCGATTACAACAAGTTTGCGATACAGTATGGACCCGGAGTGGTTGTGGTACAGCACAGCGATGGCGGAGAAACCTATACTGACGGGGTTTACGCGATAACTTCTGCATTAAAATTCACTAAAACGGAATAACCATGAAAAAACTGATTTACATTTTTGTTGCGGCGATGATGGCTGCGTGCGGAGCAGGCGGCGTAAACAGCAACGACCCCGTGGCGGTGGCGCAAAAGTTTGCCGATGCGTATTACAGTGGCGATTTCGACAAGGCAAGGGAGATGTGTGGAAACAATGCACAGTACCACATCGACCAGACTAACGAAGAGTATGCGGACATGATAAAGGGTCTAAATATTAAAACGACCTACAATGCCGAGGAGTCGCAAATTCACGACGGACAGTTGGCTTTATTGTTCTTCGATGTTACGTCGAAGGTCGATGAACGGTTGAATAACAGTAGGTTCGAGGTAACTTTGGTGTTCGATGATGACAGATGGATAGTCGACAATTTTGGGTTGAAATAGAAAACACTGTTGTTAAAAAACCAACAGCCCACCTCTCATCGGGGTGGGCTGTTTTTATCAATAACTCCTGGCAAAAAGCACTCTGCGGGAGGAGGGTCGGCCGGAAAAGACACATTTACCATCCTCGTCCACGGCATCGACGGGAATACAGCGTATCGTCGCCTTGGTGGCCTCCTTGATGGCCAGCTCGGTCTCGGTCGTGCCGTCCCAATGGGCCGAAATGAAGCCGCCCTTACCGTCGAGCGTCGCCACAAACTCCTCCCACGTATCCACCCGCGTGATGTGCTCGTCGCGATAGGCCAACGCCTTGGCAAAAATGTTGTCCTGAATCTCGTCCATCAAACCGACAACCCTTTCGGCCAGCCCCTGCTGTGGCACCGTCTCTTTGGTGAGCGTGTCGCGGCGCGCCAACTCGATAGTCCCAGCCGCCATATCGCGCGGCCCCAGAGCGAGCCGAACCGGCACCCCCTTGAGCTCATACTCGGCGAACTTGAACCCACTGCGAACATTATCGCGGTCGTCCACCTTGACCTTCAGGCCGGCAGAACGCAACTCATCGGCCAGCACACGCAACCTGCCCACAACCTCGTCGTACTCTCCGGCCTTATAAATAGGCACCAGCACCACGTGGATCGGAGCCAGCTTGGGTGGCAACACCAGTCCGTTATTGTCCGAATGGGCCATTATCAACGCCCCGATGAGTCGCGTCGAAACGCCCCACGAGCTCGCCCAAACGTAATCCAGAGCGTTGTCGCGATTGGTGAACTGCACATCGAACGCCCGCGCGAAGTTCTGTCCCAGAAAGTGCGACGTGCCGCTTTGCAACGCCTTGCCGTCCTGCATCAACGCTTCGATGGTCATCGTGTCTTCGGCTCCGGCAAATCGTTCGTTCTCGGTTTTGTGTCCTACCACGACGGGCACTCCCATCCATTTTTCTGCAAAGTCGCGATAGACCCCTATCATCTTTCGGGTCTCCTCGATCGCTTCCTGGCGCGTTTCGTGGGCGGTGTGTCCCTCCTGCCACAGGAACTCGGCGGTGCGCAGAAAGAGCCTTGTGCGCATCTCCCAACGGACAACGTTTGCCCATTGGTTGCAGAGGATCGGCAGGTCGCGGTAGGACTGGATCCACCCTTTGTAGGTGTTCCATATTATGGTTTCGGAGGTCGGCCTCACTATCAGCTCCTCTTCCAGTTTGGCATCCGGATCGACCACCACGCCATTCCCGTCGGGGTCATTCTTCAACCTGTAATGGGTCACCACGGCACACTCTTTGGCAAATCCGTCGACGTGGCTGGCCTCTTTGGAGAAGAACGACTTTGGGATGAAGAGCGGGAAATAGGCATTTTCGTGCCCCGTGTCTTTGAACATTTTGTCCAGCGCGTCCCGCATGTTTTCCCACAGCGCATAGCCGTAGGGCTTGATAACCATACATCCGCGGACGGCCGAATACTCCGCCAAACCGGCCTTCACAACCAGATCGTTGTACCAGGCCGAGTAACTATCATCCCGATTGGCAAGGTCTTTGAGCTCTTTCGCCATAATATTTTTCCGTTTTACCCGTTTTTTCGAGTGCAAAGATACGTTTTTTTCGTATTTTTGTCTCAACTTAAAACACGCTGATGATATGAAAAGGTCTGTTTTTTTGATTTTGGGTGTTGCGGCACTCTTTTCGGGATGTTATTCATCTTCACGGGTGGCTTCGTCGAGGGATCTTTACGATATTCACAATCGGACGGAGCTGGCTAAGATCGAGGCTGCACAGGCCGAGTTGGCGGCTGCCGAGGCGCGTGCCGACAGGGCGAGGTATGAGGCTGCGTTGGCGCAGCGGGAGGCCGATTATGCGGAGAGCGATTTGTCGTTGTCCGACTTTGATGTGGAGAGCAAGTACGAGCGGCAGCTCACTATGTTCGACACCGAACAGGTGTATGTGAGGCCGCAGAAGTCATACGTTTATGTCTACATCGACCCGTGGGATATCGACCCGTGGTTCTACGATCCGTGGTATTTCAGCACTTGGAACCGTGGGTGGAACTATTGGAACAGGCCGTGGTATGCGTCGAGCTGGAGCTGGCGTTGGGGCGGTTATTACGATCCGTGGTACTATGGCCCGTCGTGGTATTATCCCTCTTATTGGGGCCATAACCATTATTGGGATTGGGGTCACGGCCACTATTATGGCGGCAACCGCTATGCTTATGGCAATTGGCGGAACACCGAGCGGCGGAGTTATGACAATGGTTATCGCAATCCGGCCCGAAGTGGTTCGCGGTATAGCGACTATGACAGTTATGTGGGCGGTTCGAGGACCAATTCGGCGGCTTCGTCGTCGGGTTCCAGAGGCTCTTCGGGCTATGTGAGCGGGTCTTCGTCGTCGGGAAGCCGTGGAGGTTCGGCAACTTCGTCCTCTTCGGGTAGCAGGGGCAACTCATCGGGCTATGTGAGGGGCAGTTCGTCGTCATCTTCGGGTAGCAGGGGCAGTTCGGCGACGTCATCGTCGTCTTCGAGAGGAAGTTCGTCGTCTTCGGGTTCGAGAAATTCGAGCGCAACGCGAGACAATTCGTCGAGTTCGAGAAACTCGAGTGCAACCAGGGGAAATTCGTCTTCGTCGGGTTCGGGCCGAAGTTCGAGCGGATACACCAGCGGCTCGTCTTCGTCGCGAGGGAGTTCGTCGGGTTCGTCGTCGAGCGGGTCGCGCAGTGGCAGCAGGAGTGGTAGATAATATATTATAACGTATGAAAAACAATATTTTTTTAGTTGTCTGTTTATGTGCGGCAATAGCGACGGCAAGTGCGCAACCCGACGATATGATCGTGTCGGGCAGGGTGATAGGGTCTCCCTATTTCGACAGCGGCAGTAAGTTGATCCTCTCGGGTGTCGACCGCACGCTGGGCACTTCGCGCTCGGCGGCTATGGGCGGAGCATTCACATCGCTGGGTGCCGACCTGTCCTCGATGAGCATCAATCCAGCGGGGCTGGGGATGTATCAGAGCTCCGACTTCGGGATAACCGCCGCGCTGTCGATGGATGGGATAGCCACCAAGCCCACGGCCGGATCGATCGAGTCGGACGGCAACAGGACCTCTTTCGGGCTTAATAATCTCGGCGTGGCGTGGAATGTTTACAACTCGTCGGGCAGTTTGACCGGTTTGACGGTCGGGTTTGCTTACAATCGCGCGGCTAACTTCAATTCTAGAAGTCAGGTCTTTGCTCGGGGCGAGCAGACCTCCATCGTTCAGATGTTCGCCGAGCAGATGAATATTCTCGATCTGGATTACAGTCCCGAATATCTTGATACACTCGACCCGTTCTACAATCCCGATATACGCCTCGACGAGTGGGCGGCGATCTTGGGCTATCAGACCGGTCTGGTGGGCTTTGCCGACGACGGCGGTTATGGATATTTCGAGGAGGCGACCCCTGTCGACAGCTATTTCGGGTCGATAACCAAGGGGGGCATCTACGAGTACGACTTCTCGATCGGGGCGAATATCAATAACATTCTCTACTTGGGAGCGACCCTGAGCGCGGTCGATTTGGAGTATAAGGAGGACACCTCCTATGAGGAGAACTATTATGCTTTTCCGGGCGACGAACCGATGTTCGACTATATGTGGTTCAACCAGCTGACCCACATCAAGGGCTCGGGGTTCACGGCCAAGCTGGGCGCCATCGTGCGGCCGGTGGAGGCGTTGAGGATAGGGTTGACTTACCATTTGCCCACCTATTACAGCCTTGTGAAGAGCTATTGGGGTAATATGGGCAACAGCAACCGCTCGCCGCTTGATACGGACGAACCGCTGATGGACGAGATAAATTTCCGCACTGCGCCGCGTTTGTCGGCGGGTATTTCGGGCGTTATTGCGGGTCGTGCCATTTTGGCTGCGGACTACGAGGTGGCGTGGTACAACAAGCTCGACGACAGGCTTTACGATCCCGCCCAGACGGTTCGCGGGGGGTTGGAAGTGGCGGTGACAGACGTTTTCTCGCTCAGGGCAGGGGGCTCTTATTCTTTCGATTTTTTGAAGGACGAGAAGACGGTGATGGACCATCCTGCGCCTATCGGCGGCTACTCCATCACGGGTGGGGTGGGGTTCAATCTGGGCACGAACACCTACATCGACCTGGCGTATGTTTACCACAAGCAGAAGTACAGCGATTATGACTTTTTCTACTTCGACGACCCGTACGCCCATATTTCGCAGGGTCGCGAGTTTACCCCGACCCACAATCGCCATATGATCACCCTGACGGTCGGCACACGGTTTTAAAAACAACGAGGTTCGGGGGAAAAGAAGAAGGTCGGCGTTGTTTTCGCCGACCATTTCTTTTGCGTCGCACCTTGTATATCGCGCCGCTTAGTTTTTAGTTTTCAATACTCGTCCCACGCTTTGATCTTGATGTCGTCGGGCGAGAGTTTGCAGAACGCCTCGATATAGGCACTCGCCAACCGCGCATTGGTTATCAGCGGAACATTGAAGTCGATGGCCGAGCGGCGGATGGTGTAGTCGTTGTTGAGCTCCTCGGCCGACAGGTTTTTGGGAATATTGACCACCAGATCCACCTTTCGATCTCTGATATAGTCCAGCGTGTTGGGGCTTTCGCCCGTGTCGGGCCAATTCAGCACCTGAGCTGCCACACCCTGCTCGTCGAGATATTGGGCCGTTCCGCGCGTGGCGTAGATGGCCAACCCCTTGGCCTGCAACGCTTTGGCCGCACCCAACAGTTCTACCTTCGACCGCGCATCGCCCGTCGACAGCAGCACCCCCTTCCGCGGAATGGCATAGCCGACCGAGATCATCGACTTCAGAATAGCCTCCGAATAGTCGTCGCCCAAGCATCCCACCTCGCCCGTGCTCGACATCTCGACACCCAGCACGGGGTCGGTCTTCTGCAACCGCGAGAACGAGAACTGCGGGGCCTTGATGCCCACATAATCGAGCTCGAAGGCCGATTTGTGCGGTATCTCCACCTTTTCGCCCAGCATCACCCGCGTGGCAAGCTCGATGAAGTTGACTTTAAGGACCTTCGACACGAACGGAAAACTCCGCGACGCCCGCAAGTTACACTCGATAACTTTTATATCGTTGTTCTTGGCCATCAACTGCATATTGAACGGCCCCGTGATGTTCAATCCCCGCGCGACCTCGCGGGCAATCTTTTTCACCCTCCGCATCGTTTCGACATACATCTTTTGGGGCGGAAACACCATCGTGGCGTCGCCCGAGTGCACCCCCGCATACTCCACGTGCTCGCTCATCGCGTAGATCAGAACTTCCCCATCCCTTGCGACGGCGTCTATTTCTATCTCCTTGGCGTGGGTCAGATACTCCGTCACCACCACCGGATGCTGCTTCGAGACGTTTGTAGCAAGGGTCAAAAAGTGCTCCAGCTCGTCGCGGTTGCTCACCACATTCATCGCCGCACCGCTCAGCACGTATGAGGGACGGATAAGCAGCGGGAAACCCACCTCGTCGGCAAACCGATAGATGTCATCCATCGACGAGAGCTCCTTCCACCGCGGCTGGTCGATGCCCAGCTCGTCGCACATCGACGANNGAGAATTTGTGCCTGTCCTCGGCGCGGTCTATATCCTCGGCCCGGGTCCCGACGATAGGCACATCGTTGGCATCGAGCCTCATCGCCAGGTTGTTCGGAATCTGGCCGCCCATCGAAACCACAACCCCGCGTGGCAACTCCAGGTCGGCAATATCGAGCACCCGTTCCAACGAGAGCTCGTCGAAATACAACCTGTCCGACATATCGTAATCGGTCGACACGGTCTCAGGGTTGTAATTGATAAGTATCGACCTGTAACCGCTCTTGCGGATTGCCGCGGCGGCATTCACCGAACACCAGTCGAACTCCACCGAGCTCCCGATGCGATACGCCCCGCTGCCCAGCACCACCACCGAATTGCCGTCGTGTGCAAAATCGACGTCGTGTGCCGTCCCGTTGTAGGTCAGATAGAGATAGTTGGTCACCGCCGCATACTCTCCGGCCAGCGTGTCGATGCTCTTGACAAACGGGGTGATGTTTCGCCGCTTGCGATGCTCCCTGACGGCCGAAATGGCTCCCTCCATCGCCTCGTCCCCGGGCCTGAGCACCTCGCGCGCAATCTGAAAGTCGGAAAATCCGCGCCTCTTGGCCTCCACCAACAGCTCGTCCGGCAAATCCTCCAACCTGCCGAACCCTCCGAGCTGCGTGTCCAAAGCGATAATGTAGCGCAATCTTTCAAGGAACCACCTGTCGATCTTGGTCAGCTCCCAAATCCGCTCCACCGAATAGCCCGCCTTGAAGGCGTTGGCGATGTGGAAAATGCGCTTATCGGTGGGCTTACTCAACGCTCCGTCCAGATCGTCCACCACCAGCTCCTTATTGGCCACAAAGCCGTGCATCCCCTGGCCCATCATCCGCAGCCCCTTCTGCATACACTCTTCGAAGTTGCGCCCGATAGCCATCACCTCTCCCACACTCTTCATCGACGAGCCCAACTCGCGGCTCACCCCCTTGAACTTGCCCAGATCCCACCGCGGAAGTTTACACACCACATAGTCCAACGCCGGCTCGAAACACGCCGTGGTGACCTGTGTCACACTGTTTTTGAGCTGGTGAAGCCCATAGCCCAGCGCAACCTTGGCCGCCACGAACGCCAACGGAAAACCGGTCGCCTTGCTCGCCAAAGCACTCGAACGGCTCAGTCGGGCATTAACCTCGATGACCACATAGTCCTCACTCACCGGATCGAGCGCGTACTGCACATTACACTCGCCCACAATGCCCACGTGGCGAATGATGCGAATGGCCAGATCGCGCAGTTTCCTAACTTCGGTATTCGAAAGCGTCTGCACCGGAGCTACCACTATACTCTCGCCCGTGTGGATNNACCGTGATGCAGTTGTCGAACCGGTCGCGCATCACCTCATATTCTATCTCTTTCCACCCTTTGAGCGACTTCTCGACCAAAATCTGGGGCGAATAGGTGAACGCCTTCGACGCCAAACCCTCTAACTCCTTCTCGTCGCCGGCAAAGCCGCTCCCCAGCCCGCCCAAAGTGAACGCCGGCCGGACAATGATGGGGTAACCGAGCTCTTTGGCAACCCGCTTAGCCTCTTCCACTCCCGTCACCGCCTCGCTCTTGATGGTCTTGACCCCTATCTCGGCCAGCTTTTGGTTGAAAATATCGCGGTCCTCGGTGTCGATGATGCTCTGGACCGGAGTACCCAGCACCTGCACGCCATACTTCTCCAAAACCCCGCTCTTGAACAACGCCACTCCGCAATTCAACGCCGTCTGACCTCCAAAGGCGAGCAGGATCCCGTCCGGCCGCTCACGGGCAATGACCTTTTCGACAAACTCGGGCGTCACGGGCAGGAAATAGACCCTGTCCGCAATGTTCTCCGAGGTCTGAATGGTTGCGATGTTGGGGTTGATAAGGACGGTGTAGATGCCCTCTTCTTTCAACGCCTTCAACGCCTGAGAGCCCGAATAGTCAAACTCGCCCGCCTCGCCGATCTTCAGCGCGCCTGAACCCAGGATGATAACCTTACTTATTTTGTTTTCCATAATTTTCGTGATCGCGGCCCATCTGCCGCGCTTTCTCGTTTTTCGGGCTCGTCAGAGCCCGTCAGCCGGACGCCACCCCAGGCGTCGGCTGAAATTTCGCGTCTGCTCAATTTTACCCTCGCTGGCGTCCGACGGCCTCCATAAACTCGTCGTACAACCTGTCTGCCTCGGCCGGACGCATCGAGGCCTCGGGATGGAAGCTCACCCCGCGAACAAACCCCTCCTTACAGCGAACACCCTCCACGCTTCCGTCGTTCAGGTTCTCGAACCACACGCTCCAACCCTCGGGCAAGCTCTCGCGAACCACCGCCCACCCGTGGTTCTGGGTCGTTATCATTGCGTGCGAAGTGCCGACCTCGATGACGGGTTGGTTTGTCCCCCGATGCGAATGAGCCAACTTTCCGATCGCTCCTCCGACGGCCTGAACAATCGGCAGATCACCGCCGCAAACCCCCAATACAGGCCTCCCCGAACCGACAGCTTGCCTGACATCGTCGATCAACTCTGCCGAAGCCTCGCCACAGGTTCCCGTCACCAGATAACCGTCGCAAGGGGCCGCCGTGTCGGTCGTGATCCGTGCTCCCCGCCGCTGAAAACTTTTGACAATCGAATTTTTCAACCCCTCGCCGATGTGGCAAATAGTCAGGTCGCCCTCGCCAAAAGTTGTTTCGGCCCGATCCTGCCGTTGCGGAGCGGCACAGGTTTCGCTATTACCTCCGATAATAATCCGCCCCTTCATCTCGCCGTGCTCCCGCAAATGTTTGGCGACCTCGCGCGTATCCACGCCGAAAATCGCCGGAACATTATTCTCTTTCAACCAATCGCCCAAGCTCTTTTGAGCGGCAAAATGGCTGTAAACTTCGGAATAGTCGGTCACCACCAACCCGCCGGCCTGCACAAACGGCGTCTCCAGCTCGTCAACCGCAGGCACCCCGTAATTACCTATTAATGGATAGGTCAGCACGACGACCTGCCCTCTGGTCAGCGGATCGGAGAGCAGTTCGGGGTATCCCACCATAGCGGTATTAAAAACGACTTCCCCTTCGGCCGAGATTTCGGCACCGAAAGAGAAGCCCGCAAAAGTAGTCCCATCCTCCAACTTGAGAACGGCAGATTTTCTATCAAACATAAGGCAAAAAGGGTTGAAAGTGGTGGAGAATACGAGAGTCGAACTCGTGACCTCTTGCATGCCATGCAAGCGCTCTAACCAACTGAGCTAATCCCCCCTCGGACCCCCTCGGGTTTTCCGGTTGCAAAATTACGAAAAAAATCGAAAAAATTACAATAAATTTTTCAAATAAGTTGCCGTTACCGCCACCAACCCCGCGGTTTCGGTGCGCAGACGGCTCGGGCCCAGGCTCACCGATCGAAATCCGTTCGCTTCGGCCAGCGCAACCTCCTGTTCCGTGAAATCGCCCTCCGGACCTATCAATATAAGAGTATCCCGTTTCGGCAACAAGGCGTCGGAGATGTTCTCCCGCTTCGTCTCGCGGCAATGGGCGATAAGTTTCACTCCATCGAACGGCCTTGCAACCAGCTCGGTGAACGGCGTAACCTCCTGCAGCTCAGGCACGTAGGCTTTCAGTGATTGCTTCACCGCGCCGACCATCACCCGCCGTGCCCGCTCGGGCTTAAAGAAAACACGTCGCTCCGAGTTTGCGCACTCGATGGGAACGACGCAATCCATCCCTATCTCCGTCGCCTTTTCGAGCAGCCACTCTGTCCGGTCGCTGTTTTTGGTCGGCGCAATCCCCAAAGTGAGCCGACAGGGCCGCTTATCCCACTCCGAAAATGTCTCCACGACACGCACCACGCAAGCCTTCGGATCGGCCGTAACTATTTGACACTCAAACAGATTGCCCCTCCCATCGGTCACGTGCAACCCGTCGCCCGCCCCGAGCCGCAAAACCCTGACGGCGTGTGCGCTCTCCTCGGCCGGAAGAGTAAAAACAGACGGTGCGGCGTCATCGAATAAAAATAATTTCATAACTTTGCAAAAATACACTATTTCGATGAAACATTTTCTAACCCTTGCAATTATGTGTGCACTTGTGTCGTGTGGCGGCGCGAAAAGCGGCGACAACCCATTTTTTACCCAATGGGAGGGGCAGTTCGAGCTCCCACCGTTCGACGAGATCCACCCCGGGCACTTCGAACCTGCGTTCAAAGAGGGAATGCGCCGACAGCGAGCCGAGATCGACTCCATTGCCGGCTCTATCGAAATTCCCACTTTCGACAACACAATTCTGGCCTACGACCGCTCGGGCGCAATGCTGAGCAGGGTGGCGCGTGTGTTCGGAACCCTGACAAGCGCCGACACCACGCCCGAATTGGAGAAGATAAAGACCGCCCTGTCGCCCCTGCAATCGGCTCACAGCGATGCCATAGCTCTGGACGAAAGGCTGTTTCGCCGCATCAAGGCCGTTTACGACTCCCGTTTCAATGCGGGACTGAACGAAGCGCAGATTCGTCTCACCGAGCGGGTGTACGACCGTTTCAGGCGGAACGGTGCGCTGCTCGACGGGGCGCAAAAAGAGGAGTTGCGCAAGATCAACGAAGAGCTGGCGATGGCCTCGATCCGCTTCGAGAGCAACAATCGCGAGGCGTTGAACGGCTATGTGATGACGGTTCACCGGCGCGAGGAGGTCGATATGCCCCAGGGTGTGGTGAGCCGTGCCGTCGAACGTGCCCGCGAGTTAGGGAAGCCCGACAGTATGGCCTTCACGCTGTCGAAGCCCAGCTGGATACCTTTTCTTACCTATAATAAGGATCCCGAGTTGCGCAAGCGGCTGTACGATGCCTATCTCAACCAATGCGCGGCTGGGACGCAGTGGGACAACTCGGGGGTGATAAACGACATTATCCGCTTGCGCACGGCGAAGGCTAAGTTGTTGGGTTTCGAAACTTTTGCCCACTTTGTGCTCGACGAACGGATGGCGGGAACGCCAGAGCGGGTCTATGAGTTTTTGGACGAGATTTGGGAACCCGCGCTGTATAGAGTTCGCAAGGAGCGCGACGCACTGCGCAACCTCAAACGCCGCGAGATAGGAGACGGTTTTGCCGCGATGGATGCCTTCGATTGGTGGTTCTACGCCGAAAAGTTGCGCAAGGAGCGTTACCACCTCGACGAAGAGCAGACGCGTCCCTATTTCGCGTTGGAGAATGTTCGGACGGGGATTTTCACGCTGTGCAACACCCTTTACGGCATCTCGTTCCGCCCTATAGCCGATGCGCCGGTGTACAACAAGGACGTTGTGGTTTACGAGGTGCTGGATGCCGACAATTCTCATTTGGGCGTGGTGTATATGGACTTTTTCCCGCGTGCGGGCAAGGGTTCGGGGGCGTGGTGCTCGTCGCTGCGGAGCCAGGGGTACACTCCCGAGGGCGAGAAGATCCACCCCATAACCACCATCACGTGTAATTTCACCGAGCCGGTGGGCGACACTCCCTCGTTGTTGACGCTGGACGAGACCGAAACCTTTTTCCACGAGTTCGGCCACGCCATCCACAACCTTTTTGCCGATGTGCCTTATGAAGGGTTGTTGGGCACCGAGCGCGACTTTGTGGAGCTGCCCAGCCAGATTATGGAGAATTGGGCCTTTGCACCGCAGATGCTCGACCGCTATGCCATTCATTATCAGACGGGTGAAAAGATTCCGGACGAACTTGTGCGCCGCATTGTCGAGAGCTCGCAGTTCAATCAGGGCTTTATGACGGCCGAGCTGTTGGCCGCGTCGTTGAGCGATATGGATGTCCACACCCAGGCGGTGCCGCCGTTCGATGTGGCGGAGTTCGAGCGGGTGGCACTTCGCGAGAAGCGGCGGTTGATCCCAGAGGTGGAGCCGCGCTATCGTTATCCCTATTTCAGCCACATTTTCGACGGAGGTTATGCGGCCGGATATTACAGTTATATTTGGGCGGAGGTGCTGGATAAGGACGCTTTCGAGGCGTTTGTCGAGAGCGGCGACATATTCAGTCGCACCGTGGCTAACGATTTTCGGTATAAGGTTTTGGCTCCGCGGGGGTTGAGGAACGGGATGGAGCTGTTTTTGGATTTTCGGGGTGCCGAACCTTCGCGCGAACCTTTGCTGCGGGGTAGGGGATTGCTGGCGGATTCGGTGCGGAGCGCGGTTAAGACTGAGCGTGAGGGGCTTGTTCCGGCTCCGCCCGACTCGGTTCTGCGCGCCATCCTCAATGAACCCAGATGACAAAAAGCCCTCTTCGGAGGGCTTTTTTTAGCGATTAGTGATTAGTGATTAGCGATTAGCGATTAGCGATTAACTTGTTCCGCGTAGCTTGTGTCGCGTTAGC
>DBDE01000043.1:0-4633 GCA_002293425.1 Alistipes sp. UBA940 | reverse complement strand
GACGGAGAAACGATTGGTCTTACTGTAATTGTAATCCGGGTGGACGGTCGTGCTGTGGAAGTACAGGGTGTAGGCGCTGGAGGTACTGGATGGGTGCTGCGTAGCAGACCAATAACGACCGCGCGTGCTCTGACTGGAGCCGCCATTGTAGCCTGAAGCTGAGAAGAAGATTCCGGCACAGCCGGAAATGAAAAATGAAAAGATGAAAAAATGAAAAATGTGCCACCGCGTTAGCCTGTTCCGCGTAGCCCCTTTCTTCACTCTTCATTTTTCATTCTTCATTAAAAAAAGCCCTCCGAAGAGGGCTTTTTGTTTAGCGGATGACTTCGCGGTGGCGTTGTCCGTTCTCCAGCGTCTTAACGATCTCGACCTCGCCGCCCTTCTTGGTTATGTCTTTAAGAAAGCGACGGCGACCACCCTCGTGGTTCTTATAGAAATCGCGCTTGTGCTCGTCGCGAATCTTCATCACCTCACGTTCGCCACGATCCGTCACGGCCCGCCAAACCTCCTTGTTGTCCGTCACGCGGATCTTCCAATCGCGATCCTCATCCACCATCTTGTACTTCATCTCCTCCACCAGCCCGTTGTTGTAAACGTTGCGGACCGTCACGTCATAGGTGTTGTCCGGAGCCTTCTCCTCGGAGATTATCTCCACTTCGCGAATCCCGCCCCGTTCCGTCACGTGGGGACGATGGACGGTGCGCAAGTCGCGGGCGGTTTCACGCTCGGCCAGCCGTTCTTCGCGCCGCTCCTCCCTCCGATCCGCATCGAACGTCGAACGGGTGTAGGCTTCGGCCTCTTTAACGGCTTTGGCGGGGGTCTCGGTAAACTCTATGGCGCGCACGAACGCGTCATAGTCGTCGTTCATAATTTGCTCGGTGTAGAGCTTCGCCGCCGCGCCAGGAGTGGCCTTGGCGCGCGGATTGCACGAGTGAAGAGACGCCAACGCGCCCAGACACAGTGCCAGGTAAACAATCTTTTTCATAATGTCGGTTTTTTTGTTTGACAAGAAGAAATTTCACAAAGCGTGCCAAAGAAAAAAACAGATAATTGTTGCACGTTTCAAAAAAAGGTTTTAACTTTGGAACGCGTTTTATCGTGCGCCAACTTGAATGATGAAAATTTCTAAACAAATAATATTCTAAAACTATTAATCTTTATGGACAGGAGAGATTTTCTCAGGAAAAGTGCGTATGGAGTGGCCGGGGCTATTGTGGGAGGAGGAATGCTGGCTTCGCTGGTGAGTTGTGAGCCGGGCGGAAAGAGGATCGGATTGCAGTTGTGGTCGCTCAGAGAGGCTATGTACAACGACGTGGAGGGGACGCTGAAGCTGATTTCGGAGATGGGATACAAGGAGCTGGAAACGGCCAACTATGACAACGGAACGGTGTATGGAATGAGCGTGGCCGATTTTAAGGCTTTGGTCGAAAAGTACGGGATGAAAGTTACCAGCACCCACACAGGTCAGGGTTGGGATGCCGCCCGCGAGGCCGAGATTATGGCTTGGTGGGATAAGGCGATTGCTGACCACAAGGCGCTGGGGTGCAAGTGGATCGTGGTTCCCTCGATCTTCCCGCCCGACACCGAACAGGGGGCCAAGGACCTGTGCGAGTATTTCAATCGCGTGGCCGCCAAGGTGAAGGCTGCGGGAATGGGCTTCGGTTATCACAATCATAACTTTGAGTTTACCAGCAAGATAGGGGATATTTCGTTGTACGACTATATGTTGGCCAATACATCCAAGGATGTGATGTTCGAGATGGATGTTTATTGGGTGAAGGAGGGCGGTCAGGATCCGGTGGACTATCTCACCCGCCACGCAGGTCGGTTCCCGGTGTTGCATATCAAGGACGACAGCATCATCGGAGATAGCGGGAAGATAGATTTCAAGTCTATTTTCGAAGCGGCGTACAAGCAGGGTATGAAGAACTTCTATGTGGAGGTCGAGAAGTATCCGTTGCCTGCCGAGATATGTGTGGAGAAGTCGTTTGACTTCCTGAACGGGGCGGATTTTGTGAAGTAAAATTGTTATTAACCTAAAAATACTTAAAGAAATGGCAACTAAAATGACGAGGAGGGGGTTTTTGAAGGCGACGGCTGCGGGTGCTGCGGGTGTGACCATTTTGCCGGGCGATGTGCTGGGTAGCGTGGTTGGCAAGAAGGCTCCGAGCGACAAGGTTAACGTAGCCGGTGTGGGTATCGGTGGACGCGGCAGTCAGGTGCTGCGCTCTTTCGGCGAAGGGGCGAATATCGTGGCGTTGTGTGATGTGGACTGGAAATATTCGCAGGGCACGTTCAATCGCTATCCGACCGCAAAGAAGTTCTGGGATTATCGCGAGATGTTGGATAAGATGTCGAAGGACATCGACGCCGTGATGTGTGCGACGGCCGACCATACTCACGCGTTGGTGGCTTCAGACGCTATGACGTTGGGCAAGGCTGTTTATTGCGAAAAGCCGTTGACCCACTCGGTTTATGAGTCTCGTCTTCTCACCAAGTTGGCTGCCGAGAAGAATGTTGCGACCCAGATGGGTAACCAAGGGTCGTCGGGTGATGGTGTTGCAACTGTGTGCGACTGGATTTGGAATGGGGAGATCGGCGAGGTGACGCGTGTGGATGCGTTTACCGACCGTCCCATTTGGCCGCAAGGCTTGATGGTTCCTTCGACCGTGGATGCTATTCCCGATACGTTTAACTGGGATTTGTTTACCGGTCCGGCGAAGATGAAGCCGTTTAACCACATTTACACTCCGTGGAATTGGCGCGGTTGGTGGGATTACGGTACCGGCGCATTGGGTGATATGGCTTGCCATATTTTGCATCCGGTGTTTAAGGGCTTGAATTTGGGTTACCCGACTAAGGTGCAGGGTAGTTCTACGGCGTTGTTGACCGAGTGTGCTCCGCAGGCTCAGATGGTGAAGTTGCAGTTCCCGGCGAGGGCTAATATGGATAAGGTGAATATGCCTGCCGTTGAGGTTACTTGGTACGATGGCGGTTTGACTCCTCCGCGTCCGGAAGGAATGCCGCAGGGCAAGAGCCTGAATGATAATGGCGGTGGTGCTATTTTCTACGGGACTAAGGATGTGTTGATTTGCGGTTGCTATGGTCGCGAGCCGTGGTTGCTGAGCGGTCGTGTGCCTAATGCGCCGAAGGTTGCGCGCAGGGTTGA
The DNA here is from genome assembly GCA_002293425.1 of Alistipes sp. UBA940. GTDB lineage: Bacteria > Bacteroidota > Bacteroidia > Bacteroidales > Rikenellaceae > UBA940. The sequence goes on along the minus strand of DBDE01000043.1, from coordinate 1,464 downwards.
AGGTGGTGACGGTGGTCACGGAACCGACTTCCTCAGGGCGGTGAAAGAGAGTCCGAAGAACAGGGTTAAGACCAATTCCGATTTTTCGGAAGCAGGGCCGTTCAACGAGATGGTTGTGATGGGCGTGTTGGCTGTGAGGTTGCAGAGTCTTAATAAGATCCTCGAATGGGATGGGCCGAATATGAAGTTCACCAATATCGGTCCGGATGAACAATTGAGGATTATGATTAAGGACGGGTTTACGATCGAAGACGGTCATCCGAGCTTCGACAAGACCTACACCGATCCGATGAACGCCCAGGCGTTTGCCAATGAGCTGATTAAGCACAATTATCGCGAAGGTTGGAAGTTGGTCGATATGCCTAAGTAAAAAACCGAGTACATACCCCCGAGCTTACTTCGCCAGAGGTTGGTTCGGGGGATGTGCTTTTTGTACCGAAATTTTATCTAATCAATTAATTAATAACTTTATGAAAGCAAAATTTATCTTTATGGGATTGGCTGTGGCTGCGTTGTTGTCGTCGTGCTGGGGCAATGGTGCTAAGAAGGATGTTGAGGCGGCCGAGGAGGCTGTTGTGGCTGATGCGGCTAATGTTGTGTCGATTTTCAACGGCACCGATTTTACGGGTTGGAAGGGCTATAATCGTTCTGACATTCCTGCTAAGTGGATTGTGGAGGATGGGTGCATTAAGTTCAATGGCTCGGGCGAGGGCGAGGGTCAGAGAAGAGACGGTGGGGATATTATTTATGCTACTCCGTTTAAGAACTTTAAGTTTACTTTCGATTGGAAGATTTCGGAGGGTGGTAATTCGGGTGTTTTCTTTTATGGTAAGGAGATCGAGGGCCAGCCTATTTACATTTCGGCTCCGGAGTATCAGGTGTTGGACAATGAGCGTCATCCGGATGCGAAGTTGGGCGTAGACGGTAATCGCCAGAGTGCTTCGTTGTATGATATGTTGCCTGCTAAGCCTCAGAACGCTAAGCCTGCGGGTGAGTGGAATACGGGAGCGATTATGGTTTATCAGGGCACGGTTGTTCATTATCAGAACGGTGAGGCTGTTGTTGAGTACCATTTGTGGACTCCGGAGTGGACTGCTTTGATCGAGAATAGCAAGTTCCAGACTGGGAATCCTTATTGGGCGGATTCGGCTAATTTGCTTATCAATTTGGGCAAGGATGCCGAGGGTAATTTGGTTGGTGGTTATATTGGGTTGCAGGATCACGGGAATGATGTTTGGTTCCGCAATTTGAAGGTTGAGATTTTGGACTGATCCCCTTATTGGGTGTTTTTGTTTCAATGGTCGGCGTTTTTCGCCGGCCATTTTTTTTCGGCCTCGCAGAGGCCGTCAAAATGAAAAGATGAAAAGATGAAAAGATGAAAAGATGAAAAAAGCCTCGCGTTGCGTAGCTTGGGCGTCGCGTTAGCCTGTCCCGCGTAGCTTGGGCGTCGCGTAGCCTAACTCT
>DBDE01000009.1 GCA_002293425.1 Alistipes sp. UBA940 | reverse complement strand
CGCCGCCAACAGATCGCCCGACGGCTCCCCTGCTATGATGTAGATTTTCAAATTTTCATCCCTATTATGAACACCCCTGCCTTGTCTGCGGCGGCAATAACCGCTTCGCGCTCGATGACCAGAATGCCGCCCGCCTCGACCGCAATGCCCCCGATGCCATATTTGACCAGCATCTCGATGGTGTGCAGTCCGATTGCAGGCACATCGACCCGTCGTTCTTGCTGGGGCTTGAAAATCTTCACCATCACGGGCTTGCGACCCTTTTGAGCTGTCTGTGATGCGCGCCGCAGCAGAGAATCCGTCCCGTTCCTGTCTTCGCGCGTAAGCACCACCCCACCCTGCACCACCACCGCTTGGCCGATGTCGGCCAGACCGAGTTCCCGCGCGGCTTCGATGCCGATCCGAATATCTGCCATATCCTCCTCTGAGGGCTTCACGCGGCCATATATTCCCTCGCCGAACATCATTTCGGGCACAACGTCCTGCACCCCGACGATTTGCAACCCCAGTCTTTCCGCTTCACTGACCACGGCCCTGAACAGCCCGTCGTCACCGCCGCGAACGAACGTCCACAGGATACGAAACAGGATTCCCAGCCCCATCCGGTCCAGACGAAGATCCCGTAGCGACGGCCGCCTGATCCCGCCTGCCATCACGATCTTCCGCACCCCGCTCGCGCGCAGGAAACCGACCATTTTGCCAGCTTCGCCCAGTCGGGCAAAGACGTGTGGCACGCGCTCGAACTCTTTTTCCTCCACAAAGGGCCGAAGCCCCACAACAAAAACTTCGACACCCTTATCCGCACACAGCCGAAGAACCTCAACCGGCATCCGCCCGTTGCCCGCGATGAGACCTATTCTATCCATCGTTTGACCTCCTCCATCGTGGGGTTTTTGAGCCCGAGTTTATTCTTTTTGTTGAACCCGCCCAGGTCGTTCAACAACTTTCCAGGGGCAAGTTTTTTGACCGATTCCAAAGTTATATATCCCATCTTTTGCAACACTTCTGCCCATTCACGGGGAATCCCCGCATCGACATAGGCCGACAAATCTTCGGCCACCACCTTTTTCTCGGGCTTCATTTGCGGGAAGAACAACACGTCTTGTATCGACGATTGGTCGGTTAGCAGCATCACGAGCCTGTCCACGCCGATCCCCATTCCGCTGGTGGGCGGCATCCCGTATTCGAGCGCGCGCACAAAGTCTGCGTCGATGAACATTGCTTCGTCGTCGCCTTTTTCGCTCAGGCGCAGTTGTTCCTGAAACCTTTCGAGCTGGTCTATGGGGTCGTTCAGTTCGCTGTATGCGTTGCAAATCTCTTTGCCGTTGACGAACAGTTCGAACCGCTCGGTCAGTTCGGGCTCGGTACGATGCCGTTTCACCAGGGGCGACATCTCTATCGGATAGTCGATAACGAAGGTGGGTTGAATGAGGTCGGCTTCGCATTTTTCGCCGAAAATGGCATCTATCAACTTGCCTTTGCCCATCGTGGCGTCTGTGGCTATGCCTAAATTGCGACACTCTTCGCGCAGCTCTTCTTCGCCCTTTCCGACGATGTCTATCCCCGTTTTTTCGCGAATGGCATCCCTCATCGTGATTCGTTTGAATGGCGGGGTAAAGTCCAGATCGTTGCCCCAGGCCCTCAGTTTTGTGGTTCCGTGCAGTGCAGTTGCCACCTCGGCTATCATCTTTTCGGTGAACTCCATCATCCACCGATAGTCTTTCCAGGCGACGTATATCTCCATCACTGTAAATTCGGGGTTGTGCGTCCGGTCCATCCCTTCGTTGCGAAAATCTTTGGCGAACTCGTAAACGCCGTCGTAGCCCCCCACTATGAGCCGTTTCAGGTAGAGCTCGTTTGCCACCCTGAGATAGAGCTGGGTGCTGAGCGCATTGTGGTGGGTGATGAACGGCCGCGCCGCCGCACCGCCGGCAATGGGTTGCAGGATGGGCGTTTCCACTTCCAGATAGCCATAGGAGTCGAAAAAACGCCTCATCGTCGAGATCACTTTCGCCCGCGCCACGAATACGTCTCTCACGGCCGGGTTGACCACCAGGTCGACGTACCGTTGCCTATACCGCTGCTCGGGATCAGTGAAGGCGTCGTAGGTTTTGCCGTCTTTTTCCTTGACGACGGGCAGCGGTCGCAGCGATTTTGAGAGCACCCTCAGCTCTTTGCAGTGGACGCTCAGCTCGCCCGTTTGGGTTACGAAAGCTTCGCCCTGGACGCCCACAAAGTCGCCGATGTCGAGTAGCTTTTTGAATACGGTGTTATAGAAGTTTTCGGGCATTTCGTCCCTTTTGATATAGACCTGGATTCGCCCTGTGTGGTCTTGCAGCTCGAAGAACGATGCGCTCCCCATAATTCTGCGGCTCATGATCCTTCCGGCGATGCGCACCTGGCCGCTGTCGGGCGTTATGTCGCTGGCCGCGATCGTGACTTTGTATTCTGCCGCCGGATAGGGGTCGATGCCCAGCTCCCGCAACTGCCTCAGACTTTCGCGCCTCAGAACCTCCTGTTCACTTAAATTCTCCATAATTTATTTTGGTGCTTTAATATACAACCATACCGCAATCCCCGCAAACAAAATATTGGGCAACCACACGCTCAGTGCCGCCGGAAGAATGCCGCCTTTGGCAAACTCTTCGGCAAACCGGCTGAACAGAATGTATGCAAAGCAGAGCGTGATGCCCATCCCGATGTGCAATCCCGTTCCGCCGCGAACTTTGCGCGACGATAGCGACACGCCGATCAGGGTGAGGATGAATATCGCCGCCGGGTACGAGAACCGGCTTTGCCGCTCCACCTCGAACAGGGCCATCATATCGCTCCCTTTCTCCTTTTGCTGGCGGATGAAGCGGTTCAGCTCGCCTATTTTCAGCGTTTTTATCAATATGTCCACCCGCCCCAGGTCTGCGGTGTTCAGGTTTATCAATGTGTCCAGTCCGTTCTTTTGTTCGAAGGTTTCGGTCCCGTCGTCGGCGAAACGCCGGACGGTGTAGCGCCTCGAAGTCCAACGGTCGGTATCTTCGGTGTAGAGGATCGGCTCGGCTTCGAGCACTTCGACCAGCCGGTTGTTTTCATATTGTTCGATGGCAAAGAAGCTCGCTTCGTTGCGCTCGCCCGACCAGTTGCGCAGGTAGACGAATGTTCCGGGCTCTATTTGGCGGAATATGTCGTCGTCGAATTGCTGGCTTTTCAATATCGAGCTGGTGACGTATTGACTTTCGAAGTTGAGCCGCTTGGCACTCGACGGCGGAATGACCCACAGGTTGAGCACCAGCGCGAGGGTAAAGATGGCGGCCGCCGAGACGAAGTAGGGCCACATCAGCCTCCGGAAGCTCTCGCCGCTCGACAGCATCGCCACTATTTCGGTGTTGTAGGCCAGTTTGGAGGTGAAAAATATCACCCCGATGAAGGTCAGCAAGCCCGAGAACTGGTTGATGAACGAGGGTATGAAGTTCAGATAATAGTCGAAAACTATATCCCCGAAGGCCGCCTTGTTGGTGATGAAGTCGTCCACCTTCTCCACATAGTCGAACACGACAAGTATCACTATGAACATAGCGATGGAGAAGACCCATGTTCCCAGAAATTTGCGAACGATGTATCGGTCGAGTATCTTCAGCCCTGGAAACTTCATAGCCTTCTCGAAATTTTAGATAATATTTCCCCCTTCCACTCGGCGAACGTGTCGCCCAAAATATGCTTTCTGGCCTCTGTGACGAGCCAAAGGTAGAACGATATGTTGTGCAACGAGGCGATCTGTGCCGCCAGCATCTCGCCGCTTATGGTCAGGTGGCGCAGGTATGCTTTGCTGTATCCGTCCGCAAAGGTTAGCCCCATCGGGTCGATGTCCGAAAAATCTCTCTCCCACTTCTTGTTCCGAATGTTTATCACCCCTTCGGTCGTGAAGAGCATCCCGTTACGCCCGTTGCGAGTCGGCATCACGCAGTCGAACATATCCACTCCCCGCTCGATGGCTTCCAGAATATTAGCCGGAGTACCCACCCCCATCAGATACCGCGGCTTGTCGGCGGGCAGCACGTCGTTCACAACCTCTATCATCCGATACATATCCTCGGCCGGCTCGCCCACCGCAAGTCCTCCTATCGCATAGCCGTCGGCCGGAAATTGCTTCACAAATCGGGCCGATTTAACCCTCAGGTCTTCGTAAACCACCCCCTGAACTATCGGAAACAGGCTCTGCGAATAGCCATACTTGGGCTCGGTCCTGACAAATTGCTCCCAACACCGCTCCAACCATCTGTGGGTCAGATCGAGCGACTTCTCGGCATATCGCCTGTCGGCCGTTCCGGGCGGACACTCGTCGAAAGCCATCATTATGTCCGCCCCGATGGAACGCTGGGTGTCGATGACATTTTCGGGGGTGAACAGGTGGCGCGAACCGTCGATGTGGCTGGCGAACCTGCACCCTTCCTCCGAAATTTTCCTGCATCCCGCCAGTGAAAAGACCTGAAATCCGCCGCTGTCGGTCAACACGGGCTTGTTCCAACCGCAAAACCGGTGCACTCCCCCCGCCTCTTCCAGCACCTTCGTCCCGGGCCGCAGATAGAGGTGATAGGTGTTGGCCAGAATAATTTGCGCCTCCTCCAAGTCCCTGTGGAACACACCTTTGACTGTCGCCGCCGTCCCCACGGGCATAAAAACGGGTGTTTGAACGGCTCCGTGGTCGGTTTTCAGCACACCGGCACGCGCTTTCCCACCCCGAAGAGTATGTTGCAGATCGAAAGTCATTTTGAGAGGCAAAGTTACGATTTTTTTCACTAATTTTGCCACCTGCTATGGAGATTCTTACACACTATTATAACCTCGCCGTGGAGAGTTACGGCGTTTGGGGGTTGGCGTTGGTCGGGGCGGTGTTGGTTTTTTTCGCCATCCAGATGCGCTATTATTTGGGTTTGTTCCGCCGCTTGCCTTCGTTCAAAATGGGCACGTGGGGCACTGAGGAGCGTTCGGCTTCCATTTCTGTCGTGGTCGTGATGGGCGACGACTATCTTTGGGTGGACAACACTTTGCCGTTGTTGATGGGCCAGGACCATCCGCTGTACGAGGTGATAGTGGTTTATGTGGGCAGCAACAACGAGTTTGCCGAGCGGTTGGAGGTCATCGGCGAGGCGGAGTCGAAGTTTCGTGTCAGCCGCGTCAAGCAACATCCGTTGTTTCCCATCAGCACCAAGATGGCCATCAATATCGGCGTTAAGGCCGCGCGGTATGACAATGTTGTTGTCACCACGCCTGACACCCATCCTGTTTCGGAGCGGTGGCTGAGTTTGATGGCTAAGGGGTTTCAGCGAGGCGAGATCGTTATCGGTTATTGCGGCATCGAGCCTGCGCGGGGGTTGGCGGACAAGATAATCCGGTCGTCGAGACTGTTTTCGTCGATGCTTTACCTCACGTCGGCTATTTTGCGGCGGCCCTATCGCGGAACGATCCACAATTTGGGCTTTTCGCGTGAGTTGTATTTCGAGCATAAGGGCTTCGGTCATTTGAATTTGAATTTGGGCGAGGACGATTTGTTTATGCAGCAGTTGCTCACGGCCGACAACTATTCCGTCGTTATGCACCCTCGGGCGACGGTGCGGCAGATGCGTTGGGGCGGTTTGGGTTGGTGGTTCCACGAGTGCCGATTGCGCAACCACTCTTTTCCGTTTTATCCCTTTCGGGCCAGGTTTTTCATTTGTTTCGAGGGAGTTAGCCGCCTTTTGTTTTTCGGCGGTGTGGCGGCTATGGCGGTGTTGTTGCCTTTCGAGATGCAGGTTGCCGCGGCGGGGTTGTTTGTTTTGCGGTTGATCACGGTACTTATCCAGGTGGGTCGTTTGGCTAAGCGGTTGGGCGAACGGCGGTTGGTTCCTTTCTACTTTATTAACGACATTTTCGAACCTTTGACCGATATTTTCGTGGCTTTCACGCGCCGCATCAAACCCATCCGCGAGGTATGGAGATAGAGCGATATATCGTTGCGGGGGATTCTTCGCTGGTGGAGATGGTGCTTGGGGGCGATGGTCACGCTTTCGAGCACTTGTTCGACCGTTATGCTTCGTCGCTGCGGCGGATTTATTTGCAGCGGATGGGCGGCAATGCCGGCGATACGGACGATTTGATCCAGGACATCTTCATCAAGGCTTATGTCAATTTGCACAGTTATAATAAGGTTTATACCTTCGGTCAGTGGATTTATACCATTGCGCGGAACACTTTTATAGATTATGTTCGCAAGCGGCGCGACGATTTGTCGATCGACGACGGTTCGTGTGGCGAGTTGGTACGCCAGCCTGCTTCGACTATGCCCGATCCGGAGGAGAAGATATTGAGGGGTGAGCGTCGGGCGCAGTTGGAGGTGGTGTTGGAGCGGTTGTCGCCCAAGTATCGCAACCTGATCGAGCTCCGGTTTTATAAGGATTTGAGCTATGAGGAGATCTCGGACGAGTTGAAGGTTCCGCTGGGCACGGTCAAGACGCGCATTCATCGTGCCCGGACGCAGTTGGAGGGGCTTATCGGGGGCGGTGTTTGATGGGGGATATTGTTCGATATTTTCCCGACTTGACGCTTTTGCAAAGGGAGCGGTTTGCGGCTTTGCCGGAGCTTTATCGGCAGTGGAACGAGCGCATTAATGTCGTTTCGCGCCGCGACATCGACGAACTGATGACCCGACATGTCCTCCATTCGCTCTCTATTGCCAAGGTTTTGGATGGTCTCGATGCCCGCTTATCACGAAAAATTCTCGATATAGGTACGGGCGGCGGCTTTCCGGCTATTCCGCTGGCTATTATGTTTCCCGAGGCGCACGTCACCGCGGTGGATTCGATAGGCAAGAAGATCCGGGTGGTCGAACAGGTTTCAGAGGTTTTGGGGCTGGACAATTTGACAGCCGTAAACGCAAGGGCGGAGAATGTGGAAGGTCGTTTCGATTGGGTGGTGAGCCGTGCGGTGGCTCCGGCTAAGACGCTGATAGAGTGGACTTTACCTAAAACCCGAAAGGGTTGGTTGCTTCTTAAAGGCGGCGATTTGACGGCAGAGTTGGCCGAAACCGGCCGGAAGTATGAGCTCTTCGACATACAGTTCGACGAGCCGTTTTTCGAGACAAAAAAGGTTGTTTATTTCAAAAAATAGCATTGGATGGGCTATAAGCCGGGTTCTGTCGTGCCTTGCCATTTATCTGCGCGATCTACCCTTCGACATCGGACGAGCCGCCCTTCATACGCCGATATACATGATCTTGCAACCCGTCGCCGCGCCGTGCCACCGGATGTCGCCACCCGAGTGCGGTGGGCTCTTACCCCGCCGTTTCACCCTTGCTCTTTTCAGAGCGGTTTGCTTTCTGTTGCGCTGTGCAGGCCCTTTCGAACCTCTTCCCGTTAGGAAGCACGGTGCTCTGTGTTGCCCGGACTTTCCTCTGCTCCTTTCGGAACAGCGACAAGGCACCCATCCAATGCGTTATAAAAAAGGGTTGTAAAGATTACAACCCCTTGATCGTCGATTCGTCGGACACGGTGAGCTTTTTGCGCCCTTTGGCCCTTCGTGCTGCCAGCACCCTTCGTCCGTTCGGGGTGCTCATTCGCTCCCTGAATCCGTGTTTATTAATCCTTTTCCGGCGCGAGGGCTGGAACGTGCGTTTCATTGCCATATCTTTATGCTTTTAGAGTTCGTTTGAAATTTTCAACTTTCGGTCTTTTCGTTTCCGGCCGGCGCTTTTCGCCAACCGCCTCGCTCGCCATAGGAACCCCTATGTCTCGCTCATCGGTTGCAAAAATCTCTCGGCCGGAAACAAAAATCCTCTCGGTCGAAAAATCCAAACAACCTCTAATAATTTTTCGATTCGAGGCACAAAGGTAAGCAAAAATTTTTGAAAGCAAAAAATATTTATTTTTTCTTTCCCTTCTTCTCTTCGGGCTCGGGGCAGTTCATAAGGCGATATTCGGTGTAATATATCTTGATGAGCAGCATAAACACCGAGATCATCAGCGGCCCGAAGATTATGCCCCAGAAGCCGAAGAGCGGAATGCCGAGTATCACCCCGAAGATGATGATCAACGGGTGGGTGTTGCTTATCTTTTGATTGAGGATTATTCGCGCGCCGTTGTCGACGTTGGCGATCACCAGCACTCCGCACAGCATCAACGCTATGCCTCCCCACAGGTTGCCCGCCGCGATCAGCCAGATACCCAGCGGCACGCTCACTATTATCGTCCCCACCATCGGGATCAGGCCGCAGATGGCGGTCATAAATGCCCAGAAGACGACGTTGGGCAGCCCGAACAGCCAGTAGACGAGTGCCGCGGCGATGGATTGAATGAGCATCATCAGGGGTATTCCCACGGCGTTGCTGTAAATGATCGATGTTATTTCGCTTTGCAGCAATTCGCGGCTTTTGCCCGTGAACGGAACATATTTACTGACGCCGGCCTCCATTTTTCGCCCGTGGACGAGCATAAAGTAAAGGATTATGACGGTCATAAATATGTTCGCCGCAAAGCTGTATGTGGTATTCAGAATAGCACCGACGGCTTTCGAGACAAATCCGGAACCTGCTTTCACCACGTCGGCGGGGATTATTTCGAACCCCAGCAGTTCGTTCAGCTTGGGCAACGCTTCGTGGACGATGACGGGAATTTGCGACATATCGACGTTGCGCACCTCGCCCGCAAAGAGCACGAACACCAGATAACCCAGCCCGATGAGCACCGCGCAAATAGCCAGCACGATAACCAGCGAGGCGAGCCACGCCGGCCAACGGTGGCGTTCGACCATCCGGAAGACCGTTTTTCGGAAGACAATGTAGAAGGTGACGGCCCCCAGGAACGATCCCACAAAAAAGGTGAGTTGTTTGAGCATCACCGCACCCATCAGAATGAGGATGCCCAGGAAAAGCATTTGCCTGAACCAGGCGTTGTTTTTGTTGTTTGTCTCTGTCATAATGCTCTGCGGATTACAATTTTTGTGCCTCTGCGCCACAAAGATAGATTTTTTTCGTAACTTCGCACCTGTGACGGCCGAAGAAAAATATCGCGATTTCTTGTCGCTTGCCGCCGCGTCGTTCAGTGCCCAAAGCACCGAGTTGATACGGCGTGCCCTTGTTTTGCTCGACGAGAAGCTGGCCCCTATGACGCGCTATAACGGCGCGCCGTTGGCCGACCACTCTGTCGGAACGGCGGCTATCGTCATCTCCGAGATCGGACTGGGACGCAATTCCACCATTGCCACTTTGCTGCACGATGTGGTGAGACTGGGTTTGCTCACCTCAAAGGAGGTGGGCGAGCAGTTCGGGATGGAGGTCGGACTGGTGATAGACGGGCTGACCAACATTTCGGGCATTCACGCCAAGATTGCCGACGAGCAGGCCGACAATATCCGTGAGCTGATTATGAGTTACTCCACCGATCCGCGGGTGATCCTGATCAAGCTGGCCGACCGGTTGGAGGTGATGCGCACGCTCGATATGTTTCCCCACGAGAAGCAGGAACGCAAGAGCTGGGAGAGCCTCAACCTTTACTCCAAGATCGCCCACCAGTTGGGGTTGTACAATATCAAGAGCGAGCTGGAAGACCTCTCGCTGAAGTACCTCCATCCCGACGATTATCGCCATATCACCCGCAAGTTGGAGGAGACTTCGAAAGAGAGGGACAAGCTTATCGAGAAGCTGCTTGTGCCGGTGGAGGAGAAGCTGAAGCGCGAAAACTATGTTTATAGTATTAAGAGTCGCACCAAATCGGTTTACTCTATTTGGCGCAAGATGCAGAAGCAGCGGGTGCCGTTCGAGGAGGTTTACGACGTTTTTGCTCTTCGCATCATCATTGACTGCCCGCGCGAGGAGGAGAAGCCGGCTTGTTGGGGCGTTTATTCCGTTGTCACCGATTTCTACGAGCCCAACATCGAGCGATTGAGGGATTGGATAACCGTTCCCAAGAGCAATGGCTATGAGTCGCTTCAGACCACGGTTCAGACTCCGGACGGCAAGTGGGTGGAGATACAGATCCGCACGCGGCGGATGGACGAGGTGGCTGAGCGCGGCATTGCGGCCCATTGGCGCTATAAGGGAGTCACGGAGCGGTCGGCGGGGGGTGAGGTTTTTGTGTTCACGCCCGAGGGCGATTTGATGCGGTTGGGCGAGGGGGCGACGGTGCTCGATTTCGCTTTCCATATCCACACGCTTGTCGGGGCTTCGTGCATTGGTGGAAAGGTCAATGGCAAGAATGTCACTATCCGCCACTCGTTGCACAATGGCGATCGGGTGGAGATTCTCACTTCGCGCAATCAGCGGCCCAAGGCCGATTGGCTCGGCATCGTCAAGACCTCTCGTGCGAAGAGCAAAATCCGCGCTTATATGCGCGAGGCGGAGGCCCGGGCGGCCAATCTGGGTCGCGAGGAGTTGCAACGCAAGATCAAAAATTGGAAACTCTCCATCGCCATCGACGATGCGGTGACGGCCCTTTGCAAGCATTATAAACTCCGGACGGGCACGGAACTCTATGGCAGGATAGCCGACGGGAGTGTCGATATTGCCGAGGTGAAGGAGGTGTTGGTGCGCCATCTTTGCGGTGATGAGTACGTTTCGGTGCGTAATTTGCCGCCTGTGCCTCGTCCTGCCGAGACTGCCGCCGACGACGTTTTGGTGATCGACGACCAGAGCGTCGATATGAGTTATCGGTTTGGCAAGTGTTGCAGTCCGCTTCCGGGCGACGAGGTATTTGGGTTTGTGACTGTGGCGGGCGGGATCACGGTCCATCGCAAGTTGTGCCCCAATGCGGCGCGAATGTTGGAGCTCTATCCCTATCGGGTTTTGCAGGCGAGATGGAGGTCGAAGTTATGAGCGGGGGCGTGGTTGTTTTTGTGCCCACTGAGCGGGAAGCTTCGGCTATTCGGGGTATTCCGGTCCATATTTGCGGTGTCGGAATGGCGGAGTGCGCGGCGAGTGTTGCGGAGGTGCTGTGCGAGCGAAAGCCATCTGTCGCCGTGTTGGCGGGCATTGCGGGGAGTTATTCCGACGATTTGCGGGTGGGCGAGACGGTGGTTGTTTCGTCGGAACGCGTCGGCGATTTGGGGCGGTTGTCGGAGGATGGGTTTGTACCGCTTTTTCAGAGGGACTATTTTGCCACTGTGGTGCCGGAGGGTTTTCGGAGCGTGGTTTCCAATACGGTGAGTTGCGCGGGGGGCATTGCCGCCGAGAACGCTTGTGCCGCCGAGATCGAGAATATGGAAGGTGCGGCATTTTTTGCGGTGTGTGAGCGGTTGGGCGTTCGGGCTGTGGAGGTGCGCACGGTGTCGAACCGTGTGGGCGAGGCCATTTCGGCCGCGGGTATGGAGTTGGCTGCCGGCAATTTGGCCGTCGATTTGGTTACTGTTTTGTCATCGTTATGAGGTTGAGTCTTGCCATTTCGCCCTGCCCTAACGACACTTTTATGTTTGACGGCATTGTCAATCGGCGTGTCGATTTGCGGGGGTTGGAGTTCGACGTTCGGTTTGCCGACATCGAACAGCTCAATTCGTGTGTTGTGGCGGGCGAGGCGGACGTTTGCAAGGTGAGTTATGCCGTGTTGCCGCTTGTTTGCTCCGATTATTTGTTGCTCGACAGCGGCAGTGCCCTCGGCTTCGGCAATGGACCGCTGTTGGTTTCGAGTTTGCCTGCAAACTCGTCAGCCAGCCGCCCCCCCGAGCGGCAGGCTGATAAAAAGCATCAGCCCTTGCTGGCGTCTGGCTTTTCGCAAAAAACCGTCGCCATTCCCGGCGTCCACACCACGGCCAATCTATTGTTAAACAGACTGTTTCCGCAGTTCACAAAGAAGGTTCCGATGTTGTTTTCCGACATTGCGGCGGCGGTTGCGCGCGGCGATGTCGATGCGGGTGTGCTTATCCACGAGGGTCGGTTCACTTACGCGGAGCACGGGCTGGAACTTGTGGCCGATCTGGGTGCCGAGTGGGAGGCTTCGACGGGTGGGTTGCCGCTGCCTTTGGGGGCTATTGTGGCGTCGAAAAAATTGCCTTTGGAGATTATTGCCACCGTCGAGGCCGTGCTTCGCGACAGCATCGAGTACGCTTTTGCCCACCCCGACGTTTCGCGCGGGTTTGTTAAGGCGCACGCCCGCGAGCTGGACGACCGCGTTATCGACAATCATATAGCCCTTTTTGTCAATCGTCGTTCGTTGTCGTTGGACGACGAGGCAAAAAGGGCTATCGAGTTGTTGACAGGAGAGCTCGTTTGAAGTTTCCGACCGCAGGGATTTTTGCGCTCCGGCCGAGTGATTTTTGCACCCGCCGAACGAGGCATAGGGTGTCCTACGGCGAGCGAGGCGAGGGTGAAAAGCATCGGCCGGAGACGAAAAGCACAAGAGTAGGGAATTTCAAACGAGCTCTCTACTCCGACGCAGCTGTGGTTGCTGCCCAGGCCCATACGTTGAGCATCGCTTTGCGGAACTCGCTGTTGGTCACGGCGGGTTCGCTCACCAGGTCGCTGTCGCCTATCCACACGATTCGGTTCGGCTTGTCGACTCCCATCACCATTTCGTCGGTACGACCGTCACCGAACAGATCGAACACGTGGGTGTACACCAGCGGTGTTACCTGTGCGGGCAGCGATTTCACGAAGCTCATCGTCGCGTCTTTTCCGGTGAATGTCGTGTTCAGATTGGATACCGAACCGAACATTGCCGCGTTTTGCAGGAACGGACGGTTGGCATCGTTGATCGTCTCGGTGAATATGTATTCGCTCACCATATTGAGCACCGGTGCTTCCCAGGCAAGAGTATAGCCTGTGTGGGCATACAGTTCGTCTCGCAGCAGCAGGTTGGTCGGCTCGACGGGGAACAGTCCGCTTGTCTCGCTCGACACGAATATCACGTGGCTCGGATCGGCAAGCCATTCGACTATCGCTTCGCTGTTGGCTTGCGCGGGGTTGACGCCGTATCCCATCACCAGAATGTCGGTCTGTTCCAGCTCTGCCCGCAGCGCATCCACGTTGGCTTCGTTGGTGAACATAGTTCCCAGTACGTCGCTTTCGAAGTTAAATCCACCTATCTTCACCGTGCCGCCTGTCCCGAAGTTGGAGGCCGTTCCGAGCATTATCCTGAGTTCGTTGTAGTCGGTCGTCGTGTTGTCGCCCAGTGCGCCTTCGTCGCCTACCGAGAGTACGTTGACGATCTTTCCGGTCACAAGTTGGGGGCCGTTTTGCACGAATGTCAGCTGGTCGAAGTTTGTCAGGTCGACGTCGGTCCAGTAGAGTTTTATCCTAATGATCGGCCATCCCGCGGGGTCGGAGCCGTCGTTGCGTTTTTTTGTCGTCACGCTGAATCTCAGCGAATAGGGAGCTCCGTGAATGGGCTCTCCGGTGACTGCGATGTCGAAATATTCATAAGTGGAGGTGTTGAGTATCTCCGTTTCTATCCCGTTTTTGACTTCGAAATAGCGGTAGACGAGCGGCACGTTGGTCATCACGTCGCTGGTTTCGGTTATTCCGGCGGCCGACTTCATAAACACGTTCCACCGTTCGATCTTGACGAATTGACCGGAGGATTCCCCGAGGTAGATGTCGCTGTCGGCCATGTCCCAGCTCTTCAGATCGACCACCATTGCCATTTTGTCGATATTTTCTATTGCATCCTGCACGGTTTGGGCACCGCGACGGGTTACTTCGGTTACGTTGAACACATAGCGGTGGTTGCGCAAGATTTCGCCGAACTTTTCGGGGTCGTCCTGGTTGAAGTCGACGCGATAGAATGTCTCTTCGGCGTCGGTGTCGAATCTGCCACCTATCACGACACACGATGCGGCTATTCGCTCGTCGTGGGTGGTCGCCGCGCGTGCTTCTGGCAGATATGGTGTTTTCAGGGCACTTAACGTCAGGTTCGCGCCGTCGTCTTCGATTTCCAGCGGCAACAAATAGACACTATTGGGGTTCGATCCTGCAGGAACCGAGGGACTGAGCACTTTTGTATGGTCGCTCGGATCGAGTGCACTCAGGTTGGGAAATATCTGCGCGTGGTCGGTTGGATGGCACAGATACGCACCCGTCACGACGAACGGTTTCGATGCCGGGACGAGGTTTTTGTCGATGTCGACCCGGGCTTCCATTCTCACCATCGGTATTTCTATCACAAGTCCCGGGGCGGCGATTACGTTCGACGTCTCCTTTTCGCCGGCCATCGTCACGCCCCTCAGGGCCTTCACATCGGCCAGGGAGTCGTATGGCGCACCATTATAGAGCCCGGCGAGGGCGGTTCTCAGAGCGGTTTCGCTTATGCCTTCGGCGGGCAGGTTTTCGACCAGAAAGTCGGTGTAGTTGGCAACCGCCAGGATTTTGCTCTTGTTGTACCATTTGATCAGCGGCACGGTCACGCTCACATCTCCGTCGGCCTCTTCGAACGGGGGCACGACCATCCCTTTAATATAAACATATTGCCCCGAGCCGATGGGGGATTCGGCCAGCTGCATCACGAACAGGTTCGTTATGATGTTGTCTTCGCACGGATCGGTGATGGTTCCGGCGCGGGTTTCCGGCCCATTGGAGGGCACGACGGCGGTTATTTTCACCATAGCCGTTTCACCATCTGTTCCGCCGCGGTCGTCGGGGATCAGTTTCACCTCCTTGGTGCAACCCGCCAGGGCGAGTGCCGCCATTGCCGATAATATGTAGAGTAACTTTTTCATAGTGGTCAATTGCTTTGCTGAATCCAGGTCACCGAACCGCCGACCGCTCCGTCGAGGAACGAGAAGTATATTTTTCCGCTTCGGGGTGCTCCGGTGTCGTTGGTTTGCATTGCGGTTATGAATATTCGTTTGTCATAAAGGGTCGTACCTGCGGGCAGGGGCAACATTTGCGCCATCACATATTCGTTGTTTTGCTGAACCTGATTGGTGGGATCGTTCGAGCCCTCCAACCACCAGGTGAATTCCCGCGTGCTGTGGATGTCATATTCGAGACTTTGGTCCATAATGTTCGGGCCCACGGTTATTTCGGGATTGAGCATCACCGCCACATCTTCCCTGCCGCCCGGTGTGTCGAGCGAGAACCACAGGTGATCGAACGAGTCGAACCATTCGGCATCTATCACAGAGCTGTTTGCGGGGTTTTCCAGAGCCGTATCGACCATGTCGTACCCCATCCCGAACACCTTTCTGATGTTCAGGTTGTATTGCCTGTTGCGGATTATTTCGCCCGTGCGGCTCGGTAGCCTCGGGTCCTCGCCCGGATTGAAATCTATCCGGTAGAATGTCATCGTCGAGTTGTTCCAATATCCGTAGATTATCACACAGGCGGCCTCTGTCGTCGTTTTGTCTTCCGACTCGGCTATGTAGAGCGGATAGTAAAATTCGAGGCCGGTCGGTTCGTCGTTCACGATCAGTTCGTCAGGCGTTCCTGCGTAGGCAGACAACGAGGCGGGCAACGACGGAGCGATGATTTCCGCTTCGGCGTTCATCGCTTCGGCATTGGGCAGCACCTGCACAGCTGTCGAAAAGTTGTGTACCTGCACACCCGTTATCGTGAAGGGCGTGGAGCCGGGATCGAGGTTTTTGGTTATGTGTATCTTTGCCACCGAGCGCAACAGCGATATGTGGATCGGATCGTTGTAGATGTCTTTCAGCACGGGCACTATCGCTTCGCCCGACATCGGCATCCAGTCGGCACCGTTCCTGAATCCCGTGGGAATTTCGGCAACAAAGTGTTTGCGCACGTCGGCTTCGGGAGTTCCTTCGGGCGGCAGATTGTCCATAAATCCGTACCTTTCGCTCACGTTTGCCATCACAATCAGCTTCACGGGCTCGTCGCTCACTTCGAGGGAGGCGTTGTAGATCTGGGGCACAGCCGAGTCGGGACTTGCGTCCTCGGCATCGACGGCGTAGGCAAATTCCCATCCACCGGTTCCGTCTTCCGTCATCACCAGCACCATCAGTTCGTATACGTAGTTCTCGACCCCTTCGCTCAGATAGGTGGTGGCTGCGCGGGTTCGCGACATAAAGTCGGGCATCCCGAGGCGAAATTCCAGTTGGGCTTTACCGTCGGCTTCTTTGCCCGACGGGTTTTCCACCCTCACCTCTTTCGCGCAACCGACCGTCATTGCCAGGGCCGCTGCTGCTATGATATATTTTGTTGTGCGTTTCATTTCGAGTCTTTGTGACCAAAGTTTATTTGTGTCCATTGGCTGACTTCGTGCCAGTCGATCACTTTCATTTCCAACACTATTTTCACCTCTTCACAGCAGTCGCAGTCGGCTCCGCAAGTGCACTCTTCGGCCCCGCAACCACATCCGCCGCTGAATGTTATCAGCACGCTGGTTTGCTTGCCCGAGTAGAGGGGTATGGCGTTGCCGAACTGGTCGGACATCACCGTTCCTCCGATGTGGATGTCGGGTTCGCCTTCCACTTGCGATACGCGATAGAGGTCGAGCCTCATTGTTGTGTTTTGGTCGACCTTTTCGGGGTCGCGTTGGTGAATGAGGATCATCGGGGCCTGCGAGGTGAGGTCGCCGTTGGCTTGATAGATGCCTTTTTGTTCGCGTATGTCGGCGGGTGCATCGGGATTTTCCGTATTGGGAGTCCCGTCGAATATGTATCCGTCGTCGAGGTTCGACACGACGATGTAATAGTCTTCTTGCGGCCCGGGTTCGGGAAGTCCTCGTGCGGTGACGAACAGTTTGGCATTCTTTTGCTTGATGTCTATTTGTTGACGGCGCACGACTGTTTCACCCTGACGGGTAGGCGTGGTCAGTTCGTCGAGCCCTCCGAGGGTAATTTTTTGCGTTCCGAAGAACGTTTCGCCCGGACAGAGGTGAAATCCATCATATTGCGGGTCGTGGAGCAGGTCGAGCGAGCGTGTTTCGCTGTAGTTCGCGTCGGAGAAGTCGTCGGGAAAGTTGACGTTATCTTTGATGTTGCCCCACGCCGAGACGTAGACGTCGCCCACATAGTCGCGCAGTGTGATGGGGATTTCGATGTCGTCCATCAGTCGGTCGCCCGGGATGTCGATTTGTTCGAGGAAGTTGCCTTCGGGGTCGAACAGCACAAGGGTCGCATCGGTCACGGTTCCGGTGTCGGTTATGTCTTCATCGGTGTCGATGTCGAATGCACGCAACGAGAGCACCTCGGTGACGGTTTGGTTGGGGTTGATTTCGGGCGGACACATCGAGCGGTCTTCTCTGACGCAACCCGCCAATGCTACTGCCGCGCACGCGATTAGTATAATCTGTTTCATAACCCTTTTATCTTTTAAGTTTTTAGTTTTCTTGTTCCTCGGAGAGCGATCAAGCTCTCCGAGGATTGAGGTGGTCAACCCAAGGTAGGTTTTACCACTGTGCATTCTGAATGATCGGGCCTTCCCAGTCGACCGGAGTGACCTTCACGATGAGGCTCATATCCTGTTCGGGATCGTTGGGGTCTTTGTTACCCGCCAGCGACAGGAATTCGACGTTGATCTGATAGATGGTGTTGCGGCGAATGTAGTCGTGGTCGGCCGTGCTTGTGTCGGGGTCGTTCACGATGATCGGATAATAGTACGATTCGCCGTTGTATTCACCCTGCAAGGTCATCAGGGTCGGAAGGGTCGTTGCTGCGTTGGGCAGCACATACCAGAACGGACCGGGGGTTTCGATCAGATCGCCCGGGTTGACAAGTTCCAGGTCGCCTATCTTCACATTGAGCAAACCCAGCACAGCATCGGTGAGTTCGATGGTTCCGCTCAACAAATCGTTAACGATCTCCTCCACCGGAATGAGTTTAAGAGGAGCACCCAATATGCCGAGAGCATCGATAGCAGCCGAAACAACACTCGTCAACAAACCCGACAAGTCCAACAGGCCATCTTCGTCCACATCGTTCAAACCTGCAAGTACAGTCGTGCCACCTTCGGCAAACGAACCGTAATAGCTGATCGAACCCGAGGGAATCGAGGCAGGGATAGTGGTTATCTCACCCGGAATCATAAACGAGTGGCTGATAGCCTGCTGTACACCCGAACCCTTGATCTGGAAGTTGAGAATGTCGCCAACAGTGATGTCGGGACCGAAAGTGATGTCGCCCAACATAATCTTAGCAACCACCCTCTCCACAGGAACGGTCACAATATCCGACGACGCAGGAATCTCATAGAGTGCGTCGGCAGGGGCGGCAAGATTGCCGGTCGTAAGGCTGGCACCATACTGTCCGCTCATAACGAAGCCCTTGCTCCTGTCGGCAAAGTCGCTCACCAACTGGCTCTGCAAGGTCACATAGATTTCGTCGAACACTCCCGCCACATCGTCACCCACAGCCAGGTCGGGAAGAGCGATGCCTGCACTCTTGGTGTTGGCAAAGGCCACGAACTGCACCTCTGCTTCGGGAGTGTAACCGGTCAAAATCACCTGAGCCGGTGCCCCTTCGCTCTCCTTCTTTTCGATGAATTTACCCGCATCGTCGAAAACGTAGAGCACAAATTCCACCACGTTGTCTTCATAATTCTTGATGGTGGTTGCATCGCTGTCGCCCAACAGTGAACGGGTCGACGACAGACCGCGAAGCCTGACGGTGATTTCGGAATCACCACCCTTCGCCTCCTGCTTTTTGATCGCTACCTCCTCTTTGGCACAACCCGTTGCGAGAAGTGCACAGGCGCCGAGGCCCAGCCAGAATTTGTTCATTGCTTTCATAACTCGATACATTAAATGGTTAAGTTTTTTTGTTTTGTTAATAAAATGTTGGTTTTTGCCCCGTCGAATTACAACGTGTGTGCCAAAATTATCTTTACCTTTAAAACCCCCTTTGGGAGAGCTGTGGGCGATGAAAGAGAGCGTCATAGAGAAATTGCGGGTACTGGCCGAGAGCGCAAAGTACGATGTTTCGTGTGCTTCGAGCGGAATTTCGCGCTCGGGCAAGGACGGACAGCTGGGCAGTGCTCACGGCTGGGGAATATGCCACAGCTTCACGGCCGACGGGCGTTGCGTGTCGCTGCTGAAGATTATGATGACCAACCACTGTATGTACGATTGCGCCTACTGCATCAACCGGCGCAGCAACGACATTCCGCGCGCCACGATGACCCCCGCCGAGCTGGTCGAGCTGACCATCGAGTTCTACCGGCGCAACTATATCGAGGGGCTTTTTCTATCGTCAGGCGTGATAAAAAATCCCGACTACACGATGGAGCGGATGGTGAGGGTGGTGAAAGATTTGAGGACCCTTCACAGATACAACGGGTACATCCATATGAAGTCCATTCCGGGAGCCTCCGAGGCGTTGGTGCGCGAGGCAGGACTGTATGCCGACCGTCTGAGCGTTAACATCGAGATCCCGCGGGAAGACAACCTGAAACTTCTTGCACCCGAAAAAGACCATCAAAGCGTCTACCAGCCGATGCGCTATATCCATCAGGGCTTTTTGGAGAGTGCCGAGGACAGACGCAAATTCAAGAAGGCTCCGCGCTGGACACCCGCCGGACAAAGTACCCAAATGATCGTCGGGGCATCGCCCGAGACGGACAACGAAATTCTGAAGCTATCCACCAAGCTCTATAACGTTCAGGGGATGAAACGGGTCTACTTTTCGGCCTTCGTGCCCGTCAACGACTACGACAAGAGGCTGCCGATGCTCGCTTCGCCGCCGCTGGTGCGCGAAAACCGCCTGTATCAGGCCGATTGGCTGATGCGTTTCTACGGTTTCGGGGCGGGCGAAATCGTGGACGACGCCTATCCCAACCTCGATTTGGAGATCGATCCCAAGCTGGCGTGGGCGTTGCGCCACCCCGAACGGTTTCCCGTCGACCTGAACCGCGCCGACTATGAGATGATACTTCGGGTGCCGGGCATCGGGGTGAAATCGGCGCAATTGATCGTTGCGGCGCGTCGACATTCGAGAATTTCAGCGCAGACCCTCAAAAAAATAGGGGTCGTGATGAAAAAAGCACAGTTTTTTGTCACGACAGGCGAAAAAACAGGGGGCATCGAGCTGAAAAACATTGTTTTTTCGGACAACACCCCTATTTTGACTTCCGGAAAGGCGGGTCTGATAGGTGATACGCATCCGGATTTGATCCGAAAGTTTTTGACGACAAAAAAACCGCGCCGCAAAGGCGACCTCGACCAAACCTCCATCGTGTTTCCGGAATGACAGTTTTCCGGTATGATTCCACGTTCGAAGGGCTGCTGACCGCGGTTTTCGATGCCTACACGAGGCGTCAAGTGCCCGATGTATTGCTGTCGGATGGCGATATTGCGCCCCTGTTCACGGAAGACGAGCACACCGTGGTGACCGATCCCGAAAAGTCGCAAAGGGTGTGGAGCGCGCTCGAAAAACGGCTCTCGCGCGACGTGTGCAATATGCTCTTTTTCAGCTGGCTAAGCGAAGAAAAAGGGGTCGACGGAATGATCTTCCGCTTCATCCGCCGAGTATTCGATGAGGTCGCCAATATTTCCACAGATTTTGCCGACCCCGACGTGTTGCGCATCAAACAACTGGCGCAAAAAGTGTCGTGGGAAAAAACGCGCCTGACGCAATTCACGCGTTTCCAAAAGGGCAACGACCCGTCGGAAAACGACGGCGGCGCACCCACCTTCTTCGCGCCCGTATCACCGCAATACAACGCTCTGCCGCTCGCGATCCCCTATTTCAAAGACAGATTTCGCGACCAAAAGTGGCTCATCTACGACATCAAACGCCGCTATGGGTTCTACTATGACCTCCACACCGTCACAGAAATCACGATGGACGACGACGCCCATCTGCTGGCGGGTCAGCTGGACAACGAAATGTTGGCGGCGGATGAAAAGCTGTTCCAGAGCCTGTGGAAGACCTATTTCCACTCGATGGCGATAGAGGCGAGGATCAACCCCCGCCTCCAACGCCAGCATATGCCCAAACGGTTCTGGCACCTGCTCACCGAAATGCAGTGACTATTTTTTGTCGGGCGGGTAGAGGTCGCCGACGATCCGCACCAGCACCTCTTTCTTATCGCCCTCGTCGATCGTGACGACAATCTCGCCCTGTTCGTTGCGCCCCACGTCCACATTAGACACCACCCTCACCTTACTGCCATTCGAGTCGAGCTCCAAAACCTCGCCATACTCCTTGCCGTCCAATATCACACGAAACGCCTCCGCCAGCTCCTCACTTCCCCCGTCGTTCGAAATCACCGTCACCTGCCTGATGTTTTTGACCGTCTTGTCCGAAATATCGTCGCTGAAAGCAAAAAATGACATCCCTTCCCTATTTTCAAGCATCTTGCCATCGAGCTTAATGACCGTCACCCCGTCCTTGGTCGAGTACTTTTCGACCAGACTGTCGACCTTCGATTTTTGTGCTGCGGCGGCGAAACCAACCAGAATCGCAACCACGGAAAACAACATTTTTTTCATAATTTCTACGTTTTTTATTGGGTTAAATGTTTGTTCAAAATTTCGTTCACGCGGGTGATCTCGGCCGAAGCGCGCTCCATTTTTGCGTTCACCCGTTCGAGCGTTTCCAGGGCGTACTGCTCGGCCACGGCACGATCGTAGATGCGCACCCCGTCGATGTAACACACAAAATCGGGCTCCGGAGCGGGCTTAACCAAAAAGAATACCCCCACGACGACAGCCGCCGCAGCCAGCCAAACACCCCTCGGGGAGCCTCGGTGCAAAACAATCTGCCTCTGAGGCATCTGTTGCCCGATAGTGTCAAACGCTCTCTGTAATTCATCACGTTCCATAGTTCATCGTTTTTGTGAGTTGTTCTCTGAGCACTGCCCGACCGCGCGAAAGCGACATCCGGACAGCTGTTTCGCTGGTGCGCATTATCTGCGCTATCTCGACCATCTCCATCCCCTCGACATCGCGCAGGTGGATCGCCGTCCGCTGCTTCTCCGGCAGGGCGTCCAACAGACGCGCAACAATCTCGGCCGTGTCGTCCCACTGATGGAAACTTTTTTCACCCAACGCAGGCGGTACTTCTATGGTCTGCTTTCGTGCTCTCAGACGGTCGAGACACAGATTTCGCGCCGCAGCCAAAACATACCCAGCCGGATTGCGCTGCACCATCACCACCAACCGCCGACGCCACAACCGTTCGTAAAGGTCCTGTGCCACATCCTCGGCGTCGTCGCGACTGCCGACAATGCGCACCGCCAAGCGAAAAACGCGCGGATGAAGGGTCAGATAGAGCGTGTTGAAATCCGTCGTCACGCTAATATAACGTTCGGGAGACTAAAATTGTAACGCGAAACGGTCGGAATCTTCCAAAGCGGGAAATTTTGCACGGAAATCTTTCAAGGATTGCATATCCACAGCCCCGACATCGCGCCCCTTAAAATCGATCAATCGGGAATGAATGGGATTCACCCCGACCACATAACACAAGTTCTCGACCGCCCTCGCCCTGAGCAGAATATCCCAAGCCTCGATCCTCGAAGCAGGCCAATCGGCAGAGTAAACGATCATATCGTAATCGCCCCGATTGCGCGAAAAAACCGGAAAACGCAAATCATAACACACCTGCAACAATATCCGCCACCCACGCCACTCGACCACAACCCGCTCGCGACCAGCCGTATAGCTATGATGCTCGCCGGCAAACGAGAACAAATGTCGCTTATCGTACTTATCGAACGTGCCGTCGGGCCGAACGAAATACATCCTGTTATAATAACGCCCGTGTTCTTCCACCGCCACCGTTCCCACAACGGCAGAAGAATACTGTCGGGCAAGTTTCCGGAGAAAATCCAACGCCTCCCCTGCACACCCCGCCACCGCCCGAGCATCGACGTTATAACCCGTGGCAAACATCTCAGGAAGGACAATGAGGTCTATCTCTCTAAGGCGAATGAGTTTCATACTCCACGAATATATTTGTCTATCGCGCGCGCTGCGGTTCGGCCCGCACCCATCGCGAGAATAACCGTGGCCGCACCACTCACCGCATCGCCCCCCGCAAACACCCCCGGACGAGAAGTGGCCCCATCGTCGGAAACAACCAAAGTTCCACGCCTGCCGACAACAAGCCCACTCGTAGTCCGCGCAATCAACGGATTGGGCGAAGTACCCAAAGCCATCACAACACAATCGCACTCCACCTCGAACTCCGAGCCCTCCACCACAACCGGACTGCGCCGACCCGACGCATCCGCCTCGCCCAGCTCCATCCTCACACACCTCACACCTCTCACCCAGCCCCGTTCATCGCCCAAAATCTCGACAGGATTAGCAAGCATCCGAAACTCGACGCCCTCCTCCCTGGCGTGATGAACCTCCTCTTTTCGCGCCGGCAGCTCCTCCTCCCCACGGCGATACATAATCGTCGCCTCCGAGCCCAATCGCTTAGCGACCCTGACCGCATCCATCGCCACATTGCCCCCGCCGACAACCACCGTCTTAGATCCGACATAGATGGGAGTGTCGGAATCCTTTTTGTATGCCCCCATCAAATTCACCCGCGTAAGAAACTCGTTGGCCGAAAGAACGCCATTGAGGTTCTCGCCCGCAATACCCATAAAGTTGGGCAAACCCGCACCCGAACCGACAAAAACCGCGTCGTACTCTTGTTGAAGCCGGTCGATGGTTATCGTTCGGCCGACAACCACGTCGGTCTCGATGTGCACTCCGAGGGCCCGCAACTTGGCTATCTCGCGCTCCACCACCGCCGTCTTAGGCAGCCGGAACTCCGGAATGCCATAAACCAACACCCCGCCCGCGCGATGCAAAGCCTCGAAAATAGTCACCCCATAGCCCATTCGAGCCAAATCGGCCGCACACGTCAACCCCGCCGGACCACTGCCGACAATCGCCACCTTATGGCTATTAGGAACGACACGCGATCGCTCTAAGGGTTTTTCGGCCAGCTCCGAGTCGCCCACAAACCGCTCCAACTTGCCGATATTGACGCTCCGGCCCTTAATGCCCAACACACAGCTCCCCTCGCACTGTACCTCCTGGGGACAAACGCGGCCACACACCGACGGCAACAAACTATCGCGCGAAATAATCTCGCCAGCCTCCCCCACCCTGCCATCCCTGACAGCCAAAATAAACTCCGGAATCTGGATATGCACCGGACAAGCGGCCACGCAAGGGCGATTCTTGCACTGCAAACACCTCCCCGCTTCGGCCCGAGCCTCAGCCTCGGTGAAGCCGAAACTGACCTCGTCGAAATTCATCGCCCTCTGCCGCGGATCCTGCTCGCGCGCCTCTATTCTTGGTATCTTACTCGCCATTCAACCCGATTTTACATTTGTGATAGGCCCTCTCCTCCTGCGGCCTGTACATCGTCGAACGGCGGATGGCCTCGTCGAAATCGACCACGTGCGCATCGAACTCCGGCCCGTCCACACAAGCAAAAACCGTCTGCCCGCCAACCGTCACACGGCAAGCACCACACATTCCCGTCCCGTCCACCATCAACGAATTGAGGCTCGCAACAGTCTTCAACCCCAAACCCAATGTCTCCTTGGCAACAAACTTCATCATCACCATCGGCCCGATCGTCACAACCTCGTCGTAAACCTTGCCGCGAACCCGAACCAAATCGGACAACAACCCCGTCACCAGCCCGTGCCACCCCGCCGACCCGTCATCCGTGGCGAGATAAACTTCGTCCGCCACCGCCCTCATCTCCCGTTCGAAAATAATGAGGTCCCTGCTGCGCGCGCCGATAATCACATCGACCTTCGCCCCACGCTCGTGCAACCAACGCGCCTGGGGATAAACCGGAGCCGCACCAACCCCACCGGCGACAAACAAAAATCTTCTGTCCGACACATCCTCGTCAACAAACTCGCTCGGGCGACCCAGCGGCCCCACGAAATCGGCAAGCGAATCGCCCGCCTCCAACGAATTGAGGCGCATAGTGGTCGCCCCCACCGTCTGCGTAACGATCGCAACCCACCCCTCATCAGCCGAAAAGTCGGCAATAGTAAGCGGCACCCTCTCGCCCTGCTCGCCCACCCTGACGATGACGAACTGGCCCGGACGAGCCGCCCGCGCAACCATCGGCGCCTCGACGCGCATAAGGGTCGTATCGGGCGTCAACCGATGTTTATAAAGAATCCTGAAACTCATTTCACCTTAGCTTTTATCTCCAAAAAATTGCTCCACCGCCGACCGCCCGAAACCACCGCAATGCTCTTCACCACCCTGCCCCGATAACCCGCCGGCTCAAAAACAACAACAATCTCGCCCCGTCCGCCCGGAACAACCGGCGTACGGGGATAATCGCCCGCAACACATCCGCACGACGCCACCACACGGTCGATAACCACAGGTTCCGAGCCGACATTGGTAAACACAAACACATGGCTGACCTCTCCGTCCGCCTCCCGAATGGTGCCGAAATTGTGCCCCCTGTCGTCGAACCGCAAAGGCGACTCCTCACGCCCTCCGGCAAAAACCGCCGCGAAAATAAAAAGTAATCTAATCACAACTCAAAGTTAACTATTTTTTTGCAGTTAAGAAAAAACAAGCTATATTTGCACTCGCAAAAAGCGAAATATTCCTCTTTAGCTCAGTTGGTTAGAGCACCTGACTGTTAATCAGGGGGTCCAAGGTTCAAGTCCTTGAAGAGGAGCAAACAAAACCACGCCAGATGTATGGCGTGGTTTTTGTTTCTACCACAGGGCATTATGAAAAAGTGGATAATCATAGTCATCGCAATCGTCGCAGGGCTGGCAATTCTGCTCTTCGTTGCCCATAAAGTTGCCGAACACATCATCAAAGCTCAAATCGAAAAGCAGATCGAAGGCTCGGGCGTCGACGTCGACCTGGGGCGAGTGGCCGTAAACCTCCTGAACCGGAGCGTAACCCTGCACCGAACCCACCTGAAAGTGCAACACGACGACGCATCGACCCCCGCAAAAGGCATCGTGGCCCTGGACGCCGTCATCGACCGGGCCCGAGTGCGCGGAGTGAGCTACAAAAACAAACAATTAGGAGCAAAATCAATAACCCTCGACACCCACAACGCCACAATGGTCCTCGGATCGAAAACCGGCGACCCCACCCTGATGGAGATGGGCGCAATGAGGGTCGATGTCGACCAACTGAAGACGGCCGCCATCGCAATCGACTCTCTGACCGTAGCATTCGGTACCGGCGAAAGCGACCGAAACCGTATCTCGCTCCACACACTGACTCTGAACGGCATAAACGTGGATTCGCTGATGGCGAAAAAGCTGATAGTGGACAGCATAACGGTCGACAGCACAGCGATAGTGAGCCGCAAAAACCGCAAAATCTACGAAGCCCCACGCGTGAAACCCCTGCTGTGGCAATCGGTGCAACGGATCCCCATCGCTGTCGAGATCAAAAAGATTATCTACAACGACCTCGACATAACCTACAACGAACTCGCCGCCGAAGCCACAACCGACGGCGTGGTGAGCATAACGAACGGACACGGAACCGTCACCAACCTGACCAACACAGCGCAAGGACACGACCGATTCTTCGAAATCGACCTCACCGCGCTCCTAATGCACACAGGCGAACTGACCGCCCACTGCCGATTCCCCATCGACTCGCTGGACAACCACTGGGAAATGAGCGGGCAAATAGGCAAAAGCGCGCTGTCGGCATTCAACCGCGCCGTAGAACCGCTAATGAACGTGAAAATAACCGACGGCGAAATGCAACGTCTGGACTACAAAATCGAGGGCACCAACACGCAATCGCACGTATGGCTAACGATGCGCTATTCGGACCTGGAAGTGGAACTGCTGAAAAAAGAGACCCACCAAAAGCGCGGCTTTTTGACCTTCGCGCTGAACGACATCCTGATCCGCAACAGCAACCCAGGTCGCGACGGCAAAGGAAACCTGCGCACCGGCGAAGGAACACAACAGCGCGATCCACAAAAAAGCACCTACAACTTTATCTGGAAATCGCTCATCCCCGGGATCAAGCAAACGGTGCTATAACCCCATCACGAGGTGCATCGGGGAGTTCTTGTCGTCGTTGAAACTGCGCAACTCATCGCTCAGGTCCTTCTCGAAAACGCCCCTGCCGATCTCCGACAAAGCAGCCGAAGGTTCCTGCCGGTCGTCGCTCCTTGTGGCCAAATATGTAACCTCCGCCCGAAAAGTCTGAACCGAGCCCACAACACCGAACATCCGCGCAGTCGACCGCCACAAACCATCCTCACCCCTAACGAAATCCATCTCCACCGTCGAAGACTCGCCCAAAATCTCGGTATCGATATTCATCGACCCCGCAACACCCGACAACCGTCCGCGAATGCTCTCCACCCCCTCGCTAAACCCGTCGACCACCAAAACCAACTCACGCAAATGGCCCTTCATAAGCGCGACAACGCTATGGACTCCGTCCGGATCGACCGTAACCGTGGTCGCAGAAGAGAAAAACCGCTCGGGATAGGGCAAAACACCACCCGTACTCACCGCCTCGACATAAGCCACATCGCCAATCACGAAAACACCCTCCACATCGGCCCAAACGTGGATGCGATGGGTGCCCGGCCGCAACGAAAAAGAATATTCGTGCCCCTCGAAAAAGACCGTGGTGTCGCTCTTGCCGTCGATGCGCACAACGTGTTCGCTCAACCCACAGTCCGAAATCTTCAGATCCACCGTGCCGTGATCGAACTTATCGCCATATCGCTCGGCCTTTCCGCCACACGCCGCAAAGCATAGCGCAACGCAAAAAATCAATACATTTCTCATTGGTCAGGACGTTTTCAGTCAACAAAACTGTCACAAACTTACAATAAAAAATTGAAAGCAAGTGCACTTCTTGCGACTTTTTTCGTCCATATCACTTTTGCACGGTTTTTGCAACGGGCTCCTTCACTATGGAAGGAAGACAAATATTGGCTGTTCTAATTATCGTCGGCATCGTCGTCGTGTTCATCATCACGATGCGCGCAGTGTGGCGGTTGGGCAACAAACGCAAATGACGCGCGTCAATCGGGTGATTCCCAATTGACAACCGGCGAGTCGTGCTCCTCGGTGAAGGAGATGCTGTACTCACGCAGCTTATCCGCACACCGACCGCAGCACGCCTTCGATACCCCCATTCGAAGCCCCAGCTCCTGTATCTGCCCCTTGGTGTACACCTCCAACAGCTCTTTGAGAAGCTGCATTTCGGCGTGCATACCCCCCGAACCGTTCACCACAACATAGATGTCGATGTTCTGGTCGCATAGAAACGTGCGCAACGTTTCCAGGTCGTCGTCGGAGATCTTGCGCGTGTTCGAAGCAACCCACAGCCCCTCCGGACAATAACACAGGGCCACGCAATCCATCTGAATAAGTCCCTGCGACACCGACGTCTGCTTAGTGCGGCGCGAATAGTTGAGAGCCAACAATATGCTCGCCGCCAGGTCGTCGTCGCTGCGGCGGGTGAGCGTGGCACGATGATAATCCGGATCGTGCCGATTGATCATTATGGCCGGCATACCCTATCACGAAGCATTGCCGGCCGGAATGGGCTCGATGCACGCCGCCATAATGTCCATCAACTTGCTCAACCCCTCGCTGGGTTTCTGCTGACGAGCCGAAACGTGAACCTGATACTTGGCCGTCTGGTTGGTCGAGCGGGTGTTCTCGCGCGCCGAGGTGACCTTGCCGTGGATGCTCACGCTGCCCTTGCCGAACCAACCGAAATTGAAGCTGGCCGAAGCGTCGGTGGTGACCTCGGAAGAGGTACTGTCCTTGCTGGTGGCGGTGTCGGTCACCTCCATCTGGAAGTCGATCTGAACATCGTCGATGAGCAACGACGGAATGGGCACCAATCCGATGAACGGCGCGCGAACCGTCACCTCCGACTTACCGCCCTGACCCTCGACGGGGCGTTCCAGCTTGAATTCGAGCAGGCGCGCCTGGGTGTGCTTGTCGTCTGTAAACCCGATCTGGGTCATAAACTCGAACGCCGACTGGGCCAAAAGTTTCTGGGAATCGCACGCCGCGCGAAGAGGCGACGCAATGAGCTCCGCGATGGGAAGCCCCTGGAAATTACTTGCAACGTTTGCCATAATAAATTAAAAACTAAAAGTTTAAAACTAAAAATATAGTAGATAACTGCGGGAAAACATTATGAAATCGAAAAGGGTAAAATAGTCTTGTCGTACTCGTCGATAATGCGCGACAACCCCTCGGGGATCGGGCTCGAATGGAACTTTATCTTCACATTCATAGTCGACGAATTTTTCTTGCCGCCAAAGCTCACCTCGAGGCTCGACCGATCGAGATTGGTGGCCAGCGACTCCTCGCGATCGCCCACCCGAAAACCCTCCTGGTCGGCCTTGCGTTTCAACTCGGCGGCATCTATCTGAACATCGAAGGCCATCTCGACCTCGCGAATATTCATTGCCGAAGGGTTGACAATGGAGATGATGGGGATGTCGACCGCCGTCTCGGGGTCGATGAGCAACCGGCGCATAGCGGCGTGACCATCCTTGTCGAAATAACGCCCCAACAGCTCGATATTGCGAGCTTCGAGCATCTCCATCGCCGCATTGACCGAATGTTGCAACCCGCGAACGAGATCGGCAAAGGTTTGGGTGGAGCAATCTTGTCTGTTCCAAAAAGCCATAAAAAATCGAAATTTCTCACGACAAATTTAGAACCGGATGGCGCACTTTTATTTCGCCGTCCGCCATCGCCCGCAACTTTTCCACCACCCCGCGCAACAACTCGCGGTCATCATCCGACGAAACAGCCAGCAACCGCTCCAACGCGGCCATTTCGGTCGGAGTAAACGAAAACGAATTGAGGCGATAATCGGCATCGGAGTAAAACCACGCGCGACGGCGCGGACAATAATCGATCGGGGCATCGAAGCCCAAAAAAGGGTCGAACCGCATAGCCTCGATGTCCATCTGGACCGTGCGGCGCGACACCCGAAACCCCGTTCGGGCAAAACAAGCGTCGACAATAACCGAGGTTTTCACATAATCGTGACGGGAGAGCAGCGCGTCTATGATCCGATAGCGCGCAAAGGCAAATTTGTTCTGTGGCATCTTTTCCGGAATTTTAAGAAGCCGGAAAGATACTTCATAGCCGAAAAACGTTTTCTATCTCTCGGTGAGGGCCTTGAAGAAGGGTTCGCGATAAGCGTCGCCGGGCAACGATCACACCGAAATTTCGATAAGATTGCCTTCGGGGTCGAACACGGTGCTTTCATAATAACCGTCGCCAGTCGTACGCGGTTCGCCCATAATCCTGAAACCATCGGCACGCAACCGCCCTGTGAGTAAGTCCACTGCCTCACGACTGCCCACCGAAACAGCAAAATGCGCCAATCCCGTAACATTTTCACAACTCGCCAAAGGCTTCAGCTCGGGGATATTCATCACCTCGATGCGTGTTCCGCCATCTGAGAACGAGAGGAAACACGAAGTAAACCCGCGCCGCGGATTGTGGTATTTCGCCGAAACAGTCGCTCCGAAATAGCGCGCATAGAACCCGCAAAGCGCGTCAACGTCTTTCGCCCAAATGGCTATGTGTTCGATCTTCATAAACTGCCGACAAAGATAACTCCTTTTGCCGACATAGAACAATCACAGCATCCTGACACGCATTAAGTTCTTTCGGCACGCGAATTGAAAAGGAGAGCGTGTTAGGCAAAAATGAACGGCGATGAAACGAAATACAACAGTGATAGTGATAAAGAGCTTGCTCCTTGCGGCAGTAAGTCTGGTGGCCGCATCGTGCATGCGCGAAACCATCATCCTCCCGCAAACAAAGCTACCCGAGGTCGACCAAGTGACCCTCCACTTTAAAGCAGGTCTGCCCAGCCCCGCACAAATGCTAACCCGCGCGACCGACGACAGCGAATTCATCGTCAACACGATAGACGTGCTGGTGCTGACCCAACCCGACGGCACAGGCGATTTCGTATTCCAATACACGACCGTCGGCCGGCACCTCGACCAGCGAAGCAACACCGAACTCGACTTCGAAGCATATCTTACACCGAGTGCCGATCCGGTGAAATTGATGGTCGTGGCCAACTGTCCCGACGGGATGCTGGACGTGTTGACAGAACCCGAAGCATCCGAACTCACCGAGGACAACATACGCACAGAGTTAGCCGCCTCCATCAACGAATATGCGATAATCAACATTCCGATGACAGGCGTGACACAGGTGGCCTCCATTCCCGCAGCGACGGACGAGATCAGGGTTCCGCTGATGCGCTCCCTTGCCAAAGCCACAGTAGCTCTCGATCTGAATGCGGGTTCTCCGTCGTTTGAACTCCTGGGCGCAAAGATCTGGCGAATGAGCGATGTCTGGCAATTATTTCCCGCCTCCGCGGCTGTTGAAAACGAGACCACGGTTCCGATGCCGACCGCCCCATCGGTCTCCGAAGCCACAGGCAGAGTGGAAAACAGCTCGATGATGGATATATATGCAAACGGTGTCTTCCTGGGCTATATGACCGAAACCGCAGCGGCGGCCTCCTCATCCGCCGACGATGCCGATGCCGCGACAATGAACGCCTGCATCGTGGTGGAAGGGCGGTTCGCGGACGATGCCACCCCGAGTTACTATCGCATCGACTTCGGCAAGGAGGGCAACGCCGAAAACCCGCTTGGGCAGGTGTTGCGCAATTACTGGTACCAATTCACGATCGTCGGCGTCGAAGGCAGCGGCTGGTCTTCGCCACAAGATGCCGCCACCCAACCCGCCTCGGGCCTGCGCACATCGGTCACCCCGTGGCAAGGTGGAAGCAACACCGATTACTATTTCGGCGACAACCGATACATCAAACTGAGTGCCGACAGCATGCTGTTGGACGCCATAGTCGACCACACGGCCACGATGACCATCACGACAAGCACCGAGCCCTTCACCATCAACTCGACGAGGCGACCCGGAGCAGGCTCATTGGACATCGCCGGCCCGTCGACCCAAACCATCACCACCGACAAAGTCTCCATCACAATGAGGTCGATCCCCGCCGACCTTCCGGGTGAGCAAAAGTGGGAGATAACCGCAACAGCACTGACCGACGAATCGACCGAAGACTATCTGGAAATGCACGCGGCCGACGATATGTTGACCATCTACATAAAAATTGCACGCAATCCGCCGCCCATACCGCCCGAGCCGCCGACCAACGACCCGACCAAACGCACAATACGGGTCTACTCGCTCGGCCTGAACACCTACGGCTCGCTCAACCTCTCCACGAGCAGCGGAATGACAGCCATCCTGAGAAACACCAACTATTTCGGCCCCTCAGGGTCGGTTCCCTGCGCGGGGATCGAATTCCTCGGTGTCGGCACTCCCACCGGACAAGCCCTGGTCGACCTGTTGGCAAACGTGGACATAATCACGACGGCCTACGACTACAGTCCGGATGCGGCCACCTGTTCGATTATCTACGAATGGATGCAGCAACCCGGCCACGTGGCCTTCCTGACGAGCGATAACGCCCTGACCATAGACGAACTGCGGCCGATGCTCGACGCGAATATGATATGGCGGCCCTACACCGACTTGGACAATGCCACATATGGATACGGCCCTGAATACGAGGGTCTGGTGCCTGCAACGGCGACCGAAGCAAACGCCCCCTTCCTCGATGGAGTGTTCGGGAGTGCCCACACCTGCGGAACCAGAGACGCGACACCATACGACACCGTCACCCTGTTTATGAACATCACGGGTGCCGACACACGCGACAACCTCGTTCCACTGATCGTCGCCACCGGCAGCAACGGGCCCAACAACAACATTATGATGATGGGGATCGATCCGGGTCGCAGGATAGTCTACATCGGAGAAGTGTTGTGGTTCCACAGACTCTACACCTGGTGGACCAACACCGTGCCCTACGACGCCTCGGACTATATCAACGTCGTGTTCTCCAACTCCTGGGCGTGGGCGGTGGATAAAGTGATGACCGAAAATTACGATGTACCCGGAATGACCGATAAAGAATAAAGCTATGAAACGATATTTTTCTATACTTGTGGCTTTGGCACTCGCGGCAACATCGTGCACGTGGGAAGAAGCGATTCAGGACTCGCACTCGGGTCCGGAAGAAGAAGTGGACACACACTTCATCATTCAAACTGTGACACCCACACAAGTCGACACCCGGGCCGTGACCATAGATGGTAAGGTGAACAATGTCGCCCTGCTGGTCTTCGAGCAGGAAAACGGCATCGGCGAATTTCTCTATCAATATACCGTTATTGGAGAAATCACATCCCAACTGGACGACTCCGAGGCCGATTTCACGGCGACACTCCCCTCGACGCACAAATCGGTTCGCCTGCTGACCATTGCCAACTTTGCCGACGGCACGCTCGACGACATAATCCCGGGCGACACCGAAAGCGAAGTGCGCAAAGCACTGACGGGCAAAATATCTATTCAAGCTTCCGGTATGCCGATGAGCGGCGTCAAAACGCTGGAAAGCATCTCACCCGGGATGGGCTCGGTGACGATACCGATGTTGCGTTCGCTGGCCAAAGTGACCATAGACCTGGCACCGGCGATAGATAATTTCAAAATGACAAGCATCAAAGTCTATCGCGCCGTGGACGAGTTCCAATTTTTCGCCACCCCGGGCACGGTGCTCGACGAAGATACCACCCCGAGGGCGACCGCAGTCTCGATACCCGACGAAACCACCCCTCTGTTCAGAGATATGCCCACTCCCCTCGAAAACAGCTACGCCAACTTCCTGACCGAAAATGTCGTCAACGACGTGGTCGACGAAACGACCTGCATAGTGGTGGGCGGCGAATACGACGGCTCCGAAATCGAAACCTTCTACCGCCTCGATTTCGAAGGCCACGTATTGCGCAACTTCTGGCAACAATTCATCATCACCGAGATAACCGGCCCGGGTTGGAACAATCCCGACGATGCGGCCAACAACGCGAGCACACATATCGAAGCCATCGTCCTGCCGTGGAACGGCGGCAGCAACTCCGAATACCACTTCGGCAAAGACCGCTATGTCATCCTCAGCAAGCCCGAACTGACACTCGGAACCACCGTCGGCGACCGGGACGAGCTCTACATCACCACCAGCGGTGTACCTTTCACCATCACATCCGAAAGCTATCCCGACGCCGGTGAAATAAGCACAGCCGATGAGGGCTCGAAAGGACTTTACACCGAGACGATGAACTTCATTATGGGTACCCCTCCCCACACCAGTATTGAGCCCGGCCAGCAGCAGTGGTTGCTGGTGGTCGACGCAGTAACATCCGAAATGACAGGCGACTATCTCGATATGGAAGTCCTCGGCGGTCTGATGAGCATCCGAATTCCCGTCAGGCGTACCCTCGATTTCGACGTCGAACGAATCGGCGAGCTGGAAACAGTGCCCCACACCGGAACACCCGACAGAACGACCGGCAACCACACCCACTATGTCGAATATCGAATCACAATCCCCGAGTCGATGACCTGGAGTGCCGAAATCACCGCCCAAGGGTGGACCTCCGGAAGCTCGACAGATCCTCATCCGGCCTATCTGCTCGATCCCGCCACAGGTCTGCCCGCCGGCACGACAATCTCGGGACAAAGCACCACGGCGACCCTGCGGATAGGTTTCGACGAACTGTTCTATCCGACAATAAACGAATCGCCCAAAGCGACGATAAAGATAAGCATCGACGGAATGGAAGAAAACGAACAAACCATCGTCGTCACCCAGGACGCGATAGTGACTCCCGTCACCTCTCTGGATGTGCTCGACATCCACAGCGGCTACGGTTCGATCAATGGGCAAGCGGCCAGCTATCTGCGCACCTACACCAGCTGGATCGACGAGCCGAGACTGTACGGCACAAGCGGACACCTGCAAACGACAGTACCCATCGCCATCAGTCTCCTCTCCGCAACCCCCGCGCAGATCGACCCGAAATACCGCTACGTGCATATCGGAGGACAATATATCCTGACCAACTATCCGCAATCGCTGCACGATGTGATCAACAGCTACTGGCAGCAATATGGCAACGAGAGGATATTTGTCTTCGCCACAGACTATGATTCCAACTCCATCTTTGCCAACGCTCCCGAAAATACCTCCAAACGCACCACCGTTCTCTCGATGCTCGGCATAGATTTTAAAGACACAAACGGCGGAATCTCCGACGCGAAAGTGACCACCGACGCGACAGCCCAGACCTCGGCCATATTCCGCTATCTGACCGAGGACGGACCGTTCGGCCCCGTGCCCGACTTCGCAAGCTTCGAGTTCTACTACGACAGCATCAACTCGGGAGTGGACGCCGAATCGCTGCCCGAAACAGCCATTCCGATCATCTTCAACGAGGACGGGGTCGAAGGCGGGTGCGTGATGCTCTTCATCGACCCTGCCAACGGGATTGTATACTGGGGCGACTCGCAATTCTTCGACGTCGGCATTCCCCTATCTTCCACATACACATACCTCGATGCCGATGAAATGGTGAACGGAATGGGCGACGGAAGTGCTGCCACGTACGATCGTTTCCTTGCGAACATCATCGCATACGTGGTGAACTGTGCTCAATATGGTTCGGGATTCGCCGACCTGTTCCTGCCCCAGAACGCGGCAATGTACGACGCGGCATTCAAAAAGAGCGAACCTTAAAGGTTCGCTCTTTTCTTTGCGGCGGTATGGACGGGACTCGAACCCGCGACCCCCTGCGTGACAGGCAGAATATATTCATCAGCAAACACCTGACAATCAGTGCGTTACAAAAAGGTTACTTTTTCGTTGTAGGAATTTTCTGTTTTTTCAAGCTTTTTGTCGCCACGAACATCTCCCCTCGGCCCGCCATCAACCATTCGGCCGAGACACCATAATCGGCAATCAAATATACCAGCCAAGCCAACTGCACACTATTCTGAGTCCCCTGCCCCTTCTCCACAGCATTTAAATTCCAGCGATTAATGCCATAGCGAGCGGTGAAGGTCTGCTTCCCTCGTATCACACCCCGAGCCTTGAGCGCATACAATGCCTCAAAAAAACGGGTCGTTATTTGTTTGCTTTCCTCCGACTGCATAAGTAATTCTATTTCACCGCCATAAGCATCATCACGCGATAAATCCCATAAGTGTCGTCCGTCAGATTCACCTCGAATGGCGGATAATCGGGATTTATCGACACACACTTTACAACATTGGGATCTCCCGAATCTGACGGAAATATGCGCTTAATCACCGTGCCATTACACGTATCAAGAACATAGGTTTTACCCCAATCAATAAATGCCCTGGCGTTTATCTTTTTAATAAGTATCTGCGACCCACTCGGATACTCGGGATACATACTCTCGCCCGAAACATTGATGGCAAAGTCGGCACCCTTTATGGGAGACACAATCCTTTCGCAATCACTATCCTTAACCGACACCACAAAATCATTCAATGATCCGCCCTGAGCCGAGATAGGGAGCAATAGAACATATTCGTGATTTTCCGTAATTGTCACAGGTGAGCTATCTGCCTTCAACATCTCACCCTCGCCAGTGATGAGCCACGCAGCACGAATACCGAACTCTTTTTCCCATTTGGCAGCGACCTTCTTCCCAAACGGCTTTTTCCCATTGATCAAAGCATTTACGGCGGGTTGGGAAGTTTGCAATATCTCAGCAATCTCCCCCTGGCCAAGTCCGGTATCCCTAATAAAGGCCTTCAATTTTTTTGTTTTCTCTATAATATTCATTTTATATCTATTTTTAATATACAAGCAAAGCCGCAAATGACCCAGATTCTTTAGTATCCAGCAATTTTACGCTATTTTTTATCTTCAATAATCGCGCTGATTATCAATTATTTACAAATTATTTTTCAGTTTTTATATCTTTTTGTGGTATAATTATTTTGAATATATCTAATTTAGATATATCTTTGCATCGTAATCATTGGAGAGAAGCGGTTACACGACATAGAAAAGCGAAGTGCCAGGCACTGAACTTTTTTCGACCACAATCGGGTGCTTCTCTCCAAGATAAAGCCGATTGTGGTTTTTTGTTTCGACAAATGTAATAAAAATATTGATAAGATGGGACGAGCACGAACATACGCCAAAGTCAGGGACCTCGAGCCGATGTATTTGTCGGTGTCGGAGACGCAGAGGTATCTCGGCGGTATAGGGTCGCGAAACGTGCAACAAAGATGGCGCGAAACAAGGCAAATTCCTTTCTACATCGTGGCTGGAAAGATTTTGTATCGGAAAACCGACATTGATAAGTTCGTGGAGCGACATCGTATAACCCCTTTGAAAACAACCAACATCGAATAGCCACAATGGAGAAATTGCACTTAGCAGAGGATGATTATAGAACCACTGCCGAAGCATTATCCGATGCGCTCGGCTCGGCCTGCTTCATCGATGACGACATCGAGGTTCTCGGCGACGGCTGGGAGGGTTTTTTGAGGCTCACGGCAATTATCCATCGAGGCGTCGACGATGCTCCGGATTATTACAGGCGGCCGATAACGAATGTTATACCGATATGGTGGGAGTTCCATACAGTAGTCGACGGGGAAGAGATTTTGAATGACTTCCAATTTGGCGAATTGAAAACCTATTTAATTGAAAAGTGATATGAGTGCAATTATTCTGAACCACTATTTCGTGGAAACAACCGATCCGCGGGACATCGCACGCTACAACCGAAAAGTAGTTCGACAGAACCGCAAAGCAAAGCGATGGAGGTTTTGGAGGGCAGTAAGGCAAAGATTGTACGGCACGAAAATCGCCAACTGATTATGGCAAACAACAAAACAGGCTTTGCCTACTATAACATCGACACCGACAGGTATCAGGACATCCGCATTAAACGACTCAAAAAGGAGTTTAGGTGTGATGGTATCGCCGTGTACGACTATCTTCTTTGCGAGATATACAGAGTAAAAGGCTGTTTCATCGAGTGGGACGAAAGTACTGCCTTTGACGTGGCTGAATACTTCGGACTGAAAGAGACAACGGTAGAGGAAGTTGTAAACTACTGCTGCAAGGTGGGTCTTTTCGATAAAGAACTGCGTGCGAGTGGGAGTGTCTTAACCTCTGCGTCTATTCAGCGTAGGTACATTGATATGTGTCGTCGAGCAAAGAGAAATGATGTCAAAATTCCGGAAAAAATAAACATTCTTCCAGAAGAATGTCCGATTATTTCCGAAGAAAGCGAGATTCTTCCGTCTCGCGCGCACGTAGAGAATAAAGTAGAGAAAAGTAGAGAAAAGAAAAACAGAGAGAGAATTGCGCGTGACCGCACCTCTCTCGAAAGTGATTTTTTGAAAAGACGGAACAAGTTCAAGGCAGAGCTTACCGAGCATCTCGAAACATATGGTCGCGATATGCTTAACTCGTTCTTCAGTTACTGGACAGAACCCAACAAGTCCGGCACAATGATGAAGTTTGAGATGGAGAAAACCTGGGGATTGTCGAGACGATTGGCAAGGTGGGCGGCAAACGAGGACCGGTTCGAAAAAAAGTGCGGCAACGAATGGATGACATTTGCAGAGGCCGCAAAACACTGGTCGGCCTCTGATCCGCAGGACAACTGGTTCTGCGACCCTCAGACAAAATTATGGAGGAGAAAATGAAATTTTTATTCGCAATATGATTGCATTATAATCATATTGTATTATCTTTGTGATGATTTGGCAAAAAAGGCCACAAAGAACAACGCTGTTAAGAAGCGAATGTTAGAGTGTCTCGAAAAAACACTCGGAATAGTTACACCTGCTGCTGAAAAGTGCGGCATAAGCCGTTCCTCTCATTATGATTGGCTGCGAAACGACCCAAATTATCGCGATGCAGTAGAGTCTCTTAACGAGGTTGTTCTGGACTTTGCCGAGCAGAATATGATAAAGCGAATTAACGAAGGCAGTGACCAACTCATAAAATTTTTGCTGCAAACACGAGGCAAGGAACGTGGCTATGTAAAGCGACAAGAACACGATCATTCCGGCAATATGTCGATCGAATGGAAAGAAGAACGAGTTTATGAAGTTAAATCAAAAACAGACGCAGGCTCTTGACCGGCTAGAAGACCGTTCTACAAATGAAGTTGTCTATGGGGGTGCGGCCGGCGGTGGCAAGTCCATACTCGGTACATATTGGCTCACGAAATGTTCTTTGAAATATCCGAATAGCAGGTGGCTAATGGGGCGCGCGAAACTAAAAACGCTCAAAGAAACTACCCTGCAATCATTCTACAAGGTCGCTCAAATGCAAGGGATACGGGCGGGAACGCATTACAAGGTCAATAGTTCCAACGCAAACAGCATCGAGTTCTTCAATGGCTCGATTATTTTGCTCAAAGACCTGTTCTACTATCCATCCGACCCGAACTTCGACGAACTCGGATCGCTTGAAATAACGGGTGCATTTATTGACGAGGTGTCACAAATCACCGAAAAGGCGTGGAACATCGTGCGCTCGCGCATCCGGCACAACGTAGATAAGTTCGGACTTGCTCCTAAGATGCTGGGCACGACCAATCCGGCTAAGAATTTTGTTTATCCGAAGTTCTACAAGCCATTCCGTGAGGGTATATTGCCACCCGACTTAGCGTTCATTCAGGCTTTCGTTACCGACAATCCCGACATCGACCGCTACTACATCGAGAACCTGCGCAAGCTCGACCAGATCAGCCGAGCGCGTCTGCTCGATGGCAATTGGGAATACGACGACGACCCAAGCGTAATGATGAAGTACGAAAAAATCATCGATTTGTTCACCAACACCCACGTAAAGGCAAATGGTGGGAAACGACATATGACCATAGACGTGGCGCGGCTCGGTAAGAACGACACAACGATACGCATTTGGGACGGTTTGGTATGCATTTACCATAAATCAATAGCGAAGTGTCGTATAGATGAGCTGGCGACGTTGGTGCGCAAATTACAGGCCGATTATGGTGTACCGAACAGTCAAACGATTGCCGACGAGGATGGTGTCGGTGGCGGGCTTGTCGATACACTTCGATGCAAGGGTTTTGTAAATGGCTCACGACCCGTTGAAGTTCACGGCAAGCACTACAATTATCGCAATCTTCGGGCACAGTGCTACTTCAAACTGGCCGACGTAGTAAACAACAACGAAATGTACCTACCCGACGAGCCTATCGAGAACCGTGAGCGCATTACGCAGGAGTTGGAACAGATAAAGCAAAAAGATATTGGCAAAGACGGTGCAATAACGATAATCGGCAAAGAGCAGATAAAGCAGGTGCTTGGCCGGTCGCCCGACGAAGCGGACAATCTGATGATGCGGATGTGGTTCGAATTGAAGCCTGCACAGACTATAAACCTTTCAAGGATTGCAAATGCGATAGGATAAAAAAACAACTCGCGTGATGATGCGCGACAAAAAATACAGAACGATATGACAATCACTGAAATCCTCGCCCTCGATCCCACTCAGGCGATTGCGGCACTCAAAGACAAAAGCGCAGATGTGCCGAAATGGAGCGCACTCGAAAAAGAGTACAATCCGCAAAAACATCCCGTCAACAACAAATCACTTTACCCCGATGTACCAGGGGATTGCGACAACCCAGCCGGCACGAAAGTGACTCGCATTGCCCTCGACTATCAGCGTCTCGTTACCGCCCGAATGACCTCGCTATGCTTCGGCATTCCAGTCAAACGAATCTACAAATCCCAAACGGACAAACAAAAAGAGATCCAGCGAATCATCGAGGCTATTTATGCACGCAACCGCATCGACAGCATCAACATCGAGCGCGGGAATATGCTGTTTGCCGGGTGCGAGGTTGCGACACTGTGGTATGCGGTAGCGGAAAAACATTCGCTCTATGGCATTGAAAGCAACCTCAAAATACGTTGCGCGAACTACTCTCCGATAAAGGGCGACAACATATATCCGCTATTCGATGAATACGGCGATCTCGTCGCGTTATCTTTCGGCTACCGACGTAAATCGATGGGCGAATGGGCGGAGTATTTCGACACATATACTGCCAATCAGCATATCAAGTGGATAATGAATGGCAAGGATTCGTCCTGGCAAGTTGCCGAGGATGACAATATCTCCGTAGGCGCACCCAACGGACAAGGAATCGGGAAAATCCCCGCTATCTATATGCACCGACCAACACCTATTTGGGAAGACACCTCAAACATCGTCTATGAGATTGAGTGGGCTCTGTCTCGCGCCGGCAACTATGTTCGAGCAAATACAAAGCCCCTTTTCGGCGTATTTGCCGACGAAGAGATTGAGTATGGTGGTGAGAAACCCAGCGACAGCAAAAGCGTTTTTCAATGGCCGGCAAATGCAAAAGCGGGTTATATCACGTGGGAGCTGTCGGAGACAAACGTACGATTCTACACCGAGACACTACGCAG
The DNA here is from genome assembly GCA_002293425.1 of Alistipes sp. UBA940. Taxonomy (GTDB): domain Bacteria; phylum Bacteroidota; class Bacteroidia; order Bacteroidales; family Rikenellaceae; genus UBA940. The sequence goes on along the minus strand of DBDE01000009.1, from coordinate 29,972 downwards.
GGAGTATTTCGCGATGCTCCAAATTCCCGATTTCAGCTATGATAATCTGAAAAGTCTTCAGCTTTCCGGCGAAGCATTCAAACAGATTTTCGTCGATGCAATGCTGAAAGTCGGCGACGAAAGTGGTCGCATTCTCGAATTTCTCGATCGTGAAATTTCGGTGGTTAAGGCTTTTGTCAAAAACATCCGACCCGAACTCACCGACGAAATAGATCGCTTGCAAGTCTCCTGCGAACTCACACCCTTCCAAGTTTCGGAGCGCAAAACCGAAATCGAGAATCTTGCAACCGCCGTGACCGCACAAATTATGAGCCGCAGAGAAGCAATCGCACAATTAGGAGAAAGCGACAACGTGGATGAAACCCTCAGACAAATTGCCGAAGAGGGAATCGTAGACCTAATGGGAGCAACGGTATAACAAAGTATGCCCAAAGACAATCCATACGACCGCAAAATTAAGCGCATCTATCACGACACAATCGACGAATTGTCGGAGTTGGCCTACCGAGTCAAGGATAAATACGACCCAAAACGACTTTTCGCTTTCTCGTCCTATTCGCAGACAAGCAAAGAGGTTGAAAAAATTATGCAGCAGGCAAATGCTCGGGTCAAGCAGGCTATACTCGCAGGAATGGGTGCGGAATGGGCTTTATCCAATGACAAGACCGACGAGCTTATTTGGAAAGTCTTCGGCAAACGATTCAATGAACTTCCGACACGGACGCAAGCCAACTATCTACGCCGAAACGAGGCGGCTTTGGTGAGTTTCCGAAGTCGCGAAACCAATGGGTTGACATTATCAAAGCGAGTATGGGCACTTACCGAGCAGAATCGCCGAGAGATCGAACTCGGACTATCCGTTGCGCTCGAAAACGGCACTTCCGCAACAGAACTTGCCCGGGAACTGAAAAAATATCTCAATGAGCCTAATCGCCTATTCCGACGGATTAGAGATAAATACGGGAACTTAACTCTATCAAAGGCGGCCAAAGCCTATCACCCTGGTCCCGGGGTATATCGGTCTTCGTACAAAAACGCAATGCGCCTCGCCCGCACGGAAATAAATATGGCGTATCGCACCGCAGATCACGACCGTTGGCAAAGGCTCGACTTTGTTGTGGGTATTCGGATTTCTATATCAAACAACCACCCCGTTCCCGACATTTGCGATGATCTGACAGGGGATTATCCTAAAGACTTTAAGTTTGTCGGCTGGCATCCCGCCTGTCGATGCTTGGTCGTACCAATTCTGAAAACCGAGGAGGAGTTGGTCGCCGATACCGACAAAATACTCAGCGGTGAATCAACGAACACCGCGAGCGCAAACGAGGTGACGGATGTCCCAAGCAACTTCAAGGAATGGGTAAACAAAAACAGAGAACGAATCCAAAAAGCTTCCTCAGAGCCGTATTTTATACGGGATAATCGCGAAACTATCCATAGAATAACCGACGAGCAATTCATATTGGATCATTTCAAGGATTACGCGATAGAGGCGACAACCTCGACTTATATTAGCGCAAAATCATTTAATCTAACTCCTGCTGAGACATTGGCCGTCAGAGTTTACACAGAAGAGTATTATGAAACAATCAATAATGCTCTGTGGAATAATGTAACATCAGAGGAAGTAGACAGATACTCACGCGTGCTGAATCGAGCATTAGACAAACTTGACGTATATAGAGGAGAGGTATTTCGTGGCGCACCATTAACCGCAACGCAATTAGAGGAGTATAGGAAGTATGCCAAGAATGGTCTTCCTATGATACATCCAGGATTTACATCAACGTCTACAAGGAAACAGGTCGCTATTGGATTTACACCAAATACAATGTTCTACATAAAATCCAGGTCAGGAAGAGACATTAGTCGCGTTTCCTGGTCTGAAAGAGAGTACGAGGTTCTATTCAGAAATGATACCAAGTTTAAAATATTATCAGTTGATGAAGGTATTGAATTCGGGGAACGAGTATTCACAATAAAAATGGAAGATCTTTAATCTCTGAACTTATATAATAATGTGCCATTGGGAATTTCGAAAATCTGGCGCCAGTACGGTGACCGGCGGCGTACCAAAAATTTCTCGCGTTTTTCGTCTCTCATCAACGACAACATAATCACCATTTGCCGACGACTCCAACGAATCTCTTCGGCAAAAGACATCCCGCCAGGCATCTCCTTTTCGCTCCCATCGGGATTGAAATATTCATAATAATCCTCGTAATCTTCCGGCTTATTCATAACCTGAAATTTTTGCAAAGATAATACACGATCAAGGGATTGATACCAAACAACGTAAATTTAGGAGTGAATCCCGCCTCTGGCGGGAGCTTTTTTAGGTGTATACGCTACACTAACTCATAATTCGTACTCCGACCACCCTGCGCCTCTTTCCGCAGCAGGACTCCTTTGGCTATCAGGTCTTGAATATCGCGCAAAGCGGTGTCGGACGAACTTCTTGTAATCTTTGCCCATTTCGATGAAGTCAATTTACCATCGAAACCATCAAACAACTTGTTCAACATCAGTCGCTGGCGTGCATTAAGCTCAGTCTCTTTATGCCTGTCCCAGAAATCGGCTTTGTGGAGAACGTTCTCTATCGTTGTCTCAGTTGATTGCAGAGCGCGATATAGGCAATTCAAATACCATTCGAGCCACGCAGTGATGTCGCCATCGCTGGACTGGGCCTTTTGCAAAACCTCATAATAAGTCTTACGTTCAACAAGTATCTGGCTCGACAGGCTGTAAAAGCGTTGCGACGTATCGTCCGAACGGGCAAGCAACAAGTCTGATAATGCTCGCGCCATGCGCCCATTCCCGTCGTCGAAGGGATGTATGATGATAAACCAGAAATGAGCGATGGCCGATTTCAGCACAAGATCTAACTTGTTCTCGTCATTAAACCATGCCAAAAACTCATCCATTTCGCGTGGAACCTGGTCCGGCGATGGAGCAACATAGTGAACTTTCTCTCGCCCCATAGCTCCCGAAACAACCTGCATTTCGCCCGTTCGATATTTAGCCACGTCGATCTTATACATTCCGCTTCGGCCCAATGGAAACAGGGCGGCGTGCCAGCCGAACAGCCGCTCGTCATCGAGCGGTTTCCGATAATTTTGTGTTGCATCCAACATCATCTCGACCACACCTTCCACATTTCGGTCGGCGTAAACCATTCCCGCGTATTCGAGGCCAAGTTTTCGTGCAATGGACGAGCGCACCTGATCGTAGTTCAGGATTTCACCCTCTATCTCAGAAGATTTCAGCACGTCGAGCGTCAGGGTGGTCAGATTGGTCTCCTCTTTGAGCGAAAAACCAACCGTGCTCATCTGTCCCAACAGTTTGCCTTGCAAGTGGCGAACCTTGCCCAAAAGGAGCTGCATATCCTGTTCGTCCCAAGTAAAATGCGGCCAATTCGGATATTGATAGATGTATCTTGCCATAGTGTTAATTGTTTATGCGACAAATATACAAATTATATTCCGCAAATACGCGGCGAATAGGTAAATTATTCTCCGCATTACTAAGCTTCGGTGACAAAATCTCGCCTGATTTTGAAAACTATTTTTAAAAAGTATCGATTTTTAATGATTATATTGCAATCATTAAAAAATTTGTTTATCTTTGCAGTATCGCGTATAGAGAAATACGCCACCGAGACTGAACGAAAGGACCAACTCCGTATCTTACGGGCAGCTCGTGGCTATCAAAGTCGCGAGCTGTTTTTTGTTTACTCGAAAACCAAATAAAAATATGAAAACCAAAATTCAGGTCGCTTTGACCAACAAGTACAAAAACTTGGGAATCGGCGCAAAGGCTATCGAGGCGGCGGCCACCTACTTGGAAGCCTCAGTCACAGATGAAGATCAAATAGACGCAGCTATTGCCGCTGTCGAGACACTTCTGAAAGCATTCCAATCCGAAGCAGACACTATCCGCACGGCGAAGACCGAGGCGGAAAAGAGAGCGGCGGAACTGGATAAAAAAATCAAGGCTCTTGCAGACGGGGACAACAGGGATGGAGTAACCGAGGGCAAGGATGGAAAGGGGAAAGTCCCCGCGTGGGCACAGGAACTCATCGACGGCAATAAAAAACTGTCGGATGAGCTTGCGGCCATCAAAGACCAAAAGGTCGTAACCGACCGAAAAGGCAGACTCAACGCCATTATCGAAAAACTACCCGAAGCACTTCGCAAACCATACCAGCGTATGGACGTGAAAAACCTTTCGGACGAGGATTTCGACGCGCTGACCGGAGAGGTTTCGACTGAAGTCGAGACGCTTGTCAAAGAGAGCGCGGCTCAGGGGGCTGTTTTTGGTCGTCCCAAAGGAGGCACTGGAGTCGTCAAAAAAGACGAATCAAGTGTCCCACAGGATCAACTCGACGAGATTATGTCGGGACTTGTTCCTGCTCAAAAAAGTACAACAACTTAAAAAATCAAAAAAATGCCTGAAGTAAATCTCAAAAACGAAAGTGTACGGGTTGGCGGCTCGAAGAGCGATGTCGCTATCACACACAAGACCGCGGATATTCCCGGCGGACGCACACTCGACACTGCTGGCTTTACTGCCGAAGTAATCGAAAGTGGTCACGTCATCATCCGCGAAACGACAACCGACGTGTATAAGCCAATGCCCGTAACTGGCGACACTTATGCCGCACTACCCGAGGGTCACGAGTTCGCTGGTGTTCTCGATGGCTCGATTCTCACTGCCAAGCCTGCTGCCGCCATTATGGTGGAGGGTACGGTAAACAACTTGGCAAGCCCCTATCCCCCTACCGACGCTATGCTTGACTGGCCGCGATGGGGTATCGTGTTTATTCACGACAATGTGCAGGAAGCGTAGTTATTCACCCAAAAAAACGTAAGAAGAAATGAATACATCACTCTTTATAGAAATCATTCAGAAGTTCTGGGCTTCGATTACAAACGAGCTCCGGAATAAGTACAACGGCGAACGCGAAGCGAAGACCTATTTCTATGAACGTCAGCTCCGCGATGTTTACTCGCCCACCCTGAAATGGGATCAACTCTCGATGGACCGCGCTATCGTTGCTGCCGACGTGGTGGCTCTCGACAGCGAAAAGCCGCTTAAATCGCGTCCCGTGTTGAAAAAGGCAAATGGGAATATCCCCAAGATTGCGATCACACGTTACAAAGATGAAAAAGACCTCGTTGGTCTTCGTTCGTTGCTGTTTGACCCAAATTCCGAAAACGAAATTGCACGCCAGCTCATCGCAGAACCGGCAGACGCAGTTGCTCGGGGCGTGAAGGAGCGTATCGAGTATATGCACTTGCAGACCATTTCGACGGGTATGTGTGTGGTTCCTGATGCCGAAAACGTCGGTACAGGTATCCGTGTAGACTTCGGCCTCGAAGCGTCGCATAAATTCGGGGCAAGTAAAATTGCCTGGGGAGAGGATGGCGCAACACCTATTTCGGATGTGTTGCGTGTGATCTCGGCCGCAGCTGACAAAGGCTATGTCATCACACGCATTATGTCTGACCGCGCGACGTTCAATCAGGCGCGTAATTCCGCGGAGGGTCGCGAACTCGTTGCAGGGTTCCTTGGTCTCGATTCGTTGAATCGCGCCGCATCATCCGCCAACTTCATCGCGGCATTTGCCGATGAGAACGGCGGTGTCGTATGGGAAGTTGTCGATCGGGCTGTAATTGTTGAAAAGAACGGCAAGCGCACACCTGTCCGCCCGTTTGCGGCGGGGATCGTTTCGTTCCTCACGATGGATCAGGTTGGCACATTGCAATATGGCGCGTCGATCGAGGATACGTTCCCGACCGAAGGCGTGACATACAGCAAGGTCGCTCCGTATATCACTGTTATGCAGTATTCGAAAACCGACCCGAAGCGCGAGTGGACAGCCGCCGAGGGTTTTGCACTGCCGGTACCCGACGTGGATGGAATCTTCCTTCTTAACACGCAGGAAGCGCGCTGAGTGTAACATAAACCACTACACAATGGCGACCATCATTGACAGTCTCAAATGCATTTCGAGTTATCCGATCCCACAGCGCACCATTGTTGATGCGCTTGTGGGTCGGGGGCTTGCTCCTGACGCCGAAGTTGACGAGACAGTGTTGAATAGCAAGGCATATAAGTCAGCTGTGGCCGATTTGTACTGCTGGTTGGCTGTTGCCCCTAATATATCGCAAGGAGGTCAGTCGTACAGTTTCACCAACGACGAGCGGGCTGAGTTCCGCAACCGCGCCCGTGGGATTTCCGGGAAAAGCGTTCGACACGGCTATAAAGGCGACAAGCTATGATTATTGTAAACGGAACAATCGAGCCGAAGCACAAGGTCAATGGAGGGATAGACGAGAACACCGGATATCCCGTTCCGGCAACCGAAACCTGGAGCGCGCCTATCGACTGTCAATTCTTCCCGAACAAGCGCAACAACTTGGGTTATGAAATACTTGTCACAGAGGAGGATTGGTTGTGGGATAGCGAAATTATTCGTCTTACCACCCAATTTGGGCGTGTTGTCGGCGAGTTTCCGATTATCGCCGTAGAGCATTTGAAAGCAGTTGGACAAACTCAAATCCTTGTATAACCTATGTCTATCAAACAGCTCACGCCGAACTCTGCGATTGCCGCACGCCTCGAAGCGCAAGTCAAACGGCGCGAAAAGGCAATCATCGACAATCTGAACTATGTGGGTGAGTGTTGCGTTACAGAGGCTCGTGCAAAAGGGTCATATCCGGATCGAACGGGTAATTTACGCAACTCGATCGGCTATGTCGTTGGCAAGGATGGAAGAGCTGTTCAGCAGGGAGATTTCTCCGGACCTGGCGGACAAGAGGGAAAACGTTTTGCACACGCGCTTCTGTCAAACCATTCAAAAGGGATAGTGCTCCTCGTGGTCGCCGGAATGAACTATGCCGCCTATATATCGGCGAAGGGATATGACGTGCTGGATAGCGCAGAGCAACTGGCAAGAAAGCTTGTTCCCAACATACTGAGGACTATCAAGATACAGTGAGACTATGGCAACAAAAAAGACAGCGAAACAGGTCCAAAGCGATATTATCGTCTTGCTCAAAGATAGCCCTCTTGTGGCTGTCATTTCGGGAAAAGTGTATCGCAATGGACTACGCCCTCGGGATAGCGAAAAGGAAGACCTCATTGTGATTTTCACAACAGGTGTTCCCAATCAAGTCCAAACAGGTTTCATAACCCTAAACCTTTATGTGCCGGACATTGACCCGTTCACGAACGGCGTGTCCGTTGAGAATATGGCACGAACGGATGAGTTGGAAAACCTGTGCCAACAGTGGGTCGATAGCCTCAACGCAAACAACTCGGACTATCGTCTCCGTCTCACCCAGACAATCTGTACAGAGGCAGAGCCAGACATCCGGCAACACTTCATCGCCGTAAAACTGATGTATGAATATTTCAATTAACAAACCATTTTTAGCACATTTTATTAACCATTAAAAAACAAAAACTATGGCAGTATTAAGCTGGGGTAAACCCAAAGTAGAGATCGGGATGGTGGGCGCAGACGGTGCCGCTCCGACAGAATGGAAAGAACTTCCCGAAATCGTTGAAGACTCGACCCAACTCACCGTTGAGCAAGGAGAAAAGATCGACGCAAAAGAAGAGGGTGGCGGTGTGGTCGACTCTCGTCGCAAAGCAAATGCGTACAGCCTGGCTCTCGCTCTCTTTGTGAAGAAGGGCGACGAAAAGCCGATCGAAGACACCGACGGGGTCATCGCCGGAAACTATGCAGTAAGGCTCACCCCCGAAGATCCCGAAAACGCAGGCTTCGTTATGGACAACACCTCTGTATCCATAACCGAGACGTGGAACAGTGCCGAAGGCAAGCGTTGGGCCTACACATTCGACGGCCTCAAGCCCAAGTCGGGAAAGATTCTGAAGCCCTACACCGCAAGCGAGGAGGCATAAAACACCAGGCCGACGGGTTTTGACCGACCCGTCGGTCACAAAAACATTAAAAAAACAATCCAGCAATGGCAAAAAAAGAGAAAACAATCGAACAGCACGTCGCCGAGGCAGTGCTCCAAAAGCAAATGACGGTAACCATCGGTGGACGGGATTTTGAAGTTGCTCGCCCAACAATCGCCACACTTTACGACCTCTCGGCAATCGTTTCAGAACTTGCCGATGTTGAAATCGGTGAAACGTCCGACAATATGCAAAACATCATCAACGCCACCCTGCAACTCGCGAAATACGCGCCCGTTCAGACCGAAGCGTTGGCAAAACTGATCCTCGGTGCAAAAGAGAATGGATATGTCGAAACAAAAAAAGCAACAAAAAAATCCTCACTGCTTGGCCTTATAGGCATCCGGAAAACCATATGCGAAACAACGAAAATAGACCGTTTTGAGGAACTTAAAACCTGGCTTATGTATAACGGATCTCCTGCCGAAATGCAATCTGCGATTGTGCAAATCCTCGGCACGAACGCCGAAACTCCCTTTTTTTTTCAAACTACGTGTTTCCTGAAAGGGACAAGGATGACAGCACCAACCAAAACGAAAACAACAACCCCTGGACAATAATCGCGACAATGCTGAGATCAGAGATGGGCTTCACACTACGTGAACTGCTCTACGAAACCAGCTATCAAAACCTCATAATGCTCAGTGCCGCATTACCGAGCTACAAGAGCACCGAAAGCGGCACAAAACACAAGCACCACAATCATATAGATGCGGAAGACGTGAGAAACAGGGATAACGTAAAAGCAATACTTTTTGAATAATGGCAAAAAATGTAGACGGCTCAATATATTTCGGGATCGGATTGGACAACGACCAGCTTCGCCGGGATGCTCAACAATCGCAAAAGATACTTGCTGATATCGGCAATGCATCTGTATCGGAGGGCGCGCGAATCGACACAGCGTTCAAAAACATAGCTCGCTCGGCAGGCTTGGTCTTCGGCGCAAAGGAGGTCATTCAGTTCGGACGGTCGATCATACAGGTTCGCGGAGAGTTCCAGAAGCTGGAGACCGCATTCAGTGTCTTGTTGGGTAGCAAAGCAAATGCTGACCGACTTATGGCTGATATGGTCCGACTCGCCGCCGAGACTCCATTCGGTTTGCAAGATGTAGCGAACGGAGCAAAACAATTGTTGGCCTATGGCTTTGCCGCCAAAGATATCACAGAAGACTTGCGTCGCTTGGGCGATGTCTCCGCCGCACTCGGCTTGCCGTTAGAGCGTATGACCTACCTCTATGGCACAACGATGACCCAGGGTCGCCTCTATGCCCGTGACCTGATGCAGTTCACAACGAGCGGCATTCCAATGGTGCAGGCTCTCGCCGATCAATTCGGTGTTTCGACAGGCGAAGTTCAAAAACTCGTCGAGGCGGGGAAAATTGGTTTTCCTGAGGTTCAGAAGGCCATCTACGCGATGACCGACGAGGGCGGGCAATTCAACAATATGACGAATGAGATGTCGAAAACCATCCCCGGACAGATTGAGAAATTGAAAGACGCCTGGCAGGCGATGCTCAATGACATGGGCAAATCGCAGGAAGGCTTTATAAACGACGCCATAGGAGGGGCAGCGCACCTTGTCGAGAATTACGAAAAGGTCGGAAAATTACTTATCGGGCTTGTGGCCACCTATGGCGCATACCGTGCCGCGATCATTGCCGTAGATGTTATCAAAGCAAAGGATATTGCGCTCGACTACGCGAAACTCGTAGTTACACAAAAGTTGCAGGTCGCGCAAAAACTACTCAACAAGACTATGCTCTCTCATCCACTCGTGCTCATTACGACACTTGTGGTTGGGCTTGCCACGGCTATGTGGGCACTGCGGGACAGCTCGACCGCTACAGAACGTGCACAGGAACAATTAAACAAACGGCAGAATGAGTTCAACAAACAGGAACAGAATCGCCGCGCCCGAATTGATGAACTTGTCCGGACAGTCCAGGACGAAAACCAAACGCTCTATGCTCAAATCACGGCGTACGAGGAACTGCAAAAACTATCGCCTGCCCTCACCGCTGCCTATACGCGTGAAAAACTGGCGATGGCTGAACTCACCGACGTAAATAAGGAGTTAAATGCAGAGCAAGACAACCGAAATTACGATGAGATTACTTCAAACATCAATAACACGAAAGCGCGTATTGATGAATTGAATCAAACACTTAGTAATGCATGGGAAGTATTTAAGCGAGGTGGGTCCGGAGAAAATATCAGGCTTCGAGAAGAACTCGAGACTCAGAAGTCTGCCCTCGCAACCCTTGAAGGCAATTTGTCAGATTACAATCGACGTATAGCAGAGGCAGAGTTCAATGCAATGCCTCCCGCCGACAAGATAAAAATAAAAGAGGAACAACTGGAGAAAATCCGCGCCGAACTCGATAAGGTTAATTTGATCATCAACGAGGAGATGGCGAAGTTACCGAAAGAGGTTCAAATACCCCTGCGTGTCGAGGTTACGGGTGACGGAGGTTGGGAGGGCTATCGACCCGACTTCTTAAATCCTCTGAATATAGCGCAGATGCAAGCTAATGCCCTGCATTCAAATGAAGCAGCAATACAAGCTGAGCTCAATGCGCTAAACCCCACGACAGACCAGGAAGACAAGCTTTCGGAAGAGGAAAAACAGCGTCTTGCCGACGAAGCACGTCGCCGCCGCGAACAGGCACAAATGGACGCCGAAGCACTTAAAAAGCTGGAGATACAATTTGCTGATGACGTTGTACAGGCAAAAATCAATGCTATGGATGACGGGCTTGCCAAAACGCTCGCCCAAAACGAACTCAACTTTCAGCGTGAACTTGCTCAAATCAAAGAGCAGGAGAATGAATTGTTGGCGGCTCGTCAAGCGACACTTCCACAAGGAGAACTCGCGACACTTACAGATGCCGAACAACTTGGATTTACAGCTCAACACAACGCGGCATTCACCGAATTACTCAGATCGAATGAGGAAGCACGGCAAGCCGAGACCGACCGTTTGAACGGAATGTTGCGTGACTATCAAACCTACCAGCAGAAGATGAGCGACATTGCGACGAAATACGCAAAAGAGCGCGAGAATGTGCTGGCTGCCGGGGGTGGCGAGGAAAACATTGCGCTCGTCAATGAGGCTGAGCGAAACGCCGTAGATGCGCTCGACTTGGAGTATGCACAGAAGGAGAGCACATTCCGTGCGTGGATGAATCAGCTCTCCACACAGACCCTCGAAGAGCTGAATATTACACTTATTAACGCAAAGGATGCTCTTGCTTCGGCAGAAGCCGCAGGCGCAACAGACCAACAACTTGCATCCGCGCGAGCAGCAGTCAATGAAGCTGGAAAAGCAGTCGAGGAAGCCTCCGAAGCCGTAGCTAAGGAAACGCCAGCCGAAAAGAAATTCAAGTCGTGGCAAAAACTCTATTCTACCTTACAGAAGGTATCGAATGAATTTGGCGAGATCGGAGATGCGATCGGAGGCACTGCCGGTGAAGCTATTAAAACTGCCGGAACTATCGCAACGTCCACTTTATCGGGTATCAGTGCAATTACGCAACTCGCAAATTGGTCTGTCACGGCCACACAAATGGCTGCACAGGGTGCGTCTGCGGCAATTATAGCTGTAGAAAAAGCGAGTGTCATCCTTGCGGTAATTAGCACAGCGATGCAAGTCGTCACATCCATTGTTGGCCTTTTCAAAAAAGACGATTATACTGAACAGTTTATGCGTGAAGTCAGAGCACTAAATACAGAGCTCGAACTGTTAGGCATAAACCTTATGGTGGCAGGACGCGCGCATGAAACTATTTTTGGCGCGGATGTTTGGCGGCAAAGCAAAGATGATGTAAATGCAGCGACACAGGCACTCGATCTGTATAACAAAACGGCCGAAGAGATGTTGTGGGGGAATAAGCTGGTTGGCATTAAGGGTTTAAATCCCATATATGAGGCTATAAAACTATACGATAACCTCACCGAAGCCGTCGCCAACATGCAGGTTAAGGTCGACGATGCCAACTACTTTTTAGGTATTCAGACCGATAGTGCCGATTATAAAAATCTCAAAAGTCTCGTACCACAGCTATTCGATCCAATCACGGGAGAGATAGAGATGGAGGCACTCAAAAAGTTTGTAAACGATCGCGGAAAGGTTTTTGAAAACCTGAGTAAACAAGATCAAGACAATCTGACCGCAATGATTGGTTATTGGGAGGCCTATGAAGATGCAATCCAGGAGCTTCGCGATTACCTAACAGATGTATTCGGCGACCTTGGCAACACATTTACGGACGCAATAGCAGACGCCTTCTCCAACGGGACGGACGCGGCGATGATATTTAAGGACAGCATCTCCGATATGCTCGAACAGTTGTCGAAGCAAATGGTCAGCTCAATGATGTTCGATCGGTTCCTGAAAAAGGCGGCAGCCGATATGGAGAAAGCAACAGAGATCGAGGACGATAACGAGAGGTTTGCCGCCTATGCCAGCATAATGAGCGGCGTTGTAGCTGGTGCCATTGGTGCTCAGAAAGAGGCGGAGGAAATGATGAAGGTCGCCAAAGATGAGGCTGCGAAACAGGGGATCGACATATTCGGCGCAGACGAAGGCGGAGGCAGAAACACGGCCTCGCAAGGACTTGCTCAGGCTTCACAGGACAGCATAGACGCAATGTTTGGCGTCTTCACAAACATCGAGAACCACACCTACGGCATTCACGAAATGATGAAACAGAGCCAACAAGTCATGCAAGCCAATATCGGAGCAATCACAGGACATTTGTCTGCCATCCGAGATAACACCAATCGTCTAGGAAGCATTGAGACAAATATGGCACGAACCGCAAGTCGGCTCGACGATGTGGTTGGTGAACTGGAAACCTTAAATCGAGGATAGATGACAGGCAAACTTCTCATAGACGGACGGGATGCTTACACTACTTTCGGTGTATTTGTCGCTGATGGTGGTTATAACGGGCTCGTGCAATACCCCTCACTCAAAACTCCGGACAGCAACAATTGGCCGGAGCAAGATGGCATCGAGGTAGATCTCTCCGATCCGAAGCTGGACAGCAAAACATTCAGTATGAAGTTCGCCGGCACACTATATTTCAGCGTTCGCAATCTCATCGACTATCTCTCCGACGAGGCGTACCACGAATTCGATTTCCGCGAGATAGGGATAGTCCGCACGATTCGACTGACGGACAATGCCGATCGACACACGGTCGACCCTCTCAAAACTTTCACACTCAATTTCGCCGATGATTATCCTTTTGCTGATTGCACCTACAAAACTCCTGTCAGAGTGACCAATTGCTGGCAAACGGGCTTTGAGATAGACGGCAAATCGTTATCTGACTACGGAATCTGGATCGTCAACGGAACACACGACGACATATTGAAGTCGCCGTCGGTGAAGCAGAATTTACTCGTAAATATTCCCTCCATAAACGGCGCGATGTACGACGGTGAAGATGTGTTTTTTCAGGCAAAGGACGTAAAAATAAAGTGTCACATAAAAGCCGACATCAACACGTTTTGGCGAAACTATAATGCATTATTGTATGATCTCATTCGTCCGGGCGAACGGACATTTTTTTACGAAAAGCGACTCGAAGAATATCAGTGTCACTACAAAGGCTCCTCGGTATCAAAATTCTCTCTTGTCGGCGACGAAATATGGTGCGACTTTGACCTGATACTTGTCTTTACATCGTTTAGGCTCGGGGAGGTCGAATATATTCTCGCTTCGGAAGCCGACGAATGGATACAATCCGAGAACGGGCAATTTCACATAGATGTTTCAGCAAATAAAACCACAAAATAATGGCAAAAATTTTAAGAAAGGTAAGCGAGTTTCCGGTAGCGACCGATCCGACACGGTTCGATATTTTCGGGCAGGATAGAACAACCGGGCAAAGTGCAAAGGCACAAATGAGTCTTCTAAAAGGCGAAAGGGGCGACAGTCCGAATATTTTCATCACAATGAAAACCCTGCCTTATGGTAGCGAGCCGACCGTGACAAAGGGCGGAACAGAAACTGAACCTACATTTGAGATGGGTTTTCCGCTTGCTCAAAATGGTCAGACGCCCGAGTTTCAATACGCAAATGGATATATCCAGTATAGGTATACGGCCGCAGAAGGGTGGCAAAATCTTATTTCGGCCGAAGATTTGAGATTAAAGTATACCAACCTGACCGAGGCTCAAAAAGCTGAACTACAAGCCCCAGCAGTAGAGGCGGCAAATGATGCCGATTTAGCGGCACAGGACGCTCGTGATGCGGCACAAGAGGCGCGCGACGCAGCGGCAGCGGCGGAAGACGGGAAAACACCCATTTTAGAGGCGGGAACGACAATCGTTCTTGGAGAGGGGGTACCACCTACTGTTGAAATGGCAGAAAGTGGCACAGACCCTGAAAGCGGTGCACCTATATACACACTTAATTTTGGTATTCCAAAAGGAGACAGAGGATTTGTTCCTGAAATCAGGGGCGGAGAATTGACGGCGAGTGAGCCTAACTCCACGCCCGTGTTGGTGTTTTTACAAACAGGGGTTACCGAAGAGGGTGTTCCTATCTACTCTGTCTCGGGGACCATCCCAAAAGGTGAACCGGGAAGCGGGAGCGGGAATGTAGAAGTTGACGCAACAGGTATTATTGCTGGCAAACAGTATGCTTTTGTCCCGAATAATGATAATAGTGCGATGGGTACTTTTCAGGAAGTCCATATTCCCGACCAGCAAATTCAATCAGACTGGGCGCAGGAAGACGATTCGGCAAAAGACTTTATTCGGAACAAGCCGCAACTTGCGCCCGTGGCAACAAGTGGGAACTATAATGATCTTGCCGATAAACCCGAGATGGGAGAAGGCTCGATCGTTACCGACGTAACAAATATGTTCTCGACCAATTCACCCGACGCAAGGTTCTTTGCGCGGATGACACAGAACATTCACGCCGGTGGGCCAGTGATAGAACTGTTTGGTGAAGATACGAGCAGCGGAACTAACGATCTTGTTATTACGCCCTCCCTCGGGTTTGGACCAGACAATGTAGGTTCGATAAATATTCGAGAATATGCTACTCCCAGCGCAACTACCCCAACGGATTATAAAATAATTACTAATCCTCAATCTGGTGAAACTAATGGAGAGATACTTGTGCCCAATGGCTGTCCTAAATTTGATCTGAAATATTGGGTTGGCGAAAGTGCCGATTATAAGAAGAGCAGAGTTTTAACAGGTGATGGGGTATGGCATAATTTTTCCGCACTGGGGTCTGGAATGGGTTTAAATGATACTTCTGCTAATGGGTGGGGTGGAACAAATGCTGTTATTGGACTATATGATGAACTTGGAAGACGAGATAATATAAATCGTGTGGATGTTAGAGAAATAGTTTTTGGCAGTAGATATGCAAATACTACATATTTAGAGGGTAATTTACTTTGGTCCATTAATAATCTTGAGAAAATTGATCTTAGCGTTCTTAAAAATTTAACCCGTGTTCGGGGCCTGGCTGGCGGTCGTGCTGGCATATATACTTTCGGGAAAGTAAGTATTTTAGATTTATCATCGTGGGTAAGTCTTGAAGAAATTAGAAGTTATGGAGTAGAATTTGCATTCAGCAACCTTAGAAATGTTACTAAACTTATTCTTCCAACCGTTATTCACGATAACCCGGTACTATATGGAAATACAACAACCGGCACAGTAGTCGGGGACGGATATAGTGTCGGCAAGTTTCAGGCATTGGAAGAATTAGTTATACCCAAAAATAGTTTAGGAAACAAACGAACAAAAATAGGATCAAGGTTTGGTATTACTGGTTTTCAGACATATACTACATCTGTGGGTGGCGATTCTGCATTAAAAAGAATTGACCTTTCGGGATGGGATACATCTGGTTCGACTGGTAATAGCAATAACGGATACAATATCTTCATAGGGCATAGTCAACTGCAAGAAATACAAATTGGCGACGTAGATGTATCTGGTATTGGCAACCCTGGCGCAGATTCTTTTAGGCATAATCCCAAAGACTGGCAGACAGGCAGTCCTAATCCATACAGAGGAGAATGTATAATACGAGCTGACAGTCAGTATCTGGGAGAAGTATTTAAGTCTGTCTATACACGCCTTGAACAGTGGGCCGTAGTAGTAAATAGTTAATTATGGAGAGCAAAATCAATATTTATAAGCCCAACAATGAGGGGCTATTGGCGACGGTGACTTTCGATACTTCGAGTTTCCGCAGATGGCAGGTAATGGGTGAACACGCGGTGACGCTCAACTTCTCATTGCCGCAAATCCCTAATGGTATCCACACGGCATTCCTCGAAATCCCCGTCGGTTCGTACGTCGAGTTTAAAGGGCGCAAGTACACGCTCTATAACCCCTCGGACTTCACAAAAAACGCCAACCGCAATTATGAATACACGCTGAAGCTCTATGCCTATCAGGAGTTGCTGTACGACCGGATTTTCATCAACGAGCCCGACGCTCGGCAGGTATTCCCACGACAGGCTCGGCCCGAAGAGTTTTTGGAAGCAGTGGTTCGCAATATGAACCACTTCGACACGGGCGATTGGGACGGCACCGAGTGGCAAATCGGACAGTGCATCACCAGCAATGTCCAGCAGAATATTCAATTCAACGGAGTGTCATGTATGGAGGCACTGCGATTGGTGGCCGAGGCATTTAAGACCGAGTGGGAGGTGAACAACAAGACTATCTCGCTGAAAAAGGTCGAGTACAACCGTGATGCACCGCTCAAACTCTCTTACGGACAAGGCAATGGATTTGTCCCGGGTATCGGCCGTGGGAACTTCGACCAGTCCCGCCCGATCCATAAACTCTATGTCAAAGGCGGTGAAAGGAACATTGAGTTCAAAACATACGGATCACAGACTTTGCTGTTGCCGAAAGATACGACCATTCGGTTCGACGGCACGTATTTTCAGGACGAAACGGGCTATGACTCTACCCTCGCCCGCGAGTATCAAACCTCCGCTGACGGGACTAACCTCGTCCGCGTGGGAGTTCCGCAAACCTCGCGGCGGGAAGCGTTTATTGAGTTGACCGAAGCCTACCCCAAACGAGTCGGGACGATAACGAAAATTGCCTGGATCTACGATGGTGCAGAATACGCTGAGTACGATACTGCGGTGGCCGCCGCAATCGTCACCGGTGCAGATGCGGGGTCGGTATTTTGTGACGTGTTCGACACGACCATTCCCGACGATCTGAACTATGCCTCGATGCGCATCCCTGGCGAGCAGATGGTATTCGTGCCGCAGACGGGTCGGCTCGCGGGTCGTGAACTCGGCGTACAACAGGGTGAGAACGATGCAAGTGATGGCTATAACCACTCCGAGCGGCGTTTCAAACTCATAACCGACAGTGACTATGGCGGCTTTATTCCGGACGGCAGGTTGGCAGTTGGCGATACATACGCATTGTTCGGGATGAAGATGCCGCAAACCTACATTGACAACGGCGAACGAGACTTGCTCAAAGAGGCCGTGCGTTACAAGTACGAGAACGAAGAGCTGCGTTTCACGTTCAAGGGTCAGATGGATGGCATTTGGGCGCAGGCGAATTGGGACGCTATCGAAGACAAAATTGTGGCCGGAGGTTATGTGAACTTCACCGATCCGCAGTTCCATCCGGACGGGTCGCTCATCCGCATCGCGGCCATCAAAGAGTACCTGCACGAACCCTATAAGCCCGAACTGGAACTGACGAATATCGTATTCGGCGGCGGTCTCCGGGGCGAGCTGGCCGAAATACCTCAGCAGGAGGTGGTGATCGACGAGCAACAACGCGAAATAACGCGATTGGAACGGCGCAGATGGAGAGACATCCAGGAACTTCGCGGAAAGCTTGGCGATGTGTTCACCGAGTTCTCCGAGAGCATCAACCCCGTGTCTGTCGCCTCTATGCAGTATATCGCGGGCAACAAGATGGGACAGTTCCGGTTCGTAACGAGCCGGACAAGTAATACGGTTGATAGCCGTGCGCCGCGGATTGAGTATACCCCATCGACGAACACGCTTGTCATCTCGGGCGGTAGCGGGGGTGCGGCATATATTCAGCACCAAACGCTCGGCATAGACAACATAGACGGCAAAAGTTCCAGCGGCACAAATGGCACTTCGGTGCGTCCGGCCAGTGAGTATCGTTCGTGGACTATTCCTTTGAAGAGTTTCTCTTTGGAAAAGAATAAATTCTATTGGATCTATGCGCGGGTCAGTCGAAACGGCACGGACGGGTCGTTCTTTGTCGAGACCACGGCTCGGACGGCCTTCGAGGAGGGGAACTATTATTGGCTGGTGGTCGGCGGCCTGAACAGCGAGCAGGACGGCACGCGCAGTTTTGCACCCCTTTTTGGTTACACCGAAATCCTACCCGGCCAAATCACCACCGGAATGATCCGATCGAGCGACGGATTTACTTACTTTGACCTGTCAGGCGGAAACTTGCACGTTGGAGATGGTGTTACCTATCTCGACTGGGATACGATTCGTAAAACCCTCATTATCCAAAACGCAGGCTTTCAGATCGGCACCGAAATCGCCCTTAATCCCAATGGCAGTGGACATCTTGCCGACGGAGCTATCAACTGGGACGCCAACGGAAATCTCAACGTTGAAAATGCCACCATCCAAAACTCCGAACTCACAAACGTCATAGTCAAAGGAACTTTCAGGAGCCCGTTTGTAATGAGAGGACCAGCAGATAATAGTGTTATTTCGGAAAAAACGGATAATACCATTATATGGGCAGGAGATTTACCCGGAGGAAATTTACAGTTGATTTGGGATGTAACGCAAAGCGGACGATTAATCAGAATAGCGCACGCCCGAGACTCGGGCGGAGCTAATTCTGCAGGTTATACCATCGCATCTGCTGGCAATGGCTACTTCTATGAATATGGCAGGAAGATGAGTGCCATTAAGATACAGGGCGAAATTGTAGAATTAGTCGGGATAGGAACTGATTATGCATTTTACGGCTGGGCTGTTGTGGGCAGGCTTCCCATAAATGTCGGCTATAGAATTGAACCTGCTATTGGGTCTCAGGTAGGTATTTTAATGCAAGGGACGGTCGTAGGAACATCCTCGGCAGCATCAATAAACGCATATACTCACGACGGCGGGAGTGCAATTGTCACGAGGCTGGGCACTGGCTATTACCGCGTTTCCTTTCCTACCGATTGGCAACAGACAACGAGCAGTTATATGGTCGTAGTGTGGGGAATGGGGTTTAATAACGGAGGTTCGTCACCAATAAAGGCAACGCTTATGGGCACTTCGTCAACCTATTTTGAGGTAAGAACGTCAGATGATGCTTCCGAAAACGATGGTGGATTTGGTTTTCAGATGGTGAGTATGCTTAGATGAAACACCTAAAGAGAGCTGATTTTTTGAAAAACCCCAGCAATATTTCCGTCAGATATTTTCTGTCCGTTTTGGAGTAACTCAAATTTGAGTTCGCATTTATTAGAAGTTTCATCGGCTTTAACCACAAACCAACCGGAATAACCCACGAAATTACTACGATCATGGGATAATGTTATAAAGTTTCCGTCGCCATTCCCAACTGCAAAAAACCAAAATTTATTTGATTGTTCAAAGGACACACTTTTACCGATTAAGTCCTTTGAAATCTCCACGGTTATCCCAGCTGGATTAGTTAATTCGATGTGAAAAACAAGACAACTTTGCTTCAACATCTCATAATATCCGCTATAATATGACCCTTTTTCGAGTTCATAATCGGAGCCCCAAATCCTCACCCCCTCTGCAATGGGCACTTCCGGAACATCGCCGTTATTCTTCGGCTCTTTTTCACAAGAAACAAGCGCGACAGCCAGCAATACAAAAATTAGGTTTTTCATAGGCTCTAAGTCTTTTAGCAAACTATATCAGATAAGTTCTGATAACAGCTCGTCTATTTTAACGATCGCGTTATCTTTTACAGAGCATTCCCCATCTGTTAATTCGATAAGATCAAATGAATGTGTTTTGCCGCACCTGTACTTTGCCCGAAGCAAATATTCCTTTGCCTTTGCGTTGTTTCCTATCGACTTTTCTTCTTCGGCCATCTCCATATAGTTGCGAACAAACGCCTGAGATTGCAGTTTCTTATTAATTTTAGCCACATTATGGGCCATAACAAAGAAAACGATTAGCGTGATCATCTGAATGATTGCCCCGACAATAATTGCTACTTCCATAATTTTAAGTTGTTAGTTAAATTGAATTTATACTGATTTGGGGTTCTTGGGTGTTGTCGATTTCATACCACAAACATAGCAAAAATTTTCCGACCCGACAAAAATCATTTCTTTTATGATTGTATTATAATCAGAAAAATCATTATCTTTGCAATAGCAAACATCTCGAACTATGGCAAAATATTTTACAATGCAAGAACTCACGCGGAGTAATACCGCAACGCAAAAAGGGATTGACAACACACCACCATCGATATATGGCGCGGCACTCTCGACCCTGGCAAACAAACTCCTCGATCCGATCCGCGAAAAGTGGGGCGCACCTATAACCGTCAATAGCGGCTTCCGTTCGCCGCAGCTCAACAAGGCTGTCGGCGGGGTTGTGACCAGCCAGCATTGCAAAGGCGAAGCGGCCGACATCACTGTCGGTTCACCCGCAAACAATCGCCGCCTCTTCGACATGATAGTCAAAATGCGGGATGCCGGCGAAATTCAGTTCGACCAGCTGATCGACGAAAAAAGCTATTCGTGGCTACACGTCTCGTTCCGTGCAGGCGGCAACCGAAACAATATTCTTCATTTGTAGTATGGACTGGACAACAATAGTGGTAACGATCATCGGAGCTGCTGTCAGCATCAGCACCATAGTTCTGCCCATCATCCTAAACCGCTCGCAGAAAAAGACGCGCGCCGTGAATAGCGAGGAGAGCGAGCAGATAAAGTCACGGCTCGATTCGGTCGAAACATCGGTAAAAAAGCTCTGCGCCAGCCTCGAAGAGAACCACATAACAACCCAGGGGCTTCATCTGTTGGACGTTATCGAACACCGTCCGCACTGTTGGGAAACCATCAGGCAGATGTTTTCGGCATACTCCAAAATGGGCGGCAACGGGCACGTCCAGCGGGTCTATTCGCAATGGGAAAGCGACTATGGCCGACACTATGACGCTGGCGAGGTTCCGCCGTTATTGATAAATAAATAGCTATGAAAAACATCATTGTTGCGGGTGTCGTTCTCATTTTGATGTTCTTCGCCGGTTGGTTTGCTCGGCCACGGAATACCGAACTACCTGTTGTGTCTGGTCGTACCGACACGGTGTGGATTCGCGACACGATTCGGGAGCGGGTGTTCGTTCCGCGAAATGTCGAGGTGGTGAGGGTAGACACGTTGATCGTCCGCGACACCATCCGGGTACCTATTCCGATAGAGCAGAAGATTTACGCCACGGACAACTATCGCGCCGTGGTCGAAGGCTTTCGGCCAAACCTCACCGCGCTCGAAATCTACCGCTCCACACCCATCGTCACCACCCGCCCATCGCGCTGGGGCATAGGCGTTCAAGCGGGATATGGGATCTCCTCTGGCGGCCTATCCCCGTACATCGGCGTGGGGGTGCAATACAATGTATTAACGTGGTGATTTTCCATTCAAAAAGTCGATCACCCGCCGGTTCGCCTCATCGATCTTCTTTCGGTTGAAAGCAACATAAACGGAGGTAACTTTCGAACCAACGCCGTGCCCCAGCATCGCACTGATGGTTTCGATTGGAATTTCGAGTTCTGCGGCGACACTCGCCCAAGAATGGCGTGCCCAATATGTAGAGAGATCGGGAAACACTCCGGTCTTTTTCTTTTTTCCTCCGCGCCCGGGTAAAATTTCAACCGTACCGATCTCTTGCAGGTTGCGATTCATCCTATGCAGGAAATTCTTGTGATCGGCATAGCTGTCGAGCGGAGATATGAGATAGTTCTTACCTCGGTACTTGTCGATAATTGCCTGTGCCTCTGGTTCGACCTTGATTGAGTATAGGGTGGAGGTCTTCGCCCGTTTGTACTCTATGCGCCCATTGGTTATCTCTTTGAGGTTCAATAGGTCGATCATATTGATTCCGCCGAGATAGAAGATGAGCAGGAACAAGTCGCGATACTTTTCTTGGTGAGGTTCGCACGGATAGTCGCGCAGTTGTCGGAGTTGGTCGATTGTCAGAGAGCGTTTCGCCGTGGCCTCGTGTGTGATTTTGAACCGTCGGAACGGATAGGTCGCGAGGCTCGCCACGTCGTAGTCGATGGCGTCGTTGTACACAGCGCGTATGTCGCGTAGGTGTCGGGCGATGGAGTTCACCGCCAGCCCGTCCCTGCGTAGTTTGGTCTCGAAATTCTTCAGCCACGCGACCGTGATGTCCTCGAATCGCAGTTTGCGGACGTCGCTATACTTTGTGATTTTGGCGAGCGTCTCCTTGTAGGCATTGGCTGTCCCTGCCTTATTGCGTCGTGCGATGAACTTATCGAAGTGAACGGCGACCAAACTCCCTTCTCCGCCTTTACCATCCATCTGTGCCTGAATGTGATTTTTCAGATCGGTGGCCGTTTTAAACGTCTGTAGCACTCCGTCAAAAGCGAGAGTGTTCACTTGCTCCTGCGCTACTCCGAACTTTTCGACGAGGATATCGTTCATCAACTTATAGCCGAGACAGGTTTTTTTGACGTGAGGCTCGGTCTCGCTGTCTCCATCCTCCCAATGTTCTGGTCGGACAAATATGTCGGTTGGAAATAATGCGGTGGTTGTATTGTGCGAAATCAAAATTTTAATGTGCCGTTTCCCGTCCTTCGTTGGGCGTCTATCCAAGTGTAATTTTAATCGAGCCATTTCGTTGTAGGTTTTTTCTGTTTTTTTGCGTGCCTTGATGAGCAAATATGACCAAAAATGAGCAGTTGAGAAGATTTTTAACTGAAATGAGCGTCGTAAAATCGGCTTTTTAGACCTCTTTTACAACGCTCACTTGCTTGACTATCAGTAACTTACGTTNNGCGGTATGGACGGGACTCGAACCCGCGACCCCCTGCGTGACAGGCAGGTATTCTAACCAACTGAACTACCACACCAAACTCCAGCGCAAAAACCCGTTTTGCGAGTGCAAAGATAGCGTAATTTCAACAATCCGCAAAACAAACCAACAAAAATATTAATTTTGCCACGTGAAAAACTTCGCCGCAATAGACTTCGAAACCGCCAACAACAACCCCTCAAGCGTGTGCAGCGTGGGCATCGTGGTGGTCAAAGAGGGCGAAGTGGTCGAAAAATTTTACGACCTGATCCGGCCCGCGCCCAATTTCTACAACTTTTTCAACACCCAAATCCACGGCATAAGTGCCTCCGATACCGCCACAGCCGACCTTTTTCCGCAGGTTTGGGCGCGCATCGAACCGTTGATCGAAGATCTGCCGCTGATAGCCCACAATTCGCCCTTCGACGAGGGGTGCCTGCGGGCTGTGCATAGTCATTATGGTATGCCCTATTTAGATCGTAACTTCCTGTGTACGTGCAGGTTAGCGAGGCGGGCTTTCCCGAAATTGCCCAATCATAAATTGTCGACCGTGGCGGCCCATATCGGCTTCGATTTCACTCACCACCACGCCCTGGAAGATGCCGAAGCCTGCGCCGCAATCGCCCGAAAAATCCTTTTAGGCTGAAAACACCGTAAACTGCACGCTGCCGTAGTTGCGGGTTTGGAAAAAGTGGGGGTGATCGGCGAAATCCAAAGACCTCGAATGCTCAAAAACAAGCAACCCCCCGAGATTCAAAAGTTGCCGCTCGAAAACAATCTCCACAACCGTCTCGCTCCCCGCAAGATCATAAGGCGCGTCCGAAAAAATCACATCGAAGCGGCGTGTACAAGCGCGTAAATAGTTGAACACATTGGCTTTAACCGTCGTGAAATTGCGAAAATCCAACGCCTTGGCCGTCTCCCTGATAAAGGCGTAATGGACCGGATTTATCTCCACTGCGGTGACGCTCCGTGCGCCACGCGATGCAAATTCGTAGCTCACCGAACCGGTTCCGGCAAACAGGTCGAGCACGTCGCACTCCTCCAAATCGACCAGTCCGGCGAGCACGTTGAAGATATTCTCCTTGGCGAAATCGGTGGTCGGCCGCGCCCGCAGGTTCCGCGGCGGCGTGATGATACGTCCTTTGTGGGTTCCGCTAATTATGCGCATAAGACACAAACGCAAAATACCTGCTGCAAGGGCTCCACGAGTTGACATTGATGGTGCCCTGACCGCCGAAAAGCGAGACCATCGTGCGCGGTTCGCCACCGTCGGCAGACATAATTCGCAACTCCACGTCCCTGCCCGCCGGATGATCGCCCGGCTCGACGTCACCCCTGCGATAAGCAATAAACACCACCTGTTTGCCGTCGGGCGAAACGTGCGGAAACCACGAATTGCGCTCCTCGTCGCAGGTCATCTGCGTCTGCTCGGTTCCGTCGGCGTTCATTCGCCAAACCTGCATCAGCCCACTCCGAACCGAATTGAACCAAATATGCCGACCGTCGGGCGAATACTCGGGCCCGTCATCGAGCCCGGCGGCCGTGGTCAACCGCATCTCTTCACCGCCATCGACCGGAATGGTGTAAACATCGAACTCCCCTCCCCTTTCAGCGCAATAAGTCAACTGTCTGCCGTCAGGCGACCAACCGTGCAGATAACTCGGACCGAGAGGCGTAACCAGAACAGGTTCGCCTCCCGCGATCGGCAGAGTGTATATCTTGCTCTGCCAATCGTCGTCCGTGCCCGAACTGATGGCTATGGCGGTGCCGTCGAACGACAACACGTGGTCGTTGTTGCAATGGGTTATCGCGCCCGTATCTATCACCTCGTCCACAGCCGGATTTTCAACGGAAACCCGATGCAACCGCCCTCCGGAATTGTAGATCAGCCACTCGCCGTCCATCGTCCAATTGGGGGCTTCGATAGTGCGGTCGTACTCCTTGACAACCCGCCTTTGTCCGCTCTCGACGTCGTAAATCTCCAGACACGACACCTGCGCCTGCTGGGCGAATGAAGAATGAAAAATGAAAAGTGAAGAGAGAAAAATACAAAGTTTTTTCATAACCCCGTTATCTTTTTGATTTCGTGAAGCTTGTTGAGTGCCTCGATGGGCGTGAGCGTGTCTATCGACAGCCCCCGTATCTGGTCGCGGATCTGCACCAGGACCGGATCGTCCAACTGAAAGATCGAGAGTTGCATATTGGACTTTTCCTGTCGGGGCACCGCAACGCCGTTTCGGCCGAAACTGTCGGCAGAGAACCGCTCCATCAGCCTGTCCGCCCGCTCCACCACACCCGGAGGCATACCGGCGATGCGCGCAACGTGAATCCCGAACGAGCGGTCGGTGCCGCCCTCGACCAGCCGGCGCAAAAAGATGACCGAACCGGCAACCTCCTTGACCGAAACGTGATAGTTTTTCACCCGCGACAGGTCGCGCGCCATCTCGTTGAGCTCGTGATAGTGGGTGGCGAAAAGTGTTTTGGCCCGCTTGGGATGGTTGTGGAGATACTCCACCATCGCCCACGCTATCGCAATGCCGTCGTAGGTGCTGGTGCCGCGGCCGATCTCGTCCATCAGCACCAGGCTGCGGTCCGTTATATTGTTCAGAATGGCGGCCGACTCGTTCATCTCGACCATAAAGGTGCTCTCGCCTTGCGAAATGTTGTCCGACGCACCCACGCGGGTAAATATTCTGTCGACCAGCCCGATGCGCGCCGCACGTGCCGGAACGAACGACCCTATCTGCGCCATCAGGACTATCAACGCGGTTTGTCTCAGCAACGCGCTTTTACCCGACATATTGGGCCCCGTGATCATCATTATCTGTTGATGTTCGTTGTCGAGCATCACGTCGTTGGGCACATACTCTTCGCCCACGGGCAACATCCGCTCGATGACGGGATGGCGACCCGCCTGAATGTCGATGGTGGTGCCCTCGTCCAGCTGCGGCTTCACATAACCCCGCTCCACCGCGCTTCGGGCAAACGACAGCAACACATCGAGCCGCGCAACGACCGCCGAATCGCGCTGAAAAGCGGGAATCTTCAGCCCCAGCCACCGAACCAACTCGCCATAGATCCGCCCCTCTATCTCCAACATCCGCCCCTCGGCACCGAGAATCTTCTCCTCATACTCCTTCAGCTCCGCCGTGATATACCGCTCCGAACCCTTCAACGTCTGCTTACGCACCCACTCGGACGGCACCTTCTCTTTATGGGTGTCCCTGACCTCGAACCCATAGCCGAACACGTTGCTGAAAATGATCCGGAGCGACGAAATTCCCGTCCTCTCGATCTCGCGCTCGGTCATCTCGGCCAGCACCTCCTTGCCGTGGGTGGCGATGCGGCGCAGGTCGTCCAACTCCATATCGACCCCGTCGGCGATGATGCCGCCCTTGAAAATATTGTTCGTCGCCGGATCGGGATATATCTCCTTCGAAATACGTTCCCTCACATCGTCGCACAGATCGAGCACCCCCACCACCGGTTCCAATCGCGGATTGCCCTTCACCAGATCGTAAACGCGCGCGATGGCTTCCAACGAATTTTTGAGCTGCACCACCTCGCGCGGCAAGATGCGACCGTCGGCAATGCGCGCCGAAATACGCTCCAAATCGCCCACGTGAGAGACGGCGTCGCTCAACCCGTCGCTCAACGACCAATCCTGCACCAACGCCTCCACAATGTCGTGGCGCGTTTGGAGCTTATCGATCTCCTTGATCGGCAGAGCTATCCACTGTTTCAGCAGCCGCCCGCCCATCGGCGTCAGCGTCCCGTCCAGCACCCCTATCAACGAGCCCACACGCACATCGCCACCCATAGGATTGTTGGCCGCAAAAAGCTCCAGATTGCGAATCGTGAACCTGTCCACCCACACATATCGCTCTTCATCCAACCGCGAAACGGTGCGAATATGGCCCAACGCCTTATGCTCGGTAAATTCGAGATAGTAGAGTATCGCCCCCGCCGCAGAAATGCCGCTGGTGAGCTTATCTATCCCGAACCCTTTCAGGCTCTTCACCCCGAGTTGCCTTGTGAGCTTCTCCCGACAAGTGTCATAGCCGAAGACCCACTCGTCCAGCTTATATGTATAACGTCCCGTGCCAAACATCTCCTCGAACCGCAACTTCTCGGCCCGTTGGTGAAGCACCTCCTTGGGCGCAAAACTGCTCAATATCTTATCCACGAAACCTTCGTTGCCCTCGCCGACAAAAAATTCGCCCGTGGAGATGTCCAACAAAGCGACCCCGACACTCTTGCGGCCGAAATAGACAGCGGCCAAAAAGGTGTTCTCCTTGACAGTCAAAACATTGTCGCTCAACACGACCCCGGGCGTAACCAGCTCCGTCACTCCACGCTTCACCAACCCTTTCGCCGTCTTGGGGTCTTCCAGCTGGTCGCAAATAGCCACCCTCTCCCCCGCCCTGACCAGCTTGGGCAGATAGTTTTCGATGGCGTGGTGGGGAAAACCGGCCAACTCCACCTGCGACGCGGAGCCGTTGCCGCGCTTGGTGAGCGTGATGCCCAGAATAGCAGCCGTTTTTATGGCATCGGAACCGAAAGTTTCGTAAAAATCGCCCATCCGAAACAGCACGATGGCGTCGGGATAGCTCGCCTTCACCTCGTTATACTGCTTCATCAGGGGCGTCACTCCGCCCTCGGTTTTATTCTTCGCCATAGGGTTACAAAGATAGTGAATTTTCGAAAAACCGCTCGTCGAAGTTGACGAAATAGAGGCGATGGGTCGAGCGGGTGATGGCGGTGTAGAGCCACCTGAGCAGGTCTTTGCTCATCTGCTCCTCGCCCCAAAGCATCCGGTCGACAAACACCGCGCTCCACTGCCCGCCCTGTGCCTTATGGCACGTGATGGCGTAAGCGAACTTCACCTGCAACGCGTTATAGTGGTCGTTGTCGCGGATCTCCTTATAGCGTTTCCCCTTCGGCAGATCGGCATAGTCCTCCTCCACCCCGCGCCAAAGCCTCATCTGCTGTTCGCGTGTGAGCGAGGGCGACTCGCTGTGGATGGTGTCCAAAATCACCTTGCACTCCACCTCATAGTCGTCATAGTCGCCCATCTGAACCACCGCCTCGGCGAAGCGGAAACCATAGAGCTCCTCGAACCTCCGCAACCGCTTCAGCCGAACGATGTCGCCGTTGGCAATGAAGCTTGTCGGCGAGTCGGGATCGCGTTCGGTATAGTGATAATTGTTCTTCACCACCATCAGCATATCGCCCGACTCGATCTCCTCCTCGGCATCGAGCACATAGCGGCGAATGCTCTCGTTGAACTTGTTGGCGCGCTTGTTCGACCGCGTGATGACTATCGTCTCGTCCCTCCCGTAGCGACTGTAACACTCTTCCAGCTTTTCGGTGAAGTCGGCTCCGTCCAGCACCCCTATATCGCGGAAATCGTCGGTGCGGAACATCGGAATGTCGTTTATGCCGTTCTCGATCATCATCCTCACCATCGTGGCGTTGAACAGCACGCCGCTCTGGGCTTCCTGCCGCACCACGTCGTCCATCGAGGCGTACTCCACACCGCCGTAAACACCCATTCGCCGCGGGTCCAACGCCGGACTCTCCGCCATCCCCACCGGAGGCAACTGCGCCGAATCACCCACCAGCATCAACCGACAATCCTTGCCCGAGTTGACATACTCCACCAGATCGTCCAGCAACGCGCCGCTTCCGAAAAGGTCGCTGTCGCCCGTCGCCGAATTGGCCAGCATCGACGCCTCGTCCACAATGAAACACGCCCGCTTCTCGCGATTGAAATCGAGGTCGAACGCGCTGTCCTGAGTGGCCATACTCTTCTGGCGATAGATTTTTTTGTGGATGGTCAGGGCACGTTCGCCCGAAATGCGCGAAAAAACTTTTGCCGCCCGTCCCGTCGGAGCCAGACATATCGGCCTGATGCCCATTTGCCGCAAAACTGCCACAAACGCACTCACAAGCGTTGTTTTGCCCGTTCCGGCGTACCCGTTCAGAATGAAAATCGTTCCGTCGGCGGGCGATGCGATCCAATTCGAGAGCTTTTCGGTAACTTTTTTTTGCCCCGCAGTTGGCGGAAAACCAAATTTATCGTAAATTTGACTCGCGATTGAGTGACTTTCCATTCTTTTGCTTTTTACTGAACGGCAAACTTAATAAAATTTTATAGAAATGAACAAAGTACTTTTACTTTCTTTGACCGTTGTTTTGGGGCTGGGGGTGTTGTTTTTGGGGTGGACGCTGGTGCGGCAGATTATGGACCCGCTCGATTTCCAGAAAGAGACCAAAATTCGCGAAGCCGCCGTTATCGAGCGCATCAAAGACATCCGTTCGGCCGAGCAGTTCTTCAAGCAAAAAAATGGCAAGTACACCGGCGATATGGACTCGCTGATCGACTTTGTGCTGACAGAAAACCTCGAATATGAGCGCAGGTTGGGCGATAAGGACGACTCCATTGCCGTTAAGAAGGGTCTGGTTGTCGAAAAGTTCACCATTCCGATGAGGGACACCATCTTTTCGCCCAGGGTTCTCTCGACCGATGATATTCGGAATTTGCGCTTCATTCCTTATGCAGCCCCCGGGACGGAGTTTATTCTGAACGCCACTATGCTGACGACCGAGTCTGGGGTTGTGGTTCCGGTCTTCGAGGCTAAGGCTCCGTACAAGACCTTTTTGGCCGATCTGGATCGTCAGGAGTTGGTCAACCTGATCGACAATGCGCAGAATGTGTTTAACAAATATCCGGGTATCACGGTCGGCTCTATCGAGCGCACGACCAATGACGCCGGAAACTGGGAATAGCTCCACATTTACATAACTCTACATTTTTTAGTTGGTTTTTTTTCATCTCCTGCCCTCTCCGGGTGGGGGATGTTTTTTTAATTGAGAATTGAGAGTGGAGAATGGAGAATTAGCTACGCGGCGCAAAAATTTTTG
>DBDE01000005.1:45549-47668 GCA_002293425.1 Alistipes sp. UBA940 | reverse complement strand
ATCAGTATCTTCTGTGACGAGAATCCCGAAAGTCCCAGAGAGTGGGACAACCTCGGAACGATGTACACCGCCCATCGCCACTATTGTCCTGAAAAAGAATTGGACGATCACTTCAATATTAACGATATGTTCAAGTCTCGATGGGAATTCAGAGAAAAGTTCCTCAGGACCCACATTGCCTTACCGGTTTATATGTTAGACCATAGTGGCCAGAGGGTATCAACCAGACCTTTCTCTTGCCCGTGGGACAGCGGCCTGTTCGGGATCATCGCCGTGGAAGTCGAAAAAGTTAAACAAGCGCAGGGCTGGAAGATACTGACAAAGGCTCGCCGGAAATCCATTGAGGAGCACCTTCAAGGCGAGGTCGAAACATACGACAGCTATCTCAGAGGCGATGTGTATGGATTCGAAGTCACTCCGAGGGGTGATGATCAGAACATCATCGACAGTTGTTGGGGGTACTATGGCTCGGACGGTTTGAAAGAGATCGAGTCGGAATGTAAAGGTGTCATCGATGGGATTCATCGTAGGGAAGCCATCCAGCGTGTTGCCAACTATTGGAAATATGCCGTCCAACTCTGCCTCCCGTTCCCCGAATATCAACTTCAAGCCTTATGATTATGGAAACTACGAACAGACGCACGCCGGTCAATATCGTGTCGAGTTTTTTCTTCTATATGTGGAACTATTGGAGCGAAGAGGAGTGCAGGCAGGTATTCGGATGGAACTACCAGCACTTCTGGGGAAAGTGGTGCGCATTCTGCAAGCCATCGAGCTTCGGCGCTGCCGAGCGATTCTATTCCGAATTGGATATGAGCAATCAGGAGGCCATCGTGAACAGGGCCTGTGAGTGCTATGACAGAGATCATAAAATAATCAAATAACCTTACAGCTATGAGCAATACCAATAAACTGATGTGTGCGCTCCTCGAATGTGGGACCCTCGATATCGAATTCATCGACAAGGCGATGGACGACTTCGATGTCGAGCCGGGGGATATTATCGAAGCCATTACCGAGAGTGATTTCGGCCCCACTACCGCCAACACGATTATCTACTACATCTTCCGGCTGGCTGTCGATGCAGCAATAGCCGAGGTGGAGGCAGAAAACGATCTACTCGATGGGGAGACCAACTTGTCAATCTTCACGAACTGTCTCGACAGCCATCTGAGCATCAGGGACAAGGAGGATAACTGGTGCGAGATGTACAACTACGAACAGATCGTGGAGTTCCTGAGAGCCAACTATCCTAATTCCGAGGAAGATGTATAGCGATGTGAGTAGAGGAGACTTCCACGATCTCTTCAATGCCATACGGCCAGACCAATTCTCCTACGACGCGCTCGATGCCTTGTTCGACTACTACGAAGAACTCGAAGAGGCCACGGGCGAACAGATA
Organism: Alistipes sp. UBA940; assembly: GCA_002293425.1. Lineage (GTDB taxonomy): Bacteria > Bacteroidota > Bacteroidia > Bacteroidales > Rikenellaceae > UBA940. Next base: position 46,266 of record DBDE01000005.1, on the reverse strand, counting down.
AAACTCGATGTCATCGCCATCTGTTGCGATTGGACGGAATATGACAGTATTGAGCAGTTCAATCACGACAGAGGCAGTGATTATTACGAAACCATTGAGGATATTGAGATGGAGACGACCGTCATCGAGTTTGATGGTGGTTTCCTTGTCGAAGCATTTTAACCTATCGAAAATATGAAAGACATTGAAAAGTACAGACAGGAGTTCGAGGATCATCTCCAACCCGACCCCGATTTCAACAAGGAACTGCCGACAAAGGTAACGGTAGTCCTGGGAGTCCGAAGGATTCTGATGGTCACCAAAAACGCACGATTCGATAGTGTCGAGCAGGCTGTCGAATACGGATACAACGCTCTGAAATACTTTCCCGGAATAAATATAGGGGTCATATCTGTGTTGTTAGAGCAACAGCCTCAATACAAGGAGCGATTCTGGAAAACCGCCGAGGCACTACGCGAATTCAAGGAGTCAATAAAACCATAAATAATAATCAGTAAAACTTATGAGACAAACATTTTTTAGAGGCAAACACATCGACGAGAAGAGGTGGTATCACGGGAGCCTCATCATCGACAGTGAGTATGAATGCACGATGGTCGGTAGGGAATTCGGCGAAGTGCCTGTCGATCCCGACACAGTTGGGCAGTTCACGGGAAAACGCGGGAAAGATGGCCACGAGGTGTATGAAGGCGACATCGTTTGGGCAGAAATGCTCGG
>DBDE01000005.1:0-45537 GCA_002293425.1 Alistipes sp. UBA940 | reverse complement strand
GAACAAGGATACCAGTATTCCGACTGGTTCCCCGTCATCGAGGTGATCGGGAACATTCACGACACTCCTGACTTCAAACTCCCCGAGATACGCAACGAAGAACCGCCGGCTGGCAAAGACCCGTGGCGCTGCGAGGAATGCGGGTCGAAGGATGTTCAACAAAGGGCGTGGGTCGATATAAACGACGAAGAAAACATCAGCTACGACGACAGTGGCAGGGATGACTACTACTGCCACCATTGTGACGAACACAATTATCTCGTCCTCGAAAGCGAGTTGATGAAGAAAATCGAGGAGTGGTGGAAGCAGACCGACTTCGAAACGATGGAGGTCATCACCGGCCTTGTGCAGGACGATTTCGACCCCGCCGATGGTTACCAGGCGTTCGTCGATGCCTGCGAGGGAAAGTGGAATTCCCTCGGCGTCGAGGAGAAAATCCACATCTGGCACGAATCCACCCGAGATAAATCTAACGACGACTAATATGGACAGAAGACTTTTAGTGCGACTGCACAACCATTTCTCGAAGATCGAGAACCCGAGCGAAAAGGAAAAATCCCTCCTCGCAGACTTAACAGCGGAATTGCCGTTCTTTCCCATCACTTCGGTCAGTAGAAATGACCTTCTCAATGCCGGGTTCAATCCCTCCGACGTGACGGACGAGGAGATGGAACAGCTTGCAAATCGGCTGTCAGAGAGCTACACGGATTATAAATTCTGTGACGACCTCGAAATCCACGCCGACCAGTATCTCGAAGTCCCCAAGATCGACGAGAAACTCTATGTTCTGGTTGAGTTCCCGGAGGACAGTTCGCCCTTCGAGAATGAAGAGATCGGCTACCCGTGCTTCAACAGCGAGGACAACGGTGCCCGATATGTCCCGATTATGGAGTATGTCAAGCGTTGTGAAAAGTACCCTGACACCAATACCTTGTTTAAGCCGGTTATGTGGCCAGACTCGCAGAACTATCTCGGCGAAACATCCATCGACGCGCTCTGCGAACCCATTGAGGACGAAAAGGGTCTGGCGGAGTTTGGACCACAAGCCATCTGGGTGCCGCTGTGTATGTTGAACGATGAAGAATCGGAATCGAAATACGATGATGTACTCGAAGAGGTGAGAACAAAGTTCGCCGCCGAGATAGCCGAGGCCGATGCCAACCCTGACAAGTGGTATGAAGTGTTCGTCGCTGATGAGACCGGCAGCACCCATTCGGAGGAGAGTGGCGATACCTTCGACGAGGCTATTGAGAACTTCGAGCGTATAGCTGACGAATGGGGCATCGACAAGACCAGTATCGACATCTGGGAAAACCGCGAGTCGCCCAACAATATCCTGCAAATCAAATAACCCTTGGATGAGTATGGAAGCTGCATTTATCAACTACACGGCCAAGAATATAATGACGATACTCAATTCTGCCGGTCCGATAAGATGGTCATGGGGTGCAAAATCGTATCGGGCGATCGTTTTTAAGAAAATGGCTGCCCTCCAGTTCTCGGCTTCGGGCTTCGTTCACAAAGGAAAGGTTGTGGTAGCCTTGAATGAGGGCGATGACCTGTATGAGGTATATTGCCTCGATAAGAAAAACGAGGTCGTCAATTCTCAGTTGGAAGTCTATTTCGACGAATTGGTCAGTGTGATCGACCGTTTGGTCGAAAAGAACTGTTCCGAGGAGGATTATCGCAAAAAGAGCCAGGAGTTCCTGAAAAAGACATTATCACAATAATCCGAATATTATGGACAACGAACTGATAATCCCGGCAGATACGGGTGATACCCTCGACATCTACCTCAGTCCCACAACCTATCCGGTCGCCTTCGAACGAAAAGTCCGCTGTATGATGAACAGCGGGCTTTCCAAAGAGGAGGCAGAGGGCATAATACTGACAACCCCGATCCAAGTTGAAATTTTCTACGACATCGACCGGGGACTGTTTGCTATCGAGTCCGAGCCGATCGGATACATTCCGGTTTTCAACCCCTTCACGGGTGAGGAGATCAAAAAAGAAGACGAAGACAAATAAAAAACCACGGACAATGAACCCGACAAATTTTAAGGAAATAACCGACTACCAGGCAATCGTCATCAATGACGTTCCCTGTCTGTTCACCAACTTCCGCATCGACCGGAAAACGTTGCCGGAACCCCTCCGCGCCTATGACCTTCGAGACAGGGATGACGGAAAAGACTTCTTCTCTATCGAGCCGTTTGTCTTTGTGAACCACGGCGGCACCATCCTTACTGACCGGGAAATCCCGATGACAGAGTATGGTTGGACACCTGTCGAAGAGTACAACTTCACAGACAACGAAGGCTCGACCAAACTGCTGGCGATGGTCGAAGCCTGAAACGACTGACACAATCAAATCAAGGGCGGTGGCAAAATCCATCGCCCTTTTTTCATTTCACTTAACATAAAACATTATGGCAGAAAAAGGTATTTCAACACGATCCGAGGCGTTGGAATTTGACGACTTCCAACGGCTCATAGACGGGCTTCACAACGATGGGCAGTATCGCTGGGAGCTGTTTTGCTACCTTTCTTACTGCTTTGCCCTCCGAATTTCGGACGTCCTGAGTCTTCGGTGGGATGACCTGATGGGCAAGGACATTTGCACCGTGGTCGAGAAAAAGACGGGCAAAACACGCCGCATTCCCCTCGAACCGAGTGTCCGAAAAAGGGTTAGAGAAGCCCATTCGTTGATGAGCATCGCTGACGATAGCGAAATGGTCTTCCTCAACCAAGAAACAGGTAGCCCGTACACGTCGCAGTACATCAACAAGCAACTCAAAAATTTCAGGACCAAGTATCGCCTTCCCATCAAAAACTTCTCGTCGCATACGTTCCGCAAAACCTTCGGGCGACATATTTACGAGACCAACGGACGAACGGATCACTCGATCCTGATGGTGAATCGAGCACTCCGACACCAAAACATCGACACCACAATTATCTACCTCGGCTTACGGCAACAGGAATTGGACGAGGTGTACAAACAGGCGGCTAAATTTTAGGTCGCAATTTTTTTCACCCCTCTTCAAACCCTCCCATTTCACATTGACTATTCTTAATTAAAACAAATACAAGCTATGAGATACGTTGTTGATAAATCAATGGTTGCCCACCTTTGGGCGCATCAAATGCAGGATCACGCCCGGACCGGGCACGGTTCGTTCTACTTTCAGGGCGCTGACATCTTCTCCTACGGCTCGCATTTCCGCTGCGGGTCTGTCTCCAAGAACAAGGCGGGCGAGATAGCCTACCTGATAACCACGCGGACCTACTCCAACAGCACCTCGAAGCACATGGGGTATGTGAACGGAGCGATCCCTTCCGGCGTGTTGCGGTTCGACACCGACCGGATACCGCGCCTGAAAGGGTGTGGCCGACTCGGTAAGTCCGACCATCAGGAGGCTCTGTTCTTCATCATCGATCAACTCGGCATCATCGACGAGGCGATCAAGAAACAGACGAAATCCAGGACGACCGATTACCGATATACGGCGATGAAGGCATTGCTCGACATCGGGCGATGGGTGGAGTTCTGGGGTCTCGATAAGCGGCAACAGAGCGATCGAAACGAGTGGTTGGCTCCGGCTATCCCGAAGCTCCTCAGCACCCGCAAGGCCGACAAGGATTTCTTTTGGCAGGTCAAGCACGCAAGCTATGGTTACAATTACAACAAAGAGGACGCAAGCGCACTCCAAAAACTGCTCGTGCTCATCAACGAAGCCGGACTGATCCAGAGCGCCGTGTCGGATGGTTACGAGGCTCGGATCGAGCAGCTCTTCGCCGATTGGTCGGGTGACCCGCAGATATGGAAGAAGTATGCCGCTCGTCACGAGAAACAGGCCGACATCACCGCTCGAGCCCGTGCGACCTACGAACGCAACTACGAATTGCGCCGGGAACGAGAACGACAGCAGAGAGAGGAAGAGGCTCGCATTCGCCGACTCTCGCTCGAAGAGCGTATCGAGAAGTGGCGTGCCGGTGAACTGACTACCGCCTGGATCGAGATCGGCCACGGCCAACCCTACAATGCCATTCTGCGCGTGCACAAAGGCCGCATAGAAACCTCGAAGGGCATCGCCATCAAGGTTGCCGAGGCCAAACGCTTGTGGCCGCTGATCGAGCGATTCCATCGAAACGAAACTACGTTCGTGTCCGACAAAATTCGAGATATCCAAGACCATGAATGGAGCATCAATTCCTACCAAAACGACATCATGACCTCCGGTTGCCACCGTCTCTCCTACGAGGAGATGCGCAACTGTATGACCCAGCTCGGCGTGGCCGCATAATCATCAAATCACAATACTACTATGAAAAAAGAAGAAAAAATCAAGTATGCACTGGCATTCCTCGGTCCTTTGCTTTTCAAAGACGAATGGGAAAGGCCACCTGAACCGGTTCAGATCACCTTGCCGTCCTCACATAGCGCGGAGATAAAAGTCGGGGATGGGAAATCGAAGTCGATACGATTCGGAACCCCTTTTCGGCTCCACGACATCCTTCGCAATTTCTCGGAATACAACGCCGACGGGGAGTACACGAATTGGGAGGAGTGTGTCCTCGATCAGCATGAAGAAGGGGATTACGAGGAGGTGGATGGAGGCATCAAGTACAACCCGGAGTTGATTCCTGACCATATTTACCATTCCATCGTATTCTGCCAGAATATGGTACGGAACTACTTCTAAAAAGATACACATCGTTGCCATGATGGTGGGAGCCGCTGAGATTTTCGGATCGAGGCGGCTTTTTTTTCTTCCTATCATAAACCTTGGCCATTGATGCGAACTACCCTTAATCAAGAACGAATAATGCCAATAATATGCAAACGAACAGCGACAAAATTGCCGCGCTACGGCGCGATATCACCGCCCAGATAGTGGCGTTGATGAAGGATAACAAACTCGAAGAACTCGAATTGTTGGAGAAAGAGGAGCTCGACGACCCGACCTATGTTATGGTTCTCTGTAACAGTGGAGATTGGCACGAGTCCGTGGTGAATAGAGTGCGGCTTGTAGGAGACGGTATCGAGTTGCATTGCTCCGATGAATATGTCGATGCAGTCCTCGGCAGTAGCGAATTGGCCTGCAATCCTCTCGAACGCCTCGAAAGTTCCCGCCAGAACATCCTACAAACTCTCGGCTTGCCCGATAACTCTGACTCGAGAAAGCCCGAAGCGGGGTGTTCCGTTTGTGGTGGCGAAAAAGAAAATCATGACGAGAACTACCAAAGTAAAGCCTCAATCACATTAGTGGGCGGCAGACTCCCCGTGCTGACCGTCCAACAGGATGATTGGGCCGGGCGCGATCCCGACACCACCTGTGCCACGATCAATTTCTGCCCCTTCTGCGGGCGCAAACTCACAAAATAGAACGTATGAAAATACCATTTAGGAACGGCCAGAGGGTCTGGTGGAAAGACCCTGCCGGCAAGGATTCAGGTTATCGCACGATCACCTGCGATGTGCAGCAGCGCCTGTGTGATGCGATAAAAGAGAGCGGAGAGGAGGCTGTCCGCGAAGATGGCTTTATGATACGGGTTGTAGATGAGGTCAGCACCCAATCCGAGGTCTTCACCCACGAACTCGAACCCGTATGCGAACATACCTACGACTCACTTGTCCGGCGGGAAAAAGAACTGAGGCACGATATGGAGCTGCACATCCTGAAATGCCTACGGCAGCACGGCGGGCGCGTAAGCCTGAAACTGCCTACGAACGATGACGACCTTGAGGACTTCGAGTTTCCCGTAACCACAGCGCTCTATGGCCGACACTCCAATGATAACGTCGATATTACCGACGTCTATGTCGAACGGAATCACTCCACAATCTACGCCGATGGACAGGTAGATGGCATTGTTCAACGGGGCTACCAACTGCATCCTGAGCAATACTCGGACGCACTCTGGTTCATCGTGTCAGTCTTATACCGATAATCAGAGCCTGGCCATGACAAGAGTAGTCTTTCGCAAGTTCAAAGAGGACGGTGAGGTCATCGCCCTATTCCCGGAGCAACGATACAGCAACGTAGGTTACTCCATCAATTCTTATATGCACCTCGGACAGCATGGGGCGGCAGAGTTCGACCATGTGATCGCAACCTCGAATCCCGCCAGGGAGCACGAATATCAACCTCTCCTCGCCGAACTTATCAGTGCCGGCTACGACGACCTGCGGGTGATGCAGCGTTGCAGACCCAAATTCGACTAATCAATAAATCCATAAATCATGAAAATCGGAAACTACAAATTCTCGCTTAAAAAATTCGAGTATCTCGCCTCCCGCTCCGAGGAAACCCATTGTTTCGGAGCGGTGTTATGGGTAAACGGCAAGCCTTTAGCCGACTGTGGCAACAGCGGACAGGGCGGTCCCACAGATGTCGATATCCATCTCGAATGTCAGGAGTTGGGCAAGGAGATCGAGGCGTTCCTCGCCAAACAACCCAAGGTGGTGCCCCCCGGCCACACCTTCGAACTCGACTTGGACCTTGAGTACATCGTGGACGAGCTTGTCCAACAACTGCTGCTGGAGCGACAGATGAAGAAGATCAAGGCTCTGACAAAATCCAATCTCGTGTTCAAGACTGCCGGCGAAAGCTATCATTGGCGGGGTTGGAAAAAGCAGACCATAGCCTCGATGCTCAAACATCCACAGGGTCCGGCAGAAATCCGCAAGGTTATCGCCGAAGAACTCGCCAAGGGGTGTATCCTCGTCAATGAGAACATTCCCGAAGAACTCATCCCCCAATCCTAAATCCAAACAACTATGATCAAAGTAACAGTCATTTTCGGCACAGAAGCCGTGCGGCATTACGACGAAACCGGCAACATTCCCAGCGATCAATGGTTGCTGGACAATGGAGGTGTTGTGGATACAAAAACATTCAACACCAGAGAGGAATATGTAGCCTACACAGAAGGGGTGAACGATGCCGAAGGATGGTATGACCATTCCATCCTTGAGCCTGAAGTCATTGACGAAAAGCTCGGATAACTTATGGATGGCAGGGATAATCTCGACACCCGTATCAAAGACCTGATGCGGGAGGGGCCGCTCGTGGCTCTCTATCTCAAAGTGGGCATCATCGTGCTGCAAGAAACCACCGCAAAAATGGGCAACGATGAACTCCGTGCGATGTTCGGCGGACTGATCCATCCCGACAAACTTCGGGGGAATATCCAGGTGGTTTACAACCGCCTGAACGACTTCCCCGATGACCATCAACCCGAATAATCTTTCATTAACCAAAAACCATTACTATGAAACAGATCAAATTTCATCATGACGAATTGGTCTCCGTATGGAGGCGTCACACAATCGGTGTGGACGCGGAGACGATCGAGGAGGCCGAAAACCTCCTTCGAGAGAACGGCATTGCCAATAAAGGGGCTTGGGAGAGCGACGACTGTGGTGGTCGTATCCAACTCCTCGAAAGCGGGAGGTTCCTTGACGTTCAGGATCACATCACCGTTGAGGAGAACGGCGGCATCCCGACCATCGTAATCCAGACGCCCGACAATCACGCTGTGGCCGACAACTGCGAGAACCGCCACTATCTCGCTGAATCCGGCGGGTGGCGCGACCGGGCAATCGAACTCATCAAGCGTCGGTTTGAGGCTCCCGAAGACAAGATCATCGAGTTCGCTGATAACTATTGGGCAAACGACTCCTCCGACGAGGATAACCTGTTCGGCTTCGACCTGTGGCTCCACGGTGGCGAACCGTTCCGCAAGAAAGGCAAGAAGGAACTTTGGGCGTTCCTCTTCCCCTTGGACGAGATGGAGCGAAACGCCTCGAATGGAGAGATTGTTGCCGCCTACGAACACGAAGACAACGATGATCGAGACTACCCGGTCGAAAGACTGACACCGGACGAATTCGCCTGTCGGTGCAACGACAATGAATACGCCGACCAGCGTCAATGGGTGAGGTTCATTTTGCTCTAATCCCATCCGACCTATGGCGAAAGTAGCAAAACTTGTTCTGGTCAGCCTGATGACCCGTGTGGTTGTGGAGGACTCCGCAACAGACGAACAGATCCTCGGCGAGGCTCGTCCCAAGTTCATCGAGAAAGTAAACACTGAACTCGGGGAGAATCTCGAAGAAATCTACGACGACACCGAATGCCCCTATGGGTCTCTTTTGGGAGACCGGGCGTAACCATCAAAAACTTCACTCATGAATCTTACAAAGGAACTGATGGAAGAGCTTATCGGCTTCGCTAAGCATAGCGAAAGGCTGGATGAGCAAGATGCCGATATGCAAGAAGAAACCATTGCCCGTATCGCTGGGAATATCCACACATGGGTAGGCTCCCGAAATCTCCGTGCGATCTATGACTTGCCACCGCCCCCTAAAGGAACGGCGGCATTGGAAGTCACGGGATACTATCGGATTTTCATCGAGAATCTGATCATAGCATCTTGTAACCGTTAGAAATAAACGTCCGATGAATAAAGACAGACGCAAGGCAATCGGCGAGATCAAGGATCAAATCGATGAAATCAAAGAGTCCATAGAGACGATACGCGATGAGGAACAGGAGGCTCTCGACAACCTGCCTGAAAGTATTCAGGATGGTGAACGAGGCCAGAAGATGTCCGAAGCCATCGACAATCTGGACAGGGCTATGGACTCCCTCGACGAGGCTGCAACAGGCTTGGAAGAAGCAATGGCGTAAGCCCCAAAAATCGAATATCAACCAAAGGCCCTTCGGGGCCTTTTTCATTAACTAAATTCAATCATCATGGAAAAGAAAACGAGAAAACCGAGACAACCACGAGACCCCAACGATCCCCGAACTCACGCATGGGACCCACTCGGCAAACAAATCAAAGAGTATCGGCGTAAGATACTCGCTGTACATCGAGAGATCGATGATTTGGCTCAAAAGGGCGAGAACCGCAAGGTATCGACACCGAGCTATGTGCAAGTGGTAATCACACCGCTCGCACGTCTTATTGCAGAAAAAAGCCCGGTGCTTGGTGTCGTGTTAAACGAAAAAATAGAGCGCCAGACAGCAAAAGACGCCTATTACAAACTCCAAATAGGGGAATTGACTCTCGGAGGTCTCTCTTATCCGGGGCCGAATGCAACCCACATCAACTTCACCATATTCGCCCACGACAGACCGTGGGGTAAGGTGATCCAGATTTTCCGGCTGGCACAGCTACTCAAAATCGTCTCCGACCTGGCGGGATTCCTCGAACTCGACAAACAGACCGACACCGATGAACAGCAATAGGGAACTCCAACGGCATTATCGAATGCAGGCGATCCTCTCGATACGGAACTGGATTGCCTTGACCGTCATCGCCATCATCGGGATTGCGCTGGCTGTATTCCGCCCACGAGCCGACCCGCTCGATGCCTCCGCCGTCATAAACACGAGCATCGTCCGGCAAATCCACGTCGTGGACAGCGCCAACAACGGCTTCAGGGTCGTCTATGCCACGAAAGAGAATGTGACTGCCGACCGGCTCTACGAGATTCAAACCCGCCCGGCGGTCAGGGATTCACTGGAGCGGCTGAAGCTGGCGGCGCCGAGACATTTCGGCAATATGCTCCACACAGACATCTATGATTTCGCCACTTTTGCAGTCCCATTCGACCCGCCGGACGTCCGAATCCACAACATTTTCGTGTTCGGTCCCGACAAGCAGCGGCTCTACATCGGCGACAACCCGCGCCTCGAAAACGAGGCAAAATGGATAAATTCCGGCACTGCGCAGGGCTTGCTCTACCTGAAGCCGGAAGATATTTACTTTCATCAGACCAGACGGCGTAGAGTGTATAGATATTTCCGATGCGCGGGTATCGAAGAAGCCTCTCACACAGACGAGCATTTTAGCCATTTTACAGAAGATGACAGAATATACTAACAAGCGGTAAATCCCTATCAGTATCAGCATTTTACGCGATTAAAATGTTCGTGAAAAGTTTGTTTCACTGCTGTTATTACGATATATTTGCACGGGGCAAATACCCCCTAAATCGAGTAAACGACAGATTATTAGTTTGATGAATTTAACAGATTGGACTTATGAGATGAAGTGAAAAATGGCAATCGAAAAGACGCGGCTCAAGTTCGCGGTATCGGCGGAAACAAACGAAGTAATCGGATTCGTTACCCGCAACTCAACCACCCGAAAATTGAGGGGTGTAGATGAACAAAACGACAGTCCCAAGAAGATATGTGTACTGTCGGAGGATTTGAAAGGGCTGATCCAGCCCGGCATCGTGTACGATGTCGAACTGAAGCCCATGAGGAAAGGCAATGGGTATGTCGTGGTATCTGCGATCCGGCCCAAGTACAAAGCAGAGGTAGAAACGGTCATCGTCCCGAGATCGGTTTATCAGATACGAATAACGTTCGGGCACAAAATCATCTACTTCGATCCCAAGGACGGCAACTCTCCATCGAGCCGCACCGTCGCAGGGGTCGAGAAGGCATTACAAGACAGGAAAGACCTCGCCGACATCGAAGAGGTCTTGGACAGGTTCCGAACGGCAGCCGACGAGCTGCTCGAAAGGATCGAACAGGACGGCTATCTGATACGGAAATGAGCCGCCCGAGAGAAGGGATCGCAGTGGATGCGTCCCATTCCATCAAGAACGGTCTCACGCGGTATCGTGGCATAGACCTACGGACCGGCGAAGAGATTTTCCACGAAGATTTAGGCAACAAGACGGTAAACATCGGCGAGTTCCTGGGGGTGGTCGAAGCGGTGAAGTACATCATCGAACACGACTACACCCCCAGGGTTGTCTATACCGATAGCACCACGGCAATATCGTGGTTCAAGACGATGGCCGCAGCCTCCAAGAGGAAAAGCCCGGCAGTGTTCAAAGCCGAGGTGTTCCTTCAAGCTATGTCATCAGAGGTCGAGACTGTCGAGATTGTCCACTGGGATAAGTCGCTTTGGGGTGAGACTCCTGCGGATTTCGGGTTGAAATAAGCATTCGTGGGTTATGGCAAAGAAACTCTCAGAATCCACGAGGTATGTTACCCTCCACGAGAGGGATTATCATACGCTCATCCGTGACCATATAGTGCTTCGTGCGCTCAAGCTCGCCGGCATCGAAAAGGAACCCGTTTTCGAGGCCGTGGACAGCATAATTCGGGATAAGCGAGTCGAAATACACATCACGCCTATCAAGGACGAATATCGGTAGAAAACGGGGCATTTAGCCTTCGTTTGAGTTTATGTCGATCATCCGTTTGCCAAGCGATACCGCTTTGTCGAGTACCGATTGGACGAACGGATGATTGTCTTTGTTGTCGTACAGAACCACCGAGACTTGTGAAAGGACAGCATCGACTACCTCGTCTGTGGTTAGGAACGGATCATCTTCCTGTGGTACGACCACGCCGTCGAAATAAACAAAATAAGAAGGGTTGTCGATAGGTGGGCGACAGAGGAGAAATACAGCCATCGGATAAATGAATCTCAGCCCATATTCTGCGATCATCTCTTGCTCGTTTTCGTCTCGTATTTCCGAGGCAATTATGTCGAAACGGCTCCAAGTCATGTGGACGTAGGTGTCGTATCCTTCGCTCGAAAGGTTACGATATAATTCCCCAAGACGTTTTCGATAGAAATCCATCAATTTCTTCAATGGTCGTAGCGAGTAAAACCACCTGATTCTCTTCTGGCCAATGTAACCGACACACAGTACCGATCTTTGGGGGTCTTCAACAAATTGCAACATAGTTCAGAACGGTTTATAAAGAGGACGCAGGAGCAACGATCCTGTCTCAAGGGTCTTGCGAACCCCACACCCAGAAAAGCCGTCCTACGCCCAAAGGTCGCCATACTTGTAGTATGGCAAACCAATGGGTAGAACTTACTTTTCGCTGAGTGTATAAATTCACCACTGCAAGCAGTGGGCGCAAGAATTTTGAGACAGCGTAAATAGTAAATTTACCCCTATGTCTTATAGCTTCTATTCTCTTATCTTTTCACGCTTTTATACGGTTTCACATTCGATAACATCTTACACAGACCCATACTCATAAGTTTCCGAGTGAGGGCAGAGACAAAAGTAGGCATATTTTCGACAACCATCAAATAACCGGATGAAAAGCTATGTAGGCTTGCTTGAAGGGGCATTTTGAGGGTAGTCACTTATACACTGACAAACGAGGAAAAGTATCCTACGTCATCGGTTTATAAATTGTATTACCTATATTTGCAGGGTAGATAAAAAAAAGAGGGCTCAAAAGCCCATTTTGTATGTGTCTATGTAGTTTTGGTTCTTTGCGTCCTTGTGTGTGCGTTGATTATCAGGCTGTTGCGCGTCTAAAAACAAGAGTATATATGACTCAAGTATCTTAGCACTGTATGTCAACTATCTTGGCATAATTAATGGTGATAACCATATAACCCAAAATATAAAACGAGTTTTACAAGGATTAAATCCCGCACATTTAGTCGATGATCCCAATTATTACGATGAACACATGGCCTCATTTGCGAAAAAGGTCGATAAATCAATTATGGTTAGACTCGAACAGCTTGACATGTCGGATGTTATGTATATGGGTTTTTCAATGAAAATGGATCAGTGGGTTTTTGCATCAATTATTGCCCAAAAAATTAAATCATTATACCCCGATATACCCATCTTGGCAGGCGGAATAAGCAATAGACGAATTGCAAAGTTGTTTTTGGAAAATTTCACTCAATTTGATGTCGCCATGTGGGGCGAAGGAGAGTATACAATTGCCGAAATAACCCGTGCAATAGAAAGCGGCTTCCCGTTAGATAATGTAGGCAACATCGCATATCGCAACGACGGACGTGTTGTTTTTTCGAATTCTCCAAAACGTAAATATCTGAATTTATCTGAAGAAGAGTTATATCCTGATTACAGTGATTTTTTTGAGCAACGATCCTCATTCAAAATAAACCACGAAATAGTTATACCAATTGAGGGGAGCAGAGGTTGTCATTGGAATAAGTGTCGATTTTGTTATCTGAACGCCGACTATTTGTATAGGCTAAAGTCGATAGAAAAGATTGGAGCAGAAATTTTACATCAAATACAAGAATATCAGGTTTATAAATTTGAGTTTTTGGATAACGATTTGGTTGGCAAAGATATACGTCGTTTTGATATGTTGTTGGATGAATTTATACGGATAAAAGAGATACATCCAGATTTCCAAATTGTTCTCGCTGAGATAATTACAAAAGACCTTAATAAGGGGATTATAGAAAAAATGTCCAAGGCAGGTATTCTGTATGCTCAAATAGGATACGAAAGCCCTAGTGCGGGGCTTCTGAAGAAAATAAATAAGAAGAATACGTTTGCAAGCAATCTTCTATATATCAAGTATGCTATTCAATTTGGTATAAAGGTCAAGTCTGTAAATGTTCTTTTCAATCTTCTCGAAGAGACGGGTGAAGATATTTTCGAAGGAGCTGATAATCTTCGGTTTCTCCGTTTCTCTTTGGGTAAAAACAAATTTTGGCACGCCTTGATACCTCTTTGCATAAACTCTACAAGCAGATACTTTAAAGACATTGACGAGCAAAAGACCTCTTGGCGCGTATCCCGCTGGACATACACCTTAATGAAGGATTGGATTCGGCCAGTTGATCATTGGGATATATTCGACTACATAAAAGCAGAGAAGAATCCTCAATGGAATACTTTTTTAAGTATTGAGCAGCATTATCTATCAAATAAATATACCTATGATGTTACAAGAAATACTGATGGCCTTCTCTTTGAAGAGAAAATGAATGGAGTAACGATAGCCGTACGTGAATTCTTGTTATTCTCATTAGAAACGGAAATACTGATACGCACCAATGACCAAGTGGTGTCTTTACAGTCATTGACGGCCTCATTGAGCTCCGAGTACAATGAGGACACGATTAAAAATAGTATACGCAAACTTGCCCATTGGGGGTTGGTATACCACTCAACGAATTTCGATGCTATCGTTTCCACAATCGACATAAATATTCCTTATTCTATTTTTAATCACGGTTTGTTATAGTGGAACTATGTATGTAATAGCTAAAGCGAATTCGCGAGGACTTGCGACCGCACAGCGACCGCAAGTCCTCGAAAGTGTCAAAATGTCCTCGAAACAGACTCGATTAGAAACGAACTTAATAATTTGACATATAAGAACTTTAACGAATGAGTTCGATTTACCTCAAAATGGCGATTTTTGACTGCCCTTAATCGGCTCCGGGTACGATGATGGGGCTATTATTCCTTTTTCTGCTCTCTCCGACCGTTCAGGTCGAGAGGGTCGATTCGTTGACCTATTTCGAGGCCAAGGCGGGCTCCGTAACCCTGTTCGAGCGGCCCGATATGGGGGCCGAAAACCAGCCTATCCTTCATTCGGATGAGGCGCAAATCGCGCTTCGGAAGTACGGAATGTCGTTAAAAGACGGCGCGGTATACTGCTCCGAGGATGGATTTATGGGCGAATTTGTGGCCTACTATCCCGAGGAGCGCGCGTTGGCGGTGTTGCGTTACAACGAGGCCGAGGAGTTTAACGATCTGGTTTGGTATGACCTGAGGACGGGAAAAGCTACTTGGGAGTATAGCGAGGCGACTTATTTTTACTCGCCGTCGGGTCGCTATCGGGTGGCGGAGTGCGCGTGGATGTCGCAGGTGCACACTACCTATTTTCTGCAAAAACACGTTGTGGGCGACTGGTACGAGGGTTTCGGTGGCGATGACGACGATGGCGACATTCATTATGCCCCCGAAGGTCTGACTGCGGAGGTGTTTTGGGCCGACGATCGGACGGTTTATCTGCGCAACAAGGCCGCCTGGGCGGGCGAACCCGAGGAGTGGCTGAAGGACAATGCGGGTTATTGGAGGGTGAGGATTTCCAGCGCGGCGGCGGGGTCGGGCGAGGGGATCCAGTGAATCCCCCCGTCGCGGCGAAACCACGTCATCTGCCGTTTGGCATAGCGGCGCGAGTTGCGCTTGATGAGTTCAACAGCGCGGTCGAGCGAAATCTCATTATTGAAGTATTGGTTCATCTCGCGATAGCCAACTGTTTGAAGAGCAGGCAGTTGGCTATATTGCACGAGGGCGCGGGCTTCGGCTTCGAGGCCCTGTTCCACCATCCGATCGACCCGCTCGTCGATGCGCCGATAGAGCTCCTGACGCGGCAGGTCGATGCCGATTTTGACTATTTTGAACGGCCTGAGCTTGCGTGCTCCCGTTCGGAACGACGAAAAAGGCTTTCCGGTTTGGCGAATCACCTCCACAGCGCGCTGGATACGCGCGGGGTTTTGGCGATCCACCTGCTCGAAATAGACAGGGTCTTTTTGACGAAGTTCGTGAAGTAAAGGTTCAATCCCTGAATGTAAAATACTGTCGGTCAATTGTTTGCGAATTTCGAGATCGACATCGGGAAGCTCGTCCAAGCCACGACACAGCGCGTCGATATAGAGTCCCGAGCCGCCCACCGCAACGACAAATTGGGTCTCGGCAAAGAGCTTTTCGAGAAGTTGCAGGGCTTCCGTTTCGAAGTCGGCGCAGGTGAAACACTCGGTCGGCTCGCGGTCGGCAATAAAATAGTGCGGCACGCTAAGTAGTTGATCCTCAGTGGGTTGCGCAGTTCCTACGGCCATACCTCGATAGACCTGCCGCGAGTCGGTCGAGAGAATCGGCACGACGGTTCCGGTCGCTTCGGTCAGCCCCAAGGCCAAAGCCACCGCCAAATCGCTCTTACCCGAACCCGTCGGCCCGACGATGGAAATTAAAGTATTAGTTGAATTTTTGTACATTATCTTATTGATAGTAAGAACTTTACGGTGTCGATTCCGTCGGGATAATCGAGCAGGGTGGGGTGCTGTGTCTTGCCGAAATCGACATCGAGGCCGGCCACACATTGGATCTCGTCGGCGTGCTGCGAAATCCAAAGCCTTACTTCATCTTTCGAGTCGTAAAACGCATAGTGACAAACACTTACGTTGGTCGAAAAACTTTTTTTCTCAATCAGCAAACAGGCTCCACAGTCAATATACTCGGCCGAGGTCATATCCATCAACGCTCTGGCGCGCCGATAATTGTTGTGATACTTCACATTTAATGCGTTAACTCGTTGAGTAACAATGCTTTGCAGCAACGAAAAATCGTACCCGCGCGGAACGAAAATCAAGCTTACATTGCGACATCCGAGCCCCGAAAACGAGAGGATATCGTCCGCCAAACCCTCCAACTGCGACCGATTTTCCGTTCCGTCGAGCACCGCCAGCGACGACCGATGGCCCCTCAAAAGCGCGGGCAAACCGGCATACTGCGCGCCCAGAGCCGCTATCGCGTCATCACCGCCCATAGCGACGACCGCCGCCGGATCGCCATCGAACGAAACGCGCGTAAGTGGCTCAATATCAATCAATTGCGCAACCACCCAGCGCATCAAAACCGAATCTTTCGACGACGGCTTAACCACTGCGCGATGCCCCGCAGCCAACACACAAACCAGATCGTGAACCCCGACAAAAGGAATATTTCCGGCCATAACTATCAGAATATCAGTACTTTGCGTCGCAGGCAACTCGGGATAGCGAACAAACCATTCTTCCAACGCGCGCTCCGAAAGCATATCCGTCGCCAAATTGCGTGCCGCCATTCGAACACTCCGCTGCGTAAACCACGGATTAGCCTCCACAGCCGCCGCTACAACTGCCTGATAATCAGCGTTTTGTCCATCCGAAAGGGCCATCAATCGTCGACCCAGCTCCGAAAAAAAATCTACCATAGAATTACAAATTTAGAAAAAATGTTCGTATATTTGTACCCTCGGAGGCTCAAACAGCCTCTCTAAACGGTCCGAATATCCCTTTTTATACTATTTCTATGTCTGAAATCAACGCGCTGGAGAACAAGAGCCTCTCCGAATTGCGCACCATTGCCAAGGCTATGGGGCTGAAAGGTGCATTCAAAAAAGAAGAGCTAATCGCCCGCATAACCGCTGATAATCAATCGGTTACGCAAAACAACGAACCGAAAAAAATGAGGAAGCGGGTCCAAAAACCCTCTGCCCAGGAAGTTGTCGAACCCGTCGTTCCCGACCAACCGACAACCCACGAACAACCCAAAGCACAACAACAAAAAGGCAAGCGAAAACGTGCTCACACCGAGTCTCGCGACGATTTCAGCGGCAATGTCGAGGCCGAAGGAGTGCTCGAAGTGATGTCCGACGGCTATGGTTTCCTGCGTTCGGCGGATTATAATTACCTCAATTCGCCCGACGACATCTACGTTTCGCCCTCGCAGATTAAGCTTTTCAGCCTCAAGCCCGGCGATACGGTGCAGGGTGAAATACGTCCTCCGAGAGAGGGTGAAAAATATTTTCCGCTGGTTAAAGTAAACAGAATCAATGGATTAGACCCCGATCTGGTGCGCGACCGCGTGCAGTTCGAGTTNNTTTATGACACCGCTCTTCCCGAGCGAAAAATTTAACCTGACCGGCAACGGACACAACAATCTTTCGAGCCGCGTTGTCGATCTGTTCGCGCCCATCGGCAAGGGTCAAAGGGGGCTCATCGTCGCACAGCCCAAAACAGGGAAGACCGTGCTGTTGCAAAATATCGCCAACGCCATCGCCGACAACCATCCGGAGGTCTATATNNGTGACCGAAATGGCGCGCAACGTGAAGGCCGAAGTGATCTCATCGACCTTCGACGAACAAGCCTCGCGGCACGTGAAGGTTGCCGAAATGGTGCTCGACAAAGCCAAACGAATGGTCGAATGTGGCACCGATGTGGTCATCTTTCTCGACTCCATCACCCGTCTGGCCAGAGCATACAACACTGTGCAACCTGCGTCAGGTAAGGTTTTGTCCGGTGGGGTGGACGCCAACGCGCTCCACAAACCCAAACGTTTTTTCGGTGCGGCACGCAACACCGAAGAGCGAGGTTCGCTGACCATAATCGCCACGGCGTTGATCGACACGGGCTCGAAGATGGACGAAGTGATTTTCGAAGAGTTCAAGGGCACAGGCAATATGGAGCTGCAGCTCGACCGCCGTCTGTCCAACAAGCGGGTCTATCCGGCGGTGGATGTTATCGCGTCCGGAACGCGCCGCGAAGACCTTTTGCTATCCAAGGATGTGCTTCAGCGGACGTGGATCATGCGCAAATATATGGCCGATATGACGCCCGTCGAAGCTATGGAGGAGATAAAAAAGCATATGGAAAACACGCGCGACAACGACGAACTGCTCGCAACGATGAACTCATAAACAGTCCATTCTCTCTCCAAGAAAAAGGGACCCCTCATTGGGGCCCCTTTTTTAAGTTTGGGCGGACAAGCGATTCTATATTTACACGTAAACCTGCAAATCTTCCACCTCATACACCGTCCAGCCGTTGATGGTGATGATGACTTCGAGCGAATAGCCATCCTCTTCACCCGGATCGGGCACTCGGCGAATGTTCACATCGACCGGTATAACATCTGCCTGGTCTATCTGATCCTGGGTATAGTAGAGGTAATTGCCCTGGTTGTCTTTCACTTCGCGAATGAGCTTAACCAGATCGAGGTCGGGCACGATGCTGTGAATCTCTTCGTCGGTGACCCCGTTGGCGTTGTGAATATTGAGCATCACAGGGTCGCCCGTATGGCGACGCACATCGAGTTTCAGCGTTTTGATGTCGACGACGGCCTGAGTAGCGGTTTGCGAAACGGGCATATCGTTGTATTTCAGCTCCCGAGCATTCGCGTCGATCGAGCCGTCGTGCTGGAAAACGCCATTCTTTCCCGAGATATAGATATCCAACGGAAGGTCGGAATCGGCTCTGGTCATCTGTTTGCTCTTGTGGAGGATGTCGTCGATATAGTTGATGCCGTTGACGGTCACCTGAATAGTTTTGGAATATCTGACGAAGTTGAAGTCGACCTCCACCATCTGCGTTTCGGTTGTGGCGACGGGGACATTGACACTCGTGGCCTCGGCGTGGAACAGGTCGGCGAATGTGGGGTCTTCGGCGTCGGTGATCAGGAGTCGGAAGTCGTCCAAAGTGGTTTTGCCGATCACAACGGGGGTGTAATAATTCGTTGCGGGGTCGAGCATTTGAACGGCGGCGAAACCACCGTTGGGGTGGCTGTTGCGGCTCAATCCCCACGCCACCATAGTGTATCGACCGGTCAGCAGGTCGATCGGCAACTTGCCCTCCACGACACTTGCGTGTGCCACCGGAACGATATATTTAAGGACGTTGCCTTCATTCTCGTCGAAGATGAAGAGCTGAACATAGTCGACCAGATCGGACAACGGAGTGGGTTCGATGGGGCGTCCGCCCGAGGGGTTGCCATTGAACTTATACTCCATGTGGATAGTGACGATGCTTTCGCAAGGTTCGTCGGTGTCGGTGAGGTTGCAGGAATTGAGCACCCCCACACCAATCATAAGTAGAAATATGAATTTGAACGCCTTCATAAAATGTTGTTTTTTAGCCAAAAAGGGAAGACATTGCTGACTTCCCCTCGTTCTCATTATGTTTTTGGCGGCTTTTTTCGGCTCGCCTTGTGCTTTCCTGACCCTTCGACAGGCCCCGGGACCTGCGCGCCTCCGCCTCTTTGCTTGTGAGCATCGGCGAACCCAATCGCCGATGCCCTTTGTTTCATCTTAGCTCTTCGTATTGCCCAAATTACATGATGGGAACCAGAGGAACGATTTCCCACGGGTCAACAGTTACCTTAACCTCCAACTCGTAACCTTCGGGAATAACAGGTTCTTCGGGAAGGGCAGTGAACTCAGCACTATTGAAAGGAATTTCACCGATGCGGTAAACCGTACCTGCCTTGAAACCTTCGAAGGTATCGCCATAACCAGTTACCATCAGGTACCTGGTGCTCTGATCAACACCTTCACCATACAGACGGATGATCAACTTGGGCTGGCTACCACCACCGGGAACCTGATAAGCCCAACCCTTGCCCGCTTCGGGTATATAAACCTTAGAAACAGCTGCAATACCGGGTTCGTGCTGGTCACCCAAGCCAGGAGTACCTTCAACGGTGTACTTAATAATGTCACCTGCATAATCGGCAGCCATGGTAAACTGATTGTAGTAGTCTGTCACAAATACGCCTGTCACAACAACCTTAGGCACAGTCCCAGCAGGATTAGTATCCCTTACCTGAACCAATTCCAGACGCGATACGGCCGGAGCCAATGCGATAGACACGCTTGCTTCACCAGGACCGGGAGCAGAGTACTGAGTATCAATCGTTATGTTCTTAGCCTCTTGATTGCTGTTCACCAACGTGGTCTTCATGTAGTCGGTCTGAGTCGAAATGTTAGCTACAAGAGCCTTCAAGTCGTCCAGGTTCGCCGGAACGGTTTCGATGGTTGCGTTAGCCACCAAATAAACCTTAGCATTGGCCGGAACAAGTTTAGTCAACGTCTGACCAGTCTTGATATCGGCACTGAAAGCTTCGCTGGTAACGATGTCGCCAGTACCATTGAAAACGAAGATGTAACCGTTTTCGATTTCAGCCGTGTCATCATCACCTGCCAATTCCTCAACGGCACGAGTTTCCTGAGCACCCAAGATACGAACGGTCAAGTGGTTACCGCTCGACTCCACCGGGCCGCCTTCGATCTTCCCCTTGATACAGCTCGACAGACCCAGGGCCGTCAACGCTGCGATTGCAAAAATACCAATTTTTTTCATAGCAATAAATGTTTTTAGTTTGTGATTTTTCTTCTTCTAATTGTTAATAACTTGTTAGTATCAGGTCAGTATCCATACTCGTTACTTTGTCGCAAAGATACTGACTTTTTTTGTAACCATACACTTTTTAATCAAAAAAGTATCATTTTTCGTTATTTTTTTTTCTACTTGCACCCGTCTTTGCGAATAAAACGCGGCGGACGAAGCGAATATTGTGTAACTCATTGAAAGTTTGTATGTTTGCACCCGTGAAACTGCCGGTGACGATCGTTCTGGATAATGTGCGGAGCCTGAATAATGTGGGCTCGTTTTTTCGCACTGCCGACAGCCTCGGGGCACAGCGATTGGTGCTTTGCGGTATAACCGGTGTGCCGCCAAATCGCGATATTCATAAAACCGCTCTGGGTGCCGAACTCACCGTCGAGTGGAGCTACGAGGAAGAAACGCAAATAGCGATAGACAAATTGCGTGCCGAGGGTTTTTGTGTCGTTGCGGTGGAACAGGCGGCGGGTTCGGTGATGTTGGGCGACTTTGTTGTCGGCCCCGATAAGAAGTACGCGCTGGTTTTCGGGAACGAGGTGGAGGGAATACCTTATAATATAGTGCAGATGTGCGACGCGGTGGTGGAGCTGCCGCAGGTGGGGAGCAAAAAGTCGCTCAATGTGGCGGTTTGCGGCGGCATCGTCATGTGGGAAATGTATCGAAAGTTTAATGATTTGAAATAATGTCGACAGAAGGAAAATTGCGGCCCGTGACGACCCACCGGCTGATGGAGATGAAGCAACGGGGCGAAAAGATAGCTATGCTGACGGCGTACGACTACTCCACTGCGCGGATTATGGACGAGGCGGGGATGGATGTGATCCTGGTGGGCGACTCGGCGGCCAACGTGATGGCGGGGTTCGAGAGCACGCTGCCCATTACGCTCGACCATATGATCTACCACGCCCAGTCGGTCGTGAGGGCTGTGGAGCGGGCTTTGGTGGTGGTCGATCTGCCGTTCGGCACCTATCAGGGCAACTCAAAGCAGGCTTTGGCGTCGGCGATCAGGATAATGAAGGAGACGGAGGCTTCGGCGGTGAAGTTGGAGGGCGGGGCGGAGATTCTGGAATCTGTGGAGAGGATACTGTGTGCCGGAATCCCCATTATGGGGCACCTGGGGTTGACGCCACAGAGCATCCACAAGTTCGGGACGTACAACGTGAGGGCCAAAGAGGATGCCGAGGCGGAGCGGTTGCTGAGCGACGCGAAGCTGCTGGAGCAGGCCGGATGCTTTGCCGTGGTGTTGGAGAAAATTCCGGCGGAGCTGGGCGCCAGGGTGTCTCAGTCGTTGCAAATACCCACCATCAGCATCGGTGCGGGCGGCGGTTGTGACGGTCAGGTGCTGGTGGTGCACGATATGTTGGGCATCAACAATGAGTTTTCGCCGCGGTTCCTGAGGCGTTATGCCGACCTCTATTCGGTTATGACGGGGGCTTTCAAGGGCTATCTGGAAGATGTGAAGAGCGGCGATTTTCCGAATCCGCAAGAACAATATTAGAGAAATGGCATAGTTTATGCTCGGCAATCTTTTCGTTATGAAAAGATTGCTTTTTTTATTCCTGTTTGCTGGCATAGTGTCGGCAAACGGTCAGAGTCGCGATTCGGTTTGGACACGCGCAGGGGCGGCGGGCGCAACCCTGTCGCAAACCTCGCTCAGCAACTGGTCGGCAGGAGGCGAGGGGAGCGTGGCCTACAACCTTATGTTAAACTACACCGCCAACTACAAGCGCGCCAAAACCATTTGGGACAACCGGTTGGAGCTGGCTTACGGGATGACGTGGAGCGAGTCGAAAGGCAGCCAGAAGAACAACGACCGCATCTATCTAAGCTCGATGTATGGCTATGACATTGGCCGCAACTGGTATTTTTCGGCTCTGGGAACGTTCCAGACCCAGTTTGCCAACGGATTCGATTATAGCGTCAATCCCAAGCGCAAAATCTCGCAATTTATGGCCCCCGGGTACATAAGTGTGGGGTTGGGTTTTACGTGGAAGCCCCGGACGTGGTTCACGGCAACCTTTTCGCCCATCACGTGGCGCGGAACGGTGGTGCTGGACGACGACCTGTTTCGGGACGCCAAGGGCAACCCAATCGACGCTTATGGGGTGAAGCACGGCAAGCACTTCCTCAACGAATTGGGCGCAAACGTGAGGCTGGAACTGAACAAAGACATTGCCCGCGGGTTGAACCTCTACAGCCGTCTGGACCTCTTCTCGAACTATCTTCGCAAGCCGCAGAATGTCGACGTGAAGTGGGACATCGTTCTCACCTCGGCCCTCACCAAGTGGCTGAGCGCGAACCTGACCCTCAATATGGTCTATGACGACGATGTGAAGATGCTCCGCAAGGACGGCACGATGGGCGGTAGCAAGTTCCAGATCCGTCAAATATTGGGACTGGGCTTGCAGACCACTTTTTGATTGCCTATCTTTGTCTCTGTGAAAAGGTTGCTTTTGCTTTTTTGTCTGGCCGCGGGCGTGTCGGTCGATGCTCAGCCTTTGGAGGAGTACTCGGGACCGAGGTATCACGTGTTCTATCACTTCCTGATAGCCTTTCCCGAAATAGCTGAGGCCAATTCCTATGGTGCCGACCTGTTCACCGATTGCGTCACGCCCAGCCAGTTTCGCCGCTCGCTGGAGGAGCTGTATAGGAACGACTTTGTGCTGATAGACATTAAAAGATATGCTTCCTCGGAGCCGGTGATGGTTCCGGCGGGCAAAAAGCCGCTCGTGATGTCGTTCGACGACCTCAATTACTACTCCAAAAACCACGGCCGCGGCATCTCGGACAGGCTGGTGGTGGACGAAAAGGGACGGTTCGCGATGTACACTCTGGCGGCCGACAGTCTCGAAATGGTGACCTACGACAACGGGGTGGTGCCGATGCTGGAGGCTTTTTGTGAAGAATTTCCCGACTTTTCGCCCTTCGGCGACAAGGGACTCATTGCGCTCACGGGCTACGACGGCATTCTCGGCTATCGCACCCAGTCCGACAGTCCCGATCGCGAGGCCGAAACCGTGGCCGCATGCTATCTCGTCGAGGCGTTGAAGCAGGCGGGCTGGCAGTTCGCGTCGCACAGCTATGGGCACATCCATCTCAACAAGTCATCCGCCGCCCGAGTAGCCGCCGATGCCGAGAAATGGCGCGACGAGGTGGGCTCCATCGTTGGCTCGACACGGGTGTATGTATTTCCCTATGGGGAGTACGATGATCAGTTCGATATTTTGACCGCGTGTGGTTTCGATATTTTTTGCGGCGTGGGGATGCGTCCCTATTTCACGCGCGGCGAGGACTATATTTTTATGGACCGCCAATTTGTCGACGGCACCTCGCTCGCTAATTTCCGCAAGCATCTTGCCCCGCTGATGGATGCAGAGTATGTATATGATGGAACACGTTATGAAACAACAATTGGAAACTGAACGAAAACCCCCTCACGAGATCGAGGTGTGATTTTTTTACGAAAGTTTTTTTGGCGGTTCGATTTTTTGGACTATCTTTGCACTCGCAAAACAGGGGAGTTTAGCTCAGCTGGTTCAGAGCATCTGCCTTACAAGCAGAGGGCCGGGGGTTCGAATCCCTCAACTCCCACGAAAGAATTTTTCGCAACACAAAGAAAGCCGTACCGTCAGGTGCGGCTTTTGTTTTTGCAGACGGCTGCCGCGAATTTATTCGCAAGGCGGCGGTCTGTGAAAACAAAAAAATATCTCGTAGAGATTTCTTTGTGGCACAAGGAAAAGATTCTTTCGCCTGAACCCGCGGAGCGACAAGGGATCACGAGCCGTCAGGCGAGTAATCCCTTCAAAAAAAACTCAGGGTTTCTGACTGAGTGTTGTTTTCAAGTGCCCCTGCGGCGAGCAGAAGAGGCGATCACGAGCCGTCAGGCGAGTAATCCCACCTCGAAGATGGGCCTGGGGATACTGACCCGTCCTTGTAGGGGAGGTGCACGGGTTATTCTATGATTTTCTAACAGGATCATCGAAATTACAGCCTTGCCGTGATCTGTTTCATTTCGTGTATGAAGTTCAGGCAGTCGATGGGTGTCGAGCGGGTGAGGTCGAAGTCGCGGAAGCGTCTTAATACGACTTCGCCCGGAGGTGTCAGGGTGGGCAGGTATTCGTTCCTGCGGTTGCGGTTTTTGACGAACAGGGGGATTGCGGCACGCCAGACATCGAATTTTACATGATCGATCGGCTTGGGTGCGCGGATAACGATTTCCTCGTCTGTCCGGCTGATTATCGGTAGGGTAATTTGATCGATAACGTTGTCGGGGAAGGCGAGTGATATGACCTCTTTTTCTACCGCTTTGAGTTTTCGGCGTTGGAGTTTGTATTGCCTCACGTGGACGTGGAACAGGTATGCACTCTTTTCATAGGCCACCCAAAACAATTTTTCCTTGTGAAGGTAAATTGCTGTTTCGTTTGTGAGCTCTTTATTTATGGCTTTTTGTTGTCGTGCTTTTAGTGTCATGATTTGATATTGTGTTAAGAAAAAATATCGGACAGAGCGTACAGATCATTGGGCGGAACGGACACAGCGAACGGAGAAGCTGGTACCCGGGTCGTGTCTTTCAGACACACTTACACCGGTGGTTGAGGCGTGGAAGGCGCGACCCTCACCCGTCGCCTCATCTATCGAGGAGGTCCAATAGTAGACGTGCTTTCCTTCTTCATAGTACCCGTCACCATAACCGGAAGCGGCGAAAAACATTGTGTTGTTTCCAATGACGATGTGAAGTCCATAGGGGTACGTGGTCTTCCAATTGGTAGAAGTCGCCGCGGTTACCAAAGCCGCGAACTCATCTATTGTAGGAAGACGCCAACCCATCGGACAAGCCGATTGTGCGTTTGTCCAATTTTCTTGATTAGAACCATAATAGGCGTTGCTACTATCCGCGAACCCGTCGTCAATGGGTTCAGTTCCGGACCAAACGGTGCTGCTACCATCCTTCGACTTAATCGTAACCTCATCGCCCCCCGACACCGTGTAAGCCAATGTGGTCGTTGTCGAGACCGTAACATTGGCCTCGGGCATATCGAACGTTACCGACGTAAACGGATCTGTGGCCGCCGCTATCTGATCGCCCGTCGAGCCGTCATTGACAATGAGGCCCGTGAGCTTGCTATTTCCCGAAGTCGAAGCCGTGATAGTAACACCCGTGCCCGGTGCCACACCGCCCGAAGCCGGCATCACGGGCGAAGTGCTGGTGATCGTTACATTTCCTACGCCCTCACCCGTCGTCGTAGTGGACGACACACCATAGAGTGCAATGTAATTCGCGGTTACGGTGCTCATGTCGTCAGCGGGCTGGGTGACCGAAGTCGAATTGGTCGTAGCGGTGCTCAGACCACTCCACCTGTCGAACAGGTAACTCCTCGCCGTCGTGCCGGCCGCGGACGAGTTGATGCCCGAAGTTGCACTCGCCGAAATATCCACGTTCTTGCCATCCAACACAGCAGTCGATGTCGCCGCCGGAGAGGTCGTTACGCTATAAGGAGCATTCTTAGCCTCCGCCGGAGCTACAGCGACCGTGAATGTGTATTTCGGTCTGAGGGCCAACACAGGTGTCAAGGCCAGATCACCGATCGGCATTGTGAACTCGATGCTCCCCGCGGCCGGTTCGGTGTACGCTATGTCGATGCTCGATGTCCAACCGGTCGCGGTGTACTCTTCGGTCGGAACGATCGTGTAACCCAATGGTGTCGTTCCGTGTTCGATACCCGTCGTTAGTGCTGTCCCCGAATCGTCATTCAAGTTGTTGACCGACTGCAGACCCAATACATTATTGATCGTAACCTTGTATTTGTTTCTGGTATAATATGCCGTCAACTCTATGTCGCTGCTCGGCATTGCAAATGTTGTCGGGTTTATGCTGCCATCGTAGCCATAGGGCGCCGGTCCGGCCGTAATGTCCCAATATGCAAAAGCATAACCGTTGTTCGCCGTTGCTGCAAAAGTTACGCTGTCGCCCGCAATGATCAGACTCGTCGGATCTTCACTCGCCGTATCGTCGTTAATGCTGATCGCTCCCGCACCCTCGATTTTGAGCACTCCACTCGCTGTGAACCCAGCACTCTCCGAGAACGTAACCGTAACCACGGGAACCTTCGAACCGACAGTCAAAGTTGTAGGATTGGCCGTTGTGCTGCTCAATATTCCACTGCCCTCCGTGATACCCCACTTCGTGAACCTCTGTCCCCCATCCGGCACCGCGAACAAAGCTATCGTCTCTCCTTCGCGCGCACTCACCGCCGAACCGATAACCTTACCACCCGTGACAGACGCTCCGGATGCAACGAGCGGCACGCCATTCACGGTCGGAGTGAAAATTCGGGAGAAAACAGGGGTAACAGTAACATCGTTTTCAGGCATCACAAAAGAAGACGGATTCGTCGCCATCGACGCAAGGGCTGCACCCGAAATACTCCAACCATCGAAAATATAATTGGGTGCAGGATATGCAGTTACGACAATCTGACCCCCGGGACTGGTTTTGAGCAAAGATGTGTTCGATCCTTTATCCGATGTCACATTTGCATATCCACTTGTCTGCGGAGAAGCCTTGCCGACAGTAATCTCTCTATCGAGAGCGCGATAATTCACACGGATAGAGACCAAATCGTCTGGCATCTTGAACGAATTATCTTCGGATATAGTCGCATTGCCGCTCACAACCTCATAATCGACAAAAATACCTCCGTCGCATGCGATCGGATTGATGGTTACCGTGTCGCCCTCTTTGGGATCGTCCGGCGAGAAAGTCGGAGCACCCCAAGACGAATTGTTGGCAACCACGCTCACCGGACGGGTTTGCTTTTTGAAGTTAGCGGTGATGTTCGCCTGATCTGCACTCATTGTGAAAGTGGCTGGATTGGCAGAGGCATCATCGAAAGGCACACCTGTCCATTTCTCGAAAACATAACCGACATTCGCGATAGCGGCTACAGAAACCACATCACCCGCGGCAGCCATTGCAACAGTCGATGAGGCCGAACCCATAACATTGTTGTTCGACGAGACACTGACATTATATAATTGTGTGAAATTTGCCCCGACCTCGATATTGTCCGTTCCGACAGTCAGAGTGGTGGGGTTGGTTTTGCTGTCGCCGATGCTTGCTCCCGTTCCCGAAATCAAACTCCAATCCTTAAACCGCCAACCGTTTTTGGCGGTCGCCATCAACGAAGCTGTTTGACCCTCACTAGCGGTTTTTGCGGAAGAGACTGCCGAACCCGCTGCCGAATCATAGCTCACATTAATGTAGAATTTACCATAGATGTCCGAAACGCGGAAAACAGGGCGGATCGAAACCTCAATATCGGGCATAATGAAAGTTGCAGGATTACCCGAGGGGGTGGTAATAGATTCGGGATCAACCACCCAACAATCGAACTCATAGCCGATCTCGGAACTTGCGAGTATCGAGACAGGGGTTCCCGCCGCCGCCCGTGTATGATTGGCAACGGCCGTTCCCCCATTGACGGGAGATGAATCACCAATCGTTATCTTACGAAGCGTCGGATCCGAACTCGCCCAGAATTGACTGACCGTAAAGTTGAATTTAATGAGATCATCGGCATTTACATTCCAGACCTCTGTCCTCAAAGATTCCGCACCTGCGAAGTTGTTATCCAAAGCTTCGATGGTCAAACTCCACATCGAACCCGATCCGGCGAGCGTATAGGTGTAATAAGGAGAATCCACCTTTTTGTTGCCCGACGTCGACAGCGTCATCAACTCGTCAGGCGAGGTGATCGTGAAATCCGTCAAATCTTTTGTTGCGATGTCTACTATCACTTTGTCGCCCCGCATCAATCCAACCTTGACGGGATTATCCGATAGCGTAATAGACTTGTTGCCGTAGAAATGTGCGTCGCCCATACTCTCTTCGCTCCAATCTATGATCTCGGCCTCCATATTATTCGAAGCGGCGGCATAAGCATCCTCCACTGTGCTGTAGCCCGCCCCTTTGACGCTGCTGATCTCGAAACGATAAAGCGTGTTACGCTGAATGTCGATCAGATTCGGGCCCGACACAAAATCGACCCTGTAAAACGACGGATTCAAAGCATCCTCGTATAACCCACTCACAACCAGAGCCGTCCGCTCTTCGTATTCGGTTCCTGCTATCGCAACTTCGGGAACATAAATGCTCCGGAGTATCGCGTCACCCGCATACTGAAATTTTTCCTCGCTTTGGTCAACCGTAAATTTATCCGTCGAAACTGCACCCGCCATAACACTATACTTCTTACTCGGACTGATAACATAAACACCCGTCATCTTAAAATCGCTCAATCCTTCCCACGTTTTCGTTTCGTCGTTCCAAGTACCGACCCCAATGTCTATTCTCGCGATGGAACGCAGTAGCCGAACCTTGATCTCGCTCGAAGCGGTTATGTTGATTGTCCCCTCGGTCTCGCCCCACATAGGGATGACATCTTCGGCATCGGGAAACATTTTCTCCGAGACAGTTCCGATCAACTTCGCCGCCACATCGCTATACGTGTCTTCGTTTGGTTTAAGCCCCGCATCTTCCACTATCTGATCGGCATTGGCAATGACCACCACCTTGTGGTCCCCCCTTTTGAGCTTAACCTTGAAAGTCGCGGCTCCGTTCACATTCGAAATGTCCGACACACCGGCCACATCGACCAATAAATCGTCTGCGTCGAACAACAGAACATACGCCTCACCCACCTTAGCTTCCTGAGTTTCGGAGAGGGCGCGTGTTGTACCTGCTATACTGAACCCACCTGGAATGGTGAGCGTGATACCCGAATCGACCTTCTCCGAACCATCCGTTTCGGGCACCTCAATCCCTGTGACGACTTCAGATTCCATCGCACACGAAACAGAGAGCAAAACAAAAAACGACAAGATGAACTTTTTCATAAATCTCTTAGGTTTAAACATAAGTGTAGCCGTTCGAGTGTTTTCATTCGAAAACTCGAACAGCTGCGGTCGGCCGATCTCTCTATGACTACACGAAAGAGAATGAAAAATTTCATCATCCTTGTGTGTCGAAATCAAAAGAGTACCATTTTCCGACCCTCTCTTTTTACAGGTCAAAGCCTCAAAGCAGGTAGTCAATGTTATCGCTAATCTCCTCATTATCAAAGCGTTAGGCTTGGTGTAAAACCGCTGTCACTTACCAAGTGACAGGAAACGCCTACCGGCTGAGAGCAGAGTAAGAAAAGCGTGTAGTGTTAGGTATATTTGGGTGGTAAATCGGGTTAGCAAAAAGTGCAAAAAAGTTGTTTATAAGTTAGTTATTTTGTAATTTTGCGATGTAGTATCTGTCACTTGGTAAGTGACAGAACCGGCGTCAGAGGCTCATCTGTAGGGCTTTTTCGAACCGAAAAACCTTCTTTTTTGCTTTATAGCCTTCCGAAATAGCCTCGCTCATCAACCTGCTTGCTTTGTCTAAAACTCCCTGCTCGATAGAGGCAAGGTATATCTCCGTTGTCCTTTGCGAACTGTGGCCTAAGCCTTCCGAAATCACCGCTAACGGCAAACCATAATTCCGTGCCATCGTCGCCCAGCTGTGTCGGGCCGAGTGGGTCGAGAATTTATGGTCGATGCCGACAAGTGAACCTATGACTTTCAGGTTCTGGTTCTGAGTCCGAAGTGCGCTCTCATATTGAACCCTCGCCCTCTTCGTTGTTTCGACGATAATAGGAAAAACATATTCGCTCTCTTTTGTTTGTTCGGCAAAGCGGTCGATGATATTTTGGACCACCGGCTGAATGGTGAGTTCAATCGGGCGACCTGTCTTTCGGCGGGTATAACGAATGACATTGTTCCGAATATCGCTTTTTCTCAGATAAGCCATATCCACAAAGCTCATCCCTCGGGCGTGATAGCAGAACATAAACAGAGCGAGCGAGTCGCTCAGTCGATAATTTTTGTCGTCCGACTTAGTCGATGAAAAATCGAAGTTCGCCAACCTGTGCAACTCCTTTGCGGTGAGGGCACGCTTTCTCGTGTGGGCGACCCCTGTGTAAACACCCCCGAAAATATTGTGGGAGAATTGCGACACAACTCCATCGTCCACCGCCTTGTTGACAATCGAGCGTAGCATCCGCATATAGAACGAAATGGTGTTCGGTGCCCTGCCCTCCATCTTCAATTGAATCTGGAAAGCCCCGACAATTGCTCCGGTCAACAACCCGAGCTCGATCTGATGACCTCCCAAATAATCGGTCAGCCGTCTGACAGCCCCTCGATAAGCCCGGGCCGTTCGCTCGCGACCCGAACGCTCCAACTCTTGCGCCAATCGTTCGGTCCATTGCGTAAGAGTGAGCCCTTCTTTTTTGTGTTTCATAATCAATACCTCCTATATTTAGGCACGGACAAAATCGTCCGTATCTAAGTATAGACAATAACCGCGCAAAATTCGACTGCAAAAGATAAAAAAAAGCCATCCCCCGATATATGGAGGATGGCCGATTTATTGGTATGAAATTAGGTAATCAATAAACATGTACACTCCCCTGTGCAGCGGGGAGGTACTTGACGCCGATCCAGGTGATCATTAACAGCACAAAAGAGACGATAAGCATCCACTGGGTAAACCGCGGCCACCGTCGCCACAACCGCAAATGGATGTAAACCATATACCCGACACAAGTCGCCAAAGCCCACGTCTCCTTAGCATCCCACGCCCAATAATGACCCCACGCCTGCTTAGCCCAAACCATTCCCATCAACATACCCAGCGTCAAAAGCCCGAACCCGATGCGCACCACCGAGTCGGTAAAAGCGGCTATTTTAGCATCCTCCACTCCCTGCGAAATATTGCGCAACTGAACACAAGCCCCCACCGTTGCCGCCGCCATCATCGCATACGACAGCATATAAACCGTCACGTGCGGCACAAACCACACGCTTTGAAGAGCAGGCATCAAACCCGTGGAATGGATATCGGGTTTCAATAAATTGACAACTGTGAACATCGTAGCCATACCCGCCGCAAACGACAGCAACCACCGATAACCACTGCGCAAATAGCCCACAAAGCCCACCAACGCGAGAAAAAACGAGTACCACAGTCGCGTCTCTCCCATAGTGCGCATCGGTGGCCGCGCCTGCCCAATCCAAATAGCAACAACGAAGGCCGCAAAAACAGCGATGCCGAGGGCCATCAAAACATTAGCCGGCCTACGTCGCCACCACACCGAAACCCCCGCCGACAACCAGCAAATAACCGCCGGAATGGCAAAATATGAAAATTCACTCCAACTCATTTGTTAATGGATAATTTTCGAGCTCTGCGAGCCCGTCAGCCAGACGCCACGGCAGGCGTCGGCTGAAATTTTGCATACGCTCAATTTCATCCTCGCTGGCGTCTGCCTGAGCCTGTCACACCGATCACTGCCCCGACGGCAAGCAGGAAAATTCCCGCGTAAACCACCGGCAACCACGGGTCACGCACCATCTGAAACACCGAATAGCCCGATTCCGGCCCCGCGGCACGATCGTACCCAGCCTGATAAACCGCCCAACCGCGATGTCTGAGCGGGCGATTGACCTCGACGACAAACGGCCGACCATCCACCGTCACCGCCGACCCGAAATAGCTGGGCATCCCCGTGTCGGGATAAACCTCCATCCGAAAATCGTCCAACCGCATCGAAAAGGGCATCCCTATGGTCTCACCCTCCTGAACACGAATATTCAACTCGACATAGTCCAGCGTTCCCACTCCCGCGCCGAAAAACACCAGCCACAACCCCAAATGATTAGCCAAAAATCCCCATCGCCGAAGCCCCGAAGCGCAAACGACCCTAACCACCACGCACCCCAGCGAAAGCATCAACGCCAACCAAACAACGGCAAAAAACGGCGTCAACGGGAAACCGTAAAGCCCCCGAACGACACACAGCACCCCAAACATCCCAAGCGCCGAAAGCCCGAACGGCAACGAGCCCAGAAACCGAAAAACCCTCCCCTCACGATAGAGCGACAGTCCCGCCAAAACAAGCAGAACTATCGCCCCGATTATCCCGCCCACTGGTCGCGGATCAACTTCAAAGCCGCAGGAACGGTCTGTTCGCGGTCGCCTTTCGAACCGCACTCAAAGCTCACAAAGCCCCTATAATTCATCTCGCGCAGAGCCCTGAACCCCTTCCGATAATCATCCGCCGCTCCGTCTTCGCCCGGCATAACGCGGTTTCCGCGAGAAGCGATATGGATATGGTTGAGATAATCGCCACCGCTCCACAGTGCCCCATAGTCGCACACCTCCTCGCTCATATGCCAAAAATCGCCCATACACATCACTCCGCGGCTGCCCGTATCGCGTGCAATAGCCGCCGCATCGCCAACCTGACGAAGATAGAAAGCCTCGCGACGGTTCAACGGCTCCAAAATCACCGTTGTACCGTGCTCGGCGGCATAATCGCCCAATTTTGCAAGCTCTTCGACCAGAAATTCGCGCGTCTCCAACGTGTGGGGCTTGCACGGTTTCTGCCCGTTGAAAGCCGGAACCATAATCACGCCCACCGAGCCCAACTCGCCCGCGGCGGCGACGATCCGGCGCATCGACTCGTCGAAACTCCTCTTCACCGCCGCGTCCTCGGCCAAAATAAAGCCCTCGAACCCGGCACAAATAGCACTCACGGCAATATTCCGCCCGTTCAACAACCGCTTATACTCATCCACCCGCTCCCACAGCTTATGTCCCCCTGGTTCGAAACCCGTCACGCCGTGCGCCTCCATCCAATCGAACTTTTCGGCCAGCGTCTTGCCCGGCGCAATGCCCTCCTGGAACGAAATTCGCAACTGCGGCTCTTTGCGCTTGCTTTTACCGAAAACCAGCTCGGTCGGAGCAACCGCCACAGCGGCCGCCCCAACTATCGAGCTCTTCAAAAAACTTCTCCTATTCATAACCCTGCCTCCCTTATTTTCCTGTTCCCGGCACAGGCACGCTGAACCTGGTCATATCCATATCGGCCATCACCAATTCGGGCATAAAGCCGTGGGTCTTTGCGCTCGCCTCTTCCCAGCTC
This sequence comes from Alistipes sp. UBA940, assembly GCA_002293425.1. Taxonomy (GTDB): domain Bacteria; phylum Bacteroidota; class Bacteroidia; order Bacteroidales; family Rikenellaceae; genus UBA940. The sequence goes on along the minus strand of DBDE01000005.1, from coordinate 11,793 downwards.
ACAGTCGCACCCGTATAAGCCGCATCGCGACCCATAATGCCCGCCATAGTGGAATTAGCGCACTCTTCGGCCTGGTTCAAAGGAGTGTTCGAACGAATGCAATTCACCAAATTAACGTGCTCCAACACGTAAGGGTTCATCTGTGCAAACTCGACCTCGGCACCCGCCTTGTCGTACCTCCAAATCTCGTTTCCGGCAAGGTCGGTGATATAGGGTTCGTCGCCGTTGTTATACCACACCCCCTTGGTCCCGTTGATTATCTCGCCCACATAGTTCGAGCAGCCATCTATCTGACGGCACATGCTGTGAAGATGAATGCCGTTCTCGAACTCGAAATCGATGCTGAAATTGTCGTACCCGTCGCCCGTCACCCTGCGCTGGCGGCTTCCCACGCCCGTCGCCTTCAAAGGTTTCAGCCCCGTCATCCACATAAATACATCTATGTTATGAACATGCTGCTCGATGATCTCGTCGCCGCTCAACCACGTCCAGTTCACCCAATCGCGGATCATCCACTCCATATCGCTCCATCCCTGTTGCTTGGTGCGATACCATAGCTGGTTCTGGTTCCAATAAACATTTCCGCCGCGGATCTCGCCGATGGTCCCCTCCATAATCTTCTGCAACGAAGCCAAATAGGGCCGCTGGTGATGCCTCTGCGTACCCGTCACAACGCTCAATCCCTTGGCCGTAGCCTGACGGGCCGTTGCAACCACCGACCGGAAGCCCTCCGAATCCACCGCCACGGGCTTTTCGAGGAACGAGTGCACACTCTTCTCGGTGGCATATTTAAACTGCTCGGGGCGAAACGCGGGAGGTGTACACAACAGCACCACATCCACCCCTGCATCTATCACCTGTTTGTAAGCATCGAACCCGATGAAGCAATTTCCGTCGGCAACGACCTGATTATACTTCTCGGCCAACATCTTCTTCGTGCCGCTCAGCCTGTCCTCGAACACATCGCCCAACGCCACGACGGTGATGCCGTTCGCTGCACTCAACATATCCTGAATCGCGCCGCTCCCACGACCGCCGCAACCCACCAAACCGACCTTCAACTCGCGCCCGTCCGCCGCCTTATCGGGCAGGGTGGGCAAATAGTACTCACCCTCGGCCTTCAACGGAACCAACTTGTCACCGCCGCCACACGAAACCAACGCCATTCCCGGGAGTGCCAATGCACCGGCACCGACAACCGAGCTCTTCAAAAAATCTCTCCTGTTCATAATTCAGTATTTTTTAGGTTATAATTTAAAGATCAATACTCACACACAACCCTGAACCCGATCGCCTTCATATCCGAGTACCACCAAATGCTCTTGGGTTGCTGGGGGTCGGTGCGCAACCACCTCTCGTGTTCCGTTGCCGCCCTGACAGCCGAACGAATATCCGCCGCATCGTCGTCATAAGCCCCGCCGCGGATCACCCACTCCTCGCCGCCCTCGTACCGGTCGCTCGTGTACTCCCACACACTGCCCGACATATTCTTCAAACCGAAAGGATTTGCCTTCACCCTTTGTGGAAGCTGTGTGCGATTGCCGCTGTTCAGCTCATAAACGGCATAGGTGTTGATAACAGTCGTGTCCGCCCCGAAAATACTCCGCCACAGCCCGCGCGAAGAGTATTTCTTAGGCGAACCGCCCCAAAAGTACGCTCCGTCCGTTCCGCCCCTGGCCGCATACTCCCATTCGGCCTCGGTGGGCAGGCGATATGTTTTTCCGGTCTTGCGCGACAACCACTTGCAAAATATCTCCGCCGAATAGTGGGTCATCGTTATGGCGGGTCGTCCGCCGCCTCCCCATCCCTGCTCGGCATTGCCAAAGGGTGGGGTGGGGCCGCTGAAAGCATCCACATCCGGATCGGCATTGTGCGCAAAGATAACCTCCGGCGCAATCCTGCCCTCGCTCATAGTCTCGGCATAGAACGCCCAATAGAGGTCCCACGTCACCTCGGTCTCGGCCATAAAAAAGTCGGGGACCGTTACATCCCTTTGCTCCTCGTTCTCGCCGCGATAAGGCTCGCTGTCGGGACTTCCCATAACAAAACTCGCCCCACGAACAGCCTTCATATCGAACGAGACGGCCGTTCCGGGCACCCGCTCGGTAAAGTCCACAAAGTCGGTGATGACAGCCGCCTCTTCGAAAATCTCTCCGCTGGCCTGCACGGGTATCCCCGTCATCCGCGCGTGAGTGTAATCGGGGTCGAAATGGCCGACATCCAGGTGGCAATCTATGCAGTTCAGCCCCAACTCTTCGGCGTTGTCCTCATAGTGCAGATGGGCCACCACGCCGTCGTCCGAAATGCCGGCAGGAAAGAGCTGGTGGTGACACTCGATGCACGACTCGTTGTAGACTATGGTACGCGCATACTCCAACTCGCTCTTCGAATCCCAATCTATCTTCGAGGTGTCCCTGAACAGATAGGAGAACAGGTCCTTGCCCCCCGTCTTAATCTTGGCCCAAACATATTTCGGACTCCCGCTCGGCGGCAAATGGCACTCGGCACACGAAACCTTCGTTCCGCTCCCGTTATTATAGTGGCTCGACTGCCTCCAACTATCCTCGGCGTGGGGGTGAACGTGACAAGCCATACAGCTGTCGTCCCTGGACGAGCGCACCCACGCGGTGTTGAACGCCATAGCGACCAGCACCGTGATAAGAGCTGTAATAACGATTATGACAAAGGTCCGCTTCACGCGAAACAAAGGTATAAAAATAATTTGAAACGCGCCGACTAACCGATAAGGTTTTTGTAGACCACCGACCGCATCAACTCCTCCTTGCGGTGTCTCGACAGGGGCAGCTCGTGCTTGTCGATGAATATGCGGCCGCCGTTTATCACGTCGATGCGGTGGACGTTGACCAGAAACGATTTGTGGATCCTGAAAAATGCGTCGCGCGGCAATATCTCCTCTATCGAGGTCATTGTCTGGTGAGCGATTATTTGCCGGTCTTCCAGCACGAACTTCACATAGTTCTCCATACTCTCGACGAATAGAATATCCTGCCACACGACCTTCTGAAAGCCGTCGCTCTGCTTGATGTAGAGGAACGGCAAGGGTGCCTTCCGCTCATCGAACGTCTGTCGGGCTTTGAGTGCCGCCTGGTAGAAGCGTTGCAGGGTAATGGGTTTGAGCAGATAGTCGACCACCTGCAACCGATAGCCTTCGAGCGCGTACTCCGAATAGGCGGTCGTGAGGATGGTCAAAGGAGGCTTTTCTATCATTTCCAGCATCTCGATGCCCGTCAGATAGGGCATATTGACGTCCAAAAAGAGCAGATCGACGGGGTTTTCGCGCAGGAAAGTCACCGCCTCCATAGCCGACGCTCCGGTACCGGCCACGGTGAGGAAATCGACCTTGTTCACCAGATCGACTATGCCTTCGCGCGCTATCGGTTCGTCGTCGACGACCAGACAGCGCATCGGTGCGGCGGCGGGTTTGACAGTTTCGTCCATATCTTATTATAACGCAATGACGAGGGTTGTCTTATACCGGCTATCGGTCTTTTCCACCGTCAGTTCGTGACGGTCGGGATAGATTATCTCCAATCGCTTGCGGGCGTTCTCCAACCCCAGCCCCGAGGCGTTCTTCTTGCGCGGAGCCTGGTCGCTCCTCGAATTTTCGACCACAAAGCGCAACTCGCGGCCCTTCTGATCGAGCGAAATGACCACATATCCCGTTTGCGACGGAAGGCGCGAAACGTGCTTAAAAGCATTCTCGACGAACGGAATGAGCAACAACGGACTTATCTCCACCCCTCCATCGGTGACGTTCCAGCTGCACTCAACCCGCAGTTCAGATCCCCAGCGAACACTCTCCACGTCGACCACATCTTTGAGATAATCGACCTCCTTGGCCAGCGACACCGTCTCGCGATTAGCTTCGTAGAGCTGATAGCGCAGCACGTCCGAATAGCGCATCAACAGGTCGTCCGCCCGGTCGGCATCCTTTTTCATCAAAATATGGATGTGGTTGAGCACGTTGAACATCAAATGGGGGTTGATCTGCGAGTGCAACAGCCGCAACTCGTCTTCCAGATGCACCCGTTGCAAGCGGGCGTGCTCCTGCGCCACCCGATAGTGTTCGTTGATAAAACGGAGGATGCAAAACACCATATTGGTCATCAGGGCGGTGAGCAGAGAGCCCAGATAGATGGCATAAAACGGCCGGCTCTCATTCCAGGTCGAAAACGAACTGGAGCGCGGAAAGACGCCCCGTCTCTCCAGACACACCATAAACACATCGCCCATCGCCCACCAAAAAGCGAGAAACAGGGTCAGCGCAACGAGCCACAGAACAAAAACTCGCATATTTCCCGACCTCATCGCCCGAGGCAAAACCCTCGCGCTCAAAAAAGTGACGACCGGATAACAGATAACGAAGATATAGCAAACAGCCACCACGAGCTGCATCGGCGGGATCGTCCACATCAGTTGGACCGTCAACGTGAGCGTCAACATCACCCACAGTCCGACCACGTACCATCGATAGTTCTTCAGAACGATGTCTTTCATAGATGCAAAGGTAGGGTGTTTCGGCCGAAGTTGCCGTACCTTTCGTCAACGATTTCGCACCGTTGGTCAAAACTTTTTTGCGACAAGAGATCGAAAGGCGGATATTTGCACCCGAAAAAATCGCAAACCGATGAAAATCAGAATCGTTATCCTTTTCGCCGTCGCGCTACTGTTCGCTTCGCAGGCAGACGCGCAGATAATTCTCAAAACCGAATACATCGGCAATTCGGCCTATATGCACTGGCCGGAAGATGTCGATGCCAAGCCCCAAAAGGTGGGCAAGGCCAAGGGTTCGACCCTGGTCTATTCGGGCAACGCCTCCATTCCGTTCTATATGCGCAAGAACGAAGCCGACCGTATCACAGCGTGGGGGATCGGGCTGGGCGGTGCCTATGCCTCGCTCAAAAACCGCAACTTCACGGGCGATATGGTCTCCGAAATGATGAACATGCAGCTCGGGCTGTTCCACCTCCGCCCCATCGCCCCGAAGTGGTCTGTGATGATGAGCCTCGGTGCGGGCGTCTACACCCCATTCACCGACCTCTCCCGAGTCGGTTGGGAGCACGTGCTGGGCAGTGGCGGCGTCATCTTCATCTGGCACCTGCGCCCGAACCTCGACCTGGGTGCAGGCGTGGCGGTCAACAACAGTCTGGGCTATCCGATGGTCTTTCCGGCGTTGTACATCAATTGGCGGCTGGACGGCAAGTTCAAGGTGAACGTCTCGATGGGCGAGGGGGTCGAGCTTTCGGGCAAATACGAGTTCGGCAGCCTGTTCAGCCTTGCGCTGGCGTTCGAGATGAACGGCCAGATGGCGTTGATGAAGCGCGAAGAGGACGGAAAGCGGATGATGTTTTCGCACCAATATATGACGCTCGGCCTGCGTCCCGAGGTGAAGTTGGGCAAGAGCGGGCTGGCACTCTTTGCCACGGCGGGGATTAATGTCCATCGGCCGGCCGAGTATCTCGAACTGACACTCAAAAGCCTCTTCGCGGGAAACAGCGACTCCTACTATTTCCGCCCTGCGCCATACGCCTCGGTGGGCATCAAATTCGGGTTTTAACTTCGGACTCTGACAAAAACAAAAGCCGCCTCTTTCTGGGACGGCTTTTTTACGGAGCGGAAAACCGGGTTCGAACTGACGCTTCGCGTCAGTATCCGGCGTTTCTTGTTTTAGTGGGTCGCCGGTTCGAACCAAACCCCATTCAAGCCATAAGGACGACCCCGTTACAGAGTCGTCCTTGCGTCGTGAGCGGAAAACCGGGTTCGAACCGGCGACCCTCAGCTTGGGAAGCTGANNCTACCGACTGAGCTACTTCCGCACGTTTGCGGGTGCAAAGATAACAAAAGATTTCGTATCTTTGCATCCAATCTAACCTAAAAAACTATGAAAAAATTACTTTTTACCCTGTTCTCGATGTCGGCCATAACCGTGTCGGCACAAAACATCTCCGTGGCGTGGGACGAACTCACCGGACCCGACTTCCGCCGTGCCGTCGAACTCTCCGAGGGCGTATGCGTGCTGCCAATGGGAGTGATGGAGAAGCACGGAGCCCATCTGCCACTCGGAACGGACCTCTATTCGGCCCGTTATGTGAGCCGCCGCGCCGCCGAACAGGAGTACGCCGTGGTATTTCCGGCCTACTTTTTCGGCCAGATCAACGAAGCCAAACAACAACCCGGAACGGTGGCATACAGCCCCGAATTGCTGTACAAGGTGCTGGACGAAACGTGCCGCGAGATAGCTCGCAACGGGATGAAGAAGATAATCCTGTGTAACTCCCACGGCGGCAACCCGATGTTTTTGCAATATTTTTGTCAAACCCAGCTGGCTTCGGAACGCGACTATGTAGTCTATCTGTTCGACCCCTCGATCGACCGCGCCACACAGCAAAAAATCAACGAAATGCGCGAATCGACCACAGGCGGTCACGGCGACGAAGTGGAAACCAGTACGTTGATAGTTGCGCGTCCCGATCTGGTGAAGATGTCGGCTGTGAACGACGAGAGCGGCCGCGATCTTGCGCGTCTGAATCTGGAGAATGCCTATACCGCGATATGGTGGTATGCGAGCTATCCCAACCACTATGCGGGTGACGCGTCGGGCGCGGACAAGGAGCTGGGCGAGGTGCGGCTCAAGCAGTGGAGCGACCAGTTGGCCGATGTTATTCGTCAGGTGAAGGCCGACGACACCACCGCGAAGTTGCAACAGCAGTTCTTCCGCGAAGCTGCCGATCCGATGAGTACGCCGATATTCGATTAAAAACTGTATCCGGCCTGGAGATAGAGACTGACTCGGCGGGTGATGTTCGACCAGCCGAGCGAAACGGCTATGGGGAAGTTGCGCAGATCGTAGCCCCAACCCGCTGAAAGGCCGAAATAGGTGCGCTTATCGACCGGCATATCGAAGAAATAGTTGCCCGCAACGCCATAGTTGGCCGAAGCGGTGAGATAGTTGCGCCTGAAGATTTGCTCCCGCAGCTCCAATCGGGCAGCCACGAACAAATTGGGCGCACTCTCCACATAACTTATCCCGTCGAACGGCAGCTGTTGGGGCATATACCGCCCGAAAACCTGACCACCCACCATATTCATCTTCGGAAAGGGAATGGTGGTGCCCCACAGCAAGCGGCCGTAGAGGCTCGGAATAAGCGACACCCTGCTCGAAAGGGGGATTGCGGTCATCCACGACACCGACAACGCCCAAAACGGCGATAGGTCCTTGTACTGCACAAAGTTGTCGGTATAGATGTCGTATGCGATCGAGACGGCACTCCCGCGCCGCGTGAAATAGCGACTGTCGAGGTTCTCATAGTCCAGTCGCGCGAAATAGCTGATGAAGTGCTCCCTGTCGAGCGGTATCGTATAGCCGTCGCCCGTCACGGAGGGCAGTTCCTCGGAATAGTTGGTGAGCCAGCTCAGATAGTGGAACTCCTCATAAGCCAGCCCCAGCTCCATTCGGAAGTTCTGGCGCAGGAAGCTCATATTGACATAGCTCATTTGCGCCCTGTGCTCGTTGAACAGGGGGTTAGTCTCTCGTCGGCCGTTTTTGTTGATGGTCATATTGTTGCGCGTCCAGCCATAGCTCCACCGGAAACCGCTCAGTGGCGAGGTGAGCAGCGAGTATTCACCCCTGATATTGATCCGCTTGCCGAACCGAGCCGTCAGCGAGGCACTCTGGTTGTGGCGTTTGCCCAGACGCAGACTGCCGTTGACCACCACCGAGGCTATCTCTTCGGTGTCGAAGCTCACTCCGGCCGAGATCGAGTTGCCGCGCGTTTCGCCCATCGAGAAGTGAAGCCCATAGCCGTCCAGCGTGTCCCTGAGCGAATAGTAGATGCCCGACTGGGCGGTTGCGGCCGACAAAACCGAGACACAGCGGTTCAACTGCTTCACATCAGTCTCGCCGTCGAGCCCTATTCTGCAACGGCGCATCACCCAGCGCGACTGCCGCTCGCCGAGGTTGTCGAAAGTCACGTCGTACAACTTGAATTTGCCCCGCGCGCTCAGCGGAGTGTAACCGCCTCTCGTGCCGGCATCGGAGCGGGTCTTTTCGCTCAAAGACAACAACGGCTCCATCTGCCGCCGCGCCGACTTCTCGCCCCGACGAATGAGGGTGTCGAGCGCGATGGTGTTGAAACTTCCGGCCGAATAGCCCTCCACGTCGACCTTGATATAAACATCGCTTCGGGCGACATTGTTGTGATAGTCGCCGCGCTGCATCGACATTTCGACTATCTGGGCCAAAATATCGGGTGCGGCCATCAGCCTCTCCTTGCTACCGAGCGGCGACTGGACATCCACCCCGATGACAATGTCGGCGCCCATTCCTACCGCCACGTCGACCGGAAAGTTGTTCAATATCCCGCCGTCGACCAAAACCCGATCTTCGGTATAAACCGGCGTAAAGACCCCTGGGATTGCCATACTCGCCCTCATTGCGCTGGCCAAAACCCCGTCACGCAACACCACCGTATCGCCCGTCACAATGTCGGCCGCAACACACGCAAACTGCACCGGCAGGGTACTGAAATCGGTCTGGTCGTGGTATCCCGCCGTCAGGTCGTTGAACAACATTTCGAGATTCGCACCGCGTATCATCCCCCTCACACCCCGCATCTGACGCCCGAAGTTGTAGGTCACCTGATAGCGGTCGCCCTGCTCTTTGGTTGTGAAGGGTTGGTTGTTTCGCGGCGTGCGGTCGCTCAGCAGCATCCCCCAATCCTGTGCCAGCACCAGACTATCGAGCTGTGCGGGCGTGTAACCGATGGAGTAGAGTCCTCCCACGATGGCTCCCATACTTGTCCCCACGACTATGTCGATGGGGATGCCAGCCTGCTCTATCACTTTGAGCGCGCCGATGTGCGCCACGCCCTTCGCTCCGCCGCCACTCAACACTACGGCGACCCTCGGCCGCTCCTGCGCACTCGCAACAACGACCGTGAAGAGAAAAAATATGGTCCAAAAAAATCTCAATATCCCAATATCCGCATCATCGAGCGGTAGCTCTGTTCCTTAGCGAACAGGCGCGTATAATACTCCGTGTCGCCCTTTTCGCGGTCGATAATAATGTGCTTCGGCGCAGGGATCAGACAGTGCTGTATCCCCCCGAAGCCCCCCAGCGACTCCTGGTAAGCCCCCGTGTGGAAAAAGCCCACATACTGTGGTTCCTCCTCGGCCTGGTTGAGCTTCGGAAGGAAAATCGCATTCGTATGCGCTTCGCCGCTGTAATAATCCTCGCTGTCACACGTCAACCCGCCCAAAAAAACCCGCTGGTACTCTTTGTCCCAATTGTTCACCGCCAGCATAATGTACCGCTGGTGAATGCCCCAAGTGTCGGGTAGCGTCGTGATGAACGAACTGTCGATCATATACCAAAACTCGCGGTCGTTCTGCTGCTTTTGGTTGACGATGGAGTAGAGCACACACCCGCTCTCACCAACGGTGAACGACCCGAACTCGGTGAACAGGTCGGGCTCGTCGATGCCCTGCGAATTGCAAATGTTCTTTATCTGCGCCACGATCTCCTCGGTCATATATTCATAGTCGAACTCCATAGCCAGCGACGTTCGTACCGGAAAACCGCCCCCGATGTTGAGCGAATCCAACTCGGGACAAATCTTCTTCAACTCGCAGTAAAGGTTGACACAACGGTTCAACTCGTTCCAATAGTATGCCGTGTCCTTAATGCCGGTGTTGATAAAGAAGTGGAGCATCTTCAGCTCGTATTTCTTGTTGCCTTTGATCTTCTTCTTGTACAGGTCGATAACGTCGTTGTATCGCACCCCCAGCCGCGAAGTGTAGAAGTCGAACTTGGGCTCCTCCTCCGCCGCGATGCGGATGCCCACCTTGCACTTTTTCGACAACAGTCCTTCGAACAGGTCCAGCTCCTCGATGTTGTCCAGAATCGGCACGGTGTTGACAAAGCCGTCGTTGACCAGCGCGGCGATGTTTTCGACATACTGCGGCCGCTTGAAACCGTTGCAAATGATGTAGATATTCTTGTCTATCGACCCCTCCTCATAGAGCGAATTGATGATGTGAATATCATACGCCGACGATGTTTCGAGATGAATGTCGTTTTTCAACGCTTCCTCCAGCACAAACGAAAAATGAGAACTTTTTGTACAATAAGAGTAATTATACGACCCCTTATAATCCACTTTGGCCATTGCGACGTTGAACAGCCTTTTTGCCTTATTTATCTGTTGCGAGATTTTGGGCAGATAGGTGATTTTCAGCGGCGTGCCGTATTGTTTGATGAGCTCCATCAGGGGCACGTCGTGAAAGTGCAGTTCGTTGTCTTTGACAGTAAATTCTTCTGTCGGAAACTCGAACGTTTGGTCGATCAGGTCGATGTATTTGTTTTTCATAGCAAGTTTCGGTGCAAAATAGTGGACAAAGATACAAAAAGTTACAAAAAAAATGCCTCCCCGATGTGGGGAGGCAGAATTTTGCACAGGGATGGGGTTACTCCTTCACAATCCTCACCACCAATGAATTGTCGGACGCAAGTTTGCCATTGAGCCAGATTCGTTGGACGACATTTTTGCGGCCTTTGACGTAAAGGTCGAATTTCACCTCGTCGCTTGTTCCGTCGCCCCAGTGAATGATGAAGGTTTCGCCTCGATAATCGGCCTCGGGACTGAACTCGCCAAATTTCAAATTTTCATTCCTAACCCTGAGCCCCTGCCAACGCGGAGCATTCGCACGCGTGTCGAGAACCACCATTTCGTACGTCTGCCCATCATATTCCACCGTCACATTATCATTGAGAATATTCTCTGCGTAATCCGGATCGAGCAGACTGCCCACACCCTCTTTATCGACAAGCATCGTGATATCATAAGTAGGATAATCCCATATCTTAGAGCACGAACAAATGAGTGTTAATATAAGCAGGCAAATAAGTGTCTTTTTCATAGCTGTTTACAATTTAATATCATCCCAAATATCCAAAGAATGGGTGTAGTTATCATCCCTCCCATATCTCCCGTCGCCATCTCCTTGTCCATCCGATGCTATCGATGGTCCGATTTCCGTATCGAACACCCCCGGAACATAAAACCCGTTGTCTTCACCATCCCAACCGAAATTGTTGTGAAAATATGAAAATGAGGTTTCTACAGTTTGTGTGATTATATAATAGTCGCCTGTGGCCCTGGTCTCTGGATCGAGCTTAATCGGAATGTCTATTCGGTATTTATACGTTATCGTAGCGGTCTGTTTTTTCTCAAGATAACCATCCAATAGCCACGCATGAGCACCGCCGGTTGGAAAATGGATGCCGAGAATGGTTAGAACATCGGTATTTCCGTCAATATATACAGGGCGTCTACTTAACAATGCATTTTTGACAAGGTTAAAATTGTAGCTCTCCCTCGCCGAAGCATGGTATCCCCGATCCTGCAAAAAGTTTATCGCACGTCGAGAGGTTGCGCCGCTACCATTGGAGCTCCAATCAATTCCGATATCTTCTCCTATAAGCCAAATTAGGTGCGAAACTGTTCCCGAAGGAGCATGTGAATCGCTCATCGATCCGCTCCATGTCTTGTATTTACCTGGTCTGTTCCACCAATCACCTGACCACTTGTTTATTTCTGCCCAGTTGATATTTATACCGTGCCACGATTTTGGATGTTGCCAGTACGCCATCAGCTGAATAAGCGCGATTGGAACGCAACCAGCATCAACATTTATTATCCCAGTCATTTCTCGAACTTTTGTATTAAAGGGATACCCTTGCCCCCACTCGACGGGAATGAGCGGGCCGATTTT
>DBDE01000044.1:1545-2810 GCA_002293425.1 Alistipes sp. UBA940 | reverse complement strand
CTTCGACGATTATCAATGCAAATATAGTGCAAGGTGAGCGAAAAGCCAAACTTGTTTGAGCTTTTCCGAACCGCAGCCTACATTCACAGGAGATTTATCTCCGTGTAAATGTAGTGAAAAAAATGTTAATTACCCTGATCGGGCAGTAATTTAGAAAGTATCGGGTCGGCTTTGATGCGCTCCAATTCGTCGTCCACAATCTTACGGGCTTCGGCTTTGATGCGGTCGTAATTTGCCTTTATCTCCTCATCCATACGACCCACGCCATCTTTATCCACGAAATTCGTGATGACGGGTATCTTTTCGTAGTTGGCGGTTTCGCGCTTCACCCGTTCGCTGTCCACCACGATTTCGCAATGGAAGATCTTCTGCTCGATGCGCTCGTCGAAGTTATCGGCGACCGCACCCACGAACATACCCTGCGTGAGCGTCGAGATTTTAGACTGCGGGATGAGGCTGTCCATCTGCGTCGATATGGATGTGGATTTGTCATTACGGTTGATGGTCATGGATTGCCGTTTCTGCAACACTTTCCCGAAGCGCTCCGAGAGGGTCTTCGCCGTGTCGCCGACCACCTGACCGGAAAAGATATTGCCGACCGTGTTCATCACCACTGTCGCCTCCTTGTCGCCATAGTCGCGTTTCAACTGCGAAAAGTCCTGAAAGCCCAACAGCACAGCCACCTTGTTGGAGCGGGCGGTGGCGATGAGGTTATCTAACCCTTTAAAATAAATGGTGGGCAATTCGTCGATGATAACCGACGATTTAAGCTGGCCTTTCTTGTTAATCAGCTTGACGATACGGCTGTTGTAGAGGCCGAGCGCGGCCCCGTAGATGTTTTGGCGGTCGGGATTATTGCCGACGACCAACACCTTCGGCTCTTCGGGGTTATTGATGTCGAGGGTAAACTCGTCGCCGGACATAACCCAATAGAGCTGTGGGGAGATCATTCGGGAGAGCGGGATTTTAGCCGACGCTATCTGCCCTTGTAGCTGGTCTTGCGCTCCACCGAGCCACGCATCCATAAAGGGCGAGAGGTAATTCTCCAGCTCCGGTTTCGAGGTGAGAATGGGAAATATATCCTCGTACCGCTTGTTCAAAAACTCGATGGCGTGCGGAAAGGTGCAATACTTTCCTCCGTCGTAGATGCGTAAAAACCAGATGATAGCGGCAAAGAGGATAATGGGGCTTTCGACAAAAAAATCACCCTGCTTTTGTACCCACGTCTTATTGAGGTTCAGCATTATCGTGTACGCGCTCTCGTA
>DBDE01000044.1:1032-1502 GCA_002293425.1 Alistipes sp. UBA940 | reverse complement strand
GAACTCGGGGATTTTTTTGTAACTACCCGGATTGTTCATCAGGTGGTTGTAAGCGATCTCCGACAGGTCGGGGAATTTGAAGTCGTATATGTACATCGAAAACCCCTTTTCAATCTGCTGTTTGATGTATTGGTTCACGACCGCATACGATTTGCCGGAGCCGGGAGTGCCCAGCACGGTGGACGCTCTGAACGGGTTTACGATATTAATCCACCCACGCCACTCCTTCTTTTGATACCAGAATTTCGTAGGTAGATTGACCGAGTATTCGTTCTCGATTAGGCGGGTCTCCTGCATGAACGATTCGTTCTCGGTGTTGAACACGTCGTCCATCAGGTTGTTTTTGAGCAGACGCGACATCCACACCCCGCCCATCAGCAAACAGACATATCCCGCCGACAGGGTTAGGATATAGAACGCAGTGTTTGCAACCAGAGGCAGGGGCAGATCGAGTAGCCACCAATTAAAGA
>DBDE01000044.1:0-963 GCA_002293425.1 Alistipes sp. UBA940 | reverse complement strand
GCAAAGATTTTCGTCCAGAGGATATTGCGGAACAGCCCCGCCGTGCGGTCGAAGTTAAGGAGTATCTTATCGACCACGCCGACGTCGATACCCCATGCCTGTATCTGCTCGTAACAGTACCAATAGATGTTGATTACGACAAATAAAATCGAGAGGGCACGCATAAAGTCCATAACTTTCGCCAAGCCCCGGATGTCATCTTCATTTTGCATAATTATTTCGCTTTTATGAGTTTGAAAAGCGAAAGTAGGGTGCATAACAATCTGCATGATTGATTTTTGAGAACATTGTCGCGTGTGGAAGATATGTGGCAGTGTGTGGCGAAATTGTCATTAGATTCATATTCAAAATTTCGCTGTGTTAAGGCATTTTACTAACTTTGGCAGATGTATTATCCTTTTGTTTGATGACTTATCTTCCTGCCATAGGGATTATCGTTGCCATAGCTGCAATCGCTATGGTGGTGATGAAACGGGCGCGGTTGAAACGAGAGGAAAGGGAGCTGAACGAACGGATAGCAAGGATTGCCGCTTTTGAGCAAAGGAAGGCAGATGAAGCGAGGGCTGCCCTCTCCGATGCAAATGACAACTTCTTTATCGACATCGAGACGGATTTGGAGCGCAGTTTCGACAGGCAGTTCATATCCTCAACACAGGGAACGCGATTCTCGCGGCATTATTCCGACATCTTCAAAGAAGCTAAATCGCTCCATAAAAAGCTAAACACCCACAGTATCAAACCGTCCGAAAGCCTCACAAAGTTCATCTATGACTTCGAGGCGATCCCCAGCCTCATAAAAGACCATAACTCAAAGGTCATTCGGTACCTGCTCGAAACGCACAAGAACTTCTTCGATAGTTGCCTGCAATATCCGTTGGACGGGCAGCAACGGCGCTCCATCGTTTCGGAGGAAGATAACTGCCTCGTGGTAAGTAGTGCCGGAAGCGGCAAAACATCATCCAT
>DBDE01000034.1 GCA_002293425.1 Alistipes sp. UBA940 | reverse complement strand
AAAATCGGCCCGCTCATTCCCGTTGAGTGGGGGCAAAGGGCTCCGTACAATCAGATTGTATCTAACATCAAAGGCAAAGACATAGCTGCTGGCTGTGTTGCAGTTGCAACGGGGCAACTAATGGCCTACTGGAAATATCCGACACAATATCATGGATTAAGCATAAATTGGAACAATGTGATCAGCGGGACAATGACGGGTTTATCAGCCGCCTCAACGATTCTGTATCACATCGGCGAAGATGTCGATATTGATTGGGGGACAGCGGATAGTAGTGCAAAATCCAAAGATGCGATAGAACTTTTGGGAGATTTGAGTTATAACATTTGGTCACCGATGGCATTTGATTATGATTTCCATATAGCACGTAGTTCTCTTCTTGAAAGAAAGCCGGTGTATATGAGAGGGAATAGCGGAAAAACGGAAGTCATCGGAATACCGATCAGTTACAGTGATGGCCATGCATGGCTGTTGGATGGTTATCTTGAGAAAAAACAGACCGCTACAATAACGTATAAATACCGAATAGACATTCCGATTAATTTTGAACCCGAAGCCAGAGCAGTCGGAGATTATTATATAGTCACACAAGCTGTTGAAACCTCTTTTTCATATTTTCACAACAATTTCGGTTGGGATGGAATAAGCAACGGGTATTATACTCCTGGATTATTCGATGCTAATTCGGGGCCGACCACGCCGTTGGGAACTCGGGGCGAAAAGAATAACTATCAATATAACTTGGAAATGTGGCCGTTTATTAATCGTTAAATAAAAAATAGATTTATGAAAAGGATAATTGCATTATTAGCGGTTTGGGCTGTGTTTATCGGCTGTGAACCCGTAGAGAGGGACTTTGTCAATCCCGATGTAACTATTTTTGTACAAAATTCACAAGGAGAGAATTTGCTCGATTCCGAGGTAGACGGGAATTTGTTGGGAAGCGACATATATGCTGAATATAACGACGATATCTATCGAATTACGATGACGCGCGATTCGGGGCCGGCGAGATGGCAGGGGTTGCGGATAGAACCATATAATGTGTATGCAAATGATTATACTCCGGTTTTGAGATTCGGCGAGTTTAAGACCAGCAGTATAGACGAAATTCGAGGCGAAACCTTCATCATTCACTGGGGCGACGGAACGAGCGACGAGGTGAAGTTCGACCTTTATGTGAAAGGCCGCAAAAATGTCGTCCAACGAATCTGGCTCAATGGCAAACTTGCGTCCGACAATTCATTGGTGGTGAGGATTGTGAAGGAGTAACCCCATCCCTGTGCAAAATTCTGCCTCCCCACATCGGGGAGGCATTTTTATTGCAAGATATCCCAAGATTTTCTCTATCTTTGTGGGATTATTTTTTCTTTTTTCAGCCGAAATGGAAACCAAAACCAAGCCCGAACTCATCGCCCTGTACGAAGAGCTGTTGAACAACCCCTGTGTTCTCGACATGCGCGAAAGTGCCGAAGCCATCAAAACCGCCTTCTACAAGCTTCATCGCGCCGAAACAGAAGCTCAACGTGCTGCCTGGAACGGCGAGGGAGAGTTCGTGCCCGCACACAACCCCGACGAAGCCAAATTCAAAGAACTGACCGCCATCTATCGTCAAAAACGCGACGAAGCCCACGCCGTGGCAGAGGCCGACAGGGAGGGAAACCTGGCTAAGAAACTTGCCATCATCGAGGAGCTGAAAGCCCTTATCGAGAGCGGCGAGACCGTCGGCTCGACGTTCAACGCCTTTCGCGAACTGCAACAGCGGTGGCGCGATGCGGGCCCCGTGCCGGCAAGTGCAACCAAAGACCTGTGGGAAACCTATCACCACCACGTGGAGAATTTTTACAGCTATATAAAGATCAACCGAGAGCTGAGGGATCTGGATTTGAAGAAGAACCTCGAAGCCAAGATTTTGCTGGCCGAAGCGGCCGAGGCGTTGCTTTTGGAGCCGAGCATCGTGAACGCCTTCCACAAGCTGCAAAAGTTGCACGACGATTGGCGCGAGACAGGCCCCGTGGCCGAGGAACACAAGGAGACGATTTGGGAGAGGTTCAAGGAGGCGAGCGCGAGGATCAACAAGGCGCATCAGGCCCACTTCGAGGAGATAAAGGAGGAGCAGAAGCGCAACCTCGACCTTAAATCGGAGCTGTGTCAGAAGGTGGAGGCTATTGTTGCCGAGCCTCGGACGACACATGCCGATTGGGATCGGGCGGGCGAGAGGATATTGGAGATACAGAAGGTGTGGAAGACGATAGGTTTTGCGCCCAAGAAGGAGAATGCCAGAATCTACGAGAGGTTCAGGAGTGCGTGCGATATGTTTTTTGCCCAAAAGCGGGAGTTTTACGGCAGCGTGAAGGGTGAGATGGAGAGCAATTTGGAGGCTAAAAAGGAGCTGTGTGCTATTGCCGAGAGCCTCTCGTCGAGTGAGGATTGGAAGGGAACGGCCGACGAGTTGATTGCTTTGCAGGCCAGGTGGAAGGAGACGGGGCCTGTGCCGCGGAAGTATTCGGATGCGCTATGGAAGAGGTTTAGGGCGGCTTGCGACAAATTTTTCGAGGCCAAGAACGCCCATTTCGACACCAGAGAGGGGGATTACAAGTTGAATTTGGAGAAGAAGCGTGCGCTGTTGGATGCCGCTGTGGCGAGGGGTTTTGAGAATGTGACTTTCGAACAGATAAAGGAGTTCCAGCGTGCGTGGGGCGAGGTGGGATTTGTGCCTATCAAGCAGAAGGAGTCGATTCAGAAGAGATATAAGGATACGGTCGATCGGATGTTTGCTTCGTTGCGTGGCGGCGAGCAGCAGCGGTCGATGGATCGGTTCAGGGAGAGGGTCGGCCGTGGGGGGAGTTCGCGGTCGGAGAGGGATCGGTTGTATACCAAGATCAAGCAGTTGGAGGCCGATATTGCCACGTTGGAGAACAATATCGGGTTCTTTAAGAATGCCGAAAGTTTGGTGGCCGAGGTGCAGGCGAAGATAGATAAGGCCCTTGCCGAGAAGGAACTGCTTGTCGAAAAGATAAATATCATTGACCAAAATAGCGATTAGCGATTAGGTATTAGCGATTAGTTTATGAAGGGGAAAGAAGGAATATTGAGGAGCAAAAGTTTGACATTTGCGATACGGGTCGTAAATATGTACAAATATTTATGTAACGAGAAAAGAGAATTTGTGTTGTCAAAGCAACTTTTGCGAAGCGGAACCTCTGTCGGAGCAATGTTATACGAGGCGAAACACGCAGAGAGCGATGCCGATTTTATACACAAGCTGTCGATAGCTCAAAAAGAAATTAATGAGACGATTTATTGGCTTGAGTTAATGCGGAAAACCGAACTCATAACAGAGGACGAGTTTGAGAGTATGAATGACGACGCTGTCGAGCTTATCAAATTATTAACAAGTTCGATTAAGACGGTTAAGTCAAAGTTAATCGCTAATCACTAATAGTTAATCGCTGTGAAAAAGACGAAATATATTTTTGTGACGGGCGGTGTGGCGTCGTCGCTGGGCAAGGGGATCATCGCGGCTTCGCTGGCAAAGCTGTTGCAGGCGCGCGGGTACAGGGTGACAAATCAGAAGCTCGACCCCTATATCAATGTCGACCCTGGAACGTTGAACCCTTATGAGCACGGGGAGTGCTATGTGACGGACGACGGTGCGGTGACCGACCTCGATTTGGGACACTATGAGAGATTCACCGCCATTCCCACCAGCCAGGCCAACACCGTGACCACGGGGAGGATATATCAATATGTCATCGACAAGGAGCGCAGGGGCGAGTATAACGGGAAGACGGTTCAGGTGATTCCGCATATCACGGACGAGATTAAAAGGCGGATACAGCTGTTGGGATCGAAGGGCGATTTCGATATTGTCATCACCGAGATCGGGGGGACTGTGGGCGACATCGAGGGGTTGCCCTATATCGAGGCGATGCGTCAGTTGAGGTACGATTTGGGGCACGAGAATACGCTGGTGGTCCATTTGACGCTTATTCCCTATGTTGCGGCGGCGGGTGAGCTGAAGACCAAGCCGACCCAACATAGTGTTAAGATGCTTCTCGAAAACGGGGTTCAGCCCGATGTGCTGGTACTTCGGACGGAACAGCATATCGGTGAGGATGTGAGGCGTAAGGTGGCGTTGTTTTGCAACGTCGAGCCGAGCGCGGTGATGGAGAGCATCGATGTTCCCACCATTTACGAGGTGCCGCTGGCTATGCACGATCAGGACCTGGACGGGGTGGCACTGCGCAAGTTGGGATTGAATTTCGACGGGGAGCCAGATTTGAGGCAGTGGAGGGATTTTGTCGGCAGGGTCGAAAATCCGTCGCGCGAGGTCGAGATAGCTTTGGTGGGGAAGTACACCGAGCTTCCGGACGCTTATAAGTCGATCAACGAGGCTTTCATTCACGCCGGTGCGGCGAACGATGTGAGGGTGCGGGTGCGGTATGTCAATGCCGAGGAGTTGGCTTGCGACAATGCTGAGGCTTTGTTGTCCTCCGCCGGGGGGATTTTGGTCGCTCCGGGCTTTGGCAACCGCGGGTTGGAGGGCAAGATGGTGGCGGTGAGGTATGCTCGCGAAAGGGGGGTGCCGTTCTTTGGCATTTGTCTGGGGATGCACTGTGCGGCTATCGAGTTTGCCAGGAACGTGTTGGGGTTGGCGGATGCGGATACGGCCGAAAACAGCGAGACGACGACCAATCCTGTCGTGACAATTCTGTCCGATGGCCAGATGAGGTTGGGGGCTTATGATGTTGCTCTTGGTGACGGTTCGGCTATTTTCGACGCTTATCGGAGCTCCACCATTTCTGAGCGACACAGGCATCGGTACAGGTTCAATAATGAGTATGCGGATGCGTTCGAGAGGGCGGGAATGCGGGTGACGGGCCGTTGTTCCGATATTGTCGAGGCTATCGAGCTGGGGGACCATCCGTGGTTTGTAGGGGTGCAGTTCCATCCGGAGTATAAGAGCACTGTTGCCCGTCCTCATCCGCTGTTTGTGGCGTTTGTTAAAGCATCTATGAATTATGAATAAACAGACTATAACGGGGCTCCTTTTGATAGGGGTTATACTTTTCGGGTTTTCTTATTTTCAGAGCAAGCGGGTGTCTGGGCAAGAGGGTGCACTTGTGGAGGTGTCGGGTGAAGATGTGCCGTTGATGGTCGAGAGGGCTTCGTTTGAACATTTGGGTGCCGAGTTGATGGCCGCTTCGCAGGAACGGGACGAGAACTTCACGGTGGAGAACGACGTGATCAGGGTCGAGTTTTCGACCTTCGGTGGGGTGGTTCGCGATGTGGTGTTGAAGGATTACACCACTTTCAATGGCGGGCCGTTGCATTTGTGGAGTCCGGGGAGCAACTATTTCAATTTGAAGACCTTTTTGCCGCAGGGTCAGGTCGACACGGGCTATTTCAATTTCCAGCACACCGTCACTGCGCGGGCCGATGCCACGGTGGTTTCGATGAGGTTGCCGGTGGATTCGCTCGGCCATATCGAGTTTTTGTACACTATTCCGCGTGAGGGCTATATGATCGACTTCGATGTGCGATTGCCCGAAACCAGAGGCGGTTCGTTCGATATAGATTGGCACAACACGTCGTTGCAGAACGAGCGCGGGTTCGATAATGAGAACAATTATACGACGATAGCTTATCGTTATCCGGGCGTGAAGAGTGTCGAGCAGTTGGGCATCGCCCGTGCAGGAGCGAAAAAGGATAAGAGCGAAGATGCCCGCGTGGAGTGGGTGGCGTTCAAACAGCAGTTCTTCTCCTCGGTGTTGATCGCCGACGGTGCTTTCGGCGGGGTCGATATGGCGATGAGCACCCACGACGGCAAGGATGGCGAGGTGAAAGACTTTTCGGCCGCACTCACCGTGCCCGTCGAGGGGGAAAGCTATGGATTCCGTTTCTATTTCGGGCCAAACAAGTTCTCGGTGATGAAGGGCTATGGGCTGGGGATGGAGCGGATGATCGCCCTGGGGTGGATGAGTTTCGGATGGATAAGCCGCGGGGCGTTGATACCGCTGTTCGAGTGGATCTCGGGCTGGGGGATCGGCATCGGTTGGGTTATACTGTTGATGACCTTTATCATCAAACTCGTCATTTCGCCGTTGACCTTCACCTCCTATGTTTCGTCGGCCAAGATGCGGATAATCCGTCCGGAGGTCGACCAGATCAATGCCAAATATCCCAAGCAGGATGACGCGATGAAAAAGCAGCAGGCGACGATGGAACTCTATCGCAAGGCGGGCATCAATCCGCTGGCGGGATGTATCCCGATGCTTATTCAATTCCCCATTATGATCGCTATGTTCCGCTTCTTTCCGGCCGCTATCGAGTTGCGGGGCGAGAGCCTGTGGTGGGCGACGGATTTGTCGAGCTACGACAGCATTTTGCAACTGCCTTTCAACATACCTTTCTACGGCAACCACGTCAGTTTGTTCGCGCTGTTGATGGCTGTGTCGTTGTATTTCACCTCGGTTTTGAACTTCCGGCAACAGAGTGCCCAGCCGCAGATGGCGGGGATGAAGTTTATGATGCTCTACTTTATGCCGTTGTTCACCCTGTTCCTGCTCAACAATTTTTCGTCGGGGTTGTGCTATTATTATCTGTTGGGCAACCTGTTCACCATTCTGCAAATGTATGCGGCCAAGTGGATAATCGACGAGGATAAGTTGCATCAGAAGATGAACTCTCGCCCCGTGAAGGCCAAGAAGAAGAGCGCGTTTATGCAACGGTTGGAAGAAGCCCAGCGCGCCCAGGCTCAGCAGGCGGCTCAGCAAAAGAGGCGATAATTTTCAGCGGATGAATCGTTGCCGGCCAGCCACCCAAACGGCACACACGTCGGACGACTTGGCACTGTACACCGCCGCCGAAACGGGGTCGTGGAGCGGTTGCCAATGAGGACCGGTGGTGTCGACGAGGATCAGGTCGGCGGCATATCCCGCCTTTATCCGGCCGAGTTTGCCTCCCGCCCCGATGGCTTTTGCGCCATCGACGGTGGCCATTCGCAACACCTCCCAAGCAGGCAGGGCGGCAGGATCGCCTGCGGTCAACTTGCCCAGCAATGCGGCGGTGCGCATCTCGTCCCACATATCGAGGTCGTTGTTGGATGCCGCGCCGTCGGTGCCCAGCGAGACATTCAATCCCCGCTCCAGCATTTGTGCCACCGGAGCCGCACCGCTCGCCAACTTCATATTGCTCTGCGGATTGTGGGCGACGGAGACGTTTTTGGCCTTCAAAATCTCCATATCCTCGCCATTCACGTGAACGCAGTGTGCCGCAATGGTGGGGAGATCGAAAACGCCCAGCGAGTTTAGATATCCGACGGGAGTTTTCCCAAATCTGTTTCGGACGATTTCCTGTTCGTCCCGCGTCTCCGACACGTGCACGTGCAGACCGACATTGTGTTTTTCGGCCAGCTGCACGCCTCTGCGCAGATTTTCTGCCGAACAGCTGTATGCCGCGTGTGGCGCAACGCGAACCTGAATAAGTTCATTCTTAAATGAGAGCGTTTCGGCCAGATCGGTCTCGAACTCGCCCATCCGGTCGTCGATAAAACAGGGGCACAGAACTGCCCGAATGCCCGTCTCCTCCACCGCCCGCGCCACGGCCGCTTCGTGCCAGTACATATCGACCATCGTCGTCGTGCCGCCCATCAACATTTCGGCTATTCCCAATCGGGCCCCGACATATATATCCTGCGGCGTCAGTTTGCTCTCGAACGGCCACACCCGCTCGTGTAGCCACTCCATCAATGGCACATCGTCGGCCATATTGCGCATCAACGTCATCGCCACGTGGGTGTGGGTGTTGATGAGGCCGGGCATCAACAGCTTCCCCGTGCCATCGACAACTTTGTCGACCTGCGGAGCGTCGCCGCGAAAAACTTCCGCTATAACTCCATCCTCGACCAACACCGACCCCGCGAACCAACGAGGCCCGTCGTCCGTCATCGGAATGATGAGCACATTATTTATCAGAAACCGCATTGCCTTTGACAATCAAACTGACCCTTGGTTGCTCCGCAGAATTGGTGTAGACATCGACCACCTTGTAGAACACTCCCGCCTCTTTTTTACTCACCTCATAGACCACCTCCACAAAACCGCTTTCGCCCGGAGCGACGGGTCTCTTCGAAAAATCGGCTTTGACACACGCACACCCCGTCACGGTCTTGGTTATCACCAGCGGCTCCGAGCCGGTATTTGTAAAGGTAAATCTGTGCGAGATCTCTTTCGTGGAATGCGCCACCTTGCCGAAATCGTGGGTGGAGTGCGCAAACTCGGGAGTTTGCGCCTCGCAAATGAAGAATGAACAATGAAGAATGAAAAATGAGGCTACGCATAAGCCACGCAACATTTTTGTCGAAAAAAATCTTTTTTTACTCTTCATTTTTAATTTTTCATTATTTATTCGGGCTCAATTGAGCCTGAAAATATAGGTTATCGTTCCGGTCTGGATTTCGGCTTCGGAGACGGTAAAGCGGGCACGCATTGCCGCCGCCCTCGCCGCCGCAACCAACACTCCGTGGTTGGTGGTCGACCCTTCCTGCTCGAACACCGCGCTTGTCACCCTGCCGTCCGAGTTAACGGTTATCCTCATCACCACGTGCCCTTCCACATCGACATCGTAAGCCGGCGGCGGCAACGCACCCACCAGGTATCTGCCGTCCAGATCAAATCCCGTGCCCGAGCTTTCGCCGCCGCCACTGCCGCGACTCGACTGCTCGCCCGAGGCGGCACTATTGCCCGGAAACAACGCCCGCTGATTCACCTCACGGGCAGGAGTGATCACGGGAGCGGGTTCGGGCGTTTGTTCGCCATCTTCGCTCACGGGCAGTTCGGGCGCGTCGGGCGCGGTGGTGGTCATTGCTCTTTGCGGTACGCCTCCGCTCGGAACGGTTTGGGTGGCTGTCCGTTGAGCACCTGCACGCACGGGTGGGGGCGTAAATTCGACCACGATGGCCCCTTGTTGTGGGTCGGGTACGAGCACGTCGAAGGCGCGGGTCATTAGAAACCCGATCCCAAGGAAGTATAGGAGGAGCCAGAAAATGGCCCACCGCCTTCGCTTCTTTTTATCCTCGTCCTCGTAGTAACTCATAAATACAATGAAGAACTAAGAATGAAGAGTGAAGAAATGGCTACGCGCAAAAAAAAATCATCATTCCTCATCATCTTTCATATTTTTCGTCAAAATGGCTCTCAGGCCAGGCGCGTGAGGATTTGGCGAGGAAGCGTACTCAAACGTACGTGACCGAACCAAATCAGAAACGCAACGCCGCATCAGAGCCATTTTGACGACAAATCATTCGGGTTGGGTGGCCATAACAAGAGTATACCCATTATTCTTAACGATGTTCATCACCGGCACCACGTGCTTCAACGCCACATTTTCGTCGGCGTGGAGCGACACCAACGGATTCTCCTTGCCATCCAGCTTAGCCCTCAACGCCCCCTCCAACTGAGGCAATGTCACCTCGGTGGTCTCGACATAATACTTCAAATCGGGCGTGACCGAAACCGTGGTGTAGGGCCTCTCCGAGATGTGGTTGGTGCTCCGCGGAAGCACAAGCCTGAGCGCATTGGGGTTGACCAGCGTCAACGCCATCAGCACGAACATCAACAGCAAAAACACCATATCGGTCATACTTGCGGCACTGAAACCGCTGTCCGACCGCGAAACTTTCCTTATCGCCATATCACTTTACCGGTTGGTTCAAGATGTCCATAAACGCGATCGAGTTGGCCTCCATCTGGAAGACCAGCCTGTCGATCCTCGCCACCAAATAGTTGTAACCGAAATAGGCCGGAATACCCACCATCAAACCGCCCACCGTGGTGAGCATCGCAACATACATACCCCCCGCCAACACCGAAATATCCACCGTGCCACCCATCCCCTCCATCGACATAAAGGCCTGCACCAGCCCGATAACCGTCCCGAGGAACCCAATCATAGGAGCCCCTCCCGAGATCATCGCAAGGTAAGGCAGCCCCGCACTCATCCGCGAAACTTCCAGATTTGCCTGGTTCTCGATGGCGTTCTGTATCTCCGGCATCGGCCGCCCGATACGCTCGATGCCCTTCTCGATCATATGGGCGATAGGGGTACCGGCCCGACGGCACGAGTCGAGTGCACTGTGGACATTGCCATCCGAAATTTTATCCCGAATGCGGTTCATAAAGCCCATATTGATCTTCGAAGCGCGGCGAATGGCAACGAACCGCTCCACAAAGAGATAAACAGCCACTGCGCCCAACAGCAACAGCAGCCACATCAGCCATCCGCCCGACGAGAACAGCTCCCAAAAACTGATCCGACCCGCAACCACATCGCCCGTACCCTCGACAACCTGCTCGGCAACCTCTGCCGCCTGCAAAAAAATGTTCATAATCTTATAAGAATTTTAATTATTTGTCCGGTTAGTTTTACTTGGCAAAGTTAGGTTTTTTCTTCGGAAAATATCCCTAAATCTGTCGAAATCTTTTTGCCAATATACGCCCAGGCCGCTCTCCTGCAACCCCTGCGTTTCATTCAGACGGTCGATGGTTTGCGAAAAGACCTTCAAACGCAGATTTCCGCCCCTGTCTATCACCCACGTCAGCGACACATCTCCCGCCAAATTGTTCACCCCGCCGCTGTGTGTGCCCAGCGAAGCCGCCGCACGGTCGTCCACATAGTTCCCTTCGATTTCGAGTTGCAGCCGGTCGCGTGCAAATCCCGCCTGGAAACCCATATCGAGCCGGTTGGTGAGGAAATTATCCTCCGGCCGATAACGGAAATAGACGTTGTAGTCGTCGCTCGAAAGGAGGTTACCCAGCTGGTTGGTGAGGATGTCGAACCCCACCGAGCCGCTCGCCAAAGCCTCGGTGCTCGCTCCCGTGCTCGCCGCGATCGACCCCGCGCCGGCAAAGTTGCCCGTCACCAGCAGCGACAGGAATTGCATACTCTTCAGCTCCTCGGTGTTCATCGCTCCCGCCGCGATCACCCGCTGGTCGGCGTCGGCACTGGGGAACTCGATGTCGAACGTCACCGCCGGAGCACTCAGCGACTCACGCAAGCGCAACACGCAGTCGACCGGAACATTGGCGCGCTCCGACACCATCGCATTTCCATCGCCCAGCAACGGCGCGAGCGAGGTGCGGACACGATAGAGAGCCTTCACGTCGAGGGTTGCATCGTCCGCCGAGCCGCTCCACCGAATGGCACTGCCGGGCGCGATGGTGAAATTTTTGTTGAGCACATCCATCATCGAGAGCTCCATCCGTCCCTCGGCAATGGTGTAGTCGCCCGTCACCGAGAGGGCGCGCGTGGCCGGATCGAGCCCCAGACTTATCACCCCTTCGCCCCGTGCCGTGATTCCGCGGCCCAACCGCGGGTCGATGATGAGCCCCACCTCGGCATCGCGCGTGACGTCGAGTGTCAAATTGAGTGTCAACGGATTACGCCGCTCGGAACGAACATTGCGCATATACGCCGCCCGCCTCGACTCCACCTCGCTGAGCGAATCGTCGGGCGGCGGTGAGGGCGCGGCAAAGGTGACGAAGTCGGCCCATTCGATGCCGCTTTTGGCACTCAGCGGAAGCTGAACGGCGGTCTGAGGATCGGTCCGGGCGGCAATTTCGAGCGTCATTCCCGCCCCGTCGGAGCGCAACTCCACCTCGCCCGAAGCAAACACCCGACCCGAAAGGGCACCGCCGCCACTCCTGTCGAACGCCAAAAGTCCGCTCGGCTCGGCGCGAAAAGCTATCTTCCTGTCACGCAGATCGACCTCGCCCGACAGCTCGCCCGTGCCGCCGAAACGGTCGCGAACCGCCGTGGAAGCGAGTGTGGCGATCGAATTTTTCACCTCGACCCGCGCGCTGTCTATCGAATATCTGACACCGGTAAAACCCACCGTCAAGGCGAAGTTTCGAAGCATCGCCGTGCCGTCCAGCCGCAAATCGCCCCTGCCGCCGCGTGCTTGCAGAGCGATATCGGCACGGCCCGCGGTTTCGTTCACAGCCTCGCCCAACAATGGTTGCAGCAGGGCGACATCCAAATTTTCTATCGTCACGTCGGCATCTATTTGCGGCGCGGTGCCTCCGCGCAGCAGCTCCACGTGGCCGTCGATCTCCGCCTCGCCCAACATTGCAAGGTCCAGCCCGCGCAGGTCGACCCTCACCGTGTCGTCCATTCCGCGCAGGGTCAATCCGTTCACGGTCAGCCACCGTTCTCCGTCGAGCGAGAGGCGCGTTTGTCCGTCCCGAACGCTGCCCATAAGGGTCGGATCGGAGAGATGGAACGAGCCCGAATAGAGATCGCGGGCCGTCAGCCGCGCCTCCATATCATCCGCTCCGCCGCTCGCAGTAAGGTGGGCATCGGTGAGCAGGATTCCACGATATTCGACGAACCGTGCGTCGAAATCGACATTGGCCAGACGGCGTTCGGTATCGAAATCTATCCTCGCACGGTTCCCCTCATCCATTTGCAAACCTGGCACGTTCTTTATCGCAACCTCGGCTGTGCCCTTTTCGCCCACGATCCGAACATCGGCATCGGCCAAAAGAGAGCGTATGTTCGCCCTTTTTTCGTCCGCCGATAGGTGGGCCGAAAGCTCTATCTGCGGCGTGGCGACCGACCCCCGCGGCGAAATGTAGAGCGCATTCCTGAACTCAGCCTCAACCTCTAACTCGTCCGTCGAGCCATTCAAAGTTGCGGTCAAATCGCCCCGCAAACCCCATTCGCGCATCGGGTCGCGAGCCTCGACGGTTGCCGAAAACGCCCCCCGAGCCCATCCTCCGTCGAGGGAGATATCGCCGATGCTCCGATTGCCGAACGACCCGTTCCGAACCGTCCCCCGAGCCTTCACACTCGGACTCTTACCAGCCACGGCTGTCACGGCAAACTCTCCGTCCACCGCACCTAACTCTTTGACATTCAGCAATTTGCCCAACTCAATCTCGGTCGCCGTCACATCGCCCTCCACCTCGATCCCGTCGGCCACCGAGCCTTGGAACGTGCCCGCGAAATCTACCCGCGTCGCCTCGCCCCCCAATGCCGGATGGACCATCGCCAACTCGCCGCCCGAGAGCGAAAGCAACGAAATAACCCCCTCGAAATCGGCGTTTTGCACATCGGGCAATCCGCGCGACGAAAACTGTGCCGCTAACCGCCCCTGCTCCACCCGAAGCTCGTCGATCCGCCCCCCGAGCGTCGCCAGCGTCCCCTCCACCGAGGCCGAAACCGAAAAATCGCCCACTCCCCGACCCGCCGCCGCAGGAACAAAACGGCTCAAAAAACCATCGCTCACACGGCTCCCCTCGACCGCAATGTCGAGCTCCACCGAGTCGGCAAAATGCCTGAAACTCTGCCAGTCGGCTCCCCGAAGCCCCACCCGCGGCAGGTTCAGCGTGCTCCCCTCGGAGTCGATATGCACCCCTTCGAGCTCCACCACGCCGCGCCCCACGTGCAGTTCGCCCGTCAGTTGCGAAACCGGCCACCCCGTCCGCTCGACGAAGTTTAGACCGGCGATGTCGATGAAAATGTCGCTCCCAACGACCGCCAAACGGTCTATTTCGACCGTTGTATTTCGAATGATGAATTGCGAAAAGTCGACTCCGACCGGTTTGTGCGGACGGTCGTCGCGCGTGAGGGCAAAGGTGAGACTGTCGGCCGCAATGCCTGATATGGTGAGGTGAAAATCGGGGTTTTTCGGCTTCCGACGCATCGCGCGCGCCGTCCGGACAATTTCGCGAATGTTCACTGCGCCCGTGCTGTCGCGATGGATGTGCATCACCGCACCCGTCATCTCGACGCGCCCGAAAGCGATGGGCCGCCCCGTCAGCCCCAGATCGACGACGGGAGCCGACACGCGGGGCACATAGAGCAGCGTATCGCCGTGATAGTCGGCCACATAGAGCCCTTCGACGTGGAGCCGGTTGAGACCGCGCACCTCGAAACGCTCCATCGACACGGTGGTGCCCAGCCGTTCGGATAGATGGACCATAATGCGCTGACCCACAACGTTTTGCACCGCCGGAAAGCTTATGGTCAAAGTGGCGACCAGAGGCAAGACCGCCGCCGCAACGAGGAGCCAAAAGAGCACCGCCACCGAAATTTTTATAACTTTGCGCATCGTTATGAACGCCAAAAGTACGAAAAATCCGCTAATTCTCGGCATCGAATCGTCGTGCGACGACACTTCGGCGGCTGTTTTGCGTGGTCGTCGGCTGCTCAGCAACGTCATCGCGAGCCAACAGGTTCACGTGAAGTACGGCGGGGTGATACCCGAATTGGCGTCGCGGGCCCATCAGCAGAACATCGTTCCGGTGGTCGATGCGGCCCTTCGGGAGGCGGGCATCGGGATGGGCGAGCTGGATGCGATAGCTTTTACGCGCGGTCCCGGGTTGCTGGGGTCGCTGTTGGTGGGGGTGTCGTTCGCCAAAGGTCTTTCGCTGGCCCACGGGGTTCCGTTGGTGGAGGTGAATCATCTCGAAGGGCACATTTTGTCGCACTTTATCGAGACCTCGGGCGACGAGGATCATCCCGACTTTCCGTTTTTGTGCCTGCTGGTTTCGGGCGGTCATAGTCAGATAGTGCTTGTTCGGAGTCCGCTGGATATGGAGATTATTGGCACGACCATCGACGATGCGGCTGGCGAGGCGTTCGACAAGTGTGCCAAGATTCTGGGACTGCCCTATCCGGGCGGGCCGCACATCGACCGGTTGGCTCAGGGGGGCAATTCGCACGCTTTCGATTTTGCGCAGCCGCGTGTAGGGGGATTCGATTACAGTTTCAGCGGGCTCAAGACATCATTCCTTTACACGGTGCGCGATATGAGCCCTGGGTTTGTTGCCGACCATTTGGCCGATCTGTGCGCTTCGTTGCAGAGGGCGATAGTCGAGACCCTGCTGTATAAACTCATCAGGGCGGCTAAGGAGTTGGGGGTGAGCGAGATTGCTGCGGCGGGCGGTGTTTCGGCCAATTCGGGGTTGCGCGATGCGCTCGTGGCCGAGGGGGCGAGACGGGGTTGGCGGGTCTATCTTCCGCCGCTCAGGTTCACCACCGATAATGCGGCTATGATCGCGGCCGCAGGGCTTTTTGCTTTCGAGGCTGGTCGGCGTTCGACTCTCGACGCCGTTCCTGTCACGCGGCTGGCGAAGTAAACATTTTTTTGTATATTTGCCACAAATATTTTGCGATTATGCGAAAGGTGCCGTTTTTCCTACTCTTCATTCTAACCCTCTCTTCATTTGCCGTGACGGCGCAGACGGTGGCCACCAAGGATCACCGGGAAGTTGCCGACCAGCTGCTCGAAGTAGGGCAGATAGTCTCGGGACGATATGAGGAGAGCAAACTCGCGCCGCGCCGGATGACGGCAGAGGAGCGGGCGGAGTACAATTTCAGAAGGGGTTATGTCTTTTTCGGTTATGGCGAGCACGAGCCTGCAAGGCGTATGTTCGAGTTGATAGACCAGCGGAGCGATTACTATTCCCACGCCCAATACTATCGCGGATATATGGACTATGTGGACAGCCTCTATGTCGATGCCAAGGCGGTATTTCAAAATCTGACTAAGGACGAGACCTATGGGAAACTTGCGCCGTACTATTTGTTGCAGATCGAGTTTGCGCTGGGCAATTACGACTATGTGGCGGCCAATGCCGAAAAGCTGATAGAGAACACCGAGGGTCCGAGGCGGGTGGAGTTGTCGCGAATGGCGGCTCAGGCGTGGTTCCGGCTGGGCGACCACGGCAACGCCATCGAGAGTATGCGCGCTTATCGAACCGAGGGCGGCACGGAGACGCGAACGGACACCTATATGACGGGCTTTTCGCTCTATCGCGAGGGGAGATGGGAGGAGGCGGCGGATTATCTTGCCAGGGTCGTGGGTGCGGACGACAGCCTTTCGCAAAATGCTTCGTATCACCTGGCCGATGCCTATTTGAAGATGGGCGATCGGGTTAAGGCCGCACAATCGTTCTCCATTGCGGCCACTTCGGGTCACGATGCGACTATCACCGAGGATGCTTTGCTCAACTATGGTAAATTGCTCTACGAGACCGGCGGCGGACGGTTCAACGAGTCGGTGAATGTGTTGGAGCGTTATCTGGCCGATTATCCCGACTCGAAGGCGCAGGGCGAGGTGAGGGGAATGTTGCAACGCTCCATTTATCAGCACGCCCTCGATGTTTGGAAAGAGGGGGACGGCCAGACGGCCAGAGAGTTGTTGGCCCAGTCGACCGTTTATCCCCAGGATGCACGGTTGGCCGGGTTGGCAAGGTTTTGGGAGGGCGAGATACTTTACAGCGAGGGCAAGGTTCCCGAGGCTCGGGTGGTGTACGAAGATTTCGTGAGGCGTGCGTCGATTTCCGAGAGGGAAGCTTTGTTGGCCAGGTACAATTTGGGTTATATCGAGTTCAATAATCGGCAGTGGAACGAAGCTCAACGTTGGTTCGACGACTTTTTGGCGCGCTATCATACCAACGACGTTTATCGCGCCGACGCGCTCAATCGTGTGGGTGACATCAGGCAGGCGGGCAGGGAGTATTGGCGGGCGATAGAAAATTACGATCTGGCGGCACGGGCGGCGCGGGCAGTGGGTGCCGCGGCCAACGACGAGGCGGTATATGCGGCCTATAAGCGGGCAATTATGCTTGGACTGGTCGACAGAGAGGCCGATAAGGTGGACGGGCTGTTGCACATTGTGGGCACCTCGACCGGACGTTATGCCGAGGCGGCGATGTACGAGCTGGGGCGAACCTACATCACGCAAGAGAACTATTCGCAGGGGGCCAATGTGCTCAGGGATTTCGTTGCGCGGTTTCCGGACAGTGAATATTATATGTCGGCTTTGACCTCGCTCGGTTTGGCTTATTTGAATATGGGCAACAGGGCCGAGTCGAAGCGATATTATGAGTTGGCGGTCACTCACGGCAAGGACACGCCTCAGGCCAGAGATGCGATGGCCGGTTTGCGGGGTATTTATGTCGAGGAGGGCGATGTGGACGGTTATGTCGATTGGGCTGGGCGGATAGGTGCCGAGCAGATTTCGGCGGCTCAGCGGGACAGTTTGTCGTTTGCCGCGGCCGAGCGGGTTTACCTTTCGGGCGATGGGGAGCGGGCTGTGACGGCGTTGGAGGGTTATGTTGCCGACAATCCGGGCGGTCGATGGATCGGCACGGCGACGGGCTATTTGAACGCCCTCTATCCCAAGGTTAAGTTTGCGCGGGCCCAGGGGCTGAGCGGCGAGGCGGCGATGGCTATTTATCGCGAGTTGGCGCAGAATGTGAAGTCGAGCGAGGGGAGCCGGAGTGCGTTTATCGTGGCGGAGGATTTGTTCAACAGGGGAGATTTGGAGGGAGCGGAGGCGGCCGTGTTGGCCTTTTCGGAGAGCGGAACGGTGGGCAACACCTATTGGTTGGGTAAGGCATTTTTGCTGCTGGGCGATATTTATGTTCAGCGTGGCGATACGTTCCAGGCCAGGGCTACGTTCCAGAGCATTTTGGACGGCTACTCTCCTAAGGACGACGGGGTTGTGGCCGAGGCGCGTAATAAGATTGCTGCGCTTAAATGAAAATATGAAAAAACGATAAAATGAAAAAATCGGTCAGAAATATTTTTGCGTGGAGGGGTGTTT
Source organism: Alistipes sp. UBA940 (assembly GCA_002293425.1). Lineage (GTDB taxonomy): Bacteria > Bacteroidota > Bacteroidia > Bacteroidales > Rikenellaceae > UBA940. Next base: position 45,218 of record DBDE01000034.1, on the reverse strand, counting down.
TTTATCTTTTCATCTTTTCATCCTTTCATCTTTTCATCTTCGATGTGTCGGCTCAGCAGTTGAGCAAGCAGTTGGAGGTTCGGCGGTCGTACACTCCCCAGGTGGAAGAGGCGGACAAGCTGCCCATCGAGCCCACGCCGCTGACCAAACAGGAGATGGAGCTGGAAACACCTTACTCCATCACCTCGGTGGCAAGGCCGACGCCCTTCTCGCCGGAGATATATCAGCCCGTCAAGGTCGAGGGAATGGACGATATTCCCCATGCCATCTACATTCGGGCGGGGGTCGGGTTGCCGTTTACGACCACTGCCGACATTTATTATACGCCCAAGATGCCGCGGGGTTCGACGCTCGGCTTCTTCGGTAATCACCGCGGGTCGTTCTCCAATATTCGCAACAATCTGAAAGTCATTTCGCCCTCGGCAGAGTGGTTGGCTGGTTTCGGCATCTTCGGATCGCACGAGGTGGGGCGGTTCACGCTGGACGGCGACGTGACGTTCGATTACAGGAGTTATCAGATGTACGGCGTCAGCGCGGTCGATGTGAGGGACTTTTTCGAGTTGCCGGAGGGTGCGAGTGTCGACCGTTATATGGCCATCGGCACCGACCAGAACCGCATCGGGTGGAGCCGTGTGGGAGCACGGTTGAGTTTCGGCGATACGTTTACCGATTTGAGGCACCTCAATTTTCGGGTTACGACCAATTTGGGTTACGCACCGCAGGCCAAACAGACCGACCTCGATCTCGGGGTGAGGTTGGGCCAGCTGTTCGGTGGCGGCCGACGTTTCCGCCACGGGTTCGATGTGAATGTTTGGGAGCGGTCGTCGAGTGTCAAGGGGAGTGAGGGGAGCGCGTTGACCATTGGGTTCGAGCCGAGGTATGTCATCGAGCTGGGTCGGTTGACGCTGGACGGCGGGATCGATCTGTACTATGTCAACAACGATGTGTGGGAGGAGCCGCGGGTCAACTTTTTCGGCCCTATGTTCGCACTTCGGTGGGAGTTGGCCGATGGTAAGTTGATTCCCTTTGCCAGCTACGATTCGAATATGCTCGATGGCAGTTTGGAGGCTTTGACGCGGCGCAATCCTTATGTCGAGGGAACAGCTCCGACGGGGTTCACCAGCGATTTCCGAGTGGGTATCGAGGGATCGAAGGAGGGCTCTTTCCATTATAAGGTTTATGGCGGGGCGTCGCTGTTGGAGGATTATCACATCTATGTCGCGCGGCAGGATGTCACTATCAGGGATAATTCGCAGAACGACAGGTATAGTGCTTATTATAATCCGGTGCGGTTTTTGGTTTCGCCCGCTTCGGGCACGTTGTATACTATCGGGGCGGAGTTGGGATTGGAAAATTTGGGCAAGTTCGGGTTCGACCTCTATGCCGTTTGGAACGAGATGAAGTTGAAGGATACGCCGTTGGTGCCCGATGTTGCGCAGTGGAAGGCGGGGTTACACGTTTCTTATCGCCGCACGGACAAGTTGGTTTTCCGGTTGGGCGGCGATTGGTTCAGCGGCCGCGATTACAATGTCCACTATTCGTTGAGCAGCGATTCGGCCCGGTTGCGTGATGAGGACGGGGTTGGGAGGTTGCGTGCCGCGGTGGATATTTCGGCGGGTGCGGAGTTGAAGGTGGTGGATGGTTTTTGGCTTTGGGCCGAGGGGAGGAATTTGGCGGGGTTGCGGCTCTATCCCTATCCGTTCTATAAGGGTTTGGGCATCAATATAATGGTGGGTGCCAAGGCTACGTTTTGACTTTGAGCACTCCTCGCCGATACACCGATTCTGTTCGCATCGGGCCGGTGGTTGTCGGCTCGGAGCATTCTGTTGCCGTGCAGTCGATGACCGACACGGATACCAATGATGTCGAGGGGACTTTCGAACAAATTTGCCGCCTCCACCGAGCAGGTTGCCGGATAGTTCGGGTGACGGTGCCCGGAATGCGGGAGGTGGAGGCCGTTCGTGTTATCGTTGAACAGGTTAGGCGTATATTCCCCGATATGGCTGTTGTAGGCGACGTTCATTTTTTGCCATCGGTGGCGTTGGCGTTGGCGGGCGTGGTCGACAAGGTGAGGATCAATCCGGGCAACTATTCGGGCGGAGAGGATTTTGTCGAGCTGTTGGATAGATGCAAAGCCACCTGCACCGCTATCAGGATCGGGGTGAATCACGGCTCGACGGGTGGGCGCGATATGGTCGATTATGCTATGGAGTACCTGAGGGTTTGCCGCCGGCACGATTTCGACCAGGTGGTGGTTTCGGTGAAGGCGTCGGATGTGGGGGTGATGGTGCGCTCTTGTCGCGAGTTGGTGCTGGCGATGGATGCCGAGGGGATGCCTTTCCCGCTCCATTTGGGAGTGACGGAGGCGGGGAACGGGCTGGATGGCGAGGTTCGCTCGGCGGTGGGGATCGGTGCGTTGTTGGTGGAGGGGCTGGGCGACACTATTCGGGTTTCGCTTACGGGGCCGCCCGAGGACGAGATTCCTGTTGCGCAGGCCATTTTGCAGGCGTGCGGGCTCGACCGTTCCAGGGCCGAGATCATTGCTTGCCCTGGTTGCGGGCGGACGCTGTTCGAACTTTCGAGGGTGCTTGACCGCGTGAAGCGTGAGTTCGGCCATTTGGGCGGCATTAAGATAGCGGTGATGGGGTGCATCGTCAATGGTCCCGGGGAGATGGCGGACGCCGATTATGGCTATGTGGGTGCGGGTCGTGGTTTGGTCTCACTGTACAGGGGACAGAGTGTGGTTCGGAAAAATCTCACGGAACGTGAGGCTATCCCTGCGCTTGTCGCATTGTTGAAGGACGACGGAGTGTGGCGAGATAGTTCTTAGTGTCGGGCCCTTCGCAGAAAATCAGGTCTATGATGGACAGACCTCCCACGAACTGAAATCGGTCGGAGAAGACTTGTGTGTAACCTAAACTTTCGTCAGAAAGTTTTTCAGCCAGCCGCCGCCCCACGCGGCGGGCTGAATGTTCAGCCCTTGCCGACGTCTGGCTTCTCCGAAGAGATTTCTTTCCCCGCAAATCTGTGTCGCCATCTTTTGCCTCGATATATTGCTCCGAAATCCGGAGCATCGGTAGCCCCAGAATATTCAAAACTATCTCCGTCGACCGCATATCGAGGTCTGCCAGAAACTCCCAGCGCCACTCGAACAGGGGCGCAAACTGTTCCTCGTAGTGGTCGAAAAAGGGCGACGAGCGATAGGCCGAAACGAGCGTTTGGCGGTGGATGTGTTGCCAGCGTTTCGAGTTATCGATCCGCACGTCGCGCGTTAGTCGCGCAGAATGAACGGGCACGGTGAGAGTCTCCACCCCCCGCGACGAAAGTATCTCGCAACGGTTGCGTGCCGTCTGCTTGACCCAATTCTCGCCCAGGTCTATTACACCGCCGTCCAGACAGGCAAAATAGTCGATCGAACCGAGGTATGTTATGGGCAGAATGGTCACTGCAACGTTATCGTCTGGCGGTCGATTGCGCCGTCGGTGTGCGCTTCGAGGCGGTTGATGCCCGGCCTGAATACCACATCGTCCCAGACGAACACCCCGCCCTGTCCGCTCTTTTTGTCGACCGAACGGCCGTTCACAAACAGCTCCACCTCGGCGCAGTTGGAGTACACCTTTATCGCTTGCCGCTTTTCGCGCCTCACATCCTGCCGCGCACCCGCAATGTGCACAAAAGGCTCTGCGGCGGTATTCCAGGCCGCTTTATAGGCCCAGAAGGCATCTTTGCGCACCTTGCGGTCGAAGGTCACCAATCCCCTATCGTCGATACCGTTGCCGCTGCCTGTCCGCCACGAACCGAAGTCGAACATATTGCCCACGAACACGCCCCACAGCTCGGGCGCATCGACGGCCAGAGCGAGGTACTGCTCGTGGAAGAGGGTTTGATAGCTCTCCGGATGGATGCCGGAACGCGGATCGGGCTTTTCGGACCGCTCGGTTTGCTGGTATATCGACCCAGGTGCAGAGTAGGAGATGCCCCCTTTGAGGTATGAATAATTCGCCCGAAGGTGCCCCAGCCATACCTTCACGCCATCCACGGGACCGCTCTCCCAGCCGAACGGAAGGTCGAACGAGATGATGTCGGTGACGGAATTGATGGCCCCGTCCTGCACCGAGCTTCCGCCCGTGAGCCGTTGAGCGTCGAGACTTTTGGCATAGCTGTTCAGCTCGCCGATGTAGGGCACGGGGTCGTTGTCGGTACGCGCCGTCACGTTGTCGAACAGGCCCCAAACCACAACCGACGGATGGTGACGCAATTGAGAAATCATCTCCTGCAATTGCTGCCTGCCGTTCGCCCTGAACGCGGGGTCGTCGACAAAGTAGATGTCGGTCGGGTAGGCCGCACCTGTGAACCCTATGTCGTTCCACACCACCAGGCCCACCTCGTCGCACAGGTCGTAGAAGTAGTCGGCGTGGCGACCGCCCACAACACGAACGGCATTGGCACCCATTTCGCGAATGAGGGCTATGTCCTCCTCGATCTGGAACGGCGTGACGGCATTGCCCACCATTGCGCGGTCGCGATGAACCACCACGCCCCTGATGCGCAGGGGTTTTCCGTTAAGCAATATGCTGTTGCCGCTCCCCGTCCCTATCGTCCGGAACCCCGTTCGCACCACCACGGAATCTATAACCGTCCCGCCCCTCGAAACCTTCACCTCGATGTCGTAAAGATGGGGGTCGTCCACCCCGTTCCAAAGACGCGGATTGTCGATTTGAAAAGGTATGCGGGAATCCTGCTCGACCGACTTGCGCTCCTCGAAAACCACCTCGCCACGGTTGTCCATAATCCGCACCTGCGCGTCGACGGACGAAGAAAGCCCCAGAAAAGTTACACCCACATTGCCCGTCACCTTATCCGAACACTCATACTCCACCCCCACCCCATCGACCGCCAACCCGTCGGGGTCGCACACAACCAGCTCCACTCCGCGGAACAGCCCCCCGTATGCGTTCTCGGCTCCGGCGGTGGGCAGAATATCGAGCCGCGGCGCATTGTCGACAACTATGCGAAGCGTCGCCCGGGAGCCGAAAACCAGATGGTCGGTCAGCTCGACGGTAGACGCTCCCCCACCCCCCTTATGGCTCCCCACGTGGCGCGAACCGACAAACACGTCGGCCGCATTTCCTGCCCCGCCGATACGGAGAAACACACGCTTGCCGCGCCACGGCTCGGGCACATCTATGGTTTTCATATAGTTGCCCTGGCCGCGGGTTTTGTTGCCCATCGCATTCCAGGTGTGGGGCAGGTTGACGGTCGGGGCGTCGTCGGTGTGGGTGGCGTCGGCCATAAAGAATGTCCAGCCCTGATTGAGGCCGATGGTTTCCCGTCCGGCGGCTGTCACGATGCAGAACACCATCGCCGCGAGCACTATAAATCGCTTGATCATGGCGCAAAATTAAGCAAAATTTTGTACTTTCGCCTCGTGAACTGGTTGGATATTGTTATCGTTTTGTTGCTTGCGGCGGCGGCCTGGCAGGGTTGGCGGCAAGGGGTTATTGTTCAGGTGCTGGGCTTGGCGGCTATTGTGGTGGGGATATTTTTGGCGCGCAGTTATAGTTTTACCATCGGTTCCAGCCTGGGTTTGGAGGGCACGACGGCTAATGTGGTTGGGTTTATAGTTGTCTTTTTGGCGGTTATTTTGGTTGTGGTGCTCATCGGGAGGTTGACTCGGGGGTTGTTTCGCATTGTGGGGCTGGGGGTGTTCGACAGTGTTTTCGGGGCGGCGTTTTCGGTTTTGAAGGTTTACATTTTGGTTTGGTTGGTTTTGCAGCTTTTCGATATAGATTCGGTTTTCAATAATGCGCTATGGATTCGCGATTTGTGGCCACGGTGATGCGCTCGACGGGGAGCTGGTACGATCTGTGGGCTTCCGGCGGGGTTTTCAGGGCCCGATTGCGGGGTAAGTTGCGGTTGGCGGGTTCGCGGTCGACCAATCCGGTGGTGGTGGGCGATGTGGTGGAGGTGGACAGGGAGGGCGACGAATATTGGATAGCGGCGGTGATGCCGCGCCGAAACTATGTTATTCGCCGCTCGACCAACCTTTCGAGGGAGAGCCACATCATTGCGGCCAATCTCGACCAGGCTTTGGTGGTGGCTTCGCTCAGGGAGCCGCGAACGAGCTATGAGTTCATCGACCGCTTTTTGGTCACCTGCGAGGCGTATGGAGTTCCGGCGACCGTTGTTCTCAATAAGGTGGATTTGTTGCCGCCCGACGAGGTCTCCCATTTTGTCGGGGTTTACGGGTTGGCCGGGTATCGGGTTATTTTGGCCAGCGGGACGAGTGGCGAGGGTGTGGGCGAGTTGGGCGAGTTTTTGCGTGGCCGCACGACGCTGGTTTCGGGCAATTCGGGGGTGGGTAAGTCGACACTTATAGGTGCCGTTTCGCCCGGGCTCGACATCCGTACGGGTGCCGTTTCGCGCGCCCACGGCAAGGGGATGCACACCACCACCTTTTCGACGATGTACCTGCTTGATAGTTTGGCGAACGAAACTTCGTCAGAAGTTTCTCAGCCAGCCGCCCCCCCGAGCGGCGGGCTGAATGCTCAGCCCTTGCGGGCGTCTGGCACCTTTGTTATAGATACCCCCGGCGTCAAAGGCTTCGGGCTGATCGGCATCGAGCCGGCCGAGTTGGCGCGTTATTTTCCGGAGATGTTGGCGGTTTCGGGGGGTTGTGGATACTATAATTGCACCCACACCCACGAGCCCGATTGCGCCGTGATGGCCGCCGTGGAACGGGGCGAGATTGCACAGGAACGATATGTCAGCTATTTAAAAATGCTCGAAGAGGATGGCAAACACCGCTAAATTTTTTCGCCACATAGCCCAGACCTCGCCCGACTCGCTCGCGTTGGAGGTTGTCGGGAGCGAGGGGATATACCTCCACACGGCACAGGGGCAGCGGATCACCGACCTGATCTCGGGTGTTTCGGTGAGCAACGTGGGCCATTCCAACCGCGCCGTGGTCGAAGCGGTGAAGGCTCAGGCCGAAAAATACCTCCACACGATGGTCTACGGCGAGACGGTGATGAGCCCCCAGGTGGAGTTTGCCGCACGGTTGTGCAGTTTTCTACCGCCCGCGTTGCAGTCGGTCTATTTCACAAATTCGGGCACCGAGGCCATCGAGGGGGCGATAAAGTTGGCAAGAAGGGCGACGGGACGGCAGGGGTTGGTGTCGTTTCGGAGGGCTTATCACGGCTCGACGCTGGGTGCTCTGTCGTTGATGTCGAGCCCCGAGGGCGACGAATGGCGCGCTCCGTTCGAACCGCTTTTGCCCGATGTGAGGTGGTTGGAGTTCAATTGTGTTTCCGACTTGGAGCATATCACCGACAAGACGGCGTGTGTTGTCGTCGAGCCGGTTCAGGGCGAGGGTGGAGTGCGGTTGCCGGACGACGGGTTTTTGCAATCAGTGCGCAAAAAGTGCTCGGAGACGGGCGCGCTGCTGGTTTTCGACGAGATACAGACGGGGATGGGACGCACGGGGCAGTTGTTCGCCTTTCAGAAATATGGTGTCGTGCCCGACATTCTGTGCCTGGCCAAGGCGTTGGGAGGCGGAATGCCGTTGGGAGCGTTTGTGTCGTCGCGCGAGATTATGGGCACTTTGAGTCACGATCCGGCATTGGGTCACATCACCACTTTCGGTGGTCATCCAGTTTGTTGTGCGGCGGGGTTGGCGGCTCTCGGGGTGTTGGAGGGGGTTGTCGAGGGGGTCGAGGAGAAGGGTGCGCTGTTCGAGAGTCTGCTTTCGTCCCATCCGCGCGTGCGGGAGATCCGCCGAAGCGGACTGCTGGCAGCGGTGGAAATCAATTACAAATTACGTCATCGCGCAAGCGCTTTGCACCAGCAAAGAATTACGAATTACGAGTCAGCTACGCGAAAAAAGCCTGTCGCATTTGCGACACAAAAGACTCATAACTCATCACTCGTGACTCATAACTCACAGCCACCCATTCTCCGCTTAATGCACAAGTTTCTCGAACGGGGCATTCTGAGCGACTGGTTCCTGTTTTGCGACACGGCATTTCGCATCTCGCCGCCCCTCACCATCACCCCCGCCGAAATTCGGCAAACCTGCGCCGTCATCGTCGAATGTCTCGATACACTGTGACGCCCCTCCCCGCCCGAATGAGGGCTCAATATGTCAGCTCCAGCTCGTCGACATACATCAGACTGCCCGGGCCCGTTCGGCCCCTGTCGCCCGTGCCGGCGATGAAATAGTTGCAGTTTTTGCTCGACGTTATCTGAACCAACAACTGCGCATTGGCAGGCAAAGTCCCTTCGCCGCGATACTCCAACGGCACTTCGAACTCAGCCCATTCGGCCTGTTCGTCCGCCGAAACAATCTGCCCGTAAGCTATGATGCCGGGCGTGGTGGGCAGAAAATCGACATAACTGCTCGGGGTCGTATCGACCGTGAAAGGCTTGTTGGTCCCGTCCGGCGAGGCCCACAAAGCCACTATGACGCTGAGCGAGTCGGCCGAACCCATCCACTCGTCACGCGAGAGTTGATAGGGGTGGTGGGCCAGATATTCGTCGCCACCCACCTCGTCGACGGGTTGAGGAAAATATCTGTACCAACCTTTGAGCGAGCGCGGCCGAGCCTGCCACGGATGCCCCATCAGGCACGTGGCGTCGATGCCGGTGAAGCGGCCGAACTGACCGAAATAGATGTTGCCACCCGCCACTTTGATGCCCGCCCACACGCTTTCGAGCCGCGCCGCGCGACCCTCGGGATAGGCCGGACAACCCTCGCCGAACTCGGTGGGTGCACTATTGCTCGGGGCCAGCAACGACACCCCGCGATTGCCCGTGTCCCACCACCGGTCGACCTCCCACACACCGTCCTGTGGCCACGGGTTCCAGGTGCGCGAGCCGGAGACGTGCCACTCGTCGAACCCGCCGCCCGGAAGCTCGCGTTCCGACGAGTGGGCCACCGAAGCGTTGACTGTCCACGTGTAACTCGCCACGGTGGTAACCTCGATAGTAAAAGGAGAGCTCAAATCGACCACATCGCCCACCTCCACGGATGCAACGGCGGTATCGGTCAGCTCCAATCGGGTGATGGCGACAGATGCGAAATCGCTCCCCTCGGAAAGCTCGATCGACACTGTCCTGGTGGCGGAATTGATGGCCGCCACACCCACCTGGCCAACGACTTCGAAAGCGGTTATCTCGCCCTCGATGTCGGGCAACAGTTCGATAGGTTCGATGCAGGAGGTTAGAATGAAAAAATGAAAAAATGAAAAAATGAAAAAATATTTCATAAAATTATAAGTAGAAAGTCATCCCGAATGCCACAGAAAAGAAGTCGAACCGCGCGGAAATGTTGTGCGTCTCGCGGCTGCCCTTCTCTACCACAGAGGCTATCTCCGCGGGAGAGGTGGCGGCGGTGGTGGTTTCCTGCGTGAGCCGCTTGAACTCATAACCTATCAACCCTATCTGAACCTCCAAAGCGGCATTGTTGGTGACGAACATCGTTGCCCCGGGCGAAATCCCCGCCCGAAGACTCAGCGAGCGTTGAAAAGTCGACCTTCTGAATCCTCCCGCATCGGTCTCGCCGCTGTCCTCGCGCTGGGTGCCGCCGCCCAGCCCCAGCTGGATCTCGTTGAAGAGCATCAACCGCTTGGTCGACCCCACACCTATATAATAGCGGTACGAGACGAACCCCATATAGTTGTCGCTCTGGTACTTATACTTCAACCCCTCCTCGCCGAAGAGCATCGAATAGAGTTCGTCCGTCAGGTGAAAATCTATGTCCGACATATCCATCATCCGGTGGCGATATTGAAAGCGCACCCCGACCGACTGGTTGTTGGCAAAGACATAGTGGACCATCGGGCTGACGCTGATCCCGTTGCCTTTGCTGTTCAAATCGGAGAGGATAAAGGCGTCGAAATTGTCGTTCGTGTGGCTCGACACCTGAAGGTTGATCCCCGCCACCCACATTCCTTTGGGCATCGTGGGCGTCTTGGTGTCAAATGCCAATCCGCGATCAAAACGGACGCTTCTCGGAACTTTCTGCTGCGCAGACAGTTCCGGAATGAAAAATGAAGAGTGAAGAATGAAGAGTAAAAATATGAGCTTTTTCATAGCGCAAAAATAATAAAAAAAGCCGCCCTGAACAAGGAACGGCTTTATGATAACGTTAAGCTTGAAACTTATTCGGCGTCGGCAACCATCGCGATGGTCAACGTCTCGGTGGCGGTGTAACCCCTGTCGTCGACAATGGTGACAGTGAACTCGGTCGTGAAATCACCCATTGCAAGGAAAGCGGCCATCATCGGCACAAAACCCGAAACGTCGAACGCCAGCTCCGTCTTGCCCTTCACAGCGTCGCCGTTCACAACGCCAGCACCACCCAGCACAGCCTGCTGACCGGCGGTGAGGTTACACAAATCGAACCGCTCGGCAAGACCGGCCTGAGCGAGCACGCCTGCAAATGCAGCACCCTCGGTGTCGATGGTGATGAACATATTTTTGATACCGGTCGGGCTCGCGATGTCTACAACCACTTCGGCATCGGCAGCCTCGGTGGCATTGAAAGTAAGCTCTTCGGCCATATCGAAATCGCGACCCACGATCTGCACCAGATCGTCGACAAACTTCACCTTCAAAGTGGTGGTGGCGGTAACGTCCTTAGTCGAAGTGGCGGTAAATTTAATGTCGAAACGGTTCACGCCGCCGGGGATGTTCGATACCAGACCGAAGATAGCCGCCATAGATACAGTGACGCTCGCTTTCCCCTCGACGTTCAACCCGTTGGGCCAATGGAGCATATCGTTGAGCAGTTCGGCCTGAGCTTCGGTGGGGTTGGCAAGGTCGATGCCACCTGCGGCACTGAACTCACCCAGCATTCCTGCAATCATCTGGTTGTCGGTGCTCAGCTCCAATTTCAAAGTCTCGATGCCGTCCGCAGCGTTCACGGTCACGACCATCGGAGCTACCTGAATGGGGCTGAGGTTGGCGCGCGAATTGAGAGCGATAAAAACGTCGCTGTAATTGATGGTGTTGACCTCGGTCAGGCTCATATCCGAGTTGAACATAACCGCTTTGGGCTCGTTCTTTTCGTCGTCCTTTCCGCAAGCGACAGCCAATACTGCGGCTGCGATAAACAATAATTTTTTCATAATCTTCAAACTTTTTTAGTTTTTTTCCGGCGACAAATATACGCATTTTTTTGATTTAAGGAAATGTTAACTTATCGTTAAGAATGGTCGGGGTCGGTGGACAGGGACGATTTTAATCCCTAATTTTGCGCCGTTATGACGAAAAAAGCACTCATCACGGGGATCGAAGCGTCGATTCCGGACTATGTACTCACCAATTCCGAGTTGGAAACTCTGGTCGACACCTCCGACCAATGGATCAGGGAGCGGACGGGCATCGTCGAAAGGCACATTCTGAAGCAGGACGGGTTGGGGATCTCGGAACTCGGGGCCGATGCCGTCAGGAAGCTGTTGGCATCCACCGGCACCTCGGTCGACGAGGTGGAGATGTTGATCTGCCACACCATTTCGCCCGATATGGCCTTTCCGTCGACCGCCAACATCATCTCCGACAAGGTGGGGATCAAGAATGCGTGGGGATACGATATAGGGAGCGGTTGCAGCGGGTTTTTGTTCTCGCTGGCCACGGTGGATGCCTTTATCAAGGCTGGTAAGAAGAAGATAATTCTGGTTTGCGGCGAGAGGCTGAGCGGCATCACCGACTATACCGACCGCAACACCTGCCCTCTGTTCGGCGATGCGGCGGTGGCTATGCTCATCGAGCCGAGCGAGGAGTTCGGGCTGGTGGATTACGACAACCACGTCGACGGCATCGGGAGGCACTATCTCTATCAGAAGGCGGGCGGGTCGATGTATCCCGCAACGGCTGAGACGGTCGCACGCAAGGAACACTTCATCTATCAGGACGGCAAGACTGTCTTTAAATATGCGGTCAGCAATATGGCCGATGTTTCGGTTGCGATGATGGAGAAGCACAACCTGACGGCCGATGATGTGGCATACCTCATTCCCCACCAGGCCAACCTGCGCATCATTGCCGCAACGGGCCATCGGATGGGGCTGGACGACAGCAAGATTTTGATCGACATCGAAAAGTATGGCAACACCGGCGGCACATCCATTCCGTTGGCGTTGTGGGACTTCAAGGACAAATTGAAAAAGGGCGACAACCTCATTCTCTCCGCTTTCGGTTCGGGCTTTGCCTGGGGTGCGGTCTATTATAAGTGGGGTATCTGATTTTTAATTCCTGATTTTTTGTTATCTTTGTGTCGCTATGGAGTTGACACAAATCACTGCTATTTCGCCCATCGACGGGCGGTATCGGGGCGCGAGTCTCCCGCTGGACGACTATTTTTCCGAATATGCCCTGATCCGCTATCGGGTGAGGGTGGAAGTGGAGTATTTTATCGCCCTGTGCGGGACGTTGCCGCAGCTTGCGGGCATCCCCTCCGACAGATTCGCCGAGTTGCGTCGGATTTTTCAGGATTTCACGGTGGACGATGCTCTGAAAATCAAACAGATAGAGTCCACGACCAACCACGACGTCAAGGCGGTGGAGTACTTCATCAAAGAGAAATTCGATTTACTAAATCTTTCGGAACATAAGGAGTTTGTCCATTTCGGGCTGACCTCTCAGGACATTAACAATACGGCCACACCGTTGTCGCTTCGTGAGGCGGCGGGGGATGTTTATTATCCGTTGGTGTCGGAGTTGGTGGATGTTTTGCGCTCTCTGGCCAGGGAGTGGGAACAGGTTCCGTTGCTTGCCCGCACCCACGGACAGCCCGCTTCGCCTACACGGTTGGGCAAGGAGGTGATGGTTTATGTGGAGCGGTTGGAGAAGCAGTTGGAGATGCTCAGGGCGGTTCCGGTGCCGGCCAAGTTCGGGGGTGCGACGGGCAATTTCAATGCCCACCACGTTGCTTACCCCGGGGTGGATTGGGTGGAGTTTGCCGATCGTTTCGTGGGTGATGTTTTGGGGTTGGTGCGGTCGCGCTATACGACCCAGATCGAGCATTATGACAATATCGCCGCTATTTTCGATGCGTTCAAAAGGGTGAATACAATATTGATCGATTTTTGTCGCGATGTGTGGACTTATGTGTCGATGGACTATTTCAAGCAGCGTATCAAGGCGGGCGAGGTGGGCTCTTCGGCAATGCCTCATAAGGTCAATCCGATAGATTTCGAGAATGCCGAGGGTAATCTCGGGATGGCTAATGCCGTGTTCGAGCACCTTTCGGCCAAGTTGCCTGTGTCGAGGCTTCAGCGGGATTTGACGGATAGCACGGTGCTGCGCAATACGGGTGTGCCGATCGCTCATACGGTTGTGGCGATGCGTTCGATATTGCGGGGGTTGGGCAAGTTGGTCCTCAATTTGGAGGCGATAGACCGCGATTTGGATGCCAATTGGGCCGTTGTGGCCGAAGGGATGCAGACCATTTTGAGGCGTGAGGGTTATGCCAATCCTTATGAGGCGTTGAAGGAGCTGACCAGGACCGGTCGCCCCATTTCGAGGGACGATATTGCCGCGTTTATCGACCGTTTGGATGTTTCGCAGGGGGTTAAGCAGGAGCTTCGTGCTATCACTCCGCGGAGTTATACGGGAGTATTCTTTTGAAAAATTCGGGATATTATGAAAAAGTACAGGTGCAGTGTTTGCGGTTATGTTTATGACGAGGCGGCGGGCGGCGGACCTAATGACGAGGCGGCGTTGCCTTTCGACGAGTTGCCGGACGGATGGCGTTGTCCGGTTTGCGGCGCGGCAAAGGGGATGTTTGTCGAAATTGAGAGTTGAGAGTTAAGAGTTGAGAGTGAGGCGATAGCGACGTGGCGGAAGAGCCGCAGCATTTTAGCCGAGCCGGTCGCGCGGCCTGTGCGGCGCGAGAGTGCGGAGAGGAGTTTTCTTAGGAACGAGGGCAATCAAGCTCGCTTGGATTGCCGAGAGACGACAGAAAAACCGGTAACGAAATCGCCCGACTAATTTTGCGAAGCAAAAGGAGGGAAGCTCGCTCGAAGCACCCAGGCAAGGATAACCTGCGGAGGAAATTCCGGCACAGAGCACGGAGCGGTGTCCGAGCTAAGATAGATTTATGAAGATTTCTTCGGCCAGATTTGCATTCTCGAGCGGAAAGGTGAGCCAGATTCCGGCCGACGGGATGCGCGAGTTCGCCTTCATCGGGCGGAGCAATGTGGGTAAGTCGTCGCTCATCAATATGCTGACCGGAGCACGGTTGGCCAAGGTGTCGGGTACTCCGGGGAAGACGCGGCTGATAAACCATTTTGCGATCAACGACGGTTGGTATCTCGTCGATTTGCCGGGTTATGGTTATGCGCGGGCGTCGAAGTCTGTCAGGGCGGGGTTCGGAGGGATCATCGAGGACTATATCGAGGGCTCTGCGAAGTTGTGGTTTTTGTTTGTGCTGGTGGATGTGAGGCACGAGGTGCAGAAGATTGACCTCGATTTTATGATTATGTTGGCCGAGAAGGGGGTGCCGTTCGGGATTGTGTTTACCAAGGCGGACAAGTTGGGGGTGAATGCTTTGAGGGCTAATGTCGACAGATATTGTGCCGAGTTGTCGAGGTATTGGGAGGAGTTGCCGCCGGTGTTTGTCACCTCGTCGGAGAAGCAACTCGGCAAAGAGGAGATTTTGAACTTTATCGAAGAGAACGTATAATTTTTAGTTATTAGTTATTAGTTTTAGAAATGGGTCATCATACACTTAAAATCTTTGCTTGTCGCAATTCCAGGCCTTTGGGCGAGATGATTGCGGCGCGTTATCGCACGACGCTGGGCGAGTCGTCGTGCATTAATTTCAACGACGGCGAGTTTCAGCCCTCGTTCAACGAGACCATTCGCGGGTGTACCGTGTTTGTGGTGCAGTCTACCAATCCGCCCGCCGACAACCTTATGGAGCTGTTGATGATGATCGATGCGGCGCGGAGGGCGAGTGCTCACAAGGTGATTGCCGTGATCCCCTATTTCGGTTGGGCGCGGCAGGACCGCAAGGATAAGCCGCGGGTGTCGATCGGGGCGAAGTTGGTGGCTAATTTGCTGACTGCCGCGGGGGTTGATCGGATTATGACTATGGACTTGCACGCCGACCAGATCCAGGGCTTTTTCGATATTCCGGTGGATCATCTCTATGCGAGCAAGATTTTCGTGCCCTATTTGGAGCGACTTAATATCGACAATTTGGCTATTGCCGCTCCCGATATGGGAGGTGCTAAGCGGGCCAGTGCGTACTCCAAACATTTGGGGGTTCCTATGATCGTTTCGCATAAGCAACGGGAAAAGCCAGGGGAGGTGGCACGGATGACGGCGATAGGCGACGTGGAGGGAAAGAATGTGGTTATCCTGGACGATATGATAGACACTGCGGGGACGCTGACCCTGGCGGCGCAGATGCTGAGCGATCGCGGTGCTGCCAGTGTACGTGCCGTGGCCACCCATCCGGTGCTTAGTGGGCCGGCGTACGACAGGATCAACGACAGCGTTTTGCAGGAGGTTATCATCACCGACACCATTCCGCTTAAAGAGGGAGAAGACCACAGTAAATTCACCGTGCTGAGCGTGGCCGATATTTTTGCGGAGACCATAGATCGGGTTTACAGCTATCGTGAGATCAGCTCGCAGTTCATATTTTAAGGGCTGGTGGCACTTGTTGGCCATCCTCACCATCGGGGTGTGGGGGACGACGTTTGTTTCTACCAAGTTGTTGATACTCGGCGGGTTGTCGCCTGTGGAGATCTTCAGTTATCGGTTTTTGCTGGCCTATTTGGTTATTATTTTTTTCGCTCCGAGGCGGTTGTGGGCCGACTCTTTCAGGGACGAGTTGTTGTTTGTCGTGTTGGGGTTCACGGGCGGGTCGTTTTATTTTGTGACGGAGAACACGGCTTTGGAGTTTACTGCGGCAGGCAATGTGTCGTTGCTGGTTTGCACGGCTCCGGTTTGGACTGCTTTGCTGGGGTTTCGGGGGCGAATGGGATGGGCTTTTTGGATCGGCACGGCGGTGGCTTTGCTGGGTGTGGGGTTGATGGTTTTCAATGGCAGTTTCGTTTTGCGGTTGAGTCCGTGGGGTGATGTGCTGTCTATTGCCGCGGCGGTTTCGTGGGCGGTTTACAGTTTGGTGATGAGGCGGTTGACGGAGCGTTATGGCATTATGTTTATTACGCGCAAGGTTTTCTTTTGGGGGTTGGCGACGATTGTGCCGTTTTTGGCGTTTAGGACGCGGAGTTGGGATTTCGGGGTTTTGGCCGAACCGATGGTTTGGGGCAATTTGTTGTTTTTGGGGTTGGTTGCGTCGTTGGTGTGTTTTGCGGTTTGGAACCGTGTGATACGCGAGGTCGGGGTGGTTCGGTCGAGCAGTTATATCTATCTCAATCCCGTTTTCACGATGGTTGCGGCGTGGTTGGTGCTGGGCGAGGCTGTCACTTGGGTGGCTTTGGCGGGGTTGGTGCTTATTGTCGGGGGGCTTTATCTTGCCGAAAGGAGGGTTTATGACTAAACACGAGATGCGGTTTGTCAGGTCGTTGGCCGATAAGAGGGCCAGGGACGAGGCTGGTGTGTTTGTTGTCGAGGGGCGCAAGGGGGTTGAGGAGTTTGTCCGCGGCGGGTTTACGTTGAGACATCTTTTTTCGACTGCGACTGACGGCGAACATATTTCCCCGGCGGAGATGGCGCGCATCAGCCACTTGAAAACACCGACCGAGGTGCTGGCGGTGGTGGAGATGCCCGGGTGGGAGTTTTCGGCCGAGGGGTTGAGGGGCTCTCTTGTGCTCGCTTTGGACGATGTTCAGAATCCGGGCAATGTGGGCACGATTGTGAGGTTGGCGGATTGGTTCGGCATTTGTGACATTATGTGCAGTCGTGGCACGGCCGATGTTTGGGGGCCGAAGGTGGTGCAGGCTACAATGGGGTCGCTGGCTCGCGTGAGGGTGCATTATGGGGAGCTTTCGGATATGATAGCGGCTGTGGGGGGCGATGTTTACGGCACTTTTATGGATGGATACAGCGTTTACGATGCTGCCCTTTCGCGCGGAGGCATAGTTGTTTTGGGGAACGAGGGCGGCGGCATTTCGCCTGCGGTGGCTCGGTTGACGACCGAGCGGCTTTCGGTTCCGCGTTTGGGAGGTGGCGAGTCGTTGAATGTGGCTGTGGCGGCGGCGATTATTTGCTCCGAGTTTCGCAGGAGGTGATATTTTTTTTCTATCTTTGCCAATTATGGGAAACAAGTTACGAATAGGGATCACCCAGGGTGATGTTGCGGGGATCGGGTGGGAAGTCATATTGAAAGCGTTGGCCGATGGGCGAATGGGCGAGTTGGCCGAGTTTACGGTTTACGGGTCGAAGAAAGCCGCCGCTTTTTATGCGGGCCAGGAGTTTGTTTTGCCTCCGATAGTCGACACGGGGGATGTGGATTTCGAGCCCGGGGTGCCGACCGGATCGACGGGTGAGAGCGCAGTTAAGGCTTTGCAGCGGGCGACGGAGGCTTATAAGAGGGGCGAGTTGGATGCTATTGTGACTGCGCCGATTTGTAAGGAGTTTGTTGCCGATTTCGGGTTTATCGGGCACACTGAGTTTTTCGGGACGCAGTTCGATGGACGCCCGTTGATGGTGATGACTTCGGATGGGTTGCGGGTTGCTTTGGTGACCGTTCATATGGCTTTGGTGGATGTTCCGGGCGCGATTTCGAGGGACAAGATTGCTGAGAAGCTGAGTATTTTGAACGATTCGCTCGTGCGCGATTTCGGGGTGGTTAAGCCGCGCATTGCCGTTTTGGCGTTGAATCCTCACGGGGGCGAGAACGGGTTGCTGGGGAGCGACGAGGAGGAGGTTATCAAACCCGCCACAGAACAGGCCTATAAGAATGGGATTTTGGCGTTCGGGCCTTTGGCGGCGGATGGGGTATTTTTGAATACCGACCGTTACGATGCCGTGTTGGCTATGTATCACGACCAGGGGTTGGCACCGTTTAAGGCTTTGGCTCCGGACGGGGTGAATTTTACGGCGGGGTTGAGTGTTGTGCGCACCAGTCCCGATCACGGGACGGCGTTCGATATTGCGGGCAAGGGGGTTGCGAGTGCCGACTCGATGAGGGCGGCTGTTTATGCGGCGATGGATATTGTGCGGAACAGAAAAACTTGGGAGGAGATTTCGCGTAATCCGTTGAAGCATTATGAGCGCGAGAAGGGCGACGAGAGGACTATTGATTTTTCAAAGAGCGAGTTATGAGCGGGTTTGGTCGGTTTATGAGCAGCTGGAAGGCGGGCGATTTCTTTCGTCAGCTGGCCACTGTTGTGATTGGGATCGTTATCACATTTGGGGGCAGTTCGCTGATCCAGCGCGGTGCCCAGAAGAGGGAGGCACGCCACCTGTTGGAGATGGTCAAGATAGAGCTGGAGCAGAACGCCGGTCAGGCGAGAGCCAGAAAAGAGTGGTTCGAGTATTTGAAAAATGGAGCCAGGGCACTCAGGCTCTATATAGACAACCCCAATGCCGTACCCATAGATACGCTTCGAAAATATATAAATATTCAGGGTAGCCCTCTGCACCCCGGGACCACAAATGCGTTAGAGGTACTTCGATCGTCCGATGCCATCCGATCCATAAAGGATCAATCGTTTTTGGTCGACCTCTTTGGAGTGTATGATTTGATGGTAGCCTGCGACAGTAACGAGATGGCGTACAATGATGAAAAAATTAGAATACAGGGTATGTATGATGACAGTGTGGAGCGGGATATGGTGGAGGAGGTGTTCGAGGGGACGGATATTGTTCGACAGTTCGCTCTTATGGCGGCGAGTCCCCACATCGCGCGATATCTGGTGGAAACGGCCCAAGGAGGCTGGATAAGTACCTTGATAAATCAGCTCGAAACGTTGGAGTCTAAGCTCGACGAGATGGCAAAAACGATAGATGCCGAAATTAATTGATATGAAAGACATTATCAAAATAACCTTCCCCGATGGGAATACGCGGGAGTACGAGGCTCCGGTGACGGCGATGCAGGTTGCCGAAAGCATTAGTCCCAGGTTGGCCAACGACGTGCTGGCGGCCGAAGTGAATGGCGTGGTGCAGGATTTGATGACGCCGATCACGCAGGACAGCTCTTTGCGCCTGTTGAAGTGGGACGACGAGGGTGCTAAGGATGTGTTTTGGCACACCTCTTCGCACCTGCTGGCCGAGGCGTTGCAGGAGTTGTATCCGGGTGTGAAGTTCGGCATCGGACCGAGTATCGAGAACGGGTTTTATTACGACATCGACTCACCTGTTCCCATTACGGAGGCCGATTTGCCTAAGATCGAGGCCAAGATGATGGAGTTGGCGCGCAATGCAAATCCATTGGTCAGGAGTTCCATTTCCAAAAAAGATGCGTTGACCAAATTTGCCCACGACGAGTATAAGTGCGAACTGATCGACGGCTTGGAGGATGGGCAGATAACTTTCTATACCAACGGCTCTTTTACCGATCTGTGTCGCGGGCCCCATTTGCCAAGCACCGACAAGATTAAAGCGATAAAGTTGACCGCTCTGGCCGGAGCTTACTGGCGAGGTGATGAGAAGCGCAAGATGCTGACGAGGATTTATGGTGTTTCGTTTCCTAAAAAATCGATGTTGGACGAACATTTGGCGATGCTCGAGGAGGCCAAGAAGCGCGACCATCGCAAACTCGGCAAGGAGTTGGAGCTGTTCGCCTTCTCGCAGAGGGTCGGCCCGGGTTTGCCGCTGTGGTTGCCCAAGGGTGCGGCGTTGAGGG
Organism: Alistipes sp. UBA940; assembly: GCA_002293425.1. Classification (GTDB taxonomy): domain Bacteria; phylum Bacteroidota; class Bacteroidia; order Bacteroidales; family Rikenellaceae; genus UBA940. Next base: position 25,450 of record DBDE01000034.1, on the reverse strand, counting down.
GCAGGTTGGAGAACTTTTTGAAGGATATTCAGCGGCAATATGGGTACGAGCAGGTCATCACGCCGCACATCGGCTTGGAAGCACTGTTCGTAACGAGCGGCCACTTCGAAAAATATGGAGCCGAGTCGTTCCAATCAATCAACACCCCCGTCGAGGGTGAGCGATTTATGCTCAAGCCGGTGAATTGTCCCCACCATTGTGAGATTTACCGCACCAAGCCGCGTTCATACAAGGATTTGCCTATTCGTTTCGCCGAGTTCGGCCAGGTCTATCGTTATGAGCAGAGCGGCGAGTTGCACGGTCTGACGCGCGTTCGCGGCTTCACACAGGACGACGCCCACATTTTCGTGCGCCCCGACCAACTTTTGGACGAGTTCAAGAAGGTTATCGGCATAGTTTTGTACGTTTTCAAGACGTTGAAGTTCGATAACTTCACTGCCCAAATTTCGCTGCGCGACTTGGTGAAACGCGATAAATATCTCGGCTCGGACGAGATTTGGGAGAAGGCCGAGGCGGCGATCACTCAGGCGGCAAACGAAATGGGTCTATCGACTACGATCGAGTATGGCGAGGCTGCTTTTTATGGGCCTAAACTCGACTTTATGGTCAAGGACGCCATCGGTCGGAAGTGGCAGTTGGGGACTATTCAGGTCGATTATAATCTGCCCGAGAGGTTCGACTTGACCTATAAGGGGGCGGATGATAAGGAGCATCGGCCGATTATGATTCATCGTGCGCCGTTCGGGTCGATGGAGCGGTTTGTGGCTGTTCTACTCGAACATACGGCAGGGAAGTTCCCGTTGTGGCTCACTCCGGAGCAGGCTGTGGTGTTGCCTATTAGCGAGAAGTTTAACGATTATGCTGAAAATGTTTCGCGTTTGCTAAATAATTCCGATATTCGCACCGTGGTGGATTTGCGCAATGAGAAGATTGGGCGCAAAATTCGCGATAATGAACTCCGTCGGGTACCGTTTTTGCTGGTTGTCGGGGAGAAGGAGATGGCCGATGGTGTCGTGAGTGTGCGTCGGCAGGGCGAGGGCGACGAGGGGAGTATGGGAATCGAACAGTTTGCCCGATTTGTGAACGATGCCGTTAAGAAAGAAGTTGAACCGATAAAATAAATTGATAATTTGCCACCAGTAAAAAGACCTTATCAGGCCCCGAGGCCGTTCCCACCGAGGAACAATGGCCCGAACCGAGGCCGCAGAATGCCGCAAAAAGAGGCACTGCACAAAATCAATGAGCACATCACCGCACCGCAGGTTCGCTTGGTCGGAGAGGATGATGGCTCGGTCGTGATGTCCACCCGCGAGGCCATTCGTTTGGCCGACGAGAAGGAGTTGGATTTGGTCGAGATTTCGCCCAATGCCGACCCGCCCGTCGTCAGGATCGTGGATTATCAGAAATTCCTTTATCAGCAGAAGAAGAAGGCTAAGGAGATCAAGGCCAACGCCGTCAAGGTTGTTATTAAGGAGATCCGGTTCGGACCGCAAACGGATGATCACGACTATAACTTCAAGCTTAAGCACGCCGAGAATTTCCTTAAAGAAGGGGCAAAGGTGAAGGCTTATGTCTTTTTCCGCGGACGGAGCATCGTTTTTAAGGAGCAGGGCGAGATTTTGCTTTTGCGTTTTGCGACCGATTTGGAGGAGCTGGCCAAGGTGGAGATGATGCCTAAGTTGGAGGGTAAGCGGATGACGATGATGCTTGCTCCGAAGGTTAAGAAGTAGGGAGTTTTATGAAACGAATGGGTTTTTTCGCCACTTTGGTGGTGTTCTGTTTTTGTTTGTGTGCCCCGTCGTGCGGGAGTTCCGAAGAGTATGCTGATGCTGCTCCGGAGCATGCCGCCATCGAGGAGGATGTTGCGGTCGGAATTGGTGCCGAAAGTTCGGTGGATCCCCAGTTGCAGAAGATCGTTCGGTCGGGCAATATGACCGTGGAGGTGGATGATTTAGCCGCCGCGAAGAGGATGGTGGATGATTTGGTGGGTCGCTATGGCGGTTATTATGGCGAGGATGGTTTTTCGAGATATGGCAATCGTGCTTCTCATCACATGGCCGTTCGGGTGCCGGAGAGCCGCTATTTGGCTTTTGTGGACGAGTTGGCCGGGTTGGGCGAGGTGGCGTATAAGAGCATCGAGGCCGCCGATGTGACGGAGGAGTTTGTCGATCTTTCGTCGCGGTTGGCTACCAAGAAGAGTTATCTGGACAGGTATCGCGAGTTGTTGTCGAAGGCTTCGTCGGTCAAGGACATTATCGAGATCGAGGGCCAGGTTCGTGTTTTGCAGGAGGAGATCGAGAGCACCGAAGGGCGGTTGCGATATTTGCAGGATCGGGTTTCGATGAGCACTCTCGACCTCTCGCTGACCAGCAATGAGGGAAGCCGGTTTGTAAACTCGCTTCGTGGCGGTTGGAGAATTTTTGTGGATATTTTCTTTGGCGCTATCTATATTTGGCCTGTTCTTGTTATTGCCGGCTTGGTCGTTTGGCTGGTTGGGAGGCGGAAGAAGAGGCGGGCGCGGGGATGATCGATATTGCCGATTTCGATTACGACCTGCCCGAGGAGAGGATCGCGAAATTTCCCTCCCAGGAGCGCGATTCGTCTAAGTTGTTGATTTGGAACGGTGGGTCTGGACGAGGAAGCGCGATTTGCGAAACTATCTTTAAAAACATAGGCGATTTTTTGCCGCCCGATGCCACTCTGGTCTTCAATGATACGCGTGTGGTTCGTGCGCGGTTGGCGATGTTCCGCCCGAGTGGTGCGCGGGTGGAGGTGTTTTGTTTGGAGCCGCACGATCCGGCCGATTATGAGCGCGCTTTCGCCGCTCGAGGCACTTGCGAGTGGGTTTGTATGGTGGGTAACGCCAAGAGGTGGAAGTCGGGGCCGGTGGAGTGCGACGGGTTGAGAGCTTGGCGGATCGGGGAAGATGTTGTGCGATTCGATTGGGACGACGACCTGACCTTCGGTGAAAAGTTGGAGCGGTTGGGTCGGGTGCCTATTCCTCCATATTTGGGTCGCCAGACCGAGGAGGTCGACCACGTGCGTTATCAGACCACTTATGCGACGGTCGAGGGCTCGGTGGCGGCACCCACGGCGGGGCTTCATTTCACGCCCGAAATCATTTCCTGTTTGTCGTCAAAAGTGCCCGAGTTGTGCGCCGATCGAAGTGGTGAACGAGGGGACAGTACAAATAGTACGGCCCCGAGCGAAGCACGAGGAGGCGTGCAAGGCGAGTGCTTTTCACGGCAAACCACGATTGAAAAAATTACCCTGCATGTCGGGGCAGGGACATTCTTGCCGGTGAAGTCGGCTAATGCGTTGGAACATCGGATGCACGCTGAGCATTTCGAGGTTTCGCTTTCTGCGTTGGAGCGGTTGGCTGAGAGGTTGCGGGCGGGTTCGCCGATAGTTGCGGTGGGGACTACGTCGGTGCGCACGTTGGAGTCGTTGGCGATTTTGGGATGGAAATTGAGAAATTACGAGTTACGAGTTACGAGTTACGAGTCATCCGAGAACAAACGGCAAATCACCCAGTTTGAGTGGCAAGATGTTCCCGACGATTTCGACGGTTACGATGGATTGATGTCGTTGGTTAACTATCTGAAAACCAACAATTTATCATCCATCAAGGCCTCGACCGCAATTATGATCACGCCCGGGTTTCGGTTTCGGGTTGTGGGCGGATTGGTGACCAATTTCCATCAGCCGCGGAGCACTTTGTTGCTTTTGGTGTCGGCGTTCACGGGTGGCAGGTGGCGCGAGATTTACGATTATGCTCTCCGGAACGATTTCCGCTTTTTGAGTTATGGCGACAGCTCGCTGCTGCTACCCTGATTTCACCCGAACTCGCAGAGTTCGTCAGCACATCGCTCCCGCAGGCGATGGGCTGAAACAAGTTTCGCCCACCGCGAGCGACGTGCTTCAGCTCAAAACCAATCGCTGAGATTCATCCAAATAAAACACCCCATCCCGCCAGAACCCGTGCCCGCTGAGCAACTCGTCGCCATCAGGAAAGCAAACATCGCGATAAGTTCCGTCCTCTGAAATCTCGACCCGCCACCTGCCTGGTTGATAGTCATACATCCTGATCCATTCGCCCTCGACAAAATAGTCAAATCCCAAAACATCGTACGTTTTCATAAAAAAGGTGTGGTTAAACAATCCCTCTATACTGGCTCGGAGAAGCCTTTAACTGGAAAGATTGCACCACACCCAGAGCTGTCAAGGCACAAACGATGCCTTGACTCACTCCGAGCTTCGCAACCTTCTTTTCCAGTAAATCCACCCGAGGGTGTTCTCCGATTTGTACAGAAAAAAAGCGTTGTTAATACTCAATATGTCACTGCGAAGATAGTGATTTTCTACTTCAAAAACCAGCTTTTTTGTCGTTTTTTGCGCTCGGGATTGCGCTCGACAAACATTTTCCGACCCGTGTAAGGATCCCGACCGGTGTGGAACATCACGCTGGCGAGGGTCATCGGCGTGGGCGTGAAGTCCTGCACCTGTTCGGTGCGGAGGTGCAACTGCCGCGTTTTTTGCGCCAGCGCGCGCATGTCTCCCTCGGTGCACCCCGGGTGGGAGGAGATGAAATAGGGAACGATTTGCGTTTTCAGCCCCGCGTCGTCGACTATGCGTCGAAAATCGCGGTGTAGCTGCTCGAAGGTGCTCCACGGCGGTTTGCGCATCGCCCTCAGAACGTGCTCTTCGGTGTGCTCGGGCGCAACCTTCAACCGACCGGAGGTGTGATGGAGGATGACCTCTCGCAGATATGCCGGGAACGATTTCGATTCGCTTTGCGAATCGTCAGCCCCGCCCGCAGGGGGGTCGGGCGGGCTGAATTTAGGCGTCGCGCGGCTTTGAAACAGATCGTACCTTATCCCGCTCCCGATGTACGATTTTTTAACACCCGGAATGGCGCCGACGGCGGCGTAGAGGTCGAGCAGTGGGGCGTGGTTGCGGTCGAGGTTGGGACAGATCCGGGGAGTCAGACAACTGGGCCTTTTGCACCGCCCGCATAGCGCAACGTCGCGACCTCCCATCTGCCACATATTAGCCGACGGGCCGCCTAAGTCCGATATATTGCCGCGAAAATAGGGCATTTCGGTCAATCGTCGCACTTCGCCGAGCACACTTTCCACCGAGCGCGAGACGATGAATTTGCCCTGATGGGCGGAGATGGTGCAGAAGCTGCAGCCGCCGAAGCAACCTCGGTGGATGTTGACAGAATTTCGGATCATCATCCACGCCGGAATATCGCCCTTTTTGGCATATCGCGGATGGGGTTGGCGGGTGTATGGCAACTCCGCCGTACGGTCGAGCGTCTCGGTCGACATCAGTGGATAGGGCGGGTTGACGACGACAAATTGCGCGCCGAACGGCTCCACGATGATCCGCCCGGGCTCCGGCAGGTTGCTCTCGGTCTCGATTCGCACAAAGTTCTCCCCGAATTTCCCCCCGTCGGCCACGCACTCTTCGTGGGGATGAAGCAGGATGGGTTCGGTGAGCTTTTCGACATAGTCCGCATCGGCCATAAAAGCCACCTGTGGCAACTCGCGCAAACTGTCTCCGTTGCGAAAAACACGTGCGATGTCCACTATCGCCTCTTCGCCCATTCCATAGCTGATGATGTCGGCCCCGCTATCCACCAGGATCGAGGGGTGTAGCTTGTCGTCCCAATAATCGTAATGAGTGAGCCGCCTGAGCGACGCCTCGATGCCGCCCAGAATGACGGGGACGGATGGGTAGAGGCTCTTTAATATCTTCGAATAGACCGTTGCAGCGCGGTCGGGTCGGAAGCCCGCTTTGCCGCCGGCGGTGTAGGCGTCGTCGGAGCGGAGGCGTTTGGCGGCGGTGTAGTGGTTCACCATCGAGTCCATTGCGCCGGCTGTCACGCCGAAGAAGAGTCGCGGCGCACCGAGTTTTTTGAAGTCGCGCAGATCGTCGCGCCAATTCGGTTGGGGCAGAATGGCGACGCGCAACCCTTCGGCCTCCAACAATCGGCCGATGACCGCCACTCCGCACGACGGGTGATCGACATAGGCGTCGCCCGTGACGAGAATGACATCGGCGGCCTCCCACCCCCGAGCCGCCATCTCTTTCGCCGATGTGGGGAGAAACGAATCCACGGTCAGGATAGCAAACGGATTAACCGCGAAGGAGCCCTACGACAATCCCAAATAGAGGCTACGGTGATTTTATCTTCGTCGAAAAAATAGACAATTTTGAACAATTTTCGGACAACGACAGAGCGAAAGTTCTCCTCGCGCTCTTCCAACAACAACTCTTTGGGTGCCAGCAATGGATTTTCGGAGACCCGCCGAACGTCGAGTTTAATGTCTTCCAAAATTCTCACTGCCGCGCGCATACTCCTCGGACTATAATAATCCCATATAGCGGCCAGGTCTTTTTTTGCTCGCGCCGACCAGATTACATCCATTTTTCGTACGGCTTAAATACCTCTTCCGAAGAGTATACCCGTCCTTCACGAACATCGTTCAAGGCTTCGTCAATAGCGTTCAGGCACTCTCTCGGGGTACGGGCGAGTCCCTGAATAGGTTCGAAAGCCTCATCGTCACACTTTTCGACGAACGGCAGGGTTTGGGCATACTTCACGAAGTTTTTTGCCTCGGGGGTGTTGTCTTTGATGTAGAGCGTGGTCATAGCCTTTGTCTTTTCACGGCAAATATACAAATTTTATGCTAATTTTGTCCCCACTTATGAATCTCACCGAGCGGAGTTACAAGGGTCATTTGGTTATTGCGGTGGCCTATATCATTTTCGGGCTCAACATTCCGGCCGTAAAGTCGGTCATCGGCCAGGGCGGCATCACCGGTTGGAGCGTCACGTTCTATCGAATGGCTGCCGCGGCGGTGTTGTTTTGGCTGGCGAGCCTGTTTGTCAAAAAAGAGCGGGTACCCGTCAGGGACATCGGGGCGATGCTGGTTGCTTCGCTGTTTTGCATTTTGGTCAACCAGATGCCCTTCATTGTCGGCGTTTCGATGACTGCGCCGATAGACGCTGCGGTTATCACCACTTTGACACCGATGATAACTATGTGTCTTGCGGCGGCTTTTCTCAGAGAGCCCATCACGTGGTTGAAGGTTGTGGGGGTTGCCGTTGGGGCGAGCGGGGCTTTGATGCTTATTTTTGGAGGTGGTGCGGCTTTGGGTCGGGGCGGGGCGAGTGTTGTGGGCGATTTGTTGTGTGCGCTCAGTTCGTTGTCGTTTTCCATCTATTTGGTGGGGTTCCGGCGGTTGTTTACCACTTATTCGTCTGTGACGTTGATGAAGTGGATGTTTCTTTTTGCGGCTGTCGGGGCGGCACCGCTTTGTTGGGGTGATGTTGTGTCGGTCGATTATGGGGCGTTGGGTTGGGATGTTTGGGCGCGGTTGGGGTTTATTGTTTGCGGAGCCACGTTTTTGACCTTTTTTTTGTTGCCGATCGGGCAGCGGTATTTGCGTCCGACGGTGTTGGGGATGTATGGATATTTGCAACCGGTGGTTGCGTCGCTGGTTTCGGTGGCTGTGGGGTTGGACAGTTTCGGCCTCACTAAGGGGCTGGCCGCATTGTTGGTTTTCGGCGGGGTGTGGTTGGTGACGCAATCGAAATCTCGGAACGAGATTTCAGCCAAAAAAATTCGTAATTCGTAATTACCGCGCCTTGCGCGTTGATTTTCATCCTCACCTCTGCAAAAAGAAAATTTATTTTCTTTTTGCACTCGGTTCGTCGAAAATTCGTAATTTTCCATACCTTTGCTGTTCTATGGCGAAGAACTTTAAAACTCCTTCGGAGAGCAATCGGGAATCTTATGAGCAGATGATCGCTCAGGGTGGTTTGATCCCTCCCCAGGCAGTCGAGTTGGAGGAGGCTATTCTGGGTGCGTTGATGTTGGAAAAGGACAGCATCATAGCCGTGCAGGAGTACCTCACCGCCGATGCGTTCTATAAGGAGATCCACCGCACCATCTATAAGGCCATCGAGAAACTTAGTGCCGAGCTGAGCCCGATCGACCTCTATACCGTCACGGAGCGGTTGAAGCAGGACGGCAAGTTGAAGGAGGTTGGGGGCGCGACTTTTTTGGCTTCGTTGACCCAGCGGGTGGGTTCGGCGGCGCACGTCGAGTACCACTCCAAGATCATTGCCCAGAAGTTCGTTCAGCGGGAGCTTATTCGTGCTTCCACCGAGATACAGAAGCGGTCTTACGACGAGAGTGTCGATGTGACCGATTTGATAGATTATGCCGAGAATGAGATATATCACGTTTCGGAGGGTCATATGCAGCGTAGTGTCCAGAGTTCGGGCGATGTTTTGCGGCGGACGATGGAGGCGATCGAGGAGGCGTCGAAATCAGACGGGGCGTTCAACGGTGTGCCGAGCGGATTCGCGGGCATCGACCGTGTGACCCTCGGTTGGCAGCCGAGCGATTTGGTTATCGTTGCCGCCCGTCCGTCGATGGGGAAAACGGCGTTCACGCTGTCGATGGCGCAGCAATGTGGCGATCGATCACAATATTCCGGTGGCGTTCTTCTCGCTCGAAATGTCGGCCACGCAGCTGATGATGCGTTTGATCGTGGCCGAGAGTCAGTTGGATGGCAAGGATGTGAAGACGGGCAAGCTGACGCCCGAGCAGTGGCGCCATTTGGAGGAGAGTATCAAGCCTTTTGCCGACGCGCCGATGTATATCGACGACACTCCTGCGTTGAGTGTTTTTGAGTTCCGGTCGAAGGCTCGGAGGTTGAAGACCCAGCACGATATTCGGCTCATTGTGATAGACTATTTGCAGTTGATGACGGGTTCGCAGGAGGTTCGCGGCAATCGCGAGCAGGAGGTGGCGGGCATTTCGCGCACGCTGAAGGCTATTGCCAAGGAGCTCAATGTGCCCATCATTGCTTTGTCGCAGCTCAATCGTGCGGCCGAGCTGAGGGGCGGGAGCAAGAAGCCGCAACTCTCAGACCTTCGCGAGTCGGGAGCTATCGAGCAGGATGCCGATATTGTGGCGTTTATCCACCGGCCTGAGTATTTTGGAATGAAGGTCGACGAGGAGAATGTGCCTTTGCCTCCCGGTTTGGCGGAGTTCATTATCGCCAAGCATAGGAACGGGGCCACTGATACTGTCCGGCTCAGGTTCCGCAAGGAGCAGGCGCGCTTCCTCGACTTCGACGACGAGTTCGGCGATGTGGAGAGCTCGATGAACAGCTACACTCCGCCCGCGCGGTATTCGGAGGACGAACCGTTTTAAAAAAATCAGTCGAAAACAGGTGTTTGTTAAGGTCAACAGCGCGACCCTGGTGGGCGTGGATGCGATGCCGGTGGCGGTCGAGGCGACGGTTTCGGCGGGTATCGGAATGTATTTGGTGGGGCTGCCCGACAGCGCGGTCAAGGAGAGTCAGGACAGGATACGTTCCGCTTTCGAGAATTGCGGTTTGCGGATGCCGGGGAAGCGGTTGGTGGTCAATCTCGCTCCGGCCGATGTGCGCAAGGAGGGCTCGGCGTTCGACCTGCCTATTGCGGTGGCTATTCTTGCGGCGAGCGAGCAGATCGGGGCCGATGTTTTGAAGGACTATGTCGTTGTTGGCGAGTTGTCGCTCGACGGCGCGGTTAAGCCGGTGAAGGGGGTGCTTTCGGTGGCTATCGAGGCTCACAAGAGGGGATACAGGGGGGTTATCGTGCCGGCGGGGAATGTTGAAGAGGCGGCGGTGGTCGAAGGTTTGGATGTTATCGGGGTGGGCGATATGGCACAGGCGGCGCGGTTTCTTAACGGGGAACTCTCCATCGAACCTGCTGCTTTCTCTATGCCTGCCCACGACGGCGAGGTCCCATATCCCGAAGATTTCAGCGACGTGAAGGGTCAGGCGCACGTTAAGCGGGCGTTGGAAATTGCGGCGGCGGGCGGTCACAACATAATTATGATAGGCGCGCCGGGCTCGGGCAAGACTATGCTCGCAAGGAGAATGCCGGGCATTATGCCGCCGATGTCGCTCGAAGAGGCTTTGGAGAGCACTAAGATCCATTCGGTGGCGGGCAAGGCGGGTTCGCAAAGGGGACTTTTGATGCAGCGGCCGTTTCGTGCGCCCCACCATCTCACTTCGCAGGTTGCGCTCATCGGCGGGGGCAGCAATCCCCAGCCCGGGGAGGTGTCGTTGGCGCACAATGGGATATTGTTTTTGGACGAGCTTCCTGAGTTCGGGCGTTCGGTGCTCGAAGTGTTGCGCCAGCCGATGGAGGAGAAGGGCATTCGGATCAGTCGGGCGAAGTACAGCGTCGAGTATCCTGCCAATTTTACCCTTGTGGCGTCGATGAATCCCTGTCCGTGCGGCTATTATAACCACCCGACCAAGGAGTGTGTTTGTGGCGGCGGGGCGGTGTTCAAGTATCTTAATCGCATTTCGGGGCCGTTGATGGACAGGATAGATTTGCATATCGAGGTGGTTCCGGTGGCTGTGTCGGAGATTTCGGCGGCGGCTTCCGGCGGGGAGTCGAGTGCGCAGATACGGAGGAGGGTTATGGCGGCTCGCGATGTGCAGGCCCTCAGGTTCGGGGATTGCGAGGGGGTGTACACCAATGCGATGATGAATAGTCGGATGTTGAGGCGGTTTTGCATTTTGTCGCCCGAGTGTTCGGAGTTGTTGAATGTCGCTATGGAGCGGTTGTCGTTGTCGGCACGCGCTTATGATCGCATCGTTAAGGTCGCTCGGACCATTGCCGATTTATCTTCGGAGCCGGAGATTCTTCCCGCCCATATTGCCGAGGCGATCAATTATCGCTCACTCGACCGCGAGAGCTGGGGAAGATAGCCCAGAGAAACTGTCCGGTGTGGCTTTTGGCATTTTTTGCTACCTGTTCCGGCGTACCTGTGGCGACTATTTCGCCTCCGCCCGAGCCGCCCTCGGGCCCCAGGTCGATGATGTGATCGGCCATCTTTATCACATCCAGGTTGTGCTCTATCACCACCATCGTGTTGCCCCGCTCGACCAACAGGTTTATCACTTCGAGCAGTTGGCGTACATCTTCGAAATGGAGTCCGGTGGTCGGTTCGTCCAGAATGTAGAGTGTCCGCCCGGTGTCGGTTTTGGCCAGTTCGGAGGAGAGCTTGATTCGTTGGCTTTCGCCCCCCGAAAGGGTTGTGCAGGGCTGTCCAAGACGCAGATAGCCCAGACCCACGGCCTGAATGGCAGCGAGTTTACGGTGGATCGAGGGCACGTGGGCAAAGAACTCGGCCGCCATATTGATGGTCATATCGAGCACATCGAAGATGCTTTTGCCTTTGTACTTCACTTCGAGCGTTTCGCGGTTGTATCTGCGGCCGCCGCACACTTTACATCTTACATAGACGTCGGGCAGGAAGTTCATCTCTATGGTTTGCACTCCTGCGCCGCGGCACTCTTCGCACCGGCCGCCGCGAACGTTGAACGAGAACCGTCCCGCGGCAAAGTTGCGTATCTTGGCATCGGGCGTGGCTTCGAACAGTTTTCGGATGTCGGCAAAAACGCCCGAATATGTTGCCGGATTGCTTCGCGGCGTACGTCCGATGGGCGATTGGTCGACCACGACCAGTTTGTCGATATTCTCCAACCCCTCTATCGACCCGTATGGCAAGGGTCGCGCCTGCGAACGGTAGAGCTCGCGCGCAATGATGGGCCGCAGGGTGTCGTTTACCAGCGTCGACTTGCCGCTGCCGCTCACTCCGGTGACGCATATCATTTTTCCGAGCGGGAACTCGGCCGTCACGTCGCGCAAATTGTTGCCGCTCGCGCCCCGCAGTACGATCTTCTGTCCGTTACCTTTCCGCCGTTTTTTCGGGATCGAAATTTCTCTCCTCCCCGCCAGATAGTCTCCCGTTATCGATCTGGGCTCGGCGATAATGTCTTCCACGCTACCCTGGGCTACAATGTGCCCTCCCTTTCGACCCGCCAGCGGCCCCACGTCGACAACGTGGTCGGCACTGCGGATCATCTCCTCGTCGTGCTCCACCACTATCACCGAATTGCCGGCGTCCCGAAGCTCTTCGAGCGAGGCGATAAGCTTTCGGTTGTCCTTCTGATGAAGCCCGATGCTCGGCTCGTCGAGGATGTAGAGCACGTTGACCAGCCGCGACCCGATCTGCGTGGCCAGCCGGATGCGCTGACTCTCGCCTCCCGACAGCGACCGCGAACTGCGCGCCAGCGACAGGTAGCCCAGCCCGACTTTGACCAGAAAACTCAGCCTGTCGCCAATCTCCTTGACTATTTCGCGCGCGATCTTTCGCTCCTTCTCGTCGAACAGCTCCTCTATCCCTTCGATCCACTCCGCAAAATCGGCGATGCTCATTGCGCTCAACTGCGCAATATTGTACTCCCCCACCCGGAAATTTAGCGCGTCGGACTTCAACCTCGTGCCGCCGCAAACAGTACACGGCACCCGTTCGGGCACTTCGGGGGGTAGCGCGTCGTCTTCCTTTTCGGCAAGTTCGTCATCCTCCGTCACCGGCTCCAATCCCAAACCTCCGCAATGGGGACACGCTCCGTGGGGTGAGTTGAACGAAAAGGTGTGTGGCGCGGGGTCGGGCAGCGAAATTCCGGTCGAGGGACACATCAAATGGCGCGAATAGTACCTCGCCGCATCGGCCTGATAGTCGTAGAGCATCATCGTTCCCTTGCCTTGCCGCATCGCTTCGCGAAGGCTTGTCATCAGTCGGTCGCGGCTCTCGTCCTTGACCGTCAGACGGTCGACAACCAGCTCGATGGTGTGGGCCTTGTATCTGTCGAGCTTCATTCCGGACGAGATTTCGGTCATTTCGCCGTCGATGCGGGCGTGCATAAAACCTTTGCGCACCAGGGTGTCGAACAATTCGCGATAGTGTCCTTTTCGGCCGCTCACGATGGGTGCCAACAGGGCCACTTTTCTGTCGGGATAGTCTTTCAGGATGAGGTTGATTATCTGCTCGTCGTTATAGTGCACCATTTCTTCACCCGTGACGGGAGAGAATGCACGTGAGGCGCGCGCAAAGAGGAGCCTGAGAAAGTCGTTGATCTCGGTGATGGTTCCGACGGTCGAGCGCGGGTTCTTGCCGGTGGTTTTCTGCTCTATCGCCACGACGGGGCTCAGGCTCGTTATTTTGTCGACATCGGGCCGCTCCATATTGCCCACATATTGTCGGGCGTAGATGCTTAGCGTCTCCATATATCGGCGTTGGCCTTCGGCATAGATGGTGTCGAACGCCAGCGACGACTTGCCGCTTCCGCTCAGGCCGGTTATAACGACCAGCTTGTCGCGCGGAATGGACAAATCAATATTGCGCAGGTTGTTGACCCTCGCACCGTGTATTTCGATAGATTCCTGCACCTTGTTTTCTCCGGAAATAAACGCGTAAAGATAGGAAAAAGTTGTATCTTTACACAATGAACGACCTGGTAAAACGACTAAAACAGGAGAGACAGGCCGGCGTAAGCGGTGGTATTTACCACAAAACGCAGGTGGAAATGGCCTATAACTCCAACCGAATGGAAGGAAGCCGCCTGTCGCACGACCAAACCCTGCATATTTTCGACACGCGAACCATCGGCTTTCGCGATGAGGATGCGTTGCCGGTGGACGACATAATCGAGACCTCCAACCACTTCGCCGCTTTCAATCACCTGCTCGACACGTTGAATGAGCCACTGGGGAATGGACTGATCAAAAAACTCCATCATATCCTCAAAAGCGGCACCAAAGCTGCGTCCGAGGAGTGGTTTGCTCTCGGCGAGTGGAAGCGGTTGCCCAACGAGGTGGGTGGAACACAAACCTCTCTGCCTGCCGATGTGGAAACAGATATGGATGAGTTGGAGCGATGGTATGGCTCCTGCAACATAACATTTGAAAAGATAGTCGAGTACCACTATCGCTTCGAGCGCATCCATCCATTTGCCGACGGAAACGGACGGGTGGGGCGGCTGGTGATGTTCAGAGAGTGTTTGAGAAACGACATTGTCCCCTTCATAATCGACGAACGGCACAAACTCTACTACTATCGCGGTCTGAGGGAATTTTCCCAAATGCCCGGATACCTCACCGACACCTGTCTCTCCGCACAGGACACATATCGGGCGTGGATGGCCTCATTTGACCTGTAACGTGCGGCCGATGCGGAGGGTGGTGTTTCGGGTGATGTTGTTCAAATCGCAGATAGCCGCCACCGTCGTCCCGTGCTTTCGGGCCAAACTCCACAACGTATCGCCGCTCCGAACCGTGTGGTAAACCCCCTGGTTCTCCAGCTCCTGAGGTATCAACACCACCGCATTCTTGTGCGTCTGTTCCGACGCGGAAGCCGTCGCGGCCATCAAAACCGAATCTGTCGTCGACAACTCGTCCGCCCCCGCCCTCGCCCGCGAACTGAAATATTCCTTGCTGAGCGTAAAAGTGTGGGTGCGCAACGCCCCCGTCTCGAAATCGACCAACCGTTCGGCGTCGAAGCTCTGATCATACCACCTTACCTCGAAGTGCAAATGCAACGCCGAGGCGCGACCCGTCCTCCCCCCCAGTCCTATCACCTCGCCCGCCTCGACCCGCTGACCCACCAAAACGGCACGCTTCGAAAGGTGGGCATAATAGGTTTCCAACCCGTTGGCGTGGCGAATGATCACCAAATTGCCGAACCCGCCCGAATTATAGCGCGAATAGCGCACTATGCCGTCCCAAGCCGCAAAAACGGGCTGTCCCAACGCCACCTTAATGTCGGTGCCCTGATGAGGCCGCCGGCCGCGAATGCCATATCGCGAAATGACCTTGCCTATCGTCGGTGCGCGAAAGCCCAGTCCCAACGAATCGCACACCTCCAACTCCACCTGCTCGGGCAAATTGCTGATGCCGATGCCCCGATAGGCAAACAGATTGAGCGTGTCCCAATACTCGCCATAAGCCTCGGCCCGCCGAAACAGCGAGTCGAAATCGGCAGCCGGACGAAGCGTCTGAGCTGTCGCGAATGAAGAATGAAGAATGAAGAGTGAAGAAAGAGCTAACGCGACGCATAATTTTCGTCTCCCCCCGCCCACCCTGCGGGGAAGACGACAAGTTCCTTTGGAACTCGAAAAAAGTGTCGCGTAGTTCATTACCTAATTACCCTTAACGTTTCGATTAGCAGTTTCCAGAACCGCTCGACGCTGGCTATCTCCAACCGTTCGTCGGGCGAGTGGGCCCCGAGGATCGTGGGACCGAACGACACCATATCCAACCCCGGGAACTTCTCCAAAAACAGCCCACACTCCAACCCCGCGTGAATAGCCCGCACCTTCTGTTCCACGTGGAACAATTTCCTATAACACTCCGTAACAATCGCCAACAACGGCGACTCGGGATTGGGAGCCCAGCCCGGATAACCTTCCGAATGCTCCACCCGAGCACCCGCAAGCGCGAAAACCGACTCCACCGCCCAAGCGGCCATCCACTTCGAACTCTCCAACGAACTGCGCTGCGAAGTCGTAACAACAATCCGATCGTCCGCAATCTTGACCGAGGCCAAATTCGACGAAGTTTCCACCAGCCCGGGCATCGCAAAACTCATAGCCAACACTCCGCTCTGAACGCCCAACAGAGCTTCGATGAGCCTTCCCACGGTCGAAGAATCTATCACCCGTCGAGCCGTCGCGGGCTTCACCTCCACCGTCACACCCCCGTCCGAATATGCCAACTCGACCTTAACATCCTTCGAAAAGCTCTCCACATAATCCTTAAATCCGGCACCGTCGCGAACCCCGACAACCGCACGCGCCTCCCGCGGAATAGCATTGCGCAGGTTGCCGCCATCTATCGTGGCAAGACGCAAATCGGGAAAACCGTAAAGCAAACGGGCAAGTATCTTATTGCTGTTGCCCCGCCCCTTCTCGATGTCGTCGCCACTATGACCCCCTTTCAAGCCGCCTATCGAAACCTCGAAAAACTCATAACCGGCAGGGGCATCCTCCCACCGAAAATCGAAATAGGCCAAAGTGTCCACCCCGCCCGCGCAACCGATGAACACCTCGCCCTCGTCCTCAGAGTCGAGATTGATAAGGTATTTGCCCGTTATCATCCCCTCGCCCAGATTGAACGCGCCCGTCAACCCCGTCTCCTCGTCGACCGTGAACAGTGCCTCCACCGTCGGACAAACAACATCGTCGTCGATCAGCACGGCCAATGCCGCCGCCATTCCAAAGCCGTTGTCCGCCCCCAGCGTCGTTCCCCGAGCTTTAACCCAACCATCCTCGATATATGTTTGGATGGCATCGCTGTCGAAATCGAAATCCACGCCGCTGTTCTTCTCGCAAACCATATCGACGTGGTTCTGCAACACCACCGTAGGCGCGCTCTCCATCCCCCGCGACGCCGGACGGGTGATGACCACATTGCCCACCTTGTCCTTGCGATATTCCAAATTGTGCTTTTCGGCAAAGCCGACCAGCCACTCGATGATCTTTCCCTCCTTCTTGCTCGGGCGCGGAACGCGGGTAATTTGGTCGAAAATATCCCACACCAATTTAGGCTCTAAATTCGTCATTTCAAAAAGTTTATAAAGTCTTCAACATCCAAATCGTATCCATAAGTCGGTTTTAGCTGATTACCTTCGGCGTCCAAAATGAGATAAGCCGGCTGGGCACTCACCCCATAGCGGGTGTTGACTATGTAAGAATTGATCCTTCCCATAGTCTTCAAAGTTCGTCCGGCAGAGGTCGTAATCCACTCACTTTCAGGCAACTGCGTCCGGTCGTCGGAGTAAAGAGCGATGATAACATACTTCTCCCCGAGCAACCTGAGCACCTCGCCATCGCTCCACACCCGCGCCTCCATCTCGCGACAATTGACACACCCGTGCCCCGTGAAGTCCAAAAACACAGGCTTGCCCTCCCGACGCGCCGCCGCCAACCCCTGCTCCAAATCGAAATAACCCGTCAAACCGTGAGGCAACAAAAGAATGTCGGCATACTTTATCTTCTCCGTCCCCATATTCCCGTCGGTCTGCGGCGTCCCCCCGAACCAATTCGAAGTGATGGGCGGCAAATAACCCGAAATTGTATGAAGAGGCGCGCCCCACATCCCGGGAAGCAACCAAACCACAAACGAAAAAACAACCACAGCCAAACCCAATCGCCCAACCCCGACGTGCTCCACCGGAGCGTCGTACTTAAACCGGATCTTGCCCAAAAGATAAAATCCCAAAATAGCAAACACCACGATCCAAACCGCCAAATAAACCTCCCGCGGCAAAATGCCCCAATGATATGTCTGGTCGGCAACCGAGAGGAACTTCAACCCCAAAGCAATCTCCACCAACCCCAAAACCACCTTCACGCTCCCCAACCACCCGCCGCTCTTAGGCAGCCTGTCGAGCAGCGCGGGAAACAACGCCAAAAGCGTGAACGGCAAAGCAAAAGCGGTCGAAAAAACCAGCATAGTGAGAATCGGTGCCCAAAACTCGCCGCCCGTCGACTTGATCAGCACCGTGCCGACAATGGGGCCCGTGCACGAAAACGACACCAACACCAGCGTCAAAGCCAAAAAGAACACTCCCACCAATCCCCCGCGCTCCACCCTCTGGTCGGACTTATTCAACCACCGCGAAGGCAACCTGATCTCGAAAGCCCCCAACAGCGACGCGGCAAACAGCATAAACACCACGAAAAACAACACATTGGGCACCCAATGGGTCGCCAGCCAATTGAAAATATCGGCCGTGACCGCCTCGCCTCCCGCAACCCGAGTAATCAAAATGATAACCCCGATGGGCACGGTGTAGAGGGCAACAATAAACAGCCCGAAAACCACCGCCCGCAACCGCGACAGTCTGTCTTTGATGAAAAAGCTAACCGTCATCGGAACCATCGGGAAAACGCAAGGGGTAAGCAACGCCATAAATCCCCACAAAATGGCTTCGAGGATCATTGACCAAAGTCCTTTCCCTCCGGAAGGGGTTGAGGGTGATTGCGACTTTGCGAAAGCAAAGTCGTCGTCCGCCCCCAGGGGGGGGGCTGGGGCGGACGAATTGCTATCGATGGGAACCGAAAACTCCCAAACTCCGCGAATACACCCCACCGCGTCCTGACAAATCTGATACTCCACCTCGCCCGCCACAACTGCATTTTCGGACGCCTTGACTTTTTGCCCGAACCGTGCCGTGCCTTCATACCACCCCGTCTCGAAGCCGAACGTCTCGTCCATCCTGTGGACAGGCTCGCCGATCTCATAAGGTGTGCCCACCAGCTCAACCCCGTTCGACAACGAAAAATCGAACCCCGTCGCCAGCCCCGCAATTTTATAAGGCCCCAAGTCGTAAAGGTGCCACCCGGGCGGAACCCTCGCCTCAAACACAACCTCATACTCGCCCCCCCCCACCTCGCTCACCGAAGCAGACCAAGCCGCCTCCTGCGCAAAAGCAAATGAAGAATGAAAAATGAAGAGTGAACAAAGAAATAGGAAAAGTCTCATTTCACAGGTGCATTTTCCAACGTATTGACCAAAAAGTCATAGAACTTACCCACGCTGGCTATGTCCACCTGCTCGTCCGGCGAGTGAGGAAAGCGTATCGTCGGGCCGAACGAGATCATCTCCATCCGCGGATAAGTACCGCCGATAATCCCGCACTCCAACCCCGCGTGAACAGCCACAATGTGAGGTTTCGATCCATACAACTTTTCATATCTGTCGCTCATCAGCTTCACTATCGGAGCATTCACGTCCAAATTCCAACCATCATAACCTCCCGTAAACTCAACCGTCGCACCCACCAAACCACACAACGAGGCTATCTGCTCGGCCACATACTCCTTTTCGCTCCTCACCTGCGACCGCATAAGCGACTGCATCCGAACAGCCTTTCCGTCGCTCACGATCCGGGCCAGATTGTTCGAAGTCTGCACCAAACGCGGAATCGAAGTGTGCATCTTCACCACCCCGCCCGGGAACAAGCCGACCATCGAGGCCAACTTGTGCGCAACATCGGAAGGAATGATGCTTTCCGGAAAATCGCACTTCTTAACCGATATGGAAATAGCATCCTCGATGCCCTTATACTCGCTGTTCACCGTCCGCTCCATCGCCGACACCGCATCGACAAAGGTGCCATAATAATCCTCTCCGACCAACACCACCGCCTGCCCTTCGCGCGGAATGGCGTTCCTCAACCCCCCGCTGTCGACCGAAGCCAACAAAACTCCCCGATCCAAATGGGGATAAAGAGTTCTGAACAACAACTTTCCGGCATTGCCCCTCTGCAAAATTATCTCCAACCCCGAATGACCACCCTTCAAACCCTTGACGGAAACCACAGCGGCAACATAACCCCCTTTCGGAGCAGCCTCGGCGGAGTATGGAAGCGCAATATTGGCATCCAACCCGCCCGCGCAGCCCACACACAACTCTCCCTCGTCCTCCAAATCGAGATTGAACATTATCTCGCCCTTCAACTCATCGTCCCTCAATCCGAAAGCTCCGTTCATCCCCGTCTCCTCGCTGGCCGTAAACAACGCCTCGATCGGCCCGTGCTTAACCTCCTTGCTCTCCAAAATCGCCATAATCGCCGCCACGCCTATACCGTTATCCGCCCCCAGCGTCGTCCCCTTGGCCCTCACCAACTCGCCGTCGATGTAAGGTTGGATTGCGTCCTTCTCGAAGTCGAACACGGTGTCGTTGTTCTTCTGCGGCACCATATCGAGGTGGGCCTGCAACACGATGCCCTTGCGGTCCTCCATCCCTTTGGTGGCCGGTTTGCGCACGATGACATTATCGGCCTCGTCCTGAGTGACGTCGAGGCCGTTCTTTTTGGCAAATTCGACGATGAACTCCCTGATCTTCTCCTCGTGGTGGGACGGATGGGGAATGCGGCAAATGTCGGCAAAATGGCTCCAAACTCTCTTCGGATTTAAATCTGTGATGTTCATAATATTTAGAATTTTTAAGTATCATTTTTCTTGCTCGGCCACCGCTCGGGGCTGTAGTCGGTGTGCCATCTAACTCGCTCGGGCCACGTAAGATACGCCCGCAAAACATTCTAAGGAATAGTGCGCGTGGCGTACTGACGCCACCCCTCGCTTTTATCTGGCACACCTCACGCCCCTGCCCATCGCGCGGCAATCTGAAGATTGCTTCGCCGGCGTTGTTCCTCGCAATGACGTTTCGCGCAGCTCCTTTCTTCACTCTTCATTTTTCATTTGCGAAGCCACGCTTCGGGATCGAGCGGGGTGGTTTCGTGCCAGATTTGGAGAATCACCAAATGCTTGCTCTCATCCGTTCCGCCATTCACCCGCCCGATGCGGTCGCCCAACATCACCACGTCGTCCTTCTTCAACCGCGTATCCGCCAAATTGCCATACAAAACCACATAAGCCCCTGAACGTACCAACACGCAAATATCGAACTGGCCGATCTTATGCACACCCGACACCACGCCGTCAAACACCGCCCGAACCTCCGCCCCGCGACGAGTGGCAATCGTTATCCCCTTCGAATCGCGACTAATACCGTCCGCCCCGCGAATCACCCCGAAATGATCTATCACCGCCCCTGCTCCCCCCGCCGGCCAAGGCAGCTTCCCGCGATTCTCCTCGAACCGACCGCTCAAAACCACATCCACATTCCGCCCCGCAGCCCTTGCCGCCTCGGCCATTATGCGATCGATCTCGCGCTGGGCCGCCGCAATACGCTCTCTCTCTTTCTTGGCATCCGCCTCCAACTTCTTGCGATCCTGCCGCAACTTCTTCAGCGCGTCGTCGTAATTCTTCTCCTCCTTGCCCAACACATCCAACTCCTTCTTGCCTTCCGCCCGCAACTTGTCGAGGCGGGCCTTGTCCTTGTCCAGCTTCTCGATGTTGAGCTGAATGGCCGTTGCAAGCGAATCTATCTCCATCCCTCTGTCCGAGCGCACATCGTTATACCGCCTCAGATAAGACAGCCGCCGAACCCCGTCGTTGAAATCGCGCGAAGCCAGCAAAAATGCCGTTGCCGTATTCAACTTATGATTCTTCCACGAGGCATAAACCCCCTGGCCATACTCTTTTTTCAGTGCCGTCAACTGCGTCTCCAACCGTCCCACCTGCCGCTCGTCGCTGGCGATCTTGGAGGACAAACTCTTAGCCTGCCCGTCGAGCCCCGTGACCACTTTGCGCTGGGCACTCACCTTATTGCGCGTCAACGACAGCGACCGTTGCGACGAAGAGGTCTTCTCGGCGTTCAGCCCCGTCAACCGCTCTATCTGCGCCAACTGCTCGCGCGCCTGCTTTATCGACTCCTCAAGCGCAGACAAGTCTTGTGCCTGGCAAATGAAGAATGAAGAATGAAGAATGAAGAAAGAGGCTACGCAGAAGTTACGCAACACTTTCATAGAAACAAATCTTTTTTCACTCTTCATTTTTCATTATTCATTCTTCTGCCGTCTCCGCGCGGCGAAAGTAGACTTCCGCCATAAATTCATCGCCCAACGCCCTCAAAATATCGCCGTAATGGCGCAAAAGTTCCGGCGAACGCTCGCCGTCCAGCACCAAAGCCCGCCGCATAATCTCCTTCGCCCCCTCATAATCGCCCAACCTGTACAGCACCCACGCATGAGTGTCGAGATAGGTGGGATTGTTGGGCTCGTGCTTCGTCGCACGCACCGCCATCCCCAACGCCCGATCCAACTCGCGCCCCGTCACGGCGAGGTAATAGGCATAATTGTTCAACACCAAAACGTTGGACGGATTATATTTGAGCGCAATGTCATAGTGGTCGAATGTCCGTCGGTCGTCGCCCTGTTCGTGCCACAACGAGCCTATCGCCCCGTGCAACTCGCTCTTCAACGAGTCGGTGGCGGCCAACCGCAAAGCACCCTCGGCCACCTTTCTGGCCTCGCGCAACCTGCCGCCCAACTGCAACACGCTCATCTCCATCATCGCACCCTCCACAGGTTCGGTCTCGGGTTGGAGCCGTTTAAGCGCAACGAGTTCCAGCCCTGTGTCTATATCCTTGTCACGCCACGCCCGGCCCAGCCGGACATCGACCAGCGAAAGCAGGTTTCTTCTCAACTCGGCATAGGAACTGTTCCCTGCATCCAACCCGACGGCCCGCAAAGAGTACGCCAAAGCCTTTTTCAGATCGGAAACGTCGGAAGATTGTGCCAACACCCGCGCCGCACCATAAAGCGACGGATCGTGGTTGGGCTCGATGGTCAAAGCGGTTTCAAAAGCAGCCAGCGCCTCAGCGTATCTCTCCTCGGACGCCAACCGGACCCCGTCGGAATAGGGCACGACCTGAGCGAATGAAGAGTGAAGAGTGAAGAATGAAGAAAGGATAAGATACAGCACAGCCTGCCGCTTTACGGCACCTGAATTTTTCACTTTTAGTTTTTCGTTTTTCACTTTATACAGCTGCATCGAACTGGTGAAGGAACCTCACATCGTTTTCAAAATACAGGCGCAGATCGCCCACCCCATACTTCAACATTGCTATCCGCTCGATGCCCATCCCGAACGCAAAGCCGGTGTACTTTTCGGCATCTATCCCGCAAGCCGTCAAAACGTTGGGGTCGACCATTCCGCACCCCATAATTTCGAGCCAGCCCGTACCCTTACACACCGGACAGCCCTTGCCGCCGCACAGGTTGCACGACACATCCATCTCCGCACTCGGCTCGGTGAATGGAAAATAGGAGGGACGCAAACGAATCCGACTCTTCTCCCCGAACATCTCCCGCGCAAAGTGCAACAGCGTCTGCTTCATATCGGCAAACGACACACCCTCGTCGATGTACAATCCCTCTATCTGGTGAAAGATGCAGTGGGCCCTGTACGAAATCGCCTCGTTGCGGAAAACCCTGCCCGGACAGACCACCCTTATCGGGGGCTGCTGGGTCTCCATCACCCGAACCTGAATGGAGCTGGTGTGGGTGCGGAGCAAAATGTCCTTCTCGATAAAGAACGTGTCCTGCATATCTCTGGCCGGATGTTCGGGCGGGAAGTTGAGTGCCCCGAAGACGTGACGGTCATCCTCGATCTCGGGCCCGTCGGCAACGGTGTAGCCCAATCGGTCGAAAATTCGCAATATCTCGCCCCTGACCAACGAGATGGGGTGTCTGGTACCCGCCGCACTTGCCGTTCCGTGCCCGGGACGCGTGGGATCGTCGATGGTCGGACCTTGGGCGGTACCTTCGTCAGAGCGCGCTTTGAGCTCGGCGATCTTTTGGGAGGCGGCTACTTTCAGGGCGTTGAGTTTTTGGCCGAACTCTTTTTTCAGTTCGGGCGCGACTTCGCGAAATTCTTCCAGCAGGGCGGTGATTTTCCCCTTCTTGCCGAGCATTTGGATGCGGAACTCTTCGACTTCGCCGGCGGCCTTGCCCGCAAACGCCTCCACCTCGGCCAACAATTGTTCTATTCTGCTTTTCATAATTGGGACAAATTTAGTATAAAATAGGATATTTTGCAATAAAAATGCCTCCCCGATGTGGGGAGGCAGAATTAAGACAGGATAGATGGAATCAGTCTACGCGGTGGAATTCCCACCAGCCGATTAAATCGAGAGTTTCGTATACGCCGATCCCCAAAGTATTCCCGTCGACAATCCCGGGATTTTGTTCAGTAGCATCGAGAACATAAACGCCCGCGCCCATATCCACAACGACTTTCGGATGATTGTATGTGTACATTCCTGTGAATTCTACAACCTCTCCATCATTGAAATTACCGGCTACGGTAATTTCAATGTCAGAAAAACTCAACTTTATCGCAACATAACTGTCGGCAGCTACCCAAACAGTTCCTTCCAATGATTTCAACTCATTATCATCCTTTTCACACGCAACAAATGCAAAAATTATTGCAAATAAAACAAATAGCTTTTTCATAATCAATTGATGCGGTGGAATCTAAACGGATGTCCTAAATCACCGACAACTATCTCCACAAGCATCGTATCGCCCTCCACCAGCCCATTTCTGCTCAATATGAAGTGATCTTCGGGCAAATCGAACAACACTTTCGGATGGTCGTAGGTGTATGTGCCCGAAGACGTTGTTATTTCTCCGTCCGATGTAGTCATTGTCAGGGTAAATTGTGTTTCGGCAAACGAGAGTTCAAGCGTGTAATGATTTTCCGAATACCTCCATTCGGTTCCATTCAATGCCGGAGCTTCGTTCTTTTTACATCCTGCAAAAAACAGCACTGCCAACAGCGCAAAAATTATCTTTTTCATAAACATCATAAGTTTTTAATTATCATAATTACTATGCCAATGATCATAGTTTGCCAGATATGCCTCTATTGCAGCCTCCGAATATCGCTGTGTCGAGGTCAGTTGTCGCTTTATGAGCGGCCTGCAACTTGCCCAATCGGAGCATTGAGTGATTATACTATACCATATTGTATACGGCTGAATTCCGTTAAACTCATCCCATAAATATGTGGAATAATCCTGTTGCTGATTGTAATAGTCCGTAATATCTATAAACAAGGGAGAATACCAGCCTGGATCAGAACTTAGCGGAGTAGCCGGTACGTGGCGATCTTTGTTCCACTTTTGATTGCTATTCCCTGTGACATTATGTCCACTGTAACTTGGTGTCCAACCGAATGACTTATAATATTTTTCCCCCAAATACCAGCCTAAATAGGATGCAAAAGATTCACTCAATAAACGTTTGGCAGTTGCTAAAAACCCAGCTTCATAACCACGATAATGGGTAAAGTGCCCCAATTCATGAAGGGTAGTGCCAAAAGCCGTGCCACTTCGGTAAACCAGTATATGAGGATTGTTTGTTGTGTATCCTGTGAAATATCCCGTTTTCGATCCTGCATAACTTTCGCTTGCTTCTATCTTGAGCGATCTCGACATGGTGTACCTCGGGAAGTCGGTTTGGGTGCGGTAGAAGTAGGTTGCGGCGCGAAAGATGGTGTTGGCGTTGCGGGTACCTTCGGGCACGACAATGGTTTGGGTGCCGCCCTGCATAACTGTCGGCGAAAGATAGGTGCTGACGGCGGCGAAGATGGATGCCGAACTGGTGTCGGTGGTTATCATCCAGTGGTCTTCTGTATTGGAATAGGACAGATGCAGGTCGAGCGATATGCTGGCGGGCTTGGTTGTGCTGTAGAGCGATAGTTGGAATCTGCCGTTGGCGTCGGTGGTTGTGTAGTAGAGGACGTAGGGCGATCCGGTAACGTTGTACCGTACATCCATATAGGCCAGCGGCACGTTACGTTGCAGGACATTGTCGTACGCCATTAGCTGGATGTATGGATAGTCCGAAGCCGCCCTTGTCATTCTTGTTGCGACAGGCTCCGCCTGCGCTATTTCCCCCTCCACGACATATTCCATCCCCTCCGGCAACGCCTTGTCCATCGGCCAGGTAGCGTAGAGGATCGGCAGTTGGAACGTTACGGGGCCGGTTGGGCCGCCGTCGGTCGACTCATAATCGGTGTAAGTTATGGTGTACGGACTAACTTCAATAATATCGGAATGAACCTCCGTTGAAGCGACCTTAACCCGCTCATCCTCAGTGAGT
>DBDE01000014.1:3871-25389 GCA_002293425.1 Alistipes sp. UBA940 | reverse complement strand
CCCCCCGCCCAGTCGCCGCAGCCCCCCCGCCGCCGCAACCGAAAACGCACTCCCCGCCAACCGCTCCACGCCCACTGTCCCGCCTCGCTCCACGGCACGCGCAAACGCACCGAAAGAGCCCCCTTCGGTGAAACTTTCCACCAATTTATTCGCCGCGCTCATAAAAAATGAAAGAATGAAAAAGTGAAAAGATGAAAAGAAGATTTTTTCATTTTTTCATCTTATCATCTTCTCATTTCAACTCCGTCCCCTTCGCCGAGAGTATCTTGGTCTCGCCGATACCCACCGACTGGTCGACCCTCACACGAATCGCCGCGCCATAACGCAAACACCACCGCAACCTCAACGAGAAAAGCCCCTTCGTCAAATAGGCCGCCACATAGGGACTTGCCTTGATGGTGAGGTTCTTTATCCCCTTCTTGGTCACGAAATAGGAGACGCGGTTCTCTATCTGCTTGTCGATAACCAGCGTGGGCGACACCTGGCCCGTACCATTACAATAGGGACAAACCTCCCTCGCCTCGCTTATCGCCTCGGGACGCACCCGTTGGCGGGTTATCTGCATCAACCCGAACTTCGAAAGGGGCAGAATGGTGTGCTTGGCCCTGTCGCCCGACATCGCCTGCAACATCTTTTCATAGAGCTGCTGGCGGTTCTCGCCCCTGTGCAGATCTATGAAGTCGACAACGATCACGCCACCCATATCCCGCAGCCTCAACTGCCGCGCAATCTCCTCGGCGGCTTGCAGGTTCACCTCCATCACCGTCTTCTCCTGATCGCCCTCCACTTTCGTCCGGCTGCCGCTATTAACGTCGATTACGTGCAAAGCCTCGGTGTGCTCTATAATAAGGTACGCCCCGCGTTTCAACGACACGTGCTTGGCAAACAGCGACTTTATCTGACGGGTGACATCGAAGCTGTCGAAAATCGGCAAATTGCCCTTATACAGCTTCACGATCTTGCTCCGCTCCGGCGCAATTACCTTAATGTACTCCCTTATATCCTCATAAGTCCCTGCATCGTCCACCCAAATGGCCTTGAAATCGCCATTCAACTGGTCGCGGATCATACTCGTCGCCCGATTCATCTCCTCGCTCACCAACGCCGGCGGAGCAAGGTTGCGCATCTTCACCAACGCCGCCTCCCACTTGGCCAGCAACGAGCGAATGTCCTGCTCGATGTCGCCATCCGTCATCCCCGCCGCCGCAGTGCGGATTATCACCCCGTAATTCTTCGGCAGCACCTCGTCGACTATGCGTTTAAGCCGCTTCTTCTCCGAATTTTGGCGTATCTTCTGCGAAATATGTATCCGGTTGCTCAACGGCAACAACACCACGTGCCTCCCCGCCAGCGAAATATCGGCCGTCAATCTGGGCCCCTTAGTCGAAATAGCCTCCTTGGCTATCTGCACAATGATCTGGTCGCCGACCTTGATGTGGTCCCCTATCTTGCCGCTCTTGCCCAGAGCAGACTCCATCTTCAAATTGTGGAACATCGGGATGCGCTTCTTCTCCGCGAACATCTTCGACAACCTGTGCAGCGTATCGAACTGCGGCCCCAAATCCAAATAGTGGATAAACGCATCCTTCTCGCTCCCGATATTGACAAAAGCGGCATTCAGGCCCGGCATAATCTTGCGAACCTTACCCAGATATATGTCCCCCACGGCGAAACCCGTCTGGGCCCGCTCCTTGCTATACTCCACCAACTCCTTGTTCTCCGCAAGGGCGATATTCACCTCGCCGCGAGAAACATTGATGATCAATTCTTTGTTCATAACTTAAAAAAAGCCGGAAATAAATCCGGCTTCGAAAAAAAACGGCTACTTATTCTTCTTATGACGATTCTTCCTCAAACGCTTCTTGCGCTTATGTGTAGCCATCTTGTGTCCTTTTCTCTTCTTACCACTCGGCATAGTTCTTCCCTCCTTTAAAAAAATATAATATTAACTAACAAAAAATCAGCTCCTGTGCCTAACCCCGCTGGAAAGCTCCTTGGCCGGCTTAAACGCGGGACAATGGTGCTCCGGAACGGTTATCGAGGTGTTCTTGGTGATGTTTCTTGCCACCTTCTCCGCCCGTTTCTTGACGATGAAACTCCCGAAACCGCGGAGATATACAGGCTCGTGCTTGCCCATAGCGTCCTTTATCCCATCCATAAAAGCCTCCACGACGGTGGAAACGACCGCTTTTTCGACACCTGTCTGCCGTGTGATGCTCGTCACGATATCAGCTTTAGTCATAGTCTGTATAGTATTTATAATTGTCCGGACCCCCGCCACGTCGCCTAACTGCCTCATTATTAGAGGCAAAAGCGCACGCAAATATAGCGATTTATTTTGAATCGGAAACAATAACGCCACATTTTTTTCTATATTTGCATTAATGAATAACGCAAAAATACTCTGGGTCGACGACGAGATCGAGCTCCTGCGCCCACACATCCTTTTCCTGACCGACAAAGGCTACACGGTAGAAGGGTGTAACAACGGCTACGACGCCATCGAAATGGTGCAATCGGGAGGTTTCGACCTGGTCATCCTCGACGAAATGATGCCCGGAATGACCGGACTGGAAACCCTGCCCCACATCAAGGAGCTGCGGCCCGAGTTGCCCGTCATTATGGTCACCAAAAGCGAAGAAGAGCAAATTATGGACAAAGCCATAGGCTCCAAAATTGCCGACTATCTCATCAAACCCGTCAATCCCAACCAGGTGTTGCTGTCGATAAAGAAAAACCTGCACTCGCGTGAACTGGTGTCGTCGCAATCGACGGCCGACTATCGTGCCGAGTTCGGGCGCATCTCCTCCCAACTTGGTGCGGCGGCAACCTTCGGCGACTGGAAAACAATCTATCGCAAGCTGGTGGGCTGGGAGCTGGAGCTGGCCGCCAACCCCGACGAAAGCATACGCGAAGTGCTGGCCTATCAACGCGAGGAGGCAGGAGTGGAGTTCGGCAAATTCGTCCGGAAGAACTATGCCGAAATAGTCAATGGCCGCGCATCTGAGACCCCCGTGATGTCCCATACGTTGTTGCGCGAGATGGTCTTTCCGCTCCTCGAACAGGGTGGCAAGGTGACGTTGTTGCTGATCGACAATTTCCGGTACGACCAATGGTTGTCCGTTCGCGACCTGATGGGCGAGGGCTATTCGGTGGAGACGGACGACCTCTATTGCGCCATCCTGCCGACCGCCACCCAGTACGCCCGCAACGCCATCTTTGCCGGAATGACACCGCTCGAAATCAGTCGTCGAACACCGAAAATGTGGCTTTTCGACAACGAGGAGGGCGGCAAAAACCAGCACGAAGAGGAGTTCCTGCGCGCCCTGGTGGCCTCGTGCGGTCTGTCCGACCGCAAAGTTACGTTCGACAAGCTTGTCCGCCCCGAGCAAGGGCGCAAATTGATCGAAAATATGGGGCGCATCTACGACGCCGACTTTTCGGTTATAGTCTACAACTTCCTCGACATCCTCTCCCACGCCCGCACCGAAACGGAGATTATCCGCGAACTCACCGAGGACGATGC
The DNA here is from genome assembly GCA_002293425.1 of Alistipes sp. UBA940. Lineage (GTDB taxonomy): Bacteria > Bacteroidota > Bacteroidia > Bacteroidales > Rikenellaceae > UBA940. The sequence goes on along the minus strand of DBDE01000014.1, from coordinate 21,863 downwards.
CGCCTTTCGTTCGCTCACCCGATCGTGGTTCGAGCACAGCGAACTGCTCACTCTGGTGCGCCTGTTGCGCGACCGCGGCCACACGGTGGTCATCACCTCCGACCATGGCACGATGAGGGTCGACACCCCCGTGAAAATGATAGCCGACCGCGAAACTTCCCAAAATCTGCGCTATAAAACGGGTAAACGGCTCGCCGGATACAGCCCAAAAGAGGTTTTCGAAGCGCTGAAGCCCGAAGATATCCAACTGCCGCGAAGCAACCTCTCCTCCACATTCGTCTTTGCTATGGGGCGCGACTATCTGATCTATCAGAATAATGCGGGGCAATTTTCGCGCTATTATCGCGGCACCTTCCAGCACGGCGGGGTGTCGATGGAGGAGATGATGGTGCCGCTGATAGTTCTTCGGCCAAAGGTATGAAGCTGGTTGTCAATAGTTTAGGTGATCTCGATCGGGCGGCGGCGGAATTGCTGTCCCATCTGCACGGGGTGGTTGCGTTGCACGGCGCGATGGGTGCCGGCAAGACCACTTTGGTGGCCGCTTTGATGCGTGCCGCAGGGTCTGCGGACGCGGTTTCGAGCCCCACTTTCGCGCTGGTCAACGAGTACTTGACGGGCGCGGGCGAAACGGTTTATCATTTCGATTTTTATCGCATCGAGTCGCTTGCGGAGGCGTTGGACATCGGGTGTGACGAATATTTCGATAGCGGCGCGCTCTGCTTGGTCGAGTGGCCCGAGCGCATCGCTCCCTTGTTGCCTGCCGACGCCCTCCACCTGGTCATCTCCGCCCAACCCGACGGCACAAGGGTGGTCGAGGTGCGTTAAGAATTGAGAGTTGAGAATTGAGAATTAGCTACGCGACGTCCAGCTACGCGGAAAGCACGTCGCCGAGCAAGGGCGGAACGATAGTTCAGCCCGCCGCGTGGGGGCGGCGACGGGCTGACGGCCTCTGCGAGGCCGAAACAATTCTCAACTACTCTCGCTTCTCAATTCTTAAACGTGCGCTTGATCACGGTCACGTTGCCCACCCCGTCGCGAACCCTAAATTCGAGAGTGTGGGTCCCCGAAGCAAGGCGCGAACGGTCGAAACGGTGAATGAACTCGCCGCGCGACGCCCGACGCTCAAAAATCACCCACTCGCCATCGATCGTGCCCCGAAAATCGGCAATGCCCGAAAAATTATCCTTCGCCGTCACCGTAAAACCCGCGCTGCCCGTCAGGTCCGCACCCTCCGGAAAGTTCATCGAAATAGTCGGTCGAACCGTGTCGGCAACCACACAAAAAACGCCAAAATCACGCACCGAGCCCGCCACGGCACCGTTTTCCCACTTCCCACCGGCCCAACCCAAAGTGCCGTTCGCAGCCACCTTCGCCAGACACGCACGCGCCCGCTGAGCCTCCGGCACGTCGGCCGCAATGGTCACCCGCGCCGCCTTATGCAGCGGCATCGACCCGTCGCCGAGTTTATGAAGAGGCGAAAGCGGCCGAATGGAATCGGCACGAGGTGTAACTCGCTGATCTACAACCTGTTGCGTATAGAAAAACGGCTCGTAAAGCGCGCCCTGCGGAATATTTATCGCCATCCCGTCCGCAAAATAAACGAAATCCTTCCAGTCGCTCACGGGCGTTCCGGCAGGCGTCTGCGGCACGGCGTGAAGAGGGTCAGGCACAACCGTAAACCGCACAGTCACAGCGTTTTGCGCATCGTCCTCGACCACGATCTTCACCTCCCGCGGCGCATCGTCGGGAGCAACTCGCAGCACCCCCTGCCCCTCCGATTTTTTGTACATCCCCAGTCGATTCCCGCCCTTCGTGGCCAACATCACCAACTCGTTCCGCGACCGCCGCTGAAGCTCGTAAAGTGTTGATGCACAAGCATATCGAGTCTCGTCGAAGCGCACCCCGTCCTTCTCAAAAACCACCTTTTCGCGCTCATCGACCGACATCCGCACCCGAAAAATCCCGAAAATATTGGTCACTTCCGGCCGCCGATCGGTCGCCTCGATCACAAAATAGCTCGTCGGACCCGCTTTCAAAGGCTGCTCGGAAGCCAGCGAATAGTTCCCGTCCGCGCTCCGTTTTAGCTCGTGAACCCGCGGCGCAGAGTGCACCGGAACGCCCCTAAGTGTGTCTATATCAATGTGATACAGCTTCACCAGGGTCGGTTTGGTGGTGTCTTTCGTCGCGCCCGCGATCCACCCGCGTGCAATCGTATTTAGCGTGCGAGCCGTGGCCGTTTCCCGCACCTCGAAGTGCAGATGAGGCCCCGAAGACGCACCCGAATTGCCCGAAAATCCTATCGGATCGCCCTTTCTAACGGGAAACTTTTCGGCCGGTGGGAAGAGGTCTAAGTCGTTGGTTCTCAGGCGATAACGCTCTGCACGAAGATAGTTTTCCACCTCCGTCGTGAAGCGATCCAGATGGGCGTAAACCGTGGTCGTGCCGTTCGGATGGGCAATGTAAATCGCCCTCCCATAGCCGTTCGGGGCGACCGTCACGCGCGCAACATAGCCGTCGGCGGCCGCACGAAGCTGTTTTCCGACCGATCCGCCGGTCTTCAGGTCGATGCCGGTGTGGAAACGGTTGGTTCGGATCTCACCGAAATTGGCCGAAAAAACCGCCGGAATATCCATCGGAAAGCGGTAGTAATCAATGGGTTGCGCGCTCGCCGACAGCGGCAGAAGCACGAAAAGAATCAAAAATCTATTCATTTTTCGCGGAAATAATTTTGTCTATAATGGGCGAAATATCGTCGAACCGATGGCCCTGCGAGAGACCATAGCGGATCAGTTTGTTGCGGATTTCATAGCTGTCGGCGGACTTTATCGAGCGCAATTTCCGCTCCAGATAGCGTTCCAGCCGCTCCTGACCATCCTCCCTGTCGCGATCTTCAAGCTCGCTAAATGCGTGGTCGATGATCTCGGGAGCGATGCGCTTGGCCATCAAACCCGAGCGGATTTTGTAGCTTCCCCAGCCCGCAAGGCGCGTTTTTTCGCGCACATAGGCGAGCGCAAAGCGTTGATCGTCAATGAATTGCAGCTCAATAAGTTTATCCAGAATGGTGTGCGCATCGTCATCCGAAAGCCCCCATGTTCTCATCAGCCGGAGTGCGTCGCCCGAGCTTTTTTCGGCTCGCGACGCCAGCCTCATCAGCGACGCCAATGCCCGCTCGGGACTCTTCGGTTTTCGCTCTTTATACATTGCTTTTGCCGTTCTACTATATTTTTAGTTTTGCTACTATATTTATAGTTTTCGGACGAATTATTTCGTCGCCCGTACCATTCTGTCGCGACCGTTAATGTCCTGACGCACAACTACTTGGGTGAACCCTTCGGCACGCAATAAATCCGTCGCTTTTTCGGCGACAGATGAGTGAATCTCGAAATATAATCTCCCGTCGGGCTTCAAATTGCGACGGGCCAACCGAACGATCGCGCGATAGAACAAAAGCGGGTCGTCGTCCGGAACAAAAAGTGCATCGGCAGGCTCGTGGCCGACTACATTTCGGTGCATCGTAACTCGCTCACTATCAGGAATATATGGCGGATTCGAGACGATAATATCGAACTGTTGGTCGGGCGAAAAATCGAACACATCGGCCTGCACTATCTCCACTCCCGCCCCGTGCCGCAAATTGTTCCGTCGGGCGTACTCCAACGCCTCTGCCGACACGTCGATAGCCGTCACACGCACCTGTGGCAACGATTTAGCCAACGAAACGGCTATCGCGCCCGAACCCGTTCCGACATCCAGAACCGACAGTTCGGCCTGTCCGGCAGCATCCTCCGTCACCCACCGCACCAGTTCCTCGGTTTCGGGGCGCGGAATCAGAACTCCCTGACCCACAGCGAATTGCAGTCCCGAAAACTCCGCCTCGCCGACAATATATTGCACCGGAACGGCCGCTGAAATATCGTCCGAAAGCCGATCGAGATCGACAACAAAATCGACCTCGGCCGAGGGTTCCAACGCAACATCGGCGCGCGAAAAACCGAATAGCCGCTCAGTCAAAAACCACACGACGGCCTTCGCCTCACGCTCGTCATAGACCTTTCGAGCCGCATCTAACAGCCTGTCCATCAATTCTTTACGCGTCATAACATCACAACGATTTCGTCCATCGCAACGTCGTGCGGCTCGGTCGGCAACCACTCCACGAGTCCGTGCGGCGGGCAAATCCCCACCTTATGGATGTGCGCCGCGGCAGGGTTCGCCAGGTAGCGGTCGTAGAAGCCGCCGCCGCGCCCAAGTCGCTGACCATCAGCAGTATAGGCCACTCCTGGCACCATCATCACGCCTATTTCGGCGGGCGGCACGAGGCGCGTGCCGTGCGGTTCCATAATTCCGAAACGCCCCTTGCGCAGACATTCGGGGTCGGTGTACTCGCGAAAATTCATCGCCTCGCCCTCTATCGTCGGCAGAGCTAACGTTCTGACACCCAGCCACTTATCGAGCAAATGGCCCAGCGACGGTTCGCCAGGCAGAGCATAATATAGCGCGACCGCACCCTCGGGAAAAGAGTGTCGCGTCTGCATTAGAACCTGCTCGCGCACCAGATTTTTGGCCTCTTTGGCAGTGAGAACCCGCTCGAAAGCGTCGCGCGGGGAGCCATCGGCCAACAGGATGGTGCCGCAATGAGTGAAGCCTTCGCGCCGTAACAGACTCTGCATCAACGAGTTATCGCGATGAGTATCGACCCTTAGGTCGCCGCATCGAGCCAGGCACCACTGCAAAACCGCCGCACCAACACCCGACGTCGAACCGTCGGAAGCGAGCCGGTGGACGACGCCGTAGAAGTTGCCGTCCGACAGCCACGCGCCATCGAAAATCTGTGCGTAAGTGGGCTCTGCGGCGGTCGAGAACCAGAAAGTAGCGACCACCTCTCCCGCCTCTCCCGCCTCTCCCGCCTCTTCCACCACCCATTGCTCCGAGGCGGCGATGCCTGCGGCCACGAGCTCCGAAGATGGGTAACCCCCACCCCACTGCACACGGTTGCCCCGCGAGCGCATAAACGCGCGGGCGGCGGAGTATATTTCCATCAAACGCGGTAAATCTTCGGCGCGGGCTTTCCTTATATACATATTTATTATTACCTTTGTCAGGCCGAAAAAATCGGGCCGGAAATCGAGCCGAGAATCGGGCCAGAAACCGACCGAAAATCGGGCTTCGAAAACAGACCACTTTAACGACGTAAAACACAAAAATAGAAAAAAATATCAAAATGAAATCTCCTTTTATTGTTTCTTCGTCGGTCGGACGAAAGTTTGTGATGAGCATTAGCGGGGCTTTTTTGGTGCTGTTCGTCACTTTTCATGCGGTTATGAATGGTGTGGCGTTGATAAGTGCCGAGGCCTATAACTGGGTTTGCGCTGTATTGGGGGCCAATTGGTATGCCATTGCGGCGACGTTGGTGCTGGCCGGCGGGGTGTTGGTTCACGTCGGTTATGGCGTTTGGTTGACGATGCAAAATCGGAAGGCGCGGGGCAGTGTGCGTTATGCGGTGACGGAAAATTCGCCCGGAGTGAGCTGGTCGAGCAAGAATATGTTGGTGCTGGGGCTGGTCGTGCTGTTGGGATTGGTGGTTCATTTGACCCATTTTTGGGCGCAGATGCAGTTGGTGGAGTTGATGGGGGGGCACGAGAATGCGCTCGGACTGGATCCGGCGGACGGTGCGAGCCTTATCGCGTTTGTTTTTTCGAAGTGGTATAATGTCCTCATTTATTTGGTTTGGTTCGGGGCGATGTGGTTTCATTTGACGCATGGGATTTGGAGTATGTTCCAGTCGAGCGGGTTGAATAATCAGAAGTGGTTGCCGCGGTTGAAGTGTGTGGGCAATGTTTGGGCGACGTTGGCGATCGGGCTGTTTGCGTTGGTGGTGGTTGTGTTTTTCATTAAGTCATTATTGTAGGTTATGAAACTGAATTCTAATATTCCGGCGGGCGAGTTGACCGCCAAGTGGGGGGCACACAAGGCCGCTATCAAGGTGGTCAGTCCGGCCAATAAGCGCAAGTTGGACATCATTGTCGTCGGCACGGGTTTGGGCGGCGGTGCTGCGGCGGCAAGTTTGGGCGAATTGGGGTATAACGTGAAGGTGTTTTGCATCAGCGACTCTCCGAGGAGGGCGCACTCGATCGCGGCGCAGGGGGGTATCAATGCGGCCAAGAACTATCAGAACGACAACGACTCGGTTTATCGCCTGTTTTACGACACCATAAAGGGCGGCGACTATCGGGCGCGGGAGGCGAATGTTTATCGTTTGGCGGAGGTTGCGAACCTTATCATAGACCAGTGTGTGGCCCAGGGTGTGCCTTTTGCGCGCGAGTATGGCGGTTTGTTGGACAATCGCTCGTTCGGGGGTGCTCAGGTGTCGCGTACGTTTTATGCTCGCGGCCAGACGGGTCAGCAGTTGTTGCTGGGTGCTTATGCGGCGTTGAACAGGGCCGTTTCGAAGGGCAATGTGAAGAGCTATCCGAGGCACGAGATGCTCGATCTGGTGGTGGAAGATGGCGAGGCCAAGGGTATCATTGCGAGGAATTTGGTGACGGGCGAGTTGGAAAGGTTCGGGGCCCACGCGGTGGTTGTGGCGACGGGGGGTTATGGCAATGTGTTTTTCCTGTCGACCAATGCGATGAACTCGAACGGCTCGGCGGCATTTCAGTGCTATCGCAAGGGGGCGGCGTTTGCCAATCCGTGCTTTACGCAGATCCACCCGACCTGTATTCCCGTGCACGGCGATCAGCAGAGCAAACTGACGTTGATGTCAGAATCGTTGCGGAACGACGGGCGGATCTGGGTTCCCAAGAAGATGGAGGATGTGAAGGCCATTCGCAGCGGGGCGAAGAAGGCGAGCGATATAGACGAGAAGGACAGGGACTATTATTTGGAGCGTCGTTATCCGGCGTTCGGCAACCTTGTGCCGCGCGACGTCGCTTCGAGGGCGGCCAAGGAGCGGTGCGATGCAGGGTTCGGGGTGAACGAGACGGGGCTGGCCGTGTTCCTCGACTTCAAGACCGCCATCGAACGCCTCGGAGTGGATGTGATTCGGGCGCGGTATGGCAATCTGTTCCAGATGTATGAGAAGATAACTGACGTCGACCCCTATAAGGAGCCGATGATGATCTATCCGGCGGTGCATTATACTATGGGCGGGATTTGGGTCGACTACGATCTGATGACCACCATTCCCGGACTGTACGCTATCGGCGAGGCCAATTTCTCGGACCACGGAGCGAACCGGCTGGGTGCTTCGGCGTTGATGCAGGGGCTGGCGGACGGCTATTTCGTGTTGCCCTATACCATCGGAAACTATCTGGCCAAAAAGATCCAGGAGCCGAAAGTCTCCACCGACACTCCCGCGTTCGAGCAGGCCGAAAAAGCTATCGAGGATAAGATCGCGAAGCTGCTTTCGATCAAAGGCAGGCACACCGTCGACGAGTTCCACAAAAAATTGGGTCACGTGATGTGGGAAGATGTGGGGATGGCACGCTCGAAGGAGAGTTTGGAAAGGGCCATTGTGGAGATTGCCAAACTGCGGAAGGAGTTTTGGAAAGACGTTTATGTGCCGGGGCAGAACGGCGAGTTCAACCAAGAGGTGGAGAAGGCATTGCGGTTGGTGGACTTTTTGGAACTGGGCGAATTGATGGCGCGCGACGCCCTGAACCGCAACGAAAGCTGCGGCGGGCACTTCCGCGTGGAGTACCAGACTCCGGAGGGCGAGGCGATGAGGGACGATAAGAACTATGCCTATGTTGCGGCGTGGGAGTACAAGGGCGAGGATGCTGCTCCGGTTATGCACAAGGAGGAACTGCACTTCGAAGTGGCCCATCCGGCGCAACGTAATTACAAGGATTAAGCACGTCGCCGAGCGGGGGCTGGTTGGTGAGCTTGTCGAACCACAGCCCGCCGCTGGGGGCGGCGACGGGCTGATAACTTGCTTTGCAAGTTATGTTATTTGGATAATTTTAAAACATATTATTATGAAAACACTGTTTTTTTTACTGACCGCCGTGCTGCTCGTCAGCTGCGGAGCAAAAGAGGTTACCCGTGAAACCATCGACGCCAAGCGTGCCGAGATCGAGGCCTACGTTGCCCAGGCAACGTCGAGCGGCGAGGACATCACGGAAGAGGTGATGGCGGAATACAACAAGATGATCGAACAGTACTCGGATATGTGCCGCACCTTTGTGGAGGCCAACCTGTATAACGAACAGGGGGCGAGTATGTTCATCGAGATGAACACAACGGGAAGCGGAAACATCGTTGCCCAGCCCGAATATTTCGATCTGTTCGACAAGTTCACGCCCGAATTGCAGGCAATGCCCGCAATGGTGAAGTTCCGCGAAAGTATGGACGCCCAGAAAGCGTTGGAGGCGAAGTTCTCAGGCAGGTACATCGAAGTTATCAGCACTTCGCCGGAAGGGAACGAGGTTAAGTTGAGCGATGTTGTGGCTGGCAATAAACTCGTCCTGATCGACTTCTGGGCGAGCTGGTGCGGGCCTTGTATGCGCGAATTGCCCTATTTGAAGGAGGCTTATGCCGAGTATCACGACAAAGGGTTCGAGATTTTCGGCATCTCGTTGGACGACGACGGTGACGCATGGCGTGCGGCTATCAAGGACAACGCGATGGATTGGGTTCACGTCGGTAGCGTGAAGGGTTGGGAAGAGCCCGCGGCCGTGGAGTATGGCGTTCGGAGCATTCCGGCGAGCTGGTTGGTGGATGGCCAGGGCAATATCGTCGCCCGCAACCTGCGCGGCGAAGAGTTGAAGGCGAAAGTTGCGGAAATTTTGAAGTAAAAAGATGGAAAACAAATTGATGAACCTGACGCTGAAAGTGTGGCGGCAGAAAAATGCTAAGGAAAAGGGTGGCTTCGAGACCTATCCCGTGGAGGGCATCTCGCCCGACACCTCGTTCCTGGAAATGATCGACATTCTGAACAACAAGCTGATCCACGAGGGCAAGGAGCCTGTCGCTTTCGATCACGACTGCCGCGAGGGGATTTGCGGGATGTGCTCGCTCTATATCAACGGCCATGCACACGGACCCGACAGCGAGATCACGACCTGTCAGCTGCATATGAGAAAGTTTCGTGACGGCGACACCATCACCATCGAGCCGTGGCGTTCGGCGGCGTTCCCCGTTGTGAGGGATTTGGTGGTCGAGCGGCAGGCGTTCGACAAGATATTGCAGGCCGGAGGTTTCGTGAATGTCAACACGGGCGGGGTTCCGGACGCCAACGCTATTCCCATTCCGAAGGAGGATGCCGACGAGAGTATGGATGCGGCGGCGTGCATCGGTTGCGGGGCTTGTGTGGCGACGTGCAAGAATGGCTCGGCGATGTTGTTTGTTGCGGCGCGGGTCTCTTCGCTGGCTAAACTTCCGCAGGGTAAGGTGGAGGCCGCACGGAGGGCAAAGGCTATGGTGGCCAAGATGGACGAGCTGGGCTTCGGCAACTGCACCAACACCGGTGCTTGCCAGGCCGAATGCCCGAAAGGAATCTCGGTGAGCCACATCGCAAGGCTCCACCGCGAGTTCCTCAGCGCAAAGTTTAAAGATTAAAGAACTAAGAGTTAAGAGTTAAGAACTAAGAGTTGTTATATGAAAGATAGCGTTTTGCGGACAAAGAGTTTTGCCTTTGCAATTCGGATCGTCAAGATGGCTCAGTGGCTTCAGACGGAAAAGAAAGAATTTGTTCTCAGCAAACAGCTTTTGAAGTCCGGAACTGCCATAGGAGCATTGGTCAGCGAAGCTATATTTGCTCAAAGCCGACCTGATTTCATATCCAAAATGAACATTTCTCTGAAAGAGGCTCACGAGACACTTTACTGGATAGAATTGCTGACCGCAACAGGGATTGTTTCGGAAGAGATGACCAAAACCCTGCATTCGGAGTGTGATGAACTCGTCGCTATCTTGGTTTCGACTATCAAAACCACAAAAATTAACTCTTAACTCTACACTCTTAACTCTTAGTTCTTAACTCTTAACTCCGGGAACTCGCCCAGGGTCAGGTAGTTGCCGTCGGGAGCGAGCTCGTAGAGAAAGTGGTCGGTGCCGTTGGTGAGCATCACATAGCGCGCGCCCAGCACACTATTGTAACGGTGGGCCTGAGCCAATGTCGCCCGCGTGATCTTCACGCCCGGAGCCTTACACTCGACCAACATCAGAGGGCGCGCCGCAGTGTCGAACACCACGATGTCGGCGCGCTGCGGCTGACCGTTGACGTCCACAGGGTACTCCTGGGCGATAAGTTTTTCGTCCACCCGCGACGCCAGAAACGCCAGGATCCGCCGCCGGACACCCTCCTCGGGCGTCAACACCAGATGTTTGCGACGAGCGCGGTCGAATACCCGATTTTTTTGCATATCTTTGCAAAGGTAATGAAAAGGCTTCTATTTTTGCTGTTGTTGACTCCGGTTTTTGCGGCGGCGCAGGAGCCCGCGCGGTATGGAACCGTGCGGCGCGAGGCGCAGTGGGTGCAGGAAATCGGCGATTTCGATGTTGCAAAAACCGCCGACAGCACCACTTTTGCCGCCCCTTTCCGGATCCCGTTCGAATGGGTCGACAGACGTCAATTTGTGCGTTTGGAGGGGGTTTCGGGCGCATACACCGTCAACGTCAATGGCCGAAAAGTTGCCGAGAACTCGATCGGTGCCGAGCCTGCCGAGTTCGACATCACCGAAGCGTCGCGCGAAGGGGTGAACGAATTGCAAATCGTGATCAGGGAGCATTATGAGGCCGAAATTTTGGAGGATTCGCACCCCGAAACCGAGCCGAAATTGCTGGGCGGAGTGAAAATTTTGTCCCAGCCGCTTATGCGCGTGCGCGACATCAGCGTCAAAAGCAGGTTCGAGAATGCCAATGGTCTGCTGGAACTTGGGGTGGTGATGCGCTCCCATCGACTGAACGAGCTGACGTACAATGTTGCGTACGAACTCTTATCGCCTGATGGTCAGGTGGTTGCGTGGGAGGACAAGGACTTTTCGCTCGATATGCGGCGCGACGACACGGTGCGATTTTTTGCCAACGTCCGCGGGGCGAAGGAGTGGAAAATCGAGGAGCCGAACCTCTATTCGCTCGTTGTTAAGACCACCCAAAACGGCCGCACGAGGGAGCGTGTGTCGTACAAGGTTGCTTTCCAGCGCGAGGGTGTGCGGAAGTTTGTGTCGCGGAAATTCGATCCGTCGAAAGATAGTGTCGAGAAGACTAAGTCCGAAGGGGTTAACTTGTTGATACTCACAGGATTACCTGCTTCGGACGAGTTCTACGACAGGTGCGATCGAGTGGGGATTTTTGTCTGTCCGACGGCCGACATCGACACCCATAAGAGCGGCGAGAGTCGCCGTCGCGGTGGCAATCCGTCGAACGATCCGGCTTTTTCGGACGAGTATCGCCGGCGCGCCCTTGCGATGTATCACCGCGCGAAGAATCATCCCTCGGTGGCGATGTTTTCGCTTGCTGCGGACGGCTCGGCAAACGGGATCAATCTCTACGAAAACTACCTGATACTCAAACAGTTAGAGCCTTCTCGTCCTGTCGTTTACGACACCGAGGAGTGGAATTCTGATTGATTTTTTGGTCTGCGGCAGTGGGTGTTTTTTAAATTTTCCATTGTCAATTTTCAATTTTCAATTATCTTTGCACCCGCAATCGGTTGGGGAATGCCGTGAAAAGCGGCAACAGTTCCTGCTACTGTAAGGTTCGTTGAGGGGTTTTCGCCCCCAAAACGCCGAGTCAGAAAATCCAAACGATTGCGGTTCTCGATTGTTTAACTGAATCCACAGAGAATGGAACGCAGTTTTTTGCTGTTTTTGGCTATTTTTTGTCTATCCGCCGCGGCCGGTCAGAGTGTCGTGCGGGTGGATAGTGTTGTGATTTCGGCTTCGAGAGAGGCACGGAACACTGTTATGCAATCGCTTGATAACGAGCAACTTACGGCTTTGTCGTCGGGTTCGGTGGCCGAAGCGATGCGCCATTTTTCGGGCGTCCGGATCAAAGACTATGGCGGCGTGGGCGGAATGAAAACCGTCGACGTTCACGGCCTGGGGAGCCAACACACGGGCGTTTTCTACGACGGGATCGCCCTCGGGAATGCCCAGAACGGCGTGGTCGATTTGGGGCGTTTTTCGCTCGAAAACATCGCCGACGTTCGGCTCTACAACGGCTCGGCGGGCTCTATCTTCCTGTCAGCCAAACAGTTGGCTTCGTCGAGCGGGCTCTATATCGAGCCGCGAAAACCGCAATTTTCGGAGGGCAAAACGAACAATTTCCGCGGCTCCATCAAGGGCGGATCGTTTGCCACAATCAATCCGGCGACAGTGTGGGAGCGACGATTTTCGTCCCGCGTGAGCGGCTCGGTGAGCGCGGAAGGACTCTATTCGTCGGGCAAATACCGCTTCAGATACGCGCGCGAGGGGGGTTGGGACACGGTCGGGATGCGCACCAACGGCGACGTGAGGTTCCTGCGGATCGAGGCGTCGGCGATGGGCAATTTGCATCACGAGGGCGGCAACCAGGGCTCGCAAAAAACGGGCGAATGGAGTGCAAGGGCCTATTTCTACGCCTCCGAGCGGGGCTATCCGGGCGCGGTCATCAAGCGCGCCGAGGATTCCGTGCCGCCTCCCGACGATCGCCAGGGAGATGTTTCGTTTTTTGCGCAAACCACTGTCCGTCAACGATTTACGTCGTTCTACTCGCTTCGGGCACAGGCCAAGGCGGCGTGGGATGGCACTCGATACAATTCGCAGCGGTTTCGGCAGAGCGAATTTTATCTCTCGGCGGCCAATCTGTTCGACCTTGCCAGACGTTGGAGTGCGTCGTTAAGTGCTGATATTCAATACAATACGCTCGCCGCCGAAATCTCGCCGCGTGTCGACGAACTCTTTCCCGACCCGCGCCGCCTGACCATTTTTGCCTCCGCAGCAACGGCTCTCGACCTGCGCAAAGTGAACATTCAAGCCTCCGTTTTGTGGACCGCAACGCGCGATTTCGGCAAAAACACAGCGTCGCAAAAGGGCATTTTTTCGCCCTCCGTTTCGGCATCGTGGAGCGTATCGCAAAGCCTTTCGGTGCGCGCAATGTTCAAAAAAACGATGCGCCTGCCGACCTTTAACGACCTGTACTACAACGACTTAGGTAACCGCAGCCTGCGACCTGAATTCGCCGTGCAGTGGAGCGCGGGCGCGGAATTTCTGGGAACTTTTCTGACCGCCTCCGTCGACGCGTACATCAATCGGGTGCGCGACAAAATCGTCGCCACGCCCACCGCAAACCAGTTTTCGTGGACGATGCTCAACCTCGGAAAGGTCGAAATTCGAGGAGTGGATGCAGTCGTCGAACCTCGCTTTTGCATAGCTAACTTGCTGATAAAGAGCCGATTGAGCTACACTTTTCAGGACGCCTCTCGGGGCGATGCCGTGCCCTATCTGCCGCGCCACAGCGGGTCGTTCGGTGCCGTTCTGTCGTGGCCCAAATGGTCGGCGGGCTGGAGCGCAATCTTCACTGGCATACGCTATCGCATTGGTAGTCAAACAGTTATGAACCGTCTCGACGCGTGGCACACCCACGACGTTTCGGTCGGCCGCGAACTCGGAAAAGCGAAAATTTCGATCCACATCAACAATATTTTCAACCGTCGCTACGAAGTCGTGCGGTGGTACCCGATGCCGGGAACTAACTTTAAATTAAACTTAACTATTTCATTATGAGACGATTAGCATTTTTTTTCGCACTGCTTTTGATCGCCTGCGAAGGCAAAAACGACCATCCCGTTCCGCCGCCCGACGAACGCACGTTGGGTAAAGGATTTTTTGTGCTCAACGAGGGACAAATGGGGGCGAACAACTCCACCCTCGACTTCTTCGACTACGACTCTAACTCGCTGATAACCAACATTTTCGAGGCACGCAATCCCGACGAAACGATGGGGCTGGGCGACACGGGGAACGACCTCGCGCTCCACGACGGACACCTGTTTGCGGTGATGAACGGGTCGGGTCTGGTGCAGGTCGTCGAGGCTGAAACCGTCGAGCTCGAAGCCACGATTCCGCTCCGAAATCCGCGCGACATAGCGTTCAAAGGCGGTTTTGCATACGTCACGTCGTGGGGCGAGGCGACTTTCGATCAGGGCAACCATCTCGGGACGGTGACCAAGATCGACCTGGGGACGATGCTCATAGTCGGTCAGTGCGAAGTGGGCTTCCAACCGGACGGTCTCGCGGTCGTTGGCGAACAGCTATATGTATGTAACTCAGGCAGTTGCGTTGCGCCGATGTATGACGACCGCGTGAGTGTGATCGACCTTGCAACCTTCACCGAGGTGAAAAAATTTCGTGTCGCGCCCAATTTGCGCACTCTGGTCGATGCCGGAAATGGCAAGTTGGTTGCCGTTCCGTGGATGGCCACCAACCTCTATATGATTGATACACAGCAAGATACGGTCATAGAGCTACCCATAACGGGTTCGTCCGTGGCGGTGAAGAGCGGGGCGATTTACTCGCTCGGGGTGTTCTACGATCCGGCGAACGGCTATGCGGCGACCATCTCATATTCCCTGTTTTCGGAGGGCGCGGTGCGTGGCAGTTTCATCACCGATGGTACTGATAGTCAAATAGTTACGCCTTATGCGGTAGCTATCGAGCCCGAGAGCAGCGAGATTTTTGTGACCGACGCGGCGGGCTTCGTCGCCGACGGCAGGGTGCACTGCTATTCGCCTGCGGGGAGGCTTCTGTGGAGCATCACGGTCGGTGTCGCCCCTGCAAAAATCGTGTTTAACTGACTTTTTGAGCGGCACCACCTATATCGTCCCGTTTGTGAAAACGATTTCGTATTTTTGCCGAAGCCACTAACACGCAATAAAACAATGAATACTAAAAACATACAAATCACAGAAACATCGATAGACGATTTAGGCCGAATCACGGTTACGATACGAAACGAACAGCCCACCGATTATCGGCGAGTGGAAGAGATCACTCGCAATGCGTTCTGGAATTTGTACGTTCCGGGCGCAAGTGAGCATCACCTTGTCCACACAATGCGCCATCACGCGGACTATATGCCGGAACTCTCTTTTGTGATAGAGCGACAGGGCGAGATCGTCGGAAGCATCCATTTCACCCGCGCTTGGGTGGTGAATCCGTCGGGTGAGGAGATACCGGTCATCCACCTCGGGCCGGTGAGCATTACGCCGGAATTACACCGGCAGGGGCTTGGTCGCCGGTTGATAACCCACGCCATCGACCGTGCCCGAGCCCTCGGACACCGCGCCATCGTGCTTGGCGGGTTCACATATCACTACCATCCCTACGGGTTCGTCGGCACGAAAAAGTGGAACATCTCTATGCCCGACGGCAAGTTCTATACCGGCATCATGGCTCTGCCGCTGTACGACGGGGCTTTGAACGGAGTGGCGGGCGTACTCAAATTCTCCGAAGCGCTCTATCCCGACGAAAGCGGGCTGGAGATGTTCGACGCTACGTTCCCGCCAATGGAAAAGCTCGTGCTATCTCACCAAAAAGATTTCGAGCGGGCTTTCGCCGAAGTGGACGAACAGGAGTATTCCGCTTCAAAGAGAAAATCCCTGTCAATCAGTTGATTAACAGGGATTTTTGGTACCCGGAGCCGATTAAGGGCAGTCAAAAATCGCCATTTTGAGGTAAATCGAAATCATTCGTCAAAGTTCTATAACAATCCGTTCAAGTACTTCACGATAGGGGATAACTTTTTGTGCGGGATTGGTTTGGAGTTCCAGCCATATTGTATATATTTGCAACAGCAAAAAAATTATTACACATGAAAAAATCCCGAAAAAAGGCCATATTGTGGACAATTAGCACGATCGTTTTCGTGAGCCTCATCGCTTTCACCGCGATTCCCTGTTTCATCATGAAATCCATGCTTGGCATGCACGTGGACTTCAATCAGACATTTACACCGGACCAGTTCGGGCTCGAGGCAGAGCACTTCTTTGTAAAAACGGAGGATGGGCTCGACATCTCGGCATGGGAGGTGACGACGGACGCTCCGAAAGCCGTCGTTATCTGCCTGTCGGGGATGCACGGTCCCTCGGCAACCGTCTATTTCGGTCATGCAAAACTCTTCCGTGAACACGGTTTCGCGACCATTCTGCTCGATATGCGTGCGCACGGGGAGAGCGACGGAGACAAAATATCGGTCGGATACAAAGAGTGGCGCGATGTTGAGGCGGCAGTAGCATATATCAAGGAAAAACCGTTGTACGACGGCGTTCCCATTGTCGCTTTCGGCGTATCGATGGGGGCAGCGACAGCCATCAACGCCGCAGGTGAGGTGGACGACATCGACGCAGTGATATCCCTGTCGGCGTTCTCCTCATGTGAAGAGGTCTTTTGCGACAATATGCGGACACAAGTTCCCCGGATCATCGCCGAAATTGAGCGACCTTTCGTCCATCTTGCGTCGTATTTCTTCTTCGGTGCGGAGAGTCGGCGCATCAAGCCGCGGCTGGAGATCGAAAAGTTGGGCGAAAGACCCATTCTGTTGATGCACAGCAAGGACGACACGCAGGTTCCGTTCGGGAGTTTTGAGAAATTGAAGGCCCTCGCTCCGGCGCATACGCAGACATTTGTACGGGAAGGAGATTTGCATTTCATCACGGAGCATTTCGCGAATCCGGAAGAAGATGCGGAGTATACCGGAACGATCATAGGATTTATAAACAATATGCTGTAATGAATTCGTCTTCCGTGCGGACAAGTACATCTCGGCTCGCACCCCACCTCAACGCCCGAAAAAACCACCTACATTTTCCCGAAATCGACGACGAGTGGTGCAAATGTGGTGCAAAAACCGAAACAAGAAAACCGCAATCGCTGATTATCAACGAATTGCGGTTTTTCTTGTACCCGGAGCCAGTACACAACCGTGCAAATATCGGAAATCATCGGAACATATATCTGCTGTATATCAACGTTTTAACTTTGACCTTTCGCTAATTTGCCGATATTTTCCCTTGTTTTGTCATTTAGTACACTTTTAGTACACCTTGAAAAAAGATATTTATTATCTTTGTCAAACAAAGGAAAACACGGTTAGACAAAGGCATAGCAAGGATGGCGAAGTTAGAAGCAAAGACCAAAGAAAACCCGAAATTGCAACAGCGTACACTTTCGGACGGGCGAATCAGCCTCTATTTGGAATATTACTTGGGGCATAAGCAGTGGATAGATGAGGAAACGGGCAAGACAAAGACGCAGCACCATCGCAAAAAAGAGAGCCTGAACCTCTATCTTCTCGCCTCTCCGCGCACCCCGAAAGAACGGCAAACCAACAAGGAAACGTTAGAGCTTGCCAAAGAGATACGGGCGGAACGGGAGCAGGAACTTAAAAAAGACCGCACGGGCAAACGCTTATTCACGGCAAAGGGCGTTAATTTCTTGGACTATTTTCAAGCGTATATCGACGGCTATACCAAAAAGGATATACGGATGGTGCAAATCGCCCTCAATCGTTTTAAGGACTTCTTACAGCAGAAACACCCAATATACGCCACACACATTAAGCCGGAGCAACTTACCAAAGATATGATGGCCGATTTTGTGGAGTATCTACAAAGCCGGAGTAAGGGCGAGGGAGCGAAAAGCATCTACCAAAGGTTCAAAAAGGTTATCAAATACGCCATTGAACACGATATTATGGTAAAAAGTCCGTGTACGGGTGTGGTGTGCATAGCGGACGATCAGATATTGCGAAAGGATGTTTTGAGCGAGGAAGAGGTAGTGCGGCTTGCCTCAACGACTTACGAGGGACAGAACGATCATATAAGACGGGCGTTTATCTTTTGCCTCTATACGGGGTTGCGATATTGCGATGTGAAAGTGCTTCGATACAAGCATATCGACTATGCTAACAGGTTGTTGAGGTTTGAGCAGGAAAAAACAGTGGGACACAGCACCAAAAGCGGCGTTATTGTACCTATGAGTGAAGGTTTGCTGTCTTTTATAGGCGAAATGCC
>DBDE01000014.1:0-3732 GCA_002293425.1 Alistipes sp. UBA940 | reverse complement strand
ATATTGGGGCACGCCGGGCTTAAACACACAGAAAAGTACACCCGTGCGGTCGATTCGCTCAAAGAGGCGGCGATCAATAGCTTGCCGGAATTAAAATTATAGATATTGTGTTTTCGATAACACAAAAAAGCACTATATTTGTGTTGTCGATAACATAAAGTGCAAATTTTCATCGCCCTTAACAAGCTGACAATAAACGATAAAAAGAAATTTCCGACTATTTTAGGAAAAATAAGTGCAAAATATAAAGTCGAGTAATATGGATAAGGATTTATTGAGGTCGATCCTCGCGGACAATCGCTTGGAAGTGCCTAAATACAGGGTGTTTCCGCGAAATTTCTCATTCGAGGAGTTTGGAAACTATGTGTTCGTGGGCATCCGCAGGGCGGGGAAATCCTTTTTGCTCTACCAAAGGATGCAGCAGCTTCTCGCCGAGAGTATCGGCTGGGACGAGATGCTATACATAAACTTCGAGGACGAACGCCTCACCGGAATGACCGCCGCAGATCTGAACCTGCTGTTGGAGGTGCACTTGGAGATGTATGGAAAGAAGCCGATGCTTTTTCTCGACGAGATACAGAATATCATCGGTTGGGAAAAGTTTGCCCGCCGGATGGCCGACACCAAACACAGGGTATATATCACAGGGAGCAACGCAAAAATGTTGAGTAAGGAGATTCAAACCACGCTCGGAAGCCGGTATATTCCGGTCGATGTNNTCGAGGAGTTTTTGGCGGCAAACGATACGCCGATAGACCTGCTCTCCACCAAAGGACGAGCCGAGGTGTTGCGCTGCTTCAACGACTATTTTTATTTCGGCGGATTCCCCGAAGGAGCCTCCCTGTCGGTAAAACGGGACTACCTGACAAGTACCTATCAAAAAATCTACTTGGGAGACATTGCGGCACGCAACGGCATAGAGAATACTTTCGCCTTGCGCGTAATGTTCAAAAAACTGGCCGAGAGCGTAAAGCAACCCTTGTCGTTTACCCGCATAGCCAACATAATCTCCTCGACCGGCGTTAAGACGTGGCCGAAGACCGTTATAAACTATATGGAGTATGCCAAAGATGCGTGGCTCATCTCCCCCGTGCAAAACATCGCGAGCAAACTGGTCGATAAGGAGAGTTCGCAGAAATACTATTTTACGGACAACGGCATTCTGAATCTCTTTTTGATGGGCGGCGAGACCTCTCTTTTGGAAAATCTTGTTGCCGTAACCCTGTTGCGTAAATACGGGCGGGAGGATGCTGTCTATTTTTACAACCACAATATCGAGGTCGATTTCTATATCCCCGATGCCTATACCGCAATTCAGGTCTGCTACAATCTCGACAATGCCGACGGAACGTTGGATCGCGAAATGAAGGCACTGGCCAAAATTTCCGATGTATTGGAGTGCCGTCGCCTCGTGATCATAACCCGCGACACCGAGCGGACATTGGAGGTTGAGGGCAAAACTATCGAAGTGATCCCCGTATGGAAGTGGCTGTTGCCATAGATTTGGCGAATAGTTTGTATTTTTGTAACGACCATTAAGATAATGGCTGTTAAAATAATCGAGTGGCGATTAAATATTACGACAGGATAAACGAGGTTGCGCTTTGGGAGCGCAATCGTAGAGCTTAAAGAGCTTTCAGTGAAGGATATGTAATAATGTCGAGAAGATGTTGACAATTAACCGCGCATAACACGAAGGTATTAGCCGGAAAACGCTTAAATTTGTTAAGCGATTAAAGGATAATGGCTTTCTCTCGATAGTGATTATCGAAATAACACGATTTACACCCGTATTAAGATATACGGCACTTATAATGAACGAAAAGACACATTTGAACACGGACGGGTTTTTCCTCGCGGTATCTGTAAATTCAGGTGCGGCGGGGATTTTTGCGTTTATGCCGATTCAAATAACACCTGAAACACAAATAGTTAAAATGTAAATTAACCGGATTACACTTTTTTACGCCTTGCCATATACGGTTTTTGACCATAATTTGTATATATAGAAAGAATCACATATTGTTGATTGTAAAATAAGCGAATTTGCCTGAATATTCGTTATATATATAGACCTCCTAAACTCATTTTTATCCGTGTGCTGACGAGAAATGTGTACTATATATATGAGGGGCTCTATAAAAGCACAAATAAAGGAATCGACCATATTACGGATCATAAATACTTAAACCATAAAATATATGAGGAAAGAGATTGAAGAACAATTATTTACGGAATTTAGAGTGGGCGGTATTGCTCACACGGCGTTAGGCATAGTCAGGCACAACCACGATCTGGAGCCACGCCCAAAAACAGGGGAAACGCCCGAACAGGCGGCTGCCTATTACAAAGAAGGCTATAAGGAGAGCCTGAAAAAGCAGGTGGAAGCCTTCGACGCGAGTATTATACTCGAACCTGTCAGTGCTTTAATCGAAGAGATTAGAGCCAATATCGAATCTTCCGATGGCCTGCAACGGGAACGATACTTAACTTCACTACTGACACCGTTTAAGACGATTAGCGATTTGGCGTACCCCGACAGGAGCGTGTGCATTGAACTCCAAAAGCGTAAGGACGAAATAATGGCCGGTATTAGATTTTGGAACAAGGCAAAGGACAAAAAAGAAGCGGAAAAGCAAATCGCCGCCGCAAAAACGCTTATAGAGACAATCGACGAGGATTGCCAACGGCAGATATTCATTTCAAAGCGGATATGGGATTTGTGCAGTAAGCCTATTGAAGACAAAGATGATTATGCCCTGTGTGTATTCGCCCGATTTTGGAGGCTATTGGATGTGTATGCCAATCGTTTGGATGCGCTGTTGCTCGAATATGGGATCGACACAATGACCCTGCAACAAGAGGCGGGCATTTGGATTCTGCCAAACCACGATATAACCACCTTGCAACACTATTGCGGCTCGATGCAACTGGCGCGAAAGTATCTCAATGAATTGCCCAAAACAGAAGCAAAACCGCCCGTTGTTTCGTCCACCTCAACGGCGTTATCCCCGCCGGAGGCAGAAAATATATTGAATCAAAAAGAGATGCTGACCGTTGAGGAGGCCGCACAATTCACCGGATTTAAGAAGTCCACCCTCTACAAAATGACAAGCGGGAAGAAAATCCCATATTCCAAGCCCGGAGGGAAAAGAGTCTATATCCACATTAAAGACCTAATGGATTGGATGTTACAGAACCGCATAAGTACAGTGGACGAAATTCAAGCGAGGGCGCAAGCATATTGTATGAAAAACACAAAAGGAAAACAAAGAAAATAACTATAAAACATTGATTATGACAGAAAACTACATTTTTGAGGGAGGACGTGCCGTATGAAAACGTATAAAATACCTCCGTTATTACTCCGAGAGCAGGATGAATATCTATTTACGGGCTTAACCGATTCCGATGTCGGTATTCTTATCAAAGCACTTATGGCCTATCGTTGGCACGGAATAACACCGAAACTATCAGGTAAATTATCGGGTTTATTTCTCGCATTGAAATCCCAAGCCGACTTCGATAACAATGCGTATCAAGAGAAATGCGAAACCAACCGCAAGAGCGCAAAAGACTATCACGATAGGCAAAGGGCAGCGGCAGAGAAAGAGAATGTGCGTTCGCAGCAAACGCAACCGAATGTTACCAATACAAATTAAAACAAATCAATATAATGCAATACAGTACAACACATAGCAATTTTATGGTTGAAGAGAGAGAAGCCCCGAT
>DBDE01000023.1 GCA_002293425.1 Alistipes sp. UBA940 | reverse complement strand
ATCTCCTTGACGTTCTGGGTGATAAGCACCATCTCCTCGGGGGCGGCGGTGCCCTCGTCGTTCCAGTCGGGGATGCCCTCCTGAAGATCGACGCCGTCCAGCCGGGCCAAAGCGTGGCGCGCGGCCTCGTCGGCGTACACCAACGCCTCTATCAATGAGTTGGAAGCCAGTCTATTGGCTCCGTGGAGACCCGTGCATGAACATTCGCCCAAAGCGTAAAGCCGATTGATGGAGCTTTCGCCGGAGAGGTTCACCTCGATGCCTCCCGTGCAATAGTGCGCCGCCGGAACCACCGGTATCATATCGCGCGTGATGTCGATGCCCCTCGACAGGCATTTTTCGTAAATGTTTGGGAAATGGTCGATTATCTCCTGCGCCTTACGCGAGGTAACGTCCAGATAAACAAATTCGTAGCCGTGGATCTTCATCTCGTGGTCGATGCTACGTGCCACTATGTCGCGCGGTGCGAGCGAGCCCATCGGATGGTATTTGCGCATGAACTCCTCGCCGCCGGGAAGCCGCAGCACCGCTCCGAATCCGCGCATAGCCTCGGAGATCAGGAACGACGGCCTCTCGCCCGGATCGTACAGCGAGGTGGGGTGGAACTGTATGAACTCCATGTCGCGCGTGAGGCCCTTTGCCCTGTGAACCATAGCGATACCATCGCCGGTGGCCACCTGCGGATTGGTGGTGGTGGCGTAGACGTTGCCCACTCCGCCCGTCGCAACGACCGTGAAGCGGGCGCGGAAGGTCTCGATATCGCCCGTGCGCAGGTCGAGCACATAAGCCCCGAAGCAGACTATCTTCTTGCTGTGTTTGGTCACCAACTCGCCCAGATGGTGTTGGGTCAGAAGGTCGATGGCGAAGTGTCGTTCGAGGATCGTGATATTGGGATGGCGGCGCACCTGTTCCACGAGCGCGCGCTCTATCTCGGCCCCGGTCAGGTCTTTGTGGTGCAGGATGCGGTGTTCGGTGTGGCCCCCCTCGCGCGCGAGTTCATAGGTGCCGTCGGGTTTCTTGTCGAACTCGGCGCCCCATGCGACCAGATCGTTTATAAGCTCGGGCGCACGGCGAACCACCAGATTGACCGCCTCCAGATCGTTGATCCCGGCCCCAGCCGCAAGCGTGTCGGCTATGTGGCGTTCGAAAGAGTCGGGCTCGTAAGTCACCGACGAGATGCCCCCCTGGGCGAACCGGGTGTTGCTTTCGGTGACGGCGGCTTTCGTCACAATGGTCACACGCCCCTTCTCGGCGGCCTTCAAAGCGAAACTCAGTCCCGCGATGCCGCTCCCTATCACTAAAAAATCCGTATCCATCATAACGCAAAATTAGGAATTTTTGTCATTGCTTTTCGTATGTGCCCTCAATTCTTTGATTGCCCGGTCAAAGTCACTTTCGTATTGCAACAGTTCCCGGTGGCGGTAGATTTCAAATTCCCGTGTCGCTTTTTCGACGGCCTGTTCGTGCGACACCGACCCTGCGTTAGCCAGCAGGGGGCGGTTGCCCATTGACAACATACTGTCCAGTTTCTCGATCCACTCGCGCATGGTCATCGGTCGCTGCTCTAACGCCTGCAACTCCGCGAAGTCGAGGTATTGCGACACCAACAGATTGAGCACCTGTAATTCCCGCTCCGACAGATAATTCTTGGCGATCTTAACATCATCTTTTGTGATGTAGTCGCCTTTGAAATTGGTCATCCCGACCATCGGCTTGTCGGCATCGACCCGCTCGTAGATCACTTCCGCTGCAGTGTGCCTGTGGGCGGCATAGTGCATCTTGTTCTGCACCGTTGCGAAAAATCGGCGGGTCATGTCGGCTTTAGGATCGTAATCCACCGATGTGGCGTAAATATCGGTCACCTGCTGATACAGATTGCGTTCGCTCGAACGAATGTCCCTAACCCGCTGAAGCAACTCACGAAAATAGCGGTTGCCGTTACCTTTCAGCCGCTCGTCGTCGAGGGTGAAACCCTTGTGAATGTATTCGTGGAGCCGCTGTGTCGCCCACTGCCGGAACCGTGTCGCCACCTGCGATTTGACCCGGTAACCGACGGCGATGATCACGTCCAGATTGTAATTCGGGATATTCCTGCGCACAGAACGGTTACCCTCCATTTGAACTTGTAAGAAATTCTTACAGGTTCGATCCTCCTGCAACTCAGCCTCTTGATAGATGTTCCGAACGTGTTGAACCACATTCTCGCGCGTTGTGTCGAACAGCATTGCGATCTGCTGTTGCGAAAGCCATAAATCCTCTCCGTCAAAACGGACATTTACATTTGTTACGCCGTTGTCGTCTTGATAGAGTACGAATTGGCTGTCGGTTGGTTGAAGTATGATTTCCTTGACAGACATAAATTATGCTTTCCTTTCGTCTTGTTTACCAATATTGAGCTTGAACATGTCTGTATTATATGCGACATAGATATTCTTTTTTATCTTTTCTCTCAAGCTCTCTTCGATATTTGTTTTTTGCAAAAACCTATCCTTGATCGCCTCTTCTTCTTCCATGCGATCGGGGCCCTGGTTTCCATTGAAATTTTTGTTCTTATTATATTCGAACAAGATCATTTTACAATCTCCTTTTAGGGTTTCGCCAACTAATTCCCACCACTTTTTGTCAGTATCGCCAAAAGACAATCCAAAAGTACATATCAAATTTGCTTTACTTAACCATTGTCGACATTTTGCGTCATGAGCCGAGCGATATGAACTGTTACAATCAGATTTAACATACCGATTTGTAACTCGTCCTTCTCCACGAAGTTTTTCATTTGCAATTTGAGAATCATCATTTACTCCAAAAATAAGCCTGTCGTCCGTAAATCCGTGTATATGTTCTATTTCGGACAAGTTGATGTCATAAGTTCCATGGCTGCTTATTTTGCCTTTTTGATTATTTATCAAACGCTCGACAGACATTGAATAATTAAACGTAATTATCCTAATATGCCAACCGGAATTATTCCACTGCGACCTATATTGATTAATTTCAGAGATATCCGTCGGAAATAACCTGCTATGAGGGTTCATCAGATACCCATGAAACACACTCTTTTGATCTTTGTCGAAAGGCCATTTATCTTCTTCAAGTTTAATATATTTCGAGAGATTATCAACCAAATGCCCATGAAGTTCGACAGCCTCTTCAGCACTTAAGTATTCCAAGTAGTTGCCGATTGCAAGCTCCAAATCGGACCATTTATCATATTTTTTATAACGCTCCTTCTCCAACTCTTGCTTGAAAGTTTTCACAACATCGGTGTCATTGTCGGACGATAATTTTAGGTAGTGGTTGTAGAAATCTTGGTAGTCGGTTTGCATTCCAAGATTTTTGTCGAATCCGTTGCCGATTAAATACACAATGTTCATAACTATTGTTGTTTAATATTATTGGTTTCTTCTTATGTAATAACATTGACCATGCGTCGGAAAGAAGAAGAGATAATACCGCCACTCTCGGCGATAAACCTCTCTTCGATATGACATTCAGAGACAGGTTTATTTAATGAAATGAATTAATCATGAAAACCAAAAGTATAAAAAATAGGCGATACCAACGTGAATTATCTCCCCTTTTTGTAACTTTGTCCATATGGCGGATGTCGAAAAGCGTTGGGCGGAGCTCTCGCGTAAATACCGGAACTATATAAAGCTCGAAAAGCGTTTGGCGGCGAACACCGTCGAGAGCTATATGAGGGATCTGGCGCAACTGGCGGCTTTCATGTCGGCGCAGGGAGTCGCACCCCGGTGGGTGACGGCGGCCATGATCGAGGCTTTCATGGCGTCGCTCTACGATCTGGGCGTCGAGAAAACCACTCAGGCGCGAATTCTGAGCGGCACGAAAAGTTTTTTCAACTTTCTGCTTCTGGAGGAGGTCGTCGATACTTCGCCCGCCGAATTTATCGAGGGGCCTAAAGCGGGGCGCAAGTTACCCGAGGTGCTTTCGACCGACGAGATAGACCGTATTATCGCGACTTTCGATCCTGCCACCGATCTCGGTATGCGCAATGGGGCGATGGTGGAGGCGATGTACAGTTGCGGATTGCGCGTTTCGGAACTTGTGGGGCTGAGGCTGGGCGATCTTTTTTTCGACGACGGCTTCATTCGGGTCACAGGCAAGGGCGACAAGCAACGGCTCGTTCCGGTGAGCGGTGCGGCGCGGGGCAGGATCGAGGCGTGGCTCGCCGTTCGCGACACGGGTGTGGGCAACGACACGCTGTTTCTGAACAACCGGGGACGAGGACTTACACGCGTGATGGTATTCACGATGTTGAAAGGAGCGGTCGCGGCGGCGGGTATCACCAAAACCGTGAGCCCGCACACCCTGCGCCACAGCTTCGCCACCCACCTGCTGGAGGGCGGCGCGAGCATCCGGCAGGTGCAGGAACTGTTGGGCCACGAAAGCATTCTCACCACCGAGATATACACCCACCTCGACACCACGCACCTGCGCCGCACCATAGATGAGCACCATCCGCTGTCGCAAAGAACAACACACACACTAACCCGATAAAGTTTTATCCGAACATGAGAGCAAATTTATTACTGCCTGCCGTTTGCGGGCTTACCGTGTCGGTCTGTTCATGCACACCGAAAGGTCAAAATCCTCCCGACGATGGCGGAGACGGCAAAAAACCTGTGATGGTCGTGGAGCAGTTCCTGCCCATAGCCGATCCCTCCATCCTCTATTACGACGGGACATATTACGCGTACGGAACGAGTTCCGACGCCGGTTTCGAGGCGTATTATACCGAAGACGAAAATCTGAAACAATGGAAAAGACATCCGCGTCTTATTCTGGCCAGGAACGACTCCTATGGTGACCGATGGTTTTGGGCCCCGGAGGTGTATTACAACAGTGCGAACAAGACTTTTTATCTCTACTATTCGGCAGAAGAACACATTTGCGTCGCAACCGGACCGTCACCGCTGGGCCCGTTCACACAAACGGTCAAGGAGCCGATGCGGAGCGAGAAGTCGATAGACTCTTCGCTGTTCATCGACGACGACGGGACGCCGTATCTTTTCTTCGTACGCTTCACCGACGGCAACGTCATCTGGGCCGCCGAGCTCGAAGACGACCTGATGACGATAAAGGAGGAGACGCTGACCCGGTGCATCACAGCGTCGCTACCATGGGAGACCGTTCAGGCCAAAGTGGCCGAAGGTCCCTCGGTGCTTCGGCGGGGCGATACATATTATATGCTCTATTCGGCCAACCACTATGAAAATGTGAATTACGGGGTGGGATACGCAACGGCCGCTTCGCCTCTCGGGCCCTGGACAAAATCGGACGGCAATCCCATATTTCAAAAACCCAAGGCCGGTCTCGTGGGCACGGGACACGGAGCTCCGTTCGTTGACGCCGAGGGTAAATTGAGGTACGTTTTCCATGCCCACTCCTCCACGACCGCGATCCATCCGCGCAAGATGTACATTACCGACATGTCTATCGCAGGCGGAGACGTGACCCTGAACAAGGACACTATTATTTCCCCACTGTGGGTAAAATAGCGTGAGTTAAGCGAAGTCCCGGATCATTTCGAAAAACAGGTAGCAACCCGATCGAGATTGCCGTTGGCTTTAGCCGACGGATTCGAGAGTATTCGATTTAAAACGGACTTTAGCCCAACTTCCGATCATTTGGGCTAAAGCCCGGGATTGGGAGAGGCTCCTGCTGTCCGTCGGTTAAAACCGACGGCAATGGATATCGAAACTGCAAGTAACACAAGTAAGATAGCCAAAAGATTCGAAACGAGTATCATAGCCTGCCGGAAGGGACAGCCGGGGTTAAAATAAAAAAACCGGAGCAAGCGATCTGTGTCGCACCGCTAC
>DBDE01000010.1 GCA_002293425.1 Alistipes sp. UBA940 | reverse complement strand
TCGAATCCCCCTCTCTCCGCAAAGGCGCGAAAAAAGAGCTGTTCAAGCTTGCTTGAAAACAGCTCTTTTTTCGTGGTTTTGCAGGGCTGCCTGCGACAGCACTGGGGATCACGAGTGTCGCAAGACACGAGTAATCCCGGAGAGCTCTCCGCCACACGGCTTGCTTGAAAACGGCTCTTTTTTCGCGATCGTCCCAAAGCAATACCTCGGAAGGCTTCGGAGATTGGCCGCAATGTGATTTGTTTTCGTTTTTCAATCGCGCTGTAACACCCTTGTAACAGAGTAACAGTTTCTTTGCAGTCGTAAAAACACAACGACTAATATGAGGAAGCTGTTATTTCTATTTCTATTGATGCCGCTCGCCGCTTTCGGACAGCAAAGAGGTTCCGTTCGCGGAATCGTGACCGACGCAGCAACGGGCGAACCCATCATCGGAACGACGATTATTGTGGAGGGGACGACGCTGGGAACCTATTCGGATGCCGCGGGCGAATTCACAATATCTAATATCACACCCGGCAATATTTCGATAATTGCGACCTATCTTGGCTATGAGATTTTTCGGCAAGACATTGCCGTACGGGGCGGCGAGGAACACGTTGTCCAAGTTGCCCTGAAATCGGAAGGCGTTGCGATTCAAGATGTCGTGATCACCGCGCAGATCGACCACGAGAGCGAGAATGTGATCCTCGGCCAGCAACGCGAGGCTGTGGCGGCGGTGCAAACGGTGGGGGCGATGGAGATGTCGCGCAAGGGACTGGGTGACGCACGTGGTGCGGTGGCACAAATGTCGGGTATTTCGCAACAGGAGGGTGTCAAGAATGTTTTCGTGCGCGGACTCGGCGACAGGTACAATGCGACCTATCTGAACGGATTCAATCTGCCGAGCGAAGATCCGGAGTATAAAAACATTGCGCTGGAGTTTTTCGGCAGCGACATCATTCAGAATATCGGCGTCAACAAGGTTTTCACGGCTCGTTCGGGCGGTGACGTAGGCGGTGCGGCGATAGACATTCACTCCAAGGAACTTTTGGGCAGGCAGGAATTTTCGGTGAGCCTCGATGGCGGAATCAACAGCGAAGCCGTGGGTGCAAAATTCCTCAGGGCGCAAGACGGTGTGAACTATTTCGGGGGGAGCAGCGCAAAGCAACCCGCGGCGGGGACGTTTGACTTCAAGAACAGTCTCGACCCGTCGAACGTACGATTGCCGCTCAACCACAGTTATGGTGTGTCGGGCGGGCGTCGCTGGAGTTTGGGCGAGCGCAACACTCTTTCGGTTTTCGCTGTGGGTTCGCATTCGACCGACTATTCGTTCACCGACCAAATCGTGCGTGACGCCACGGCAGGCGGAGTGGTTTACAAAGACCAGCGGGGCGAAAAATCGACCATCGAAACACGGCAATTGGCTCTTGCGAACGTCGACCTGAGGCTCGATCGGCAGCACGAGATCTCCTACAATTTCCTTCTCATTCACGCTTCGGATCAGTATGTTGGCGATTACACCGGCATTGCGCCGACTTATGCCGACTCGTTCGACGGCCAAAGCGGATTTACACGCCGGCAGCAAAACAACGACAATCTTCTTATCACAAACCAGCTTGCCGCGCGGTTTTCACTGGGCGAAAGGTGGGAGGTGAGCGCAGGTGCGGCATACAATTCGGTGCAGGGACTGGAACCCGACCGCCGCGAAAACAACCTTTCGTTGCAACAAGACGGAACCTATACTTTGACCGGCAGCAACTCGCAACGCCGATTTTTCTCGCGTCTCAAAGAAAACGACATCAATCTGCGGGCCGCCCTGCGATGGAAGATCGACCGCAACAACGACATCGACCACTCGAACATCGCCCTTGGGTACACCGGTCGCATTGTGAACGACGACTTCTCGGCGCGCGACTATAGCCTCAGGCCCGAGAATATGAGCGTGAGCGTCCCCTCGCTCGACGACCTGCGATTCGACGATATTTTCAACGCGGCGGCATTCGATGCCGGGAAATTCAGCGTGCCCGACCTGGGCGAAAACCGATATGAGGTGTCGAAGAAAATCCACTCGGGATATATCGAAGCGACACACGAGTTCAACAACAAATTCTCGGCCGTGGCAAGCGTGCGCCTCGACGCAGTCGATATGACCATCGACTATGACGTTCACCACATTGCGCCAGGCAGCAAAGAGATCGAAAAACTCTACACTCTCCCCTCGCTCAGTCTCCGGTGGAATGTCGCCGACCGCCACTCGCTGCGTCTGGGTTTGGGCAAAAGTTACACACTGCCCCAAAGCAAGGAGATCGCACCCTATAAGTATGTGAACGTCGGTTTTTCGAGCGAAGGGAATCCCGACCTTTTGCCGAGCGACAACTATAACGCCGACCTGAAATGGGATTGGTATCCCTCGTCGTCGGAGTTGGTGTCGGTCGGAGCGTTCTACAAGCACATCAAAAATCCCATCGGCCGCGTCGATCAGGGCAACTCGGCAGGACTGCTTATTTATGACAATATCTCGGACAAAGCCGACGTCGCGGGAGTGGAACTCGAAGTGCGCAAAAACCTGTTCAACACAACCACCGCACGCCAGAATATGAGGCGGCTTTCGCTCGGTCTGAACGCATCGTACATTTATAGTGACTTGGAATTTAATGTCACCAACACCCCCGCAAGGCGCACTCAGTTGGAGGGAGCATCGCCGTGGTTGGTGAACGGCGACCTCTCCTATAATTACTCTTCGGGCGAGCGCGAATTGAACTTTTCGCTTGTGGCGGGTTGGTTTTCCGACCGAATCCACACCCTCGGAACAAGAACTTACAACGACATTATCGAACAGAGCGTGACCACGGTATCTTTTGTCGCATCGTACAAATTCAATCGACATTGGGGCGTGAAATTCAAGGCAGGCAACATTCTCAACTCGCCCATCCGCTTGTCGAGGGAGTTCGACGGTGTGGGAAGAATGATTTTGGAGGAGTATCACAAAGGCGTGGACGTGAGCATAGGAGTAAGTTTTGAATTGTAAACCTTTAATAATAACTGTGAAATGAAAAAGATTTTTTATTGGGCAGCAATGCTCTTCACGGCCGTCACGATGGTCGCCTGTGACGACAACGACGACAACAACGACAAACCGAAACCTCCCGTGGTGACCGATGTCGAACTCAGCGGCACGATAACCGAAAACCTGACGCTCGACCCCGCCGTGGAATACACTATCACCGGTTCGGTGAACGTCAAGAGCGGCGCAACGCTGACCATTCCGGCCGGTATGACCATCAAGGCCCAAAAAGGATTCGCCAGCTACATTCTGGTCGAACAGGGCGGGAAAATCAACATCAACGGTACGGCCGCGGCTCCCGTAACTCTGACCTCTGCCGAAGCGTCACCGAAAGCGGGCGACTGGGGTGGCCTTATCATCAACGGTCGCACCCCGCTGACCGGCGGCGTGACCGGTTCGACCGAAATTTCGAGCACGATCCCTTATGGCGGCAGTGCTCCGACAGACAACTCGGGCTCGATAACCTATCTGAAATTGGAATACACCGGCGCACAAGACCCTGCCGACGATGAGGTGGAGCACAACGGTCTGACCCTCAACGCGGTGGGTAGCGGAACCCGCATCGAGAACATATTTATCATCGACGGAATGGACGACGGCATAGAGTTCTTCGGCGGCACGGTGGACGTCAAAAATCTGTTGGTGGTCAATCCCGACGACGATATGTTCGACTTCACGTTCGGTTACAGCGGCACCCTGACCAATGCTTATGGCGTCTGGGAAGCGGGCCATACCAGCGGCGAAAGCGACCCGAGCGGAGTGGAAGCCGACGGAAATCTGGACGGCAACCAAGGGTTGGGAGCAAATTTGCAGAGCGACTTCACCATCGAAAATATGACCATCGATCTGCGCAACGCTTACGACACCGACCTGACCGCTCAGCCCAAAAAGTATATGCAGAACGCTCTCAGGATTCGTCGCGGTGCGACGGCGACCATCACCAACGCACTCGTGAAAGGTTCGGGTTATGTCGAAAACTTCGTCAACCTGTCCGATGGCAAGGGCGGTGCCGACACCGATAGCGAAATCAGCATCACCAACTCGCTGACCGGCGCGACAAAAAGCTTCAAGTTTAACGAGGGCGACACCGAGGCGACCTATCCCGGAATTGCAATCGAGGCAGGCAACACCGGTTGCCCCACTAACATCTTCGGCTGGACCGGCTACGAAATGTGATTGTAACCGAAATGTAACACCTTCGTAAAGCCATCGCAAACCGGTGGCTTTATTTTTGTCCCTCGGTGTGATGAACAAAGGTCGACGCGCTCTGTTGCAACAACATTGTCGGGGAAATCGTTTCTTAATATAAAAAAGGTTAATTTTACCGTATGAAAATTCTTATTGTCGACGACGAGCAGGATATTCGCGAGATCCTGTCGTTCAACCTTCGCAACGAGGGCTACACTGTGGACACCGCTTCGAGTGCCGAGGAGGCGTTGGAGGTGCTGTCGCCGGAGCACAAGTTGATTCTGCTCGACGTGATGATGGGCGGAATGAGCGGCTATCAAATGGCCGAAAAACTGCGCAAGGATGGCAATGCCACTCCGATTATTTTCCTCACCGCGCGCGACACCGAGAACGATATGCTGACCGGTTTTTCGGTCGGCGGGGATGACTATATCAGCAAACCATTCTCGTTGAAAGAGGTTTCGGCGCGGGTTCGGGCGGTGTTGAAACGCACCCCTGCGGAGGGGAAAAAGTTTACGCACGGTGAATTTACGATGGATTTCGAGACCAAAGAGCTCACCATCGGCGGGGTGCACGTTCCTTTGACCAAGACCGAGTTCGAGGTGCTGTCGTTGTTGGTTTCGAACCCCGCCAAGGTCTATTCGCGCCAGGAGATGATCGACCGCCTTTGGAGCGATGCTCCTTATACCACCGAACGCACCGTGGATGTACATATCACCCGTTTGCGCAAAAAATTGGGCTCTTATGGGCGTTGGATATTTTCGCGGGCGGGCTATGGTTATCGGTTTAATCCGAGCGAGGTATGATTCGTCGGCTGGCTGTAAGTTTTTTTGTGATTTTCGGTGTTTTTGCCGCCGGAATAGTGGTTTTCGAGCAGTCGCGAGTACGGCGATATAAGACCGAGGCGTTGGCCGAGCGGCTCGATGCCTATGCCGAGCAGGTGATGGCGGGAGCTCCGTCTGACATTTTTCCACCTCGGCTGCGCATCACTTTGGTGGGTCGCGACGGAACTGTTCTGAGCGACAACCAGCTCGATGTCGCCACGATGGAGAACCACCTTGCGCGACCGGAGATTGTCCGGGCCGTCGAAAAAGGCAAGGGGATGGATATTCGCACTTCGTCGTCGGACAGCCGTCCCTATTTGTACTATGCCAGAGATGACGGTGGCTCGGTCATAGTTCGTGTGGCGTTGCCTTATGATGTCGAGGTGCGCTCGTTTTTGAAGCCCGACAATGCGTTTTTGTACTTTGTCGTTGGGCTTTTTCTCGTCGGGTTGGCATTTATTTTCTACGTCGGGAGGCATTTTGGGCGCGCTCAACAGCGGTTGCACCACCTCGAAATTCGCGACCGCAATCGCACGTTGAAACGCGAGCTGACGGGTAACATAGCCCACGAGTTGCGCACTCCGGTGACGAGCATTCGCGGTTTTTTGGAGATTGTTTTGAACAACGACCTCGACACTCCACGCGCCAAGGAGTATTTGCAACGCGCTTATTATCAAACACTTGGCCTTTCGGAGCTGATTTCTGATATGAGCCTTCTCACGCGGTTGGACGAGAAGCGAGACGGTTTCCCGATGGCCGATGTGGATGTCGAGTCGTTGCTGGCTCGCGTTCGCAAGGAGACCTCGGAGCGGTTGCGGGAAAGAAAGATTTCGTTTGTCGTCGAGTTGCCGGAGGGGTTGACGGTTCGCGGCAACGAGAGCCTTTTGTATTCGGTTTTTCGCAATTTGACCGACAATGTGATTGCTCACGCAGGGCCTGGGGTGGAGATTCGGGTGAGGGCGGTGCGGCAGGACGATGGGGCGGTTCGGTTCACTTTTGCCGACACCGGTGCGGGCATTCCGGACAACCACTTGGAGCGCATTTTCGAACGCTTTTATCGTGTGGATGAGGGTCGGACGCGTGATGCGGGCGGCTCGGGGCTGGGTTTGTCGATCGTTAAGAACGCCATCGCACTGCACGGCGGCACTATCGCCGCCCGCAATCGCACCCCCCACGGACTGGAATTTGTGTTCGACATCGAGTAAATTTCCTTTTTTGCAATAAAAAACACCCAATCTACACTTTTCAGGGTGTGAAATTGGGTGTTGCTTGCGTAAATCACTGATAATCAGCATCGCTTGGCGGAGAGCTCTTCGGGATTACTCGTGTCTTTCGACACTCGTGATCCCCGGTGCTGCCGCAGGCAACCCTGCCAAGACAAAAACAAAACACCCGCCTTCGAGCAAGCTCGGGCGGGTATTTTGTTTTCATCTTTGCGGAGAGACAGGGATTCGNNCGACCACTCCGGCATCTCTCCTGGTCAAAAAATCCCAACTCCTCCTCGACTTCGACACCCCGAAAGGCACCTCCCAAAGTCGAAAAATCTCGACTCTCTGACGAAAGTCGGGTGCAAAGGTAATGATTCCAACGGAAAATCGAAAATTAATTTTTTTGACAAAGCACCCTAAGCCCAGTACTCCTCGCAATGACGTTCCGCGTTAGCCGGCCTGTACGGTGGCACATTTTTCATCTTTTCATTTTTCATTTCCGGCTACGCCGGACTCTTCTCAGCTTCAGGCCTCAATGGCGGCTCTAGCAATCAGAGCACGCACGGGTATTACTGGTCTGCTACGCAGAACCCATCCAATACCTCCTCCGCCTACGACCTGTTCTTCAACAGCACGCACGTCCAGCCGGAGAACTATAGCGGTAAGACCCCTCGTTACTCCGTCCGGTGCATTCGCCCCGCGTAAAGAGCAATGGACCAAACAACACAACAACGATTAGCGATTAGCGATTAGCAGGCTACGC
>DBDE01000036.1:21917-23456 GCA_002293425.1 Alistipes sp. UBA940 | reverse complement strand
CAAACACCTCACTCACAGCCTTTCCCTTATGTTTTCCAAAACTAAAAACCTCTACACCACTGTCATCATACACCACCCGGCCGGCATAATCGACACTCTGGTCCCGCGCCGAGAAGTCAGCCAAAAAAGCCACGTCGTTCTCCAGATCGGGGTACCTGTCCAACTGCCCCTCCAACACTTCGAGCGTTGCCAAAGTGTCCGCCTCAGCCGAATGCGCATCATCCAGTTCCTTATCACAATAAAACTTATACGCAGCCTCCAATGTCCGGCGCTCCTTCATGTGGAAGATATTCTGAACATCCACAAACTTGCGCCGCTTGAAATCGACATCCACCCCAACGCGTAAAAACTCCTCAACCAACAACGGTATATCAAACCTGTTGGAATTGAACCCCGCCAGATCGCACCCCTCCATAAACGCCGCCAAAGATTTCGCAATAGCCCTGAAAGTAGGTTCCGCGGCCACATCCTCATCGGTGATCCCGTGAATCGCCGTCGCCGCCTCGGGAATGTGCATCTCGGGATTGACCCGCCGCGTCTTGATTTGCCGCTCACCGCCCGGCAGTACTTTGACGAGTGAAATCTCCACGATCCGGTCGCGCGAGGTGTCGATCCCCGTCGTCTCCAGGTCGAGAAAAATTATCGGATTCTTAAGATTTAATTTCATATAAAATAAGACTCTTCGGAACACTTTCGCCCACAAGGGGCTCGGCGTTCCGAAGAGTAGGTTGTAAATTACGCATTAATCATCATCGGCATCAACAACATGAGCAGATCAGGCGTGGACTCATCGCCCACAGGCTTAAAGACACCTGCCCTCGTCGAGTCGGCCAGCTCCATCACCACACTCGGCGTCTCGATCCCACTCAATATCTCCACCAAAAAAGTGGACTTGAACCCAATGGTAATGTCGGCGCCATCATAAGCCGTGGCCACGCTCTCGCGAGCCGACACCGAATAGTCCAAATCCTGCGCCAACAGGTCGATGCGATTCGCCCTGATCTCCAGCTTAATAAGGTTCGTCGCCTGATTCGAGCACACCGCCACCCTCTTGATCCCATTCAGCAACTCCACCCTGTCCACAATAACCCTATTCGGATTAGCAGCAGGAATCACAGCGTTATAATTCGGATAGTTGCCCTCGATCAACCGACACACCATAGTGTAAGCCCCGATATTGAACAGTGCGTTCTTCGTGTCGAACTCCACCGTAATATCCCCGCTCTCGCGCGCCAAAGCGTTCTTCAACAGATTAGCCGGCTTCTTCGGAAGTATGAAACTCGCCGTCGTCCCTCCGTTCACAGCCGCCGAATAACGCACCAACTTATGCGCATCCGTGGCCACAAACGTGATCTTATCAGCCTCCACACTAATATACACCCCGTTCATCACCGGCCGCNNAAAAATCGTCTTCCCGATCCCGGCCTCCAACACGTCGGCATCCAACGTCAACACATTCTTGTCGTCCCCCAACACCTGCACCGCCGGATAGCTCCCACCCGAAGTGCCCGGCAGAGTCGCCTCGCCGCTCTTCCACGT
>DBDE01000036.1:21449-21886 GCA_002293425.1 Alistipes sp. UBA940 | reverse complement strand
AGCATCAACTTGGCCGGCGCGGCGATCAACCCCTCTTTCTCAACACCATCGACCTTAATAGACCCCACAAACGTAGTCTCAAGGTCACTCGCCGTAGCCTTCAACTGCCCGTCGGATAGTTCGAGCAAAAAATAATCCAGAATAGGCAACGTATTCTTCGAACTGATGATCTTGCCCGTCGTCGAAAGCAACGACAACAAGGCCGAGCTGGATACAGTAAACTTCATATTTTATCCGCAAATTTATAGTTGGGCACAAATATACAACTTTTATCACAACTGCACCAAGCCGTCGAGCGCGGTTGTGATCATTTTTTCAACAAACGGACGGTAATCCGACGTGGCGTCGTGGGCCACGCGCTGGGCAATGATCACGCAAATGGTCGCCGCTCGATGACCCATCAACGCACCCAAACCCGCCAGCGCCGAGCTCTCCAT
>DBDE01000036.1:14465-21416 GCA_002293425.1 Alistipes sp. UBA940 | reverse complement strand
CACCACCAATACCACCAATACCACCAGCACCAGCACCGGCACTGCACGCGGCCGGATAGCGAAAAGATTCTATCTTCTCGTTCAGGTGCGGGTCGGCGGGCTTCAATCGCACCCAGCGTCCCTGCGGGCCGTAAAACCCCGGGGCGGAAATAGTTATCCCTTCGACGGTCGTGGTCTTAAAACATTCCCACAACTCCCTGTCGGCATCCACGAAATAGGGCGCCGCAAGCTTGTCGCTCCAACCCGTGTGGGCCACAAAAGCCCTCTCCATCTCTAAATCACATACGCTATCACGCCCCTCGTAGAACCCCAACAGGCCGTCGAAACCGATCGACGTGCGGGCAAAAACCAGATCGCCCATCCGCAGGTCGGGCTGCACCGCCCCCGAAGTCCCCAACCGCAACATGGTGAGCCGCCGAAATTGTGGCTTCACCCTCCGCGTCGCAAAATCGACATTCGCCAGCGCGTCCAGCTCCGTAACGACTATGTCGATGTTGTCCGTCCCGATCCCGTGCGACACCACCGTCATCCGCCGCCCCTTGTAAGTCCCCGTGATACTCCTAAATTCACGGTTTTCGACGACGCACTCACGCTCCTCAAAATACCCCGCCACAGCGTCCACCCGCGACGGATCGCCCACCAAAACAACCGTGTCCGCCAACTGCTCGGGCCGCAAATGCAAGTGAAACACCGAACCGTCGGCGTTGATAATAAGTTCCGATGCAGGAATTGTACGCATAAAATTTGTATTTTTGCAAAGATAAAAAATCATTTCGTTTTTATGGCATTGATCAAATCCATAGCCGGAATTCGCGGTACGATAGGCGGCGCACCGGGCGACAATTTAACCCCCCTCGATATCGTCAAATTCACCTCTGCGTATGCTTCCTTTATCACCAGGCATAATTCATCGCACCCCCGGCCCCCGAAGGGGTGCGATGCGAGTTTGCGTGCAAACTCGACAGGGGGAGCCGAAAGAAGGGTCAGGGTTGTCGTGGGGCGCGACGCGCGGATCTCGGGCGAGATGGTGCAAAATATAGTTACCGGCACGCTGATGGCTTGCGGGGTGGACGTTGTGGACGCGGGGCTGTGCTCCACGCCCGGGGTGGAGATGGCCGTGGTGCATTACGGTGCGGCGGGCGGTATAGTGCTGACTGCCAGCCACAACCCGCGCCAGTGGAACGCCCTCAAACTGCTCGATTCGCACGGCGAGTTCCTAAACGCCGCGGCGGGGGCTGAGATTTTGGCGATGGTTGAAAGTCTTGATTATTCTGTGCCTACTCGGTCTTGCGAGCAAGACCGTCAGCCCGAGGCCGCGCCCCGCGGAGGGTTGAAATTGACCTTCGGTCTTCCTCCTTCGCGCCTTGGACAAGTTGAGCAGGCTCACTTGCCTCTCGGCTTGGCGTCGGTTCATCCCACCGCCGGCTTCGG
Source organism: Alistipes sp. UBA940 (assembly GCA_002293425.1). Lineage (GTDB taxonomy): Bacteria > Bacteroidota > Bacteroidia > Bacteroidales > Rikenellaceae > UBA940. Next base: position 19,985 of record DBDE01000036.1, on the reverse strand, counting down.
CCTGACCTTCGCCTCGGTCGATGAGTTGGGACGGGTTGTAAAGAGTGTGGATTTTACGGACACCCATATAGAGAAAGTGTTGGCGCTGCCGCTGGTGGACGCCGAGGCGGTGAGGGCGCGGAAATTCAAAATCGTGGTCGATGCCGTCAATTCGGTGGGCGGAGTTGTGATCCCGCGGCTGCTCGAAAGGCTCGGGTGCGAGGTGGTGAGGCTGAACTGCGAACCCACGGGCGAGTTTGCACACAATCCCGAGCCGCTGCCCGAGAATTTGACCGAAATATCGCGGATGGTTGTCGCCGAGAGGGCCGATCTGGGCATTGTGGTCGACCCCGACGTCGATCGTCTCGCGCTGGTGAACGAGGACGGGTCGATGTTCGGCGAGGAGTACACGCTGGTGGCGGTGGCGGACTATGTGTTGGGGCGCACGCCAGGGAATACGGTGTCGAATTTGAGCTCCACCAGGGCGTTGAGGGATGTCACGGAACGCCACGGAGGGCAATATTTTGCCGCGGCGGTGGGCGAAGTCAATGTGGTGAACGAGATGAAGCGGACGGGTGCGGTGATCGGCGGCGAGGGCAACGGCGGTGTCATTTATCCCGATTCCCATTATGGTCGCGACGCGCTGGTGGGAGTGGCATTGTTCCTTTCGCATTTGGCCCATAAGGGCTTGAGGATGAGCGAGTTGAGGGCTACGTATCCGGACTATTATATCTCCAAAAATCGCGTCGATCTCACCCCCGAAACCGATGTGGAGGGCTTGTTGGAAGCGGTTAAAAACGGTTATCGCGACCAGAAAATAACCGACATCGACGGGGTGAAGATAGATTTTGAGCACGGGTGGGTCCATCTGCGCCGGTCGAACACCGAACCGATCGTTCGCATCTACTCCGAGGCTCCGACGCGGGGGGAGGCGGAAGATTTGGCGGCACAGATTATGGATGCGATTTGGAAATGTAGATAATTTGTTCTATATTTGCACCGGATTTGTGAGGCACCCGCGGGAGCGGGGCGCCTTTTTTTGTTAGTTTTTGGCTTATGGTCGACAGGCGGGTTATAGAAGAGTTGGTGGATGGCGATTTGTTCGTCGTCGGGGTCGAGATTGCCGGCGACAGCGTGGAGGTGGTTATCGACGGCGATCGAAACGTGACGGTGGAGGATTGTGTGAGGATTTCGAAACTCATCGAAAGCCGGTACGACCGCGATGTCGAGGACTATTCGTTGACCGTCATCAGCGCGGGGGTGGGCTCACCGTTGGTGCACGAGAGGCAGTATAAGAAGCTGTTGGGGAAGCCCGTGGAGGTTCAATTGGTGAGCGGCAAAAAGAGGGTGGGCTTATTGCGGGGGTATGGGAGCGAGGTCATCATAGATGATGAATCATATCCGATGGATGAGATTAAAACAGTCAGGGAACATCTCACCTTTTCGTAAAAACGTTAATTCTTTCAAACAATATAATGGATACACTGAATTTGGTCAGCAATTTTGCAGAGTTCAAAGAGCTGAAAAACATCGACAAGGCAACGATGATCGGGGTGCTCGAAGATGTGTTTAGGCATATGTTGCAGAAAACATACGAGGACGACTCGAACTTNNATCAACGCCGACAAGGGCGACCTGGAGATTTGGCGCAACCGCGTGATAGTGCCCGACGGTGAGGTGGAAAACGAACAGCAGCAGGTGTCGTTGAGCGAGGCCCGCAAGATAGACGAGAGCTATGATGTGGGCGAGGAGATTGCCGACGAGATTAAGCTTGCACAATTCGGGCGGCGGAGCGTTTTGTCGTTGAGGCAAAATTTGGCGTCGCGGATAATGGATTTGGAGAAGGCCGCGCTGTATGAGAAGTACAAGGAGCGGGTGGGCGAGATAGTGACGGCCGAAGTTTACCAGGTGTGGAAGAAGGAGGCGGTGCTGTACGACGACGAGGACAACGAGTTGGTACTTCCCAAGACCGAGCAGATACCGGGAGACTTTTTCCGCAAGGGCGAAACCATTCGGGCTATCGTGGCCAGGGTGGAGATGGTGAACAACAGTCCGAAGATTATTTTGTCGAGGACGGCCAACGAGTTCCTCGAAAGGTTGTTCGAATTGGAAGTTCCGGAGATATTCGACGGGCTTATCACCATTAAGAAGATCGCACGCATTCCGGGCGAGAGGGCAAAGGTCGCGGTGGAGAGCTACGACGAACGCATCGACCCTGTGGGTGCCTGCGTGGGGATGAAGGGGAGCAGGATTTACTCCATAGTCAAGGAGCTGCACAACGAGAATATAGATGTGGTGAACTATACCACCAACACCAACCTGTTCATCCAGCGCGCTCTCAATCCGGCTAAGATCTCCAACATTGTGCTCGACGAGGAGAAGAAGACCGCGGCCGTTTACCTACGCCCGAGTGAAGTGTCGCTTGCTATCGGCAAGGGCGGGTTGAATATTCGTCTGGCAAGTATGCTGACCGGCTACGACATTGATGTTTATCGCGAGATAGAGGAGGAAGATGTGAACCTGGATGAGTTCGGAGATGAGATCGATCAGTGGATAATCGACACGTTGAAGAGTGTCGGGTGCGATACGGCCAAGCGGGTGCTCGGTTACAGTGTCGAGGAGCTCGCCGCCAAAACCGACCTGGAAGAGGAGACGATTAAGGAGGTGATGGGGATTTTGAAGAGTGAATTTGAATAGTCGGGAGTCGGGATTTATCGTGACTCATAACTAAAATATTTTTATGGAAAAAAAGATACGACTGCTGCAGGCTGCCAGGGAGTTCAACGTGGGACTCTCGACCATCACCGATTTTTTGGGTAAAAAGGGGGTGACCATCGTCGGCTCGCCCAACACACCCATCAGCGGAGAGGTGTACGAACTGATCGAGAAAGAGTTCGGAGGGTCGCGTGTGGGCGGTGCCAATGTTCGCCAACGGCTCGACGGGTTGCGTCCGGGCAGCGTGTCTTTGAACGACGTGAAGGATGCCGAAAAGGCTCCCGAAGAGGAGATCGTTATTAAAAGCAAGACGGTTGTCGCTCCCCCCGTCGTAAAGCCCGAGGGGCCCAAGGTTGTGGGGAAGATAGATTTGACCCCCAAGCCTAAGCCTGCTCCTAAACCCGCGCCGCCGAAGCCGGAGTTTAAGCCTCAGAGTGCGCCTGCGCCGGTCGAAGAGCCTAAGCCGGCAGTGGTTCAGCAGACTAAAACCTACGACGAGCGTGTGGCCGAGAGTACGACCAATGTATTCAGGGCCGACGACGAGGGTAAATTGGACGGGCCAAAGGTTTTGGGTAAGATAGATGTTTCGACCCTGCCCACCGATCCTAATCGCGGGGGCAATAAGGGTAAGCGGAAGCGTATCACCAAGGATAAGGTGGATGTGACCAAGCCGCAACCTAACAATGGGGCGGGGAGAAACAGTTCCGGCTTCAAGCAGCAGGGCGGATTCAAGAAGGGTGCGGGTTCGCGGCCGGTGGTGCGCACCGAGGTGAACGACGAGGAGGTGCAGAAGCAGGTTAAGGAGACGCTGGCCAGGTTGACATCGAAAGGCTCGAAGGGCAAGGGAGCTAAATACAGGAGAGATAAACGCGATGCCGCGGCGGCGCGCTTCGGTGAGGAGATGGAGCGCAGCGAAGCACGGAGCACGACGTTGCAGGTGACCGAGTTCGTGACCGTTTCGGAGCTTGCCACGATGATGGATGTTCCGGTGACGGAGGTCATTATGGCGTGTATGAACCTGGGTCTGATGGTGTCGATCAACCAGCGGTTGGATGCCGAGGCGTTGGTTATCGTGGCCGAGGAGTTCGGCTATAAGGTGGAGTTCATTTCGGCCGAAATTCAGGAGTCGATAGATGCCGCGGACGACGATGTGGACAAGGCGGAAGACCTGTTGCCGCGTCCGCCTATCGTCACCGTGATGGGGCACGTCGATCACGGGAAGACCTCGCTGCTGGACAATATCCGCAAGACCAACGTCATCGAAGGCGAAGCGGGGGGGATAACGCAGCACATCGGGGCTTACAGCGTCGAACTGAACGGGCAGAAGATAACGTTCCTCGACACTCCCGGGCACGAAGCATTTACGGCGATGAGGGCACGTGGGGCGAAGATAACCGACGTGGCGATAATCATCGTTGCGGCGGACGACAGCGTGATGCCGCAGACCACCGAAGCCATCAACCACGCCGTGGCGGCGGGTGTGCCGATGGTGTTTGCCATCAATAAGATAGATAAACCGGGCGCCGATCCCGAGAAGATAAAGGAGCAGTTGGCCGGAATGAACTATCTGGTCGAGGAGTGGGGCGGAAAGTACCAGAGCCAGGACGTTTCGGCCAAGCAGGGCCTGAACCTCGACAAGTTGCTCGAAAAGGTTTTGCTCGAAGCCGAACTGTTGGACTTGAAGGCCAATCCCAACAGGAAAGCAAATGGTGCCGTTATCGAATCTACTTTGGATAAGGGCAGGGGTTATGTCTCCACGGTTCTTGTCGAGAACGGGACGCTGAAAGTGGGCGACGTGATACTCGCGGGAACGAGCACGGGTCGTGTGAAGGCTATGTTCGACGAGCACGGGCGCAAGGTGGAGGAGGCGGGCCCGTCGACTCCGGTGCTTGTGCTGGGGCTCAACGGTGCTCCGCAGGCGGGCGACACTTTCCACGTGATGGACGACGACAAGAGCGCGCGCTCCATTGCAGGAAAGCGCGAACAGCTGCAACGGATGCAGGGCCTGAGGACGCAGAAACACGTGACGCTGGACGAGATTGGGCGCAGGATCGCCATCGGGTCGTTCAAGGAGCTCAACATCATAGTCAAGGGCGACGTGGACGGTTCCATCGAGGCGATGACCGACTCGCTCGTTAAACTCTCGACCGAGGAGGTGCAGGTGAACGTTATCCACAAGGCTGTGGGGCAGATTTCGGAGAGCGACGTGCTGTTGGCCGCGGCGTCGAACGCCATCATCGTCGGCTTTCAGGTGCGCCCGTCGCAGAGTGCGCGCAAGATGGCCGAGAAAGAGGAGATCGAAATACGGTTGTACTCCATTATCTACGACGCCATCAACGACATTAAGGACGCTATCGAGGGGATGTTGGAGCCGGTGATGAAGGAGGAGATTGTGTGCTCGGTGGAGGTTTTGGAGACCTTCAAGATCTCGAAGGTGGGCACTATTGCGGGCTGTATCGTGCGCGAGGGGAAGATTACGCGAAATACGCCTATCAGGGTTATCCACGACGGGATTGTGGTGTATACCGGCAAGCTGGGGTCGTTGAAACGCTTTAAGGACGATGTTAAGGAGGTTGGAACGGGTATGGAGTGCGGGTTGAACATCGACGGCTATAACGATATTCACGTGGGCGACATAGTCGAGGGTTACGAAACCGTCGAAGTGAAACGTTGAAAAAAAGCCCCTCGCAAGAGGGGCTTTTTTTAGCGATTAGCGATTAGTGATTAGCTATTAGCTTGTTCCACGTAGCTGTGTGTCGCGTAGCCAACTCTTAACTCTTAGTTCTTAACTCTTAACTTATTCCGCGTATCTGGGCGTCGCGTAGC
>DBDE01000036.1:0-14408 GCA_002293425.1 Alistipes sp. UBA940 | reverse complement strand
GACGGAGAAACGATTGGTCTTACCGCTACCGCTATCCGGGTAGACGCCCGTGCTGTGGAAGTACAGGTGGTAGGCGTTGGAGGTAAGGGACGGGTACTGCGTAGCAGACCAATAACGCCCGTCCGTGCTCTGATCGGAGCCACCATTGTGGCCTGAAGCTGAGAAGAACGCTTCGCGAATAAAAAATTAAAAATGAAGAGTGAAGAAAGAGGCTAACGCGGCGCGAAAATCACCTTTCACTTGTAATGTGCGGCGGCGAGAATGGCGTCTGCGGCGGCGTCCCAGCCAAAGCGTTGTCTCTCGGTCGCAAAATTAGCGCGCAAAGTGTCGAGATTCTCAAAAGCACGCTCGATGCCCGCCACCAAACCCTCCGCCGTCGGCGGCACGACATAACCCACCGTTCCGTCCCGCACCACCTCCGGCAACCCCCCGACATCCGTCACAACCATCGGAACCCCGAAGTGATAAGCAATCTGCGTCACACCGCTCTGAGTGGCCGACCGATAGGGCAAAACCACCAAATCTGCAACCGAAAACCACAACCGAACCTGCTCGTCCGGCACAAAATGGGGGTGAACAACGACGCCCTCTTTCGGCAGATCATAAAGCCCAATATCGTCGTAAAACTCGCCCACCACAAGCAGCATCCGCTCGCCCGAAGGCTTCCACGCCGAAAGCAACAGGTCCAACCCCTTGTACTCCCGCACCAACCCGAAAAACATTGCATAATGCTGCGCCGGATCGAGCCCCAACAGACGACAAGCCTCCTGGCGCGCCACCCGTTCGCCAAAATTATCGAACAGTGGATGGGGCGAGGTGACACACGGCTGGTCGGCACGCCGAAACGCCTCCAAATCGCGCGCCACCGCTCTCGACATCGCTACGAAACCATCCATCGAGCGCACAAAAAAGCGCGTCAAAAGCCCGTCCCACCAATGTCGCTCGTGGGGAACGACGTTGTCCAACTGCACGATGAATTTAGTGTGTTTCGAGAAAATTTTAGCCACTCGCGCGATCGTTCCGAAGCACGGCGCCATCATCGGTGTCCAATATTTCAGCACCACCATATCGGGCTTGCGGCGTGCAATTTTTAGTCCTACACTGAGCCAGTTGAGCGGATTGATGGTGTTGATAACTCGTTGAATGTCAATGTCTTGGGGCTTTGTACCGTCGCGAAATTGGCTTCGTCCCGGGAAGAGCCACGAGGGGTATTGCACCCGAAAAGTCCAGACGCCCACCTCCCAGCCCCGAGCCGCAAAAACGCGAGCCAGAGTTTCGATAATCGTCGCGATACCTCCGCGATAAGGGTATGCAGGACCAAGAAAAATTACTTTCATTACACAAAAGTAGAATTTTTTTTTGATCCCTCATCGGTCTCTGACGGCACTCAGGAAAATAAAATGAAAAATATTCTGTGAAAAATGGTATTATGTATTGCATAGTATTATTTTTTGTTTTATCTTTGCAGTGTCAAACAAAGAGAAACAAATTATTAACTTAAAAATAACACAACTATGAAAACAAGAATGATGAGCTCCACACGCACCAGAACCCGCGGTAAATTGCAAATCCTGCTCCCCATCTACGTATCCGGAGTGAGGTAAATCCGCCGCCGTCCAAACAAAAAAAGCGAAATCCGACGTGGTTTCGCTTTTTTTATATATCTTTCTCTTCGCGTTGCTCGTCGAAAGATAGGATGCGGCTCGGATAATCGCAAATAAATTTGCATTATCGCTCGCCTTTCACTATCTTTGTCCCAATTGGAAAAATAATAACAAAAAAAATAGTAACGTGCCTGGAAAGTGTGGTTCGTACGAACTAAACTGTAAACGGGTAAATGTTGAACGAAAACCGGAGTGGCTAAAATGTGATTTAGGGGGCGGCATCGATTACAATGCCGTTGCCCGAATTGTTAGAGAGAATAGGTTAAATACTATTTGCAGCAGCGGGAAATGTCCGAACAGGGCTGAATGTTGGGGTCGACGGACCGCAACGTTTATGATTTTGGGGGACGTTTGTACGAGGGGATGCAGGTTCTGCGCAACCAAGAGCGCGGGCCGTTCCGGAGAACTTTTACCAGTGGACGAGGGTGAGCCTTTACGGGTTGCCCGCTCTGTTGTGGCTATGGGGTTGGAGTATGTCGTTCTGACCTCCGTCACCCGGGACGATCTTCCCGACGAGGGGGTGGGGCAGTGGAAGAGTGTTGTGGAGGCGATTCGCCGCGAAAATCCAAAGACAAAAATCGAGGTTTTGGTACCCGACTTCAACGGTCGGGCGGAGTTGCTGGATGCTATTGTGGCAGCCGGGCCTGACGTTGTGGGCCATAATGTGGAGACTGTGCGGCGGTTGACGCCTGTTGTGCGGAGTGCGGCAAGCTATGAGCGGAGTTTGGAGGTGCTGAGGTATTTTTCTGCAAAGTCGCCCATAACCAAGAGCGGTTTGATGGTCGGTTTGGGCGAGACGGTGGACGAGGTGTTGGCGACGATGGACGATTTGCGGGCGGTGGGGGTGAGTGCGATTACGTTGGGGCAGTATTTGCGGCCGACGCGGGAGCATTTGACGGTTTCGGAGTATGTTGCGCCGGCAATGTTCGATTTTTATCGCGGTGAGGCGTTGCGGCGCGGGTTTGGTTATGTTGCCAGCGGGCCGTTGGTGCGTTCGTCGTATATGGCCGAGCAGTTGTTTTTATGATTGCGGTCGAGGATTGGGGGCTGGTGGAGTACTCTGTCGCGCTGGAGCGGCAACGGAGAGTGTTTGAGGGATTGATTGCTCGTAAGTCTGGCGTCGAGCAAGGGCTGAACATCAGCCCGCCGCGTGGGGGCGACGGCGGACTGACGGTCTCTGAGGAGACCGGAGGGGTGATTGTTTTTTGCGAACATCCGGCGGTGTTCACGTTGGGCCGGAATGGCGATGAGGGGAATATTTTGCGCCGGACTGGGGTGTCGATCCACCGGACGGACAGGGGTGGCGATGTGACGTTCCACGGGCCCGGGCAGGTGGTGTGTTATCCGATCTTGGAGTTGGGCGGGTTGGGGCTTAGGGAGTACGTCGGATTGTTGGAGCAGAGTGTTATCGAGACGTTGGCGGAGTTTGGCATCGAGGGTTTTCGGCGTGAGGGGTACACGGGGGTGTGGACGGCAGGGGGGAAGATTTGTGCTATCGGGGTGCGGGCGTCGAGGGGGGTGGTGATGCACGGGTTGGCGTTGAATGTGACCACCGATTTGAGTTGGTTCGGGTTTATTAATCCGTGTGGGGAGAGTGGGGGCGAGGTGACGAGCGTGGTGCGTGAGATTGAGTCGGGCCGAAGCTGCGGAGAGGCAAACGATAGTGCGGCCCTTTGCGGGCGGAGCTTAGGGTCGGCAGGCTCGGGGAGCCTGAGAAGGGTTTTGGAAGAGAAGATAATTAAAAAACTATATTATGGAAAAGCAATGGGTAACTCTGGCGCAGGGTGATCCGGAGCGGGTGGAGACGTTGGCTCGGGAGTTGGATATTTCTCCGGTGCTGGCCAATTTGTTGGTTCAGCGGGGAGTGGAGACGTCCCTGGAGGCCGATAGGTTCTTTAATCCGCGAATGGAGCATTTGCACGACCCTTTTCTGTTGAAGGATATGGATCGGGCTATCGACCGGATCCACAGGGCGGTTTCGTCGAAAGAGACCATTATGATATGGGGCGATTACGATGTGGACGGGACGAGTGCGGTGGCTTTGCTGTATATCTTTTTGAGAAGGCTGGGGCACGAAAACCTGATGTTTTATATCCCCGACCGGTATAAGGAGGGGTATGGGATTTCGGTTAAGGGGATCGATTATGCCAAGGCCAGTGGTGTGGGGCTTATCATTTCGGTCGATTGCGGGATCAAGGCTGTGGAGCGGGTGGAGTATGCCCGCGGGTTGGGGATAGATTTCATCATCACCGACCACCATCTTGCGGGCCCCGAACTGCCTAAGGCCGTGGCGGTTGTCGATCCTAAGCGGGGCGATTGCACCTATCCGTTTCCGGAGCTGAGCGGTTGCGGCGTGGCGTTCAAGATTGCACAGGCCTATTGCCAGAGGTACGATGTGTCGTTCGAGGAGATAGAGCGGTTGTTGGACCTGGTGGTGATAAGTATTGCGAGCGACATTGTTCCCGTGACGGGCGAAAACAGGGTTTTGGCGCACTATGGGTTGGAACGGTTGAACTCCAAACCCAATAAGGGGCTGGCCTCGATAATCAAGATTTGCGGCCTGGCGGGCGACGATAAAGGGGGGAAGCACAAGATAACGATCGACGATATTGTCTTTAAGATAGGCCCGCGAATCAACGCGGCGGGGCGGATGAGGATGGGCGATGAGGACGAATTTTCGGGTGGCCACGCGGCGGTGAACCTTATGATAGAGCGCGACGAGGATGCTGCTGGATTGTTCGGGGCGCAGATAGACGAGGCCAATTCGGACAGGAAGAATATCGACCGAACGGTCACTCAGGAGGCGCACGACTTCATCGAGAGCAATCCTGCGTTGAAGAAGATGAAGTGCACCGTCATCTACAACCCCAAGTGGATGAAGGGCATCGTGGGGATCGTGGCGTCGCGGCTCATCGAGACCTATTATCGGCCGACGGTGGTGATGACTATGAGCAACGGGTTTGCAACGGGTTCGGCGCGCTCGGTGCCCGGGTTCGACCTCTATGCGGCGGTGGAGAGTTGCGCCGATCTGTTGGAAAACTTCGGCGGGCATATGTATGCCGCAGGGTTGACTATGAAGCCCGAGAATTTGGATGAGTTCACGCGTCGGTTCAATGAATATGTCGAAGAGAACATCACCGAGCAGCTGCTCACGCCCACGGTGGAGATAGATTCGCCGTTGTTGTTCAGCGACATTACGGCCGATTTTCGTCGCAATTTGGCGCGGTTCCAGCCTTTCGGGCCGGGCAATCAGTCGCCGGTGTTCGTCACCTATCGGACGAGCAATCGGGGCGATGCCAAGCTGGTGGGTGCCGAGAAAGAGCACCTGAAAATGGATTTGGTGCAGCTCGAAAAGCCCAATACGGCCATTGCGGCGATAGCTTTCGGCCAGCCCGGGCACCACGAGTGGGTGAGGAGCGGCCGTCAGGTGGATGTGTGTTATTCGATTGTGGAGAACCACTTCCGCGGCGTCGTCACTCCGCAGTTGAGGGTCAAGGACCTCAAGCCGGTGATGTAACGACGTATCGTGCTTTGATGGTCGTTCCCTGTCCGATGGCGGTGTAGAGTATCCATTCGGTGGGGAACCAGAAGTTGTAGTCGCGACCCGGAATTTTGCCGTGTGGTCGGGTGTGGTCGTTGTAGATGCTGTGGATGGTGAAAATGCCGTTCGTTCCCGGGTTCTCCTCCACCGAGCATAGCCACAGTTCGGGGCAATGGCTGATGTCCACCTCTTTCAGTTGACAGCATATCGCTTGTAGTTCTTTCAATTCTTTGCATCCTTTCAGATTGAGCGAAGCGATGGCGTTCACCTGGCAGTTGAGCTTCGTCAGGGCCCGATTGCCGGAGAGGTCGAGCGAGGTGAGGCTGTTGTTCCAGCATTGCAGGTTTTTCAGCTTCGGGCACGTCGACACATCGAGCCGTGTGAGCAGGTTGGCCCCGCAGTGCAGTTCGGCCAGACCCGCGCAACCCGACACATCGAGCGCGGTGAGTTCATTCACTTCGCACGTGACGAACGAAAGCCTTTCGCCGCGGGGCAGTGTGAGGCTCACAAGGTCGTTGAAGTCCACTCCCAGCGTCTCCAACGAGGTGTTGTGACTCAGGTCGAGCGAACTCAGCCGGTTCTCAGTGCAGGTGAGATAGGTGAGCCCCGTGAAGTGCTCGATGCCGGCCAGCGACGCTATTTCTCCGCCGACGGGCAGAGATATTTTTTTGACGCCGGCCGCTTCCGCCTGAGACAACACGCCGTCTCCATCTTTGTCCCAAATGTCCATCTGCGCTTCGGCCCACGACAGAAAATGGGGGTCGGCGATGGCATCCAGCACATTCTCCGAATCGCGGTTGACGATCGGTCGCGACTGCTCGGCAGCACTCTTGGGTTTCGCAACTTCTTCCTTGCCGCAACTGGCCAGCACGACCAGCAGCGTTAACAACAATTTCTTCATAGAATGACAGGCGTTTTTTTGATATAAAAACGTCTTATAGTTTGGTGTAGTATATAAATAATTCTTATACCTTAATAACGACACTCTCCACCTCATCGGTCGTAATCGGGATGCGCCGTTCGCCCAACAATCGGTTGCCCGAAGGGGTTATCAGCATATCGTCCTCCAACCGGATGCCCCCGAAACCGATGTATTTTTCGACCTTCGGGAAATACACAAACTCACTGCAAGTGCCCTCGGCGCGCCACTTGGCAATCAGCTCCGGCACGAAATAGATGCCCGGCTCGACCGTCACCACCATACCCGTCTCCAACCGCCGACCCATCCGGCAAGCTCTGGTCGCGAGGTCGTCCGAACGCCGCGTCTCGTCGTCATAACCCACATACTGTTCGCCCAGATTCTCCATATCGTGGACATCCAGCCCCATCTGGTGGCCCAACCCGTGGGGCATAAACAGATAGTGAGCCCCCGCAGCGACCGCCTCATCCACCGGACCTTTTACCAACCCCAAACCTTGCAGCCCATCGAGGATCACCCGCGCCGCTGCCAAATGGACATCGACGTACCTCACCCCCGGGCGCGAAATCTCGAAAGCGTGGTTATTGGCCGCCAGAACAATGTCATAAATCTCCTTTTGTCTGCCGCTGAACCGTCCTCCCACCGGAATTGTCCGCGTGTTGTCGCTCGTGTAGCCGCTCGTAGCCTCCGCTCCGGCATCGACCAACAGCAACCGGCCGTTCTCCAACGTGCCGTCATAGTTGTGGTTGTGCAGCACCTCGCCCCGCTGACTGACTATGGAGTGGAACGACGTGCCCCAACCGCGGCGCAACGCAATCCCCTCCATCGCGCCCGCGATCTCGCGCTCCGACACCCCCTCGCGGCACATCTGCATCGCCGTCGTGTGCATTTTGTAGGCGGTGTCGCAGGCGTATTCGATCTGGGCGATCTCCTCGGCCGACTTCTTGTCGCGCATACTCACCACGGCCCGTATGAGCTCCACAGAAGCGTCCGGCACAGTCCCGAAAATCTCGCGCAACTCGCCGTAACCCTCGGCCCTGTACGGCCTCAGGGTGTGAACTTTGCGCCCCTTGCCGACGTAACCCTGCACGGTTTCGGCCAAAGATCTGCGCGGACAGGTCAGGTGCACTCCCGCCTTTTCGGCCAGCTCTTTCACGCTCGGTTGCGGCCCCATCCAAATTATGTCGTCCACCGTGAAGTCGTCGCCAAAAAGGGTTGCCTGGCCGCTGTCGACATCGACGATGGCCGCCAGATCGGGCAGGTCGAGCCCGAAATAGTACAGGAAAGTGCTGTCCTGCCGAAAACGATAGGCGTTGGCGTGATAGTTGATGGGCGACTCGCCGTTGCCGAGCAACAGCACGACACCCCCCGACAGCTTGCCGGAAAGAGCCTTTCGTCTTTCGATGTAGGTGGAGGATGAAAACATATCGTTAACAGTTAATTATCTTGTAAACCTTATCTCCCCGCCTCAACAGGGTGTCGGTTTTGATCGAGCAATAAACTCCCTGCGGCGCAACATCCACAAAACCATCGCCCACACGAACCGCAACATCGGCCATTTCGATCGCTCCGGTGGTCTCGCCCAACACCAGCAGCTCGCTCCCGCTATCCAACTCCGACGCCTCCACAAGCACCTCCGCCACCGAAATCTTCTTGAAAAAGTTGGTCACCCGACCGACATACACCTTTCGCTTGGTCGCACTCGACCCGTAATTCCTGCTCAGCTCCGGCACCTCGGCCCCCAAATACCACCCGCTCCAAAAGCCGCGATTGAACACCTCCGCCACCCTCGACTGCCACACCTCCACCCTCCGAGCATCGAACGAACCGTCGCAAACAGCTTCCACCGCCTCGCCATAAACCTCCACCGTGCGCCTGACGTACTCCGCCGAACGTGCTCGACCCTCGATCTTCAGCACCCGAACCCCCGCCGCCAGCATCCTGTCCAAAAACGGCAACGTACACAGGTCTTTCGGAGACAGCAACCACCTGTCCTCGACAACCAACGCCTCGCCCGTCTCCCGATCCCGAAGCTCCCAATCGCGGCGACAAAGCTGGCGACAAGCACCTCGATTAGCCGAATTGCCGCTCTGGTGAAGGCTCAAATAGCACCGCCCGCTCACCGCCATACACAACGCCCCGTGGGCAAACATCTCGATCCGGATCGGCTGCCCGTCCGGGCTGGCGATATTCCGGGCCGCAATGGCCTCCACCTGGGACAAATTCAGCTCCCTGGCCAGCACCACCGTATCGGCCCACCGAGCGTAAAACTCTGCCGCATCGGCGTTGGAAACATTGGCCTGCGTAGAGATGTGCACCGCCAAACCCCTCTCCCGCGCCCTCAAAATCACCGCAAGGTCCGACGCAATGACGGCGTCGACCCCTTCGGCCACGGCGCGATCCAAAATATCGTCGAGCAGGGCCATCTCCTCATCGTATATCACCGTGTTGAGGGTCAGAAAACACTTTACGCCCCGCCCGTGTGCCGTCCCTACGATCCGCGTCAGGTCTTCCACCGAAAAGTTGGCACTCGAAGCCGCTCTCATATTCAGCCCCCCGACCCCGAAGTACACCGCATCGGCTCCCGCGTCGATCGCCGCAACCAACGACTCCCACGAACCCGCGGGGGCTAAAATCGTTATATCTTTACGAGTCACTTACTTCTCCCAAGTTGTCCGATAGCAAACTCTCGCAACCCTTCGCCCGAAACACTCAACCCGTCCAGCGCATTCACGGCAAGAGCAAACCGCCGCTCTATCTCCTCTTCCGCCCTCCGGCGCACACCATAGCTCTCATAAAGTGCCATAACCCGCGCCACATCTCTGCCCGTGGCAACCAACTCTTCGGCCGGAACCTGCAACGAAAGAAAAGTCAGCTTGCCCTCCGCAATATCGCCCCCCAGGGTTTTCCCCAGCCGCGCATCGCCATAGCAATCCAACAGGTCGTCCTGAATCTGGAACGCTATGCCGAACTGCAACGCAAACTCCCTCAACCGGGCGATGTCGTCCGCCGAAGCTCCCCCGATGACCGCCCCCATCGACACCGCACCCACAAAAAGAGCGGCCGTCTTGCGTTCGACTGTCATCAAATAGTCGCCCCCGCAATCCATATCCATCCGCTGACCCTCGCACACTGCGATGGCCGCCTCGTTGAAACAGGCCAGCACCCGCGGCAACAACTCTGCTCGCAACTCCCCCAATCGCCTGTAAGCCAATATCATCAACGCATCGCCCGACAAGATGGCGACATTGGCCCCCCACTTGCCGAAAACAGACTCCCGACCCCGCCTCAGGGGTGCGTTGTCCATAATATCGTCGTGCAACAGCGTAAAGTTGTGGAACATTTCCACTGCTTCGGCAGCCGGCAGAGCATCTTCGGCAGCTCCCCACAGCCCCGCCGTCCGCACCACAAAGTCGTGACGCAACCGCTTGCCCCCATCCATAATGTACCGAATGGGGTCGTACAGCAGGCGCGGTTCGTGCTCAAACATCAGCTCTGAGCCGGAGCGCGCATTATCATCGCCTTGTCCACCTCGATGGTGACATCCTTGTCGACCGAGATGACCACTGTCGTCGCCTTAATTTCCTTCACCGACCCGTGGATACCTCCCGCGGTAACCACCTTACTGCCCTTTTCGAGCGATTCGCGAAACTTGGCCAGCTCCTTCTGCTGTTTCTGTTGCGGCCGGATCATAAACAACCACATCACCGCAAAAATCAAAACCATCGGCAGGATCATTCCCATTCCGCCGCCGAAAAGGCCACCCGTGCCCTCCGTTGTCTGCAAAAAAATCATACAATAAAATATTTTAAGTTATTCAGTTTACCTCAGCCTTTACCGTTATGCTGTATTTACCTCCCGAGCTCTCCACCTCGACGAGCTTCAACTGCGTGCCCCACATTCCGCGGCTGTCGAACCGGAACGAAAAATCGCCCCTCTCGCCCACACCGATAGGCCGTTTCTCGTACTCCACCGCCGTACAGCCGCACGAGCTCCTCACGCTCGTGATGACCAGCGGCTCTGTGCCCGAATTTAAAACCTGCGCCTCATACAGCACCACCTCGCCCGCCCGCACAGACCCCAGATCTATCAAGGTGTCGGTTCGGGCAAGCACATCGAACACCGCCCCTTGGGTCGTTTTTGTTGCCGGTTTGCTAACGCAACCCATCAACATGAAAATATGAAAAAATGAAAATATGAAAAAATATTTCATTGCCTAACCTCCCCTGCTATTTTATCCAGCACCCCGTTGATGAACTGGTTGCTTCCGTGGGTGGAATAGTATTTCGAAATCTCGATATATTCGTCCAGAACCACACGGGTCGGAATGTCGGGAAATGTGTGCATTTCGGCCGTCGCGGTGGTGGCTATCAGATTGTCCATCAGCGCAATGCGCTCCACATCCCAATTGGCCGAGAACCGCTCGACAAGCCTCAAATTGTCATCATAATCGTGAACCGCTGCGACGAACAACCGGTCGGCAAACTTCTCGTCCTCGTCGCCCCGAAACTGCGACACCACCCGCAAAGGTCTTCCCTGTTTCATCTTTTCCAGCGTCCGGTCGACCATTATTATTGCAAATCCGGCGTCGTCGCTCCACAGCACCGACCGCTCCTCCAAAGCCTCTTCCAACAGTTCGTTATCCTCGACGAACGGCGCAGAAAAAAAATCTCTCACAAACTGCTGATCACCTCCCTCGGAGGACATATATGAAGAGTACAACTCGTTCTGCGTCAAAGAGTTATACACGTCTCTAATCACATCCTCGCTCCAACGCAACTTACGCTTTTTCAGCCGATCCCGCACAACCTCGCTATCGGCGATCGAACGGATAAAAGGGTTATCGACAAACTTGGTGTTGGGATTTTTCTCCTCCTCGGTGGGCAAATATTTCGATCTGCCCAACTCTATCCTCTCGGCCGCAAGCCGACGAACCTCCACAATGAGCCACAACATCAGAAAATAGAGGTCGTAAGTGGCGTCGATGGAGGCCCGCAACTCTTTACGCGAAAGTTTAACATCGCCCATACCCCCCACCAGCCAGCCGTACATCGCCTTCAGCACCTTGATCCTAAGCAGTCTCCTCGAAATCATAGGGTGCAAAGATAGTTAATTTTTCACTATCTTTGCATCCCTATGGAGGAGACGTTAGAAAGGAAGATCTGGGATTTGATTGTTGTCGGCGGCGGGGCGGCGGGACTTATGGCGGCAGGCACGGCGGCAAGGGATGGCAAAAGCGTGCTGCTCATCGAAAAGATGGAAAAGAGTGCCCGCAAGGTCAACATCACGGGCAAGGGCCGCTGCAATCTCACCAATATGTGTACCCCCGAGGAGTTTTTGGAGAAGGTGCGGTCGGAGGGCGGCGCCGAATTTTTCGCCCCGTCGCTGGGTTTTTTCGGTGTGGGCGGGTTGTGTCACTTCTTCAAAAAGCAGGGGGTGAAGCTCGAAGTCGAGCAGGGCAAGCGTGTCTTTCCGGCGGGCGGCAAGGCGTACGAAATAAGCGATGCGCTGCGTTATTGGTGTGCCGACAACGAGGTGGTGGTGATGCTGAACACAAAGGTGGAACAGATTTTGACCTCGTCGGGCAAGGTCTACGGGGTGAATTATAAGAACAAACGGGGTTTTATTCGCAAGGCCGAGTGTCGCAATGTACTGATCGCGACGGGCGGGGCGAGCTATCCGGCGACGGGGAGCGAGGGCGATGGCTATGGGTTGGCGCACGGGGTGGGGCACACCATCGTCGAGGTGCGGCCGTCGCTGGTTGCGCTACGGAGCGACCATCCCAAGTTTGCCGAGCTGAACGGGTTGAGGTTGAAGAACACGCGCGCCTTTTTGGAGGTGGACGGCGAGGTTGTCTGCGAGGAGTTCGGCGAGGTGGAGTTTTCGCCTCGGGGGCTCGACGGTGCGGCCATTTTGCGCCTTTCGCGGTCGGCGGTAGATGCGGTGATAGATGAACGAAAGGTCGAGTTGGCGTTGGACCTGAAGCCAGGGATGACCGAGGATGTTTTGCGCGATCGCATTGCGCGCGAGGTGACCGAACTGGACGAGAAGGCTTTTACGGCCGATCTGTTGCGTAAATTGTTGCCGCGGGGTTTGGTCTTTTTTGTGGCGAACGAGGCGGGGGTCAATCCCAAGACCTTTGCGGTGCGACTCACCGAGGAGGAGATCGGGAGGCTTATCGGTGCTATGAAGCGGGCGGTTTTCCCCATTGTCGACTATGGTCCGTGGGAGCAGGCCATCGTTACGGCGGGGGGAGTGTCGCTTGCCGAGGTCGATCCCGAGACGTTGCAGTCGCGCCTCGTGAAGGGGTTGTATTTTGCGGGCGAGGTGCTCGATCTGGATGCCGACACGGGGGGATATAACCTGCAAATCGCCTTTTCGACGGGCAGGCTGGCTTCTCAATTGAGAGGTTAGTTATGTTACAGTATTTTTCAGCCCGCCGCCGCCCCTTGGCGGGCTGACGACTTCGAACTAAGTCGAAAAAACTTTTGAGCGATGAAGATTTATACCAAGACGGGTGACGAGGGGATGACCTCTCTTATCGGCGGCGAGCGCGTTTCGAAAGCCGATGCGCGGGTGGAGGCTTATGGCACGGTGGACGAGTTGGCGGCCCATTTGGGGTTGTTGGGTGATTTCATCGAGGACGGGTTTCCTGCCATCACAGACCAGATTGCCCAGATACAGAATGATTTGATGAGAGTTATGGAGGTGCTTGCGAGTCAAGAGTCATCAGTCAAGAGTCAGGAGTCGGCTACGCGAAAAAGCCTGCGACATATGTCGCACCAAGGACTCATAACTCATAACTCATCACTAATGACTGATAAGCTCGAAGGGTTCATGGACTCGTTCGACACCCGCTTCACAGGTTTTGTCGTTCCCGGGGGTGACAAAAAGATTTCGCAGGCACACGTTTGCCGAACGGTTTGCCGGCGTGCCGAGCGTCGGGCTGTGGCGGCTGGTGCAGGGGCGGAAGTTTTACAATATCTTAACAGACTTTCGGATTGGTGTTTTGCGGTTTCGACTTTTTTTGTTAGCTTCGCAATTCGAAAATAGGTAATTGCTTATGTATTGGACGCTTGAATTGGCATCGAAGTTAGAGGACGCGCCCTGGCCTGCAACCAAGGAGGAGCTGGTGGATTATGCCGTCCGCAGCGGTGCCCCGTTGGAGGTGATCGAAAATTTGGAGGAGATCGAGGATGAGGGCGACATCTACGAAAGCATAGAGGATATTTGGCCGGACTATCCTTCGAAGGATGATTTCTTCTTCAACGAAGAAGAATATTGAATTTGTCGTGAAAAGCACTCGTCTTTCACGCTTCCTTGTTTTTCGCTCGGGCCCGTACGTTTTGTACTGTCCCCTCGCTCGAAACCGCGGTCGGCGTAAAATCCGAGCACTTTTGACGACTAATTAGTTTTTTGTTTTTTAGCTTGTAGTTTTTTGGCGAGACTTTTTATACTTTCGGGATGCAACGGGGCGGGGAAGACCACCGCGTCCTATATGCTTATGCCCGAAATGTTGGAGATGTCGGAGCTGGTCAATGCCGACGAGATTGCCAAGGGTCTCTCTCCGTTTAATCCCGAGAGCGTGGCAATTCAGGCGGGCAAGATTATGCTGATGAGGATGCGCGAGCTGATTAACTCCGGTGCCGATTTTGCTTTTGAGACCACGCTGGCCACCAAGTCCTATTACTCCCTGATCAAAGATGCGCAGGATAAGGGCTATTTTGTCACGTTGTTGTATTTGTGGCTTCCGTCGCCCGAGCAGGCGGTGAAGCGGGTGGCTCAGCGGGTGGGTGAGGGTGGTCATAATATTCCTGAGAGTGTGATCCGCCGCAGGTATAGGGCGGGGATAAAGAATTTGTTCAATATTTATATGCCGGTGGCCGATTATTGGATGATGTATCATTCGGACGATGTGAATTATGGGCGCAAGATAGCCACGGGTTCGCGGATGGATGAGCGGACGGTTTACGATGCGGCGACTTATAGGATGTTGGAGCATTATGAGTGAGACGGTGGACATAAAGCAGTTGCAGCAGACCATTGACGAGGCTATTCGTCAGGGTCAGGAGTTGATGGAGGAGCGTCGCCGCGAGGAGGCTTTGGACAGTGATGATGGGATATCGATAGTGGGAAATGGAAAATGACGGCCGGAAATTATTCCGGCTTTTTTCTTTCGACTTTGCTTTAGCTTTTTCCCCTCCTTGCTAAGGAGGGGTGCCTCGAAGAGGCGGGGTGGTAGATTCTGTTCCGCGTTAGCCTGGGCGTTGCGTAGCCTAACTCT
>DBDE01000045.1 GCA_002293425.1 Alistipes sp. UBA940 | reverse complement strand
GCCGCGTTTCGTGGCGGGATCGATGGGGCCGACCAACCGTTCCGCATCGCTGGCGACCGATCCCGACGACCCCTCGGTGCGCGAAATTTCGTTCTCCGAGCTCTCTGCCGCCTATGCCGAGCAGGTGCGCGGGCTGGTCGATGGAGGGGTGGATGTGTTGCTGGTCGAGACCGTTTTCGACACTCTGAACGCCAAGGCGGCACTCTTTGCGGCGGCCGGGGCGGGGGTTCCGGTGATGGTTTCGGGCACCATTGCGGGTGCGAGCGGCCGGCTTTTGAGCGGCCAAACCGTCGAAGCTTTCGCGGTTTCGGTGTCAGACCGTTTGTTGTCGATCGGATTGAATTGCGCGTTCGGGGCGGAGCAGATGCTGCCCTTTTTGGAGCGTTTGGCGGGGGTGACCCAGTGTCGGGTTTCGGCTCATCCCAACGCCGGATTGCCCAATCTGAATGGCGGCTACGACCAGACGCCCGCCGAGTTTGCCGCCGCGNNNNTGCTGCGGCACCACGCCCGAACACACGCGCCTTTTAGCCCTTGCGGCGGCAAAATATCGACCGAGGGGAGTGCCGAAACCGTGTCGTGAGACGGTTTTGAGCGGACTGGAGCCTTTGGTCGTACGCGATTTCGTGCCCATCGGCGAGCGGGCCAATGTGGCCGGTTCGGCACGGTTCGCAAGGCTCATTCGCGAGGAGAAATTGGACGAGGCGATCGGCATTGCGCGCGACCAGGTGGCCGCCGGAGCCGCCGTCATCGACGTGTGTATGGACGACGGGATGATCGACGGCGCGGGGTGGATGCGCCGGTTTTTGCTCGCCGCGGCGGCCGAACCCGAGTTGGCTCGGGTGCCGTGGATGGTCGATTCGTCGTCGTTTGCGGTGCTCGAAGCGGGCTTACAGTGTGTTCAGGGCAGGGCTTTGGCCAATTCCATTTCGTTGAAGGAGGGCGAACAGGAGTTCCTGCGGCGCGCCGATCTGATCCGGCGTTATGGTGCGGCGGCGGTGGTGATGCTCTTCGACGAGCGGGGCCAGGCCGACACCTTCGAGCGCAAGATAGAGATCGCCGAGCGGGCGTATAACTTATTGACAGCCAACGGTTTCCCCGTTCAGGATATTGTTTTCGACCCCAACGTGCTGACCATTGCCACGGGAATGGCCGAGCACAACGATTACGCCGTCGACTTCATTCGGGCGACAAGGTGGATAAAACAAAATCTGCCCTACGCGCGTGTTTCGGCGGGGGTGAGCAACCTCTCGTTCGCCTTTCGGGGCAACTCGGCGGTCAGGGAGGCTATGCACGCCGTTTTTCTCCATCACGCGGTGGAGGCGGGGCTCGATATGGCCATTGTCAACGTTGCTACTGCGCTGACTTACAGCGAGTTAGAGCCCAATTTGCGCACTCTGGTCGAGGACGTGGTGCTCAACCGCCGCGCGGACGCAACGGAGCGGTTGACTGAGTTTGCATCCTCGAAATCACATCAGTCCGGAGCCGAGCAAGGGCAAACGAAAGTGCGGCCCGCCGCTGAGAGGCGGCGACGGGCTGACGATTCGCAAAGCGAATCGAAATCAGCCTCAACTTCTGTCGAAGCGCGCATTCTCGACGCCTTCATCCACGGCAACGACACCACCATCGCCGCCGACACGCTGCTGGCCTATGGTGAACTGGGTTCGGCACTCGCCGTCATCGAGCGCGTTCTGATGCCCGCAATGGGCGAGGTGGGACGACTGTTCGGCGAGGGTGGGCTCTTTCTCAGTCAGGTGGTCAAAAGTGCACGCACGATGCGACGGGCGGTCGACGCGCTCGCCCCTTATATAAAAGGTACGGCTGCGATTTCGGGCTCGCCCAAATTGCTTTTGGCAACGGTGCGCGGCGACGTTCACGACATCGGCAAGAACCTCGTCGGGATCGTTGCGCAAACCGGCGGCTGGCAAACCATCGACCTGGGAGTGATGGTGGACGCGGTCAAAATTGCCGACGAAGCAGCACGTAACTCGGTGAGTGCCATTGGGTTAAGTGGTCTTATCACGCCGTCGCTGCACGAGATGACCGAGGTGGTTCGCGAGCTCGAAAGGCGCGGAATGCGGATTCCGGTCCTTGTTGGCGGTGCGGCCACGAGCAGGCTCCACACGGCGGTGAAGATCGCTCCCGAGTATGGCGGCGCGGTGGTTCACTCCCGCGATGCGAGCGAAGGTGCGACCGTGCTGTCGCGCTTGTACGGTGCTGATAGTCAGGCATTTATCGACTCGGTTCGAACTGCCCAGCAGCAGGAACGGGAGGGTTATGAGTCGCAAAAAACAGTGAACGAAACTCGTCAGAGTTTCCAGCCCGCGTCGGGGAGAGAGGAGGTAGCGGATTTGTCGTCAGAAGTGCCCGAATTGTGCGCTGACCGAAGTTTCGAGGCGAGGGATAGTACAAAACGTACAGCCCGAGCCGAGAAACGAGGAGGTGCGCAAGGCGGGTACTTATCACGGCAAATCTCCGATCTGGAGCCCCACATCAACTGGAATATGTATCTCGCCGCGTGGGGAGTGCGGCGCAATTCGGACGAGGGTCGGCGGTTGCTGAAAGATGCCGCGGCGATGCTCGAAAGGATCGATAACGAACAAGCCCTCACCATCGAGGGCGTTGCCAGCACGTTCCCAGCGCATTCCGAGGGTGACGACATCATCATAAATGAACAACTGTTCATACCGATGCTGCGGAACGAACAGACCGGAATGTGTGTCGCCGACTGGATTTGCGGCTCCGTCGGGGCCTTCGCCGTCACGGCCGGAACGGGTCTTGCGGAGTTCACCGAAAAGCTGCGTGCGGAGGGCGACGACTATGGCGCGATGGTGGCAAAACTGCTTGCCGACCGCCTCACGGAGGCTTTTGCCGAAACTTTACCCCTCTCGGGTGTGCGGTTTGCACTGGGCTATCCCGCCACGCCCGACCATTCGCTCAAAAGGGAGATTTTCGAACTTCTGGGCGTGACCGAAAAGACAGGTATGCGCCTCACACAAAGCTATATGATAGTGCCTGGCGAGGCACTTTGCGGCATTGTGGTCGACCATCCCGATGCCCGATATTTTTCGCTCGGGCGGCTCTCTTCCGGACAATTGGCCGACTATGCCCGCCGCCGCAAAATGACAATCGACGAAGTTAAACGTCTGATAAGCAACGAGTTATGAAAGTAATCGACATAATCCGCGAAGCCGAACGCACCGGAAAAACGCGCTTCACATTCGAGCTGCTGCCTCCCTTGAAGGGCGACGGCACGGGGGCGATTTTCGAAGCCATCGAGACGCTCGCACCCCTCGATCCGGCCTATATCAACGTCACTTTTCACCGCGAAGACGCCACCCATCGCCGACGCCAACGTCCTGGTACTGTGGGGATTAGCGCGGCCATTGAGCGACGGTTCGGCATCGAAACGGTGCCACACCTTATCTGTGGCGGCCTTTCGAAATACGACATCGAGGACGCCCTGATCGACCTCCATTTTCTGGGGATGCACAACGTTTTGGCTCTTCGGGGCGACCGGGCGCGCGGCGAGGCCCGTTTTTCGCCCCATCCCGAGGGTCACGCCCATGCCGAGGGGCTGGTGAGGCAGATTGCCGATATGAATCGCGGACAGCTTTTGGATCGCGTAACTGACTGTCAGTCAACATTTTGTATCGGCGTGGCGGGTTATCCCGAAGGTCACGCCGAAAGCCCTTCGCCGGACGAAGATATGGCCAATTTGAAGCGCAAGGTGGAGGCCGGGGCGGAGTATATCGTCACCCAGATGAGCTTCGACAATGGTGCGATTCTCGATTTCATCGCCAGAGCACGCAATGCGGGTATCGAAGTACCTATCGTGGTGGGTATCAAGCCGTTAGCTACTGCGGCGCACCTCGAAATCCTGCCCTCGACGTTTGCCGTTTCGTTGCCCGACGAGCTGGTGAGCGAGGTGCGCAAGTGCCGCGACAATGCCTCTGTGAGGCAGGTGGGCGTGGAATGGGCGACGATGCAAGCGCGCGGACTGCGAAAAGCAGGACTGCCGATCGTCCACTTCTACTCGATGGGCCGGACCGACAATATTCGGCAGATTTGGGAGGGCCTCTGACCCCGTGGCGCGAAATTTGCGGCGAAACAGGAGTATGAAAATTTTGGTTCTTATCGGTGGGATTTCGCGCGATTCCCTCAATCGGAGGTTCTTTGCGGAACTTGCTAAAATTGCGCCTAAGTCGTTGATTTTCAATGTCTTCGACGTTGCGTCGCTACCGTTTTATTCGCAAGATTTAGAGGCCGAGTTGCCTTCCGAGGTCGCGGAATTGAAGCGTGCGGTCGAGGCGGCGGAGGGGATTTTGATCGTCACGCCGGAGTACAATCGGTCGATTCCCGGGGTGCTGAAAAACGCGCTCGATTGGGGTTCGAGGCCGCCCGGGAGCAACGTTTGGGCTGGGAAACGGGCTGCAATCGCGGGTGCTTCGACGGGCGCGATCGGAACTTTCGGGGCTCAGCAACACCTGCGCAATGTGCTTTCGTTCCTCGACGTGAGGGTGATGAACCAGCCGACGGTTTACTTCAACGCCTCGACCGGAATGAGCGGTAACTCGCTGACCTACAGCTCGATAGCATTCCTGAAAACCTTTCTCGACGCATTCGAAAAGTGGGTCGGTTAGCACTCATCTCCCGCAGATGGTGGCAAAGTCGCAATAGCGGCAGCGATCCTTGTCGTCGGTCTGGGTGAACGGCTTGGTGGGATCGAACAGCTCCGCCAACGCCTCGGTCAATCGCTCCTCCATAGCCTCCGGCGCAAATACTATGTTTTTAGTACTTAGAGGTTGTTTGAAATTTCCGACTCTCGGTCTTTTTGTCTCCGGCCGGCGCTTTTCGCCAACCGACTCGGTCGCAAGGGGAGGCACCATTCCTCCCTCGTCGGTTGCAAAAATCTCTCGGCCGGAGACAAAAATCCTCTCGGTCGAAAAATCCAAACAACCTCTTAAACTTTCGGAGTCAGCCATCCGGCGAACATAGTAGAGTGCCGGAATCGTCCCCGAGCCAACCATCCACGCATAGAGCCCGACCTGAAAATCGGCCGCCTCGCGCGCCCCACCGACCGGACTTCCCGTCTTGTAATCCACAACCCTGTGCCGCCCGTCCGCCAACCTATCCACCCTGTCCGCACGCCCATAAAAAGTAACCCCGCCGATCTCCCGCTCCCGCTCGCCCTCCAATTCGGCAATCACAAAATCGTCCTCCAACGCGGCATCGAATGGCAAAATATGATGGTCGATATACTCGGCTATAGTATTGATAGCCAGCAACATAGACCCCTCCCAATCTTCGACCGAAGCATCCTGCCGACCCACATAAAGCTCCCTCGCCGCAGCCTCCACAGCCTCCCTGACGAGGGGCGAATGCGTCAACTCCCCGATCCTCTTCCGCACCCCCGCAACGCCGATCAGAGGCCGGTAAAGCCGCTCCATCGCCCCGTGCAAAAGGTTGCCGAACAGCGCGCCATCCACCTCGCCCGTCACCTCGTCCCGGGCCCGAAGCCGAGCAACAGCCCGAAAATAGAACTTCAACGGGCACTCCATCCACGTCCAAAACAGCGACGGCGACAGCCTGTGCGGAATCTTTTCAATCTGTTTTTCGACCACTATCGGCTCCGTCGGCGAGAACGACACATCTACCGTAAAGTCCTGATGCTCAACACTATGCGGCGACTCATAATCGAGTTGCAGGATGTAGCGGCTCGGCTCGCCCGCACCCCGTTCGTCCGTGGTTTTGGACCAAACCAGATCGACATTCCGAGCCCGCGTCAGCAACCGGAAAAAGTGATAAGCCCAAACCCCCTCGTGATGCTCGGGCGTGGGCAACCCGAACGCCATCTTCAAATTATAAGGAATGAACGACGGCGCACCGGTCAGGTTTCCGGGCATAGTCGCATCGCCCGACGAGAGAAAAATCACATTCTCGAAGTCCAACGCCCGCGTTTCGAGGATGCCCATCACCTGCACCCCGACCAGCGGCTCGCCCTCGAACGGCAATGTGGTCGACTGCAGACTGCGCCGCAAAAGAGTGGCATAAGTTCGCATCGAAACCGCTATTTGGCACGCTTCCAAAGCCTCTTTCAACGCTCCGATGTGGTCGGTTATGACCTCGAAAACGGCTTCGGTTTCAGGATGATTTTCGGTCGCCAAACCGATCGCCTCCGTCAGATAATCGGACAACTCGTGCCACCCCTCGGGAGTCGAGAAAATGTGCTCGAAAACGGGGATGGTGCGCAATCGGGCCGCCGAAACGTAAACAAATTTGGACTTTTTAGGGCCCTCCGAAGATGACTTTTCTGCCAGATATGGATGACCGGAAAGTCCGTCCACATCGCTGTTATAGAACGCCGCTGAGCCGTTTTTGCTCACCTTTCGGCGCGATTGCAACTCCACCAGCCGTTCCACAAAAGTGTAGGCCGGATGGAACCTGAGTGGATAACCCATCGTAACGTTAACTCGCTCAGTATCAGGAGGTAACGACCACAACAGCGGCTCCAAAAGCCCCTCGTCGCACAGCACCACAGCCGTCTCCTTGCCGAGTTTTTTTGCTTTCGCCAGCTCCTCCAACCGCCGTCCCGCCCACTTGCACTGAAGCGGATCGCTGGCGGTCGAAACCGAGCGTATCTGCTTGGGTTTCAGAAAGTTATCGTGGCCGCCGTTCAGGGAACCCGCCGGCGGAAAACGGCGTAAATTGTCCCTTAGAAACATCGCCGACTCCTGAGCCGGATCGTCCAAAAAATAGTTGTCCCAATCCCAATAAAACTCCGCTCGGGATGAGTTTTTCAGGTGTTCGAAAATCGCCTGTTCACTCCGGCTGAGAGCGTTGAACCCCACCACAACATATTGACGCTCAGGCAGTTGCGGCGTTTCACCTGCGACGATTCGCTCCGCCGCCTCGCGATAGATCATCCCCTGATAACCGATGCCGAGTTCGCGCAACCGCGCCCGAAAACGGTGATAGATCGGAGCCAACGTTTGCCATATCCGCAAAAAATCGTGCTGCTCGGAGGAAAAATTTTCACCGCCGCCCGAACCCTCGAAAGCCCCGCCACGAAAACTTCCCCAAAACCGCTCTATCATCTGTCGCTCGGAAAGCGACAGATCGTCGAACCGCGAGTCAAGTGCGTGATAATCAACGAGATTGGCGAACAATAAATCGGAATTAATCAAATATTTATCCACCGCATCGAAGTCGCCGATGAGCAGCTCGCCCCAAAAATAAAAGTCGTCGAAACTTTCCGTCGGATGGAACTCAGAGTAGACCCGCCACAGCTCCACAACCAGACGTAGCCGCTCTCCCCGCCGAAGTCCCGACAGCTCTTCGGCCAGCGTATCTATCTGAATATCAGCTGGTTGCCACATCGGGCGGTCGATAATTGCGCTCAACGCATCGCCAAAAAACAACCGCGCACGGCGAGACGGAAAAACCATCGTCAACCGCTCGATCCCTTCGCCATAACGCGACCAAAGATCGGCCGCCACCTGCGCCAAAAATCCATTCATAGAGGTCGTAAAGTTACCGAAAATTTTCTAAATTTGCCCCAATGAAATCGACGATTTTTCTTCTCGCGATGCTGCTCGTCGCCGTTTCGGCAACCGCGCAGCACGACCACGACCACGATCACGACCACCGTTGGGAGCTGCCCGAGGAGTATACCGCCGCGCCCGCAACGGAGTTTTCGCGGGTCGGTTTTGCGCCGCGGGTGGGGCTTGCCGTTCAGAAAGGCCTCTACTTCGAGGCGGGTATGAGTTTCGACATTTACAAGATCGGCTATACCGCGGCAAGCGAACATAACTCGTTCTCTTACAGCAACTTACGGCCGTATATTGCGGGTGAAATTTTGATCGACCCTAAGAAATTTCTGGGCGGGGCAAAGCTCGGCGTGGAGTATATCCGATCCGGGCCCCTGGTCGGTATGGCGGCGGGGTTAGATGTAAGCCATTATCGTTATATCGGGCGTGAAGCGTGGCTCGTCACGCCGCGACTGATGCTTTCGTTCGTTCAGGTGGAGGTGTTCTATGGGTACAGCTTTTTTGTCAAAAACCAACTGACCCAATGGCTGGGACACCACCGGATAGGCGTTTCGACCACCATCAACCCGCGTTTCTGGCGCAAAAAACGGCAAATGATGGGCCGATATTATGACAGCTATGTCGACTGACCCCCGCAAGAACCGACCCCGCCGGAGCTAACTCCACAGCCTCTCGGGATACTCGCCTTTGGCAATCAGGGCGCGAATGCGGTCGACCACCAACGGCCGGTCCTCCTTATATGTCACCCCGAACCAAACAGCGTCCGTCGGCAAAACGCGCATAGTTGCAACACCCGTCTTTATCAGCCTGTCCACCATCAGCGGAATGTAGAACTCGGCCTTCAAATTGCCCGAATTTTCCCTCAAAAACTCCTTGAAGTACTCCTCCGAATAGTCGAAATAATCGGGCGTGAAGCCGAACATATTCATCGAAACGGGCGTACTTTCGGCCAGAACGCCTCCGTTATCCGAAACGATCTGCGCCCCTCGGCGAATTATCCCGTGCGTCTCCACAATGTCGGCCAGATTGCCCTCCGAATCGACCGCACAAACACCTCTGGACACGGTTCCGTTGTCGGAAAGGGTGTTGCTGACCGAAAAACCCACCATCGCATAGCGGTTTTTGCCCTCCTGACCCGACATATAATCGGCCAGAACCCCAAACGAGTGCCGGCCGTAGAAATCGTCGGCATTGATCACCGCAAAAGGTCCCGAAACCGCGCCCTTAGCCATCATCACGGCGTGGTTGGTTCCCCATGGCTTCTCCCTGCCGGCCGGAACCGTGAACCCCTCGGGCAGATAGTCCAACTCCTGAAAAACGAACTCGACGGCAATCTTCCCCCCGAACCGTTCGGGCTTAAAGACCTCCCTGAAGTCGGCCTCGAAGCTGTGTCGAATCACAAACACCACCTTGGTGAAACCCGCCCTTATGGCGTCGTAGATCGAATAGTCGATGATCGCCTCTCCACCCGGCCCCACGCCGTCCATCTGCTTCAAAGAACCATAGCGCGAGCCCATCCCCGCCGCCAAAACAACAAGTGTCATAATCTTCAATAAGTTTTAGTACCTCAAAAATAGCAAAAAATAAGTTAACTTTGCCACAACTATGAAAGAAAAATTGAAATCACTGTGGCAGAGCTTCAAGGCCAAGCAAAAGTTTGCAGTCATCGACCCCGACACGGGCAAGGAGAGGTGGCATTTCTTCATTTCGCCGTTGCGCATCGTCGTGGGAGCGGTGGGGACGCTGTTTTTGATCGTTCTCACCATCGTTTTGTTGATCGCCTACACGCCCATTATGGACACCATTCCGGGCTATCCGGGTCGTCATTCGCGGCAGATGCTGACGGAAAACATTCTGCGGCTCGACTCGTTGGAGCGGCAGATGGCCGACCTGACGGTGTACAGCAACAATGTGGGCAAGATTATGGAGGGTGAGATGCCGGTTGTGCGCGATGTGACGCGGATGGGCGACAGTGTGGAGGTTCAGGACAAGACTTTTGTTGCGACCTCGGCGGCCGATTCGTTGCTCAGGGCCGAGATGGAGGGCGGGGGCGAGTATTCGTTGGCGGCTTCGGTGGCGGCGGGGCGCACGGGACAGAGTGCGGCGGTGGAGCTGGTTCCGCCGGCCAGGGGAGTGGTTCGGACGCCTTTTGCGCCTGTGGATGGCCATTTCGGGGTCGAGATAGCAACTCCGGCGGACAGTCCTGTGGTTGCGGTCAGGGACGGGAGCGTCATTTCGTCGGTTTGGTCGCCGGAGGTGGGTTGGACGGTTCAGATTCAGCACGCGGACAATCTGGTTTCGGTTTATCGGCGGTTGACACAGACCGAGAAGGGTGTCGGGACGCGGGTTAAGGCGGGAGAGATCATCGGCACGGCGAGCCCGTTGGAGTTCGAGCTGTGGTACAACGGCACCGCCGTCGACCCTGAAAAACAGATTGTGTTTTGACAAACAAATGAAGAATGATGAATGAAAAATGAAGAAAGACAACTTGTTAAAGGATAAAAGCTTCGATTTCGCCGTAAGAGTACTCAAACTTTCAAAAATTCTAAGCTCGAACAAAGATTATGTTGTAAGCCGACAGATACTTCGAGCAGGAACATCGGTTGGAGCGTTGGTTTGTGAGGCTGAATTTGCCCAAAGTCGTGCAGATTTTATTTCAAAGATGAGCATTGCTTTGAAAGAGGCAAACGAAGTTATGTACTGGTTAAGGTTATTGCTGGAGGTGGAAGACCTTACGCAAGAACAGTTCAAAAGCCTGACAAGCGATGTCGACGAAATAATTTCAATTTTGGTCAAGAGCATAAAGACGGCTAAGGAAAATGCAAAATAAAATCTTTCTTCACTCTTCATTCTTCACTCTTCATTTCAAGCTATGCGCTTGCGAATAGCCATATTGGGTTCGACTGGGTCGATCGGGGTGCAAACTTTGGAGGTCGTGGGATTGTATCCCGAACTGTTCGAGGTCGTCGTGCTCACGGCTAATAGCAATTGGCAACTGCTGGCCCGACAGGCGCGGAAATGCAAGCCGAAAAACGTACTCATCTCCGATCCTCTTTTCTTCGAGCCGCTCCGCAATTCTTTAAAAGACCTGCCTGTCGAGGTATTGTCGGGGAGTGTGGCGGATGTTGTCGGACAGGCCGATGTCGTGGTCAATGCGCTGGTCGGTTATTCGGGACTTGCGCCCACCATCGCCGCGCTGAAGAGTGGAAAGAGGGTGGCTTTGGCCAATAAGGAGAGCCTGGTGGTGGCGGGCGAGCTGGTGATGCGCCTTTCGGAGGAGAATCGTGCCCCGATAATTCCCATCGACTCGGAACACTCGGCCATTTTGCAATGTCTGACGGGCGAGAAGTCGAAACCGCGAAGGCTTATTCTGACCGCCTCGGGGGGTGCGGTGAGGGATGTGCCGCTGGGTTCGTTGAAAAATGTTTCGGTGGGGGATGTTCTCGATCACCCCAATTGGAAGATGGGGCCGAAGATAACGGTCGACTCGGCCACGATGGTCAACAAGGGCTTCGAGGTGGTGGAGGCGCGGTGGCTGTTCGGGGTCGACAGGATAGATGTCGTTATCCATCCCCAGTCGGTGGTCCATTCGATGGTGGAGTTTGCCGACGGGGCGGTGAAGGCGCAGTTGGGCACACCCGATATGCGCACCCCGATAGCTTATGCGTTGGGTTATCCCGAGCGGTTGGGGTTGCCTTATGAGCCGCTTGATCTGTGCGGCGATTTGTCATTTCGGGAGGTCGACCACGCCCGTTATCCCGCTTTGGGATTGGTGCGCCGGTGTCTTGAAAGGGGCGGGACGGCGTGTTGCGCGCTCAATGCGGCCAATGAGGTGGCTGTGGAGGCGTTTCTTGCCCAGCGGATAGGTTTTTTGGATATTGTGCCCCTCGTGGAGGGGGTTTTGGAGCGGGTCGGGAATGTTCACGGTCCCGCGTTAGAGGATTATGTTGCGATTAACGGCGAGGCGAAAAGGCTCGCCAGGGAGATGATTTATGGAGATAATTGTTAAGGTTTGTCAGTTGATTTTGAGTTTGTCCATCCTCGTGTTCGTTCACGAGCTGGGACACTATCTGTTTGCCCGCCTGTTCGGCATCAGGGTCGATAAGTTCTATCTGTTTTTCGACGCGGGCGGCTTTTCGATTTTTAAGTTCAAATTGGGCGAAACCACGTTTGGAATGGGCTGGGTACCTTTCGGCGGTTATTGCAAGATAGCGGGAATGGTGGATGAAAGCCTCGACAGGGACGCCTTGCGTAAAGAGCCCCAGCCGTGGGAGTTTCGCAGCAAGCCGGCGTGGCAGCGACTGCTGGTGATGGTCGGCGGGGTGATGATGAATGTCGTGTGCGCGTGTGTTATCTATGTGGGTATGAGCTGGCATTGGGGCGAGAGCTATATCGACAATCGCGATCTGGCGTGGGGTTGGTATTTCAACGATCTGGCCGAACAGATAGGGTTTGTGGACGGCGACCGGATAGTGAGGCTGGACGACAGAGAGGTCGAGGGGAGTTTTGGGCGGGTCTATTCCGATATGCTCATCGGCGGGGTGCGACGGGTGGAGGTCGTAAGGGACAGCGCGGTCGTCAATGTCGTTATTCCGCAGGATGCTGTTGCAAGGATGTTGGTGAGTGAGGATTTTATGACGCCGCGGGTGCCGTTCCAGGCCGATTCGTTGGTGATGGCGGGTGCGTCGCCGATGGAGTTTCTGGCCGAATATCAGGCCGCCATTGCGCAGTATCTGCCGGTGAGGCGGGTGAATTATGGTTTTTGGGGCGGCATTTCGGCGGGATTTCGCAAGACGGGTGATGAGATTGCGGGTTATTGGGATCAGTTGAAGTTGATTTTTTCGCCGCGCACCGAGGCTTATAAGCAGGTGGGGAGTTTGATTTCGATAGGCAACATTTTCCCCGGCGAGTGGAATTGGTTTCTGTTTTGGCGCATCACGGCTTTTCTCTCCATCATTCTTGCGGTGATGAACATTTTGCCAATTCCTGCGTTGGACGGGGGTCACGTGTTGTTTTTGCTGTGGGAGGTGGTTACTCGGCGCAAACCTTCCGACCGTGTGTTAGAAGGTGCGCAAGTTGCGGGGATGCTTATCTTGCTCGCCTTGTTGGTGTTGGCGTTTTGGAACGACATATATAGATTTTTTATAAAATAAAAAATCTAAATGTAGAATGATGAATGAAGAATGAAAAAAGTTATGCGTAGCTTTTTCTCTCTTCACTCTTCGTTCTTAATTCTTCATTTGAAAAACTATGGCGAAAGTTAAACGGGCATATTTCTGTTCATCGTGTGGCAACGAGCAGGCCAAATGGATGGGTCGCTGTCCGGCGTGCGGCGAGTGGAACACCTTTGTCGAGGAGATAATCTCCAAAGAGGAACCCGCCGGAGTGAGAGGAGTGGTGAGCAGTGCCGCAGGTTCGCGGCCACAAGCCGTCAAAGATATTCAGCGTGACGAATTGCAACGCATCGACCTTGGAATAGGCGAGGTCAACCGTGTGCTGGGTGGCGGTATGGTGCCCGGGTCGTTCATTCTGCTGGGTGGAGAGCCGGGCATCGGCAAGTCGACACTGTCGTTGCAGATAGCTCTGGGCAGTCACGGGTTGAAAACACTCTATGTATCGGGCGAGGAGTCGCCCCAGCAGATCAAGATGCGCGCCGAACGGGTGAACGAGGCGGGCTCGGAGGAGTGCTATATCTATGCCGAAACGTTGCTCGAAAACATTGTCGCCCAGGCCGAAGCGTTGGAGCCCGACCTTATCGTCATCGACTCCATTCAAACCATCTACACCAACATTTTGGACTCGTCGCCCGGAGGGGTGTCGCAGATTCGCGAGTGTGCCGCCGCGCTGTTGAAGTTTGCCAAGACAAGGGGGACCTCCATTATAATAATAGGTCATATCACCAAGGAGGGCTCCATCGCGGGACCCAAGATTTTGGAACACATCGTCGATGTGGTGCTGTCGTTCGAGGGCGACGGCAACAACATCTATCGTATTCTGCGCGGGGTGAAGAACCGTTTCGGGGCGACGTTCGAGATAGGGGTCTTCGAGATGCGAGCCGAGGGATTGGTGGAGGTTGCCAATCCGTCGGAGATACTGTTGGGCGATTACGACGAACCCCTGAGCGGCATCGCCGTGGGGGCGACGGTGGACGGCATTCGTCCCTATCTGATCGAGACCCAATCGCTTGTGAGCCACGCCGCGTACGGCAC
This sequence comes from Alistipes sp. UBA940, assembly GCA_002293425.1. Taxonomy (GTDB): domain Bacteria; phylum Bacteroidota; class Bacteroidia; order Bacteroidales; family Rikenellaceae; genus UBA940. The sequence continues at coordinate 18,894 of DBDE01000045.1, read as the reverse complement.
ACCCCAACGGAGTGCGACGGGGTACGATATGAAGCGAATGAATATGTTGTTGGCCGTTTTAGAGAAGCGCGGGGGATTGAAGCTGGGTACGAAAGATGTGTTCCTCAACTTTGCGGGGGGCTTCCGGATCGCCGACACGGGGCTGGACCTGGCCATAGCCGCGGCGGTCATTTCGTCCTATTTCGACCGGCCGATAGTTCGCGGCGTGTGTGTTTGCGGCGAGGTGGGGCTTTCGGGCGAGGTGCGACCTGCGCCCCGAAGCGAGCAACGCATCATCGAGGCGGCAAGGTTGGGTTTCGGGCGCATAGTGGTTTCGGGTTATCTGCGCAAAACTCTGCCCAAACCGCCCAAGGGTATCGAGGTGTGCTACATCAGCCGCATCGACGAACTGCCCGCACACCTGTTCAGGGAATGAAGAATGAAAAACGAAGAGTGAAGAAAGGGCTACGCAACGCAAAACTCAGCTCCCCCGACCCCCCTGCGGGGGAGCTGACGACTTGCACAGCAAGTCGAAAAATTAATCATTAATCATTGAACATTAACCATTGATCCGCGACGCCTCTATATCGCCCGAGCCCAAATCGAGACGCACCGCCACCACAAGCAACAACGTGAAAGCCATAAACGACGAGCCGCCATAACTGAAAAAAGGCAACGGAATGCCAATAACCGGAACCAGTCCCACCGTCATCCCCACATTAATAAGCACGTGCATCAAAAATATCCCCGCCACCGAATAGCAATAAATCCGCCCGAAAGGCTCTTGACACCTCTCCCCCATCCGCACCAACCGCAATATCAACACACAAAACAACCCCAACACAACCACCGAACCCACAAATCCCCACTCCTCGCCCACAGTGCAGAAAATAAAGTCGGTGCTCTGCTCCGGCACAAAGTGGAACTTAGTCTGCGTGCCCTCCAAATAGCCCTTACCCAGCAAACCGCCCGACCCGATAGCAATCTTCGACTGGTTGACATTATAACCCCAACCACGCGCATCGCTCTCCACCCCGAGAGTGTCCAAAATCCGCTTCTGCTGATGCAAATCGAGGCTGTCAAAAACAATATCGGCCGCCGAAACAAACGCCAACGAACCCAAAAACATCACCACATAGACCCAAAATCCCCTCAACCGCCGAGCATAAGCAGCCCCCACAACCACCGGCAACGACACCAACGCCGACCCCAGCAACACCCAATAATAACGCCACTCAAACCCCACCCCATTGAGAACTATCCACCCCGAAACCGACACCAAAGCCAAAATCGCCAAATAAATAAGCGGTGCCCGCCAATTGCGAAAAGTGAACCCGAACCCAAAGCAACACCCCAGCAAAATAAGTATCAACAACCCCGTATCCGTCACCCAAAACGACCCGAAAAACAGCCCCACAACTATCCCCAGCACGATATATATCCACCTCCACAGCCCCTCGCGATAAAACATAAACAAAAACGAAGCATAAACCACCGCCGAGCCCACATCGTGCTGCAAAAACATCACCCCCACCGGCACCAACAACACAACCATCACCCGCAAAAAATCTATCGGCCGGCCCAACGAAAACCCGAAATTGCTCATCAACCGCGCCAACGCAAGCGACATCCCGAACTTCATAAACTCGGCCGGCTGAATAGCCACCGGTCCCATCATCAACCACGCCCGCGCCCCCTTAATCTCGGGACTGAGCACCAGCGTCGAAAGCATCAACACCAAAAAAATGCCATAAATTGGATAAGCCAAAATATGACAAAACTTATCGTCGACCAGCATCACCACCAACGCCACCACCAACGCCGCACCGATCCAAATCAGCTGCATCCCATACCTCGAAGCAAAATCGAACGCCCCCCGCGTCTCGTCATACACCGCCGCATAGAGGTTCAACCACCCCAACGCCACCAGCAGCAACCATATCGCCACGGTCGCCCAATCCACCCGTCCGTGGATCACCTCGGCGCGATCATATCTGCCTGTCATAGTGAGGATAGTTGATCTTCTTCTCCTTCAAATACTCCACAAGATGGGGCCTGGAAATCGCGCCCGTCAAATACTGCTCCATAATCAGGCTCCCCACCGGCACCGCAACGCTCGCCCCGAAGCCGCCATTCTCGACATAAACATAGATCGCGATGCGCGGATTGTCCCGCGGGGCAAAGCCCAGAAACACCGAATGGTCCTGCCCGTGGGGATTCTGGGCCGTGCCCGTCTTGCCGCAAATATCCAGACCCGGAACCATCCCATAGGTCTTCACCGTTCCGCCGTCCTCGTGCGCCGCCATATACATCCCGTCGACCACCGACTCGAAGTGCTCCGGCGCAACACCCGCATAATGGGGCTCGAAGAATTTGCGGTCCATCGCCACACCCTCTATCTCCTTAATAACGTGAGGAATGAAATAGTGTCCCCGATTGGCAATGATGGCGGCAAAATTGGCCATCTGCAACGGCGTACAACCCAACTCGCCCTGACCGATAGCAAGCGAAAGCACTGTCAGCGAGTTCCACCTCCCGCGATACAGGTCGTCATAATAACCCGATCCGTAAACATTCCCCTCCCTCTCGCCCAGAAAGTCGGTCCCAAGCTTCTGCCCGAAGCCGAAACTGCGCACCTTATCGGCCCAATTGTCATACCCGCCCCTCATAATCCCGCCATAAGAGGGCTTATCGAGAATATTCCGCAGAACATAACAAAAATAGGCGTTGCAACTCGTCATAATCGCCCCCCTCAAATCGAGCGGCGACCAATGGGGGTGGCACGCCACACTCAAATTGCCGAAGTGATAACCCAGGTTGCACTCGTACATATAGTCGGGCTTCAGCACATCCTCCTCCAGCCCGATCAGGGCGTTCACCATCTTGAAGGTCGAGCCCGGAGGATAAGGTGCCTGCACGGCGCGGTTCCACATCGGCCGCAAATTGTCGTTAGCCAGCCTGGCATAGTTGTTCCCCCTCTCGCGACCCACCAGCTCGTCCGGATCATAAGTCGGCCCGTTGGCCATCACCAAAATCTCGCCCGTCGAGGGCTCTATCGCCACCACGCTCCCCACCTTGCCCGCCATCAGCTCCTCGGCCAAAGCCTGCAACCCCGCATCGAGCGAGCTGGTGAGCGTCCGGCCCGCAACCGGCAACGTATCATAAACCCCGTCGCCATAAGAGCCCTTCACTATTCCGTGGACATCCACCATATTGACCTTCACCCCCTTGTCGCCCCTCAAATGCTCCTCATACGCCCCCTCGATGCCGCTCCGACCGATATAATCGCCACTGCGATAGTAGTCATCCCGTTCCAAATCGGCCGTATTCACCTCGTTGACATACCCCAACAAATTCCCCGCAATCTTTCTCGGATAGGACCTCACGGTGCGATAAACGGTATAAAACCCCGCTATTCTCAACTCGTCCAGCAACAACTTGGTCTCCTTGCTCAGCTGGGGCACCACCACACTCGGCCGCCGCTGGGAATAAGCCGCCGCACGCTTCAGCTGGCTACGCATCCGCGGCAACGGAACATCCACAATGCGGCACAACAACAACGTGTCGAACGCCTCCATATCCCGCGGCACCACCATCAAATCGTAAGCCTCGCGACTCTGAATAATAAACTCGCCATTCCTGTCCAACACCTCGCCCCGCGGCGGATAAAGCACCTCATAACGCAAAGCGTTGTTCTCCGCCGCGGTCTTATACGACCCGTCCACGATCTGAATAACGAACAACCGCGCAACCAACACCACAAACACCACTACCACGAATATCCTCAGCACCCCCTCTTTCATCGCACAACCCTCCTCCTTCCCGTGCCGAACAACAACCCGACAGCCCAAACCGCCCCCAAAGTCACCATCCCGCTAACCGCCGTCTTACCCAGCACCAGCCAATAACTCTCCACCGATCGCGCCTCGAAATTAAACAACACGAAGCAATGAACAAAAACCGTCAACGACACATACCTCCAAAACCTCACCCCACCCAAAAGAGCCGCCGAAGGCATCCCCACACTCTCCTCCACCATCTCCTTGCCCAGCGTCATCCGCATCATCCACCGCCGCGACCACGCCGTAAACAGCGTCGCCACCGTGTGCAACCCCTGCGTCCCCTCGAAAAAGTCGACAAACACCCCCAGCAAAAATCCCAACATCAAAACCGCCAAAGGACGCATCTGAACCGGCAACAAAACCACAAAAGCAACATAAGCCGCAGGCGAAAACAGCACCCCCAACCTCATCGAATCGAACAAAAAAAACTGCATCGCAACCGCCGTCACGACAAACATCAACAAATATGTCAACCCGCTACGCACCATCGCCCGACCCCCCGAAACTCTGCTGTTCCAACGTCTGCTGCTCCAACTCCATCCGCTCCAACACCTCGCGGTTCTTCACCAGCACTACCACCCGCAACGCCGCAATATCAACTCCCAGCCGAACATCTATATTATACGAAGCAGTCGCCTCGTCAGTCTCGAAAGCCTCGATGGTGCCCACCCTGATCCCGTCCGGAAATCTAAAAGAATAACCCCTTGTCACCACCGTATCGCCCCGCGCAATATCGGCATACTTCGGCACCTCGCTCAGCCGCACCATTCGCGGATCACCCCCGGGCCACGAGATCGACCCGAAATGGTCCGTGCTCGAAATCGCCCCCGAAACCCGAAACTGAGAATTGAGCATCGACACACAAATCGCATTATTCTCACTCACCGCCTCCACATACCCCACCGCAAACCCGTCCAACGACACCACCGCCATACCCCGCTCGATCCCATCCAGCCAACCGCGGTCGACCATCAAATAGTTCTCCCGCCGATTAATGGAATTGCGCACCACCCGAGCCACCACATACCGGTGCGGAAAAGCATCCACGGCACGCAACGAATCGACCCGCGCATCCCCGAAATAGTTCCTGTAAAAGTTCAGCTCGTTCTCCAACCCCTCCACCCTCGACTCCAACAACTCATTGGTCGTCCGCAAACTGAGATAGCCCTCCACCCCCGCAATAGCACCATAAACGCCCTCGAAAGCACCGCCCGAAACAGCCAACAACCGAGCACCCGAAGCGGTGTCGCTCAAAGCCCAAAAATAGAGGGCCAACCCTTCCAGAAGCAGAAAGATCAGAAAAACGTGAATCCGTCTGAGAAAAAGTAAAAGCCGATACAACTAACGAGTCAGGAAAGAAAATTTACCAATATTTTCGAGCGCCTTATGCGTCCCGCGCGCCACCGAGCGCAACGGATCGTCGGCCACAATAAACGGAATCTTGCAATTATTGGAAAACCGTTGCGCCAACCCGCGGATAAGCGCCCCGCCCCCCGCAAGATAAACCCCCTTGCGATAAACATCCGAATAGAGCTCCGACGGAATATTCTCCAACACCTTCATAATGGCCGCGTCGATCTTCAACAGCGACTTGTCCAACGCCCCCGCAATCTCCGAATAGGTCAGCGAAATGGTCCTCGGCAGCGCGGTAACGATATTAGGCCCCGTGAGGATATAGTCCTCCGGCTCCTCACCGTGCGGCAGTTTCTTGATGGCACTACCCACCGCGATCTTGATCTCCTCGGCGGTGCGTTCCCCCACCCTGATCTCGTGCGCCTGCCGCATATAGTTGCGGATGTCCTCGGTCAGCACATCGCCCGCCACATTGATGCTCTCCGAACACACAATGCCCCCCAGCGAGATACAGGCGATCTCGGTCGTACCCCCGCCGATGTCGATGATCATATGGCCTTCGGGAGCCTGCACATCGAGCTCCGCACCCAACGCCGCCGCCATCGGTTCATATATCATATAGACCTCTCTGCCCCCCGCGTGTTCGGCCGAATCCCTCACCGCCCGAATCTCCACATTGGTCGACCCGCTGGGGATACAAATAACCATTTTGAGCGACGGCGTAAATATCCTCGACGACGACACCTCCTTAATCATCCCGCGAAGCATCAGCTCGGTGGCCGTAAAGTCGGCAATCACCCCGTCTTTCAACGGGCGAATGGTGCGGATATTCTGGTGGGTACGCCCGTGCATCTGGTTGGCCTTATGGCCGAACGCCACCATCTTGCCGGTGTGGGCGTCCAGAGCGACGATGCTCGGCTCGTCCACCACAACCTTGCCGTCGTGAATTATCAGCGTGTTGGCAGTGCCCAGGTCGATTGCGAGCTCCTGCGTAAGTGAAAAAAGTCCCATATATTCAGTTACGAATTACGAATTACGAATTACGAGTTAGTGTTTGAAGTGCCTCAGGCCGGTAAAAATCATACTCATTCCATTCTCATCACAAAACTCTATACTGTCGTTGTCCCTCACCGAACCGCCAGGCTGAATAACCGCCGAAATTCCGGCCTCGTGCGCAATCCGGACACAATCGGCAAACGGGAAAAACGCATCGGACGCCATCACGGCCCCTTTCAGGTCGAAACCAAAACCGACCGCCTTCTCCACCGCCTGCCTCAAAGCATCCACCCGCGACGTCTGCCCCACTCCGCTCGCCAACAACTGTCCGTCGCGAGCCAGCACAATGGCGTTGCTCTTCGAGAGCTTAACTATCTTGTTGGCAAAAACCAGATCCCTGAGCTGAGCAGGAGTCGGCGCGACACGGGTCACGACCTTCACCTCTCCATCGACACCCCCCACCATCTCGTCGCGATCCTGAACCGCCACACCGTTAAGCAACGAACGGAACTGCCTGGGCGGCCTGACAAATTCTTTAAGCCGCAAAACGATCCTGTTCTTCTTCCCCTTCAACAGCTCCAACGCCTCGGGAGCATAGGACGGTGCCAAAATAACTTCGAAAAATAGTTCGTTAATAACCTCCGCGGCCGCCTTGTCCACCTGCCCGTTGCACACCAGCACCCCGCCGAAAGCACTCACCGGATCGCCCGCCAAAGCCTTTTCATAAGCCTCCCTGACCGTCGTTCCGCTCCCAACCCCGCACGCATTGTTGTGCTTCAAAATAGCAAATGTCAGGTCGGTAAACTCGGAGATAAGATTGACGGCGGCGTCGATGTCAAGCAGATTGTTGTAAGAAACCTCCTTGCCGTTGAGCTTCTCGAAAACCTCATCCAGATCGCCCCTGAACTCCGCCTTTTGGTGCGGATTCTCGCCATACCTCAACACCGCGGCTCCCGAAAACCAATCGTGAATAGCCGTATCGTAATGCGCCGTAACCCCGAACGCCCTGGCCGCAAACTCGCGCCGCTGATCTAATGAAGTGGTGCAATCCTGCCGGCGCAAAACGTCGAGAAGCGCGGAGTACTCACCCTGCGAACCGATCACGACGACATCGCTGTAATTCTTAGCCCCTGCCCTGATAAGCGAAATGCCCCCTATGTCGATCTTCTCGACAATCTCCTGCTCAGTCGCCCCGCTCGCCACCGTATCCTCGAACGGATAGAGATCGACTATCACCATATCTATCGGAGGAATATTGTAAGCGGCCAGCGTATCGTCGTCGACACCGCGACGAGCCAAAATTCCTCCGAACACACCCGGATGGAGCGTCTTGACCCTTCCGCCCAAAATGGAAGGATAGCCCGTCAGCTCCTCGACAGCCGTGGCCTCTGCCCCCAGAGAGGTGATGTAGTTCAACGTCCCCCCCGTCGAGTATAGTTTAACGTCGTTGTCGGCTAAAAGTTTGATAATATCGTCGAGTCCCTGTTTGCTGTAAACGGATATGAGCGCGCTTTTTATCTTCTTCTCCATAACGGAGGCAAAGATACGTTTTTTTTACTATTTTTGCAACCACTATGGAGCTCATTATCGAAAAAGAGTCGCGTTGTTCGGTGGTCGGCCACGGAAGTTGGGCGACGGGACTGGTGAAGATTCTCTCCGAGGGGGGACAGCGAGTGGGGTGGTTTGTTCGCAACGGCGATGTTTTGGACTCTTTGCGGGACGAGGGCCGGAACCCCAAATATCTCAGCGACGTCGAGTTCGACACCTCTCTTCTGGCACTTTCGGGCGATATTGGTCAGGTGGTGGAGCAGTCCGACGTCGTTGTGCTTGCCGCCCCGAGCGCTTTTCTCAAAGACTATCTGGGCGACGTTTCGTTGCGGGGCAAGTTTGTGGTCAGCGCAGTTAAGGGCGTCGTGCCAGGCAACCATTTGACCATAACCGACTTTCTCGAACAGTTCTACGGTGTTCCAAAGGATTGCGTGGGGGTGATAGGCGGCCCGAGCCACGCCGAGGAGATCGCGCTGGAGCGGCTTTCGTACCTCACCGTCGCCTGTCAGAACCTCGACAATGCGCGGGTGATGGCCTACAAGCTCTCTGCCAAATATATCAAAACGGCTATCTCCACCGACATTCACGGCGTGGAGTATGCCGCCATTCTGAAAAACATCTATGCCCTCGGGGTGGGTATCGCCACGGGGCTGGGGTATGGCGACAACTTTCTGAGCGTCCTCATTTCGAACAGTGCGCGAGAGATGGCCGCTTTTCTCGACGCCGCTTATCCGTGCGAGCGCGACACCAACTGTTCGGCATACCTGGGCGACCTGCTGGTGACGGCCTATTCGCCTTTCAGTCGCAACCGTCGCTTCGGAATGATGATCGGCAAAGGGTTGCACGTCAAGAGTGCGCTGATGGAGCTGGGTGGCGTGGCCGAGGGGTACTATGCAGCCGAGATTATGCGGCAAACGGAGTGCGATATGCCCATTGCGAGGGCCGTTTACGACATACTTTACGGCGGTGCCGTACCGAGCAGAACTATGAAAAATTTAACCAATAAACTGATATGATGACACCTGATGTTTCCAATGCCATAAGCTTCGCTTCTCTCGACGATTCGTTGCGCAAACAGGCCGAATATTGCAACGCCCTGCTCCACACGGGTGAGGGTAAGGGGAGCGATTTTCTGGGGTGGGTGAATTTGCCCTCCTCCGTAACCGCCGATTTTTTGAACGACATTAAATCTACGGCCGCATCCTTGCGCCGGTTGGCCGATGTAGTGATTGTTATCGGCATCGGGGGCTCTTACCTGGGGGCTAAGGCCGTGTTGGAGGCACTGGGCAATCCCTTTGAGAAGAGGCGTCCGGAGGTTGTTTTCGCCGGTCACACTATCTCCGAGGACTATATGGCGCAGATGATGGAGGCCGTTAAGGAGCGGAGCATTGCGACGATAGTCATCTCCAAGTCGGGCACCACCACCGAGCCGGCCATCGCTTTCCGCATCATCAAGCAGGAGATAGAGAAACGTTATGGCGTCGACGGGGCGAAAGAGCGCATAGTTGCCGTGACCGACGAGAAGCGCGGCGCATTGAAGAGCGTGGCGGACGCGGCGGGGTATAAGACCTATGTTATTCCGGACGATGTCGGGGGGCGGTTTTCGGTTCTCACTCCGGTGGGTTTGCTTCCGTTGGCTGTGGCTGGGATCGACATCGACTCATTGATTGAGGGTGCCCGAGATATGGAGCGGGCGACGGCGGCCGATGTTCCTTTCGACAAGAATCCGGCGGCGCAATATGCTGCGATCAGGAGTGCGTTGTATCGCAAGGGGTATAAGGTCGAGATACTGGTTGCCTATGAGCCCTATTTGCAATATTTTGCCGAGTGGTGGAAGCAGCTTTACGGCGAGAGTGAGGGCAAGGAAGGCAAGGGGATTTTTCCGGCGGGCGTCATCTTCTCCACCGACCTCCATTCGATGGGACAATATATTCAGGAGGGCGAGCGGATTCTTTTCGAGACCGTGATCTCGGTTTCGAAGCCCCACCGCGAGCTTCGCATCGAAAAGGCCGATAACGATGGCGACGGGTTGAATTTTCTGGCGGGTCGGCGCATAAGCGAGGTCAACCGGATGGCGGAGTTGGGAACGATGCTGGCCCACGTGGATGGCGGGGTGCCCAATATAAGGCTGGAGATTTCGGAGATTTCTGCTTTCAATGTCGGATCGCTCATCTATTTCTTTGAGAAGGCTTGTGGCATTAGCGGCTATTTGCTGGGGGTCAATCCGTTCGACCAGCCCGGGGTGGAGGCTTATAAGAAGAATATGTTTGCCCTGCTCGAAAAACCGGGCTATGAATCCGCCACCGCCGAAATCCGGAAACGGTTTGCAAAATGATAGTAATTTTACTATCTTTGTGGCACGGGTTTTGACGATGAAGTACTCGGAAATAGAAAGAATAGTAGCCAAAGCCGGTTGCTACTATGTGAGAAATGGGCAAAAACATCCCATTTGGTACAGTCCCATCACGGGAATGGAATTTCAGATGAGTCACCACAAAAGCCAGGAGGTAAAATGGGGTACTTTGAAGAAAATTGCAAAAGACGCGGGTGTTAAATTGTAAAAAGTGCTGTGTTATGAAAGCGTTGGCGATGATCGAGCGAGGCAATGACGGGTCCTATGGTGTATATCTCGGATCCGATAATTTGCCTTTTGGGATTATAGGTGATGGCGACACGATAGGGGATGCCGTTGCCGATTTCTACAACTCTTTAGCGGAGATGCGCACCTACTATGCCGAGGTGGGAAAGGAATTTCCATCCGATTTGGAGTTCGAGTTCCGGTATGATATTCCGTCGTTCCTTCAATACTATGCTTATGCGTTCACTTTGGCGGGTCTGGAGCGCATTACGGGGGTGAACCAGAAGCAGCTGGGCCACTATATCAGCGGCCACCGCAAGCCGAGCGAGAAGACGGTTCGCAAGATCGAGGAGCGGATTCACGCTTTCGGACAGGAGATCGCCTCGGTGAAATTCATTTAGAAGGGTTGCTATCTATCATTTTTTCTTATCCCAATATTCGGTTGGTGACATATTTGTGTCGATTTTTGTTTGGAGGTTGCGATTTTTTAGTTAAATTTGCTTTGGCAAAGTAAATTTTTAACCAAAACTATAACTTCTATGAACCGATTATTGATTATGATCGCGGGGCTGATGCTTATGTGTTATGCCCCGTCTCCTGTGTATGCACAGGAGACCGGCCACGAAGTGGTCGGTGTTGTGGTCGACCAAACCGGAACTCCGGTTGCAGGTGCGACAGTGATTGAACAGGGCACCACTTCGGGTGCCTACACCGACGGGCAGGGGCGTTTTTCCGTCAGGGTGAGGCCTGGTGCCGTGCTGGAAATCGCCTATTTGGGCTACAAGACGGTGACCCTTCCGGCCGATTCGCCGGCCCTGAGCCTTGTTACGCTGGAGCAGGACGCGATGAGCATCGACGACGTGATCGTGGTGGGCTATGGCACCGTGCGCAAGGACGATATGACGGGCTCGGTGGCGGTTATCCGCTCGGAGGAGATCAATCGCGGGGCGGTGGTTTCGCCCCAGGAGATGCTGAAGGGCAAGTTGCCGGGCGTGCAGATTATGCCCGGGAGCGGTGATCCCTCTTCGGGCGCAACGATCCGCATTCGTGGCGAGGCGTCGTTGAAGGCCAACAACAATCCGCTGATCGTTATCGACGGGGTGCCTATCGCCAACGATGCCGGTCAGGGTATGGCCAATCCGTTGCAGACGGTCAATCCCAACGACATCGAGACCATCTCGGTTTTGAAGGATGCTTCGGCGGCGGCCATCTATGGGTCGAGGGCGTCGAACGGGGTGATCATCATCACCACCAAGAAGGGCACGGGCAATCAGGTGCGCTTCAGCTATAACGGCAGTATGAGCGTGGAGACCAATTCGGGTCGCATCAACGTTATGCGTCCCGGGGAGTTCCGCGACTTCATCGACGAGGTTTATCCGACGGGAAGTTCGGTTGCGGCGGACAGGATCCAGGCTTTGGTGGGGCCGGAGAGCACCGATTGGCAGAAGCTGATCTTCCGCACGGCGATCTCGAACGACCATAATGCCAGCGTTTACGGCAATTTGAACGACCGGATGCCCTATCGCGCATCGCTGGGTTACACCAATCACAGAGGTACGTTGGAGACGTCGCTGTATGAGAGGGGAACACTCGATTTGAGCGTTGCGCCCAACTTCTTCGATAAACATTTGACTGTCAACCTCAACGCCAAGGGTGCGGCCACGTTCCAGAACAATGCCGATGGCGGGGCGGTCGGCGGTGCGGCTTTTGCCAATCCGACGGTCGATCCCTATTTCAGGAACGAGGACGGGTCGATAGATTACACGACCGCGAACGGTTTTTGGAGCAATGGCTCGGGACGCGGCAACCAGTTTATGCCCAACACATTGGTTGGGGCGGGTCCGCTTTCGTTGCTTTACGATCGCATTAATTATGGCCACGGGAAGAGGGTTATTACCAATGCCCAGGTGGATTATAAGGTACACGGGTTCGAGGCTTTGAGGTTCAATCTCAATTTGGGGCTGGACTGGTCGAGCACCAAGGGGACGGATGGCGTTCGTCCGAACTCGTTCCAGGCTTGGGCCGATACGGAGGCCCGCGGTTGGGGGCAGTATAGGGAGTGGACCAATTTGAGGCGTAACAAGTTGTTGGAGGCTTACGCCGACTTCAACAAGACGTGGGGCCGCCATCACGTGGATGTTATGGCGGGCTATTCGTGGCAGCACTTCTACTCGTCGGATCAGAATGGCATAAGCTATTTCAACGAGACGGGCGAGATGAAGAACACGATAGCCAACTATCCGTGGAACAAGCAGGAGAACTATCTCGTGTCGTTCTACGGCAGGGCCAACTACTCTTACGATTCGCGCTATTTGTTCACGTTCACTTTGAGGGACGACGGCTCGTCGCGTTTTGCCAAGAACCAGCGTTGGGGTTTGTTCCCTTCGGCGGCGGTTGCGTGGAACATCGCCAACGAGGCATTTATGCAGGACGCGAGGGCGGTTTCGGCTTTGAAGCTGCGGCTGGGTTGGGGTAAGACGGGCCAGCAGGAGATATTCGACAACTATCCCCACCTGGCGCGCTATGTCTTGTCAACCGACATTTATCATCAGTACAATATGGGCTCGGCCGGAATGGTCCACTATCTCACTCCGTCGTCGTACGACCCCGCCATCAGGTGGGAGACCACCACGACGTGGAATGTGGGGTTGGACTTCGGGTTCCTGGGCGGACGGATAACGGGTTCGTTGGAGTGGTACGACAGGCGTACAACCGACCTGTTGAACGAGGTGACGACGGCTATGGGTGCCAACTTCGGCAACTCGCTGTTGACCAACATCGGCTCGATGAAGAACACGGGGGTTGAGTTTGCGGTGAATGTTATTCCGGTTGCCACGGAGGATTGGAACCTGGAAGTGGGCTTCAACGGAACATTCCAGAGCACCGAGTTCACCAAGTTCAGCAACACCACCGCCATCGGCAGCGACGCCATCAATGTGAGCAACATCAGCGGCGGTACGGGTAACACCATCGCCCGTCACGCGGTGGGTTACGCACCCTACACCTTCTACGCTTACCAGCAGGTTTACGACTCGAAGGGCCATCCGATCCAGAATGCGTTGGTGGATCGCGACGAGGACGGGGTCATCACCGAGGCCGACCGCTATATGACGGGCAAGAGCCCCACGCCCGACTTCTTCTACGGGTTGAGCGTGAAGTTGAACTATAAGCAGTGGGACTTCGGCTTCAACGGTCACGGCTCGGTGGGCAACTGGGTGTACAACAATTTCGCTTCGGAACACTCTTCGGCCAATATCGACGTCAATGCGGGCAACCTGCCCAACCTGGCGAAGACGGTGAAGACGACGGGCTTCCGCGGAACGAACAGTGTGCCTCAGGTGCTGTCGGACCTCTTCTTGGAGAATGCTTCGTTCTTCCGGATGGACGACATTAACCTCGGTTATACTTTTGCCAAACCGTTCAAGTGGCTGGGTTCTGTCAGGCTGGCTTTCAGTGTTCAGAATGTGTTTGTCATCACCGATTACAGCGGGGTCGATCCCGAGATTTCGTTCAGCAACGACAGGATGGGGGTCGATGGTCAGATCTGGCCTCGTCCGCGGACTTATTCGCTACGTTTGAATGTTAACTTCTAAAAACGTCATTATTATGAAACTTTTCAGAATATTATGGATTATCGGAGTGGCATTCCTCTCGTCGTGCGTCGGCGATCTGGACACTTTGCCGCTCAACGAGAACGACTACACCTCCGAGATCGCTTATGGGGCCGAGGAGGGGGCTTATATGTCGGGCTTGGCTCGGATGTATTTCAACTTTGTGTCGAACGACACGAGCGATTTGCAGGAGGGGTTGGATGCGGGAGCGTCGGAGCTGAACCGTGCTTTTTGGAGCATTCAGGAGGTTACGACCGATGCGGCCAAATGCGGTTGGGGCAACGACGCGTGGGTTATGGCGGCCAACACAAATACGTGGTCGGATGCCAATAACGACGCGACCTATTCGGTTTATGTCCGCACGATGCAGGGGATCGCTTATGTGAACGAGTATTTGCGCCAGACCTCGGGCGATAAGCTTTCGAGCCGCGGAGTGAGCTCGGAGCTGGCGAGTAAGATCGACGGGTTCAGGGCCGAAGCTCGGTTTGTGAGGGCTTATCTCTATTGGATCGCGATGGATGTTTTCGGCAATGTGCCGTTCACGACCGAGGATTCGCCCATCGGTGGCGGGTTTGCTCCTTCGCAGAAGCTGCGGGCAGAGGTTTTTCAATACTGCGTGGATGAGTTGACGGAGTTGGCGGCGGGGAGCGATATGCCGGCGGCAAGGTCGAACTATCCGCGAGCCGACAAGGGTTCGGTGATGGGACTGTTGGCCAGGATGTATCTCAACGCCGAGGTTTATACGGGCCAGGAGATGTGGAGCGAGGCTAAGGCGGCTTGCGAGACCATTTTCGGAATGGGTTATTCGTTGGCTCCGACCTATGCGGAGTTGTTCAGGGGCGATAACGGCGAGAATCCCGATGCGAGGGGTGAGTTTTTGTTTGCCGTTTCCTATGACGCCGAGGACACCCAGTCGAATGGCGGGACCACCTTTTTGACGCGCGGTTCGGTTCAGGGTCCCGAGTTGATTGTCGGGACTATGAGCGGCAATTGGGGTGGCAATCGCACCACGTTCGAGTTTGTGGATAAGTATTATGGGGTGGAGAGTGCCGATTACGTGACGGGCGAGTACACTTTGGCCACGAACGATGCGCGCGGGCAGATTTTCTGGATCAAAGATCGCGTCCAGTCGATAGAAGATGCGCTCTACACCTTCTTTCACGGCTGGAGCTGCATTAAGTGGAGCAATGTGCCGCACGATATGGAGTGGGAAGAGTTTACGGAAGTTGCGGCCACCAAGGCTTATGGCGACGTGGATATGCCGTTGATCCGGTTGGGCGAGATTTACCTTATCTATGCCGAGGCTTGTATGGAGCTGGGTCAGGCGGCGTTGGCGGCCCCGAAGATGGAGGAGTTGGCCGAGCGTGCGGGGGTAGATTTCGACGGCGTGATAAATCAGGAGTTTTTGATTGCCGAGCGTGCTAAGGAGTTGATGTGGGAGGGTCATCGGAGGACCGACCTCATTCGTTGGGGTAAGTTTACCGATGCCGGTTTCCTGTGGCCCTATAAGGGTGGTCCGTTTGCCGGTCAGGGCTTTGCGGATTATATGGAGATTTTTGCCATTCCGGCATCGGAGCTCGGGTCGAATCCCAATTTGGTGCAGAATCCGGGTTATGGAAAGGCCAATTAAACTATTAAAATGTTTCTGTTATGAAAGCGATTAGATATGTTATGATGTTTCTGGCGGGTGTCGGGGCTTTGACGGCCTGTCAGGACTTGGATGAGTTGCGCACTTATGCGCCGGAGAGTGTTGTGTCTCCGGTGATGGGCACTTTGCCTTCGCAGATGGTCATCACGCCCGACGATTTCGAAGATGTTTTGAAGTTCACGTGGGCTCATGCCGATTTCGGGGTCGACACTCAGGTGAATTACTCTGTGGAGGCGTCGCTGGGTGGCGTCGAGGATGCGTTGTCGTTGGTGACGGGCGTGGCTCAGAACTCTACCGAGCTGAATTACGAGACGATCAATGGGCGATTGGCTTTGCCTGTTGAGGATGGCGGCTTGGGAGTTCCGGTGGACACCCCGACGGAGGTGAAGTTTTATGTCAGTGCGACGATAGGGCTGAACTTTGCCAAGTACTATTCCTCTCCGGTGGCGGTGACGGTGACGACCACGGCGGCCGAGCGCACCTATCCGATGCTCAGGGTTGTGGGCGATTATTGCGGTTGGAGCCACGGCGATGCTCAGAAGCTGTTTAGCTTCTCGGGCGACGAGGTGACTTACGAAGGTATGGTCGATTTCGGCGAGAAGGCCGCCAACGGGTGGAAGATTTCGGCCGGTCAGACCGATTGGACCGACAGCGGGAATTATGGCTTGGATGGTTCGGCTGCTGCACCGGTTGCCGAGGCAGCCTCGATGCAGCTCATCAACAGCGGCGGTTCGAGCGACATCAAGGCCTATTCGCACAGGTTTTATCGCATTAAGTTCAACACCACGACTATGGTGGTGACCAAAGATGTGACGATGGACAGGTTGGGCGTTATCGGCAGCGCGACCCCGACGGGTTGGGATGGCGACACGGCTATGGAGTTCGATGCGGCGACGCAGCGGTTCTGGGTCGATTTGACTTTGGTGGATGGCGAGATCAAGTTCCGTGCGGACAACACTTGGGGCGACTTCGAGTGGGGTGGTGCCGATGGCGCGCTGGCGTTGAAGGGCAGCAACATCGCTGTTTCGGCGGGCGATTACAGGATCTATGTCAATTTGAACGACTCTGCCAATATGACCTATGAGATCAGCGAGGACGATTACGGCACCGAGATCGGTGGCGGGGTGACTCCTCCCCAGCCCGAGAGGGCCGATTGGTACCTGCACGGTCAGACGATTGCCACTCCCGATTGGGACGAGACGGCGATGACGGGCGGCGGAACGGATGCTTACAAGTTGCTGGCGACGGAAGTTGCGGCCGGTTCGGGCTTCCTGTTCAAGACGGGCGATGGCAGCACCTGGATGGGTCCGGCGGCTTCGTACAGCCAGAGTCCTTATGCCGTTACGATCGGTCAGGCGTTCGAGGTTTCTACCGACAAGGTGGACGGGCTTATCGAGGCGGCGGGGACTTATGATTATTGGTTGTTGCCCAAACAGGGTGTTGCTTATGTGATCACGGCGGGCGAGAAACCGGGTGTCGTGGCGGATGCGTGGGGCATTGTCGGCAACCTGACCGATTGGGGCGCAATCGGCGACTTTGCGATGGTGGCCGAGGGAAATTATTTCGTGAGAAAGGGCATCTATATCGGCGCGAACTATGAGTTCAAGATTCGTCGGGGCAACGATTGGAATGGCACCGATGTGGGCTCGGAGTCGGGCCCGGTGGATGTCGATGCCGGTTTTGCGACGGGTGGTAGCAACATCACCATCGGCGCAGATGGCGTTTACGACATCTATTTCGACGAGACTGCGGGAATGATTTGGATTATGACGGCTGGTTCTACTCCGAGCCGATAGCGATTACAGACTTGCGGGCTTTGACCGGCCCGCAGGTCACCACTTATGCGGTTTTTTTGGTTTTTTCTTTCTCTTTTCATCGTCGCTTGCAGTGGTGATGAGCCTCCTTTTGTGCCTCCCGACGGTGGTTTCGAGGGTGAAGTTGTTGTTGCCGCTCCCGACGCGTGGGATGGACAGAAGCGTGGGGAGATAACCTATCAGTTGCTGGTTTACAGTTTTGCGGACTCCTCCGATCCCGACAGGATAGGTGACCTCCGTGGGCTTATTTCCAAATTGGATTATATCGACCGGTTGGGTGCTTCGGCGGTGTGGTTGTCGCCCATCCATCCGTCGGGCTCCTATCACGGGTACGATGTGTTGGATTACGACGCCGTTAATCCGCTGTTCGGTCATTCCGGAGAATTCGATCTGTTTATCCACGAGGCACATTCGCGGGGGATCAGGGTTTATTTGGATTGGGTGCTCAACCACACTTCGTCTCTCCATCCGTGGTTCACCGATGCCAGGGATGGGGGCGAATATCGCGATTTTTATGTTTTTTCCGACAATCCGTCGCGGGATATTGCCGAGGGGAAGATTGCGCAGATAGCCACCGAGGGAGCGGCGGGGTACGAACCGTTGCAGTGGTTCTCCACCAATGCCGATGCGGGTTACAGCGGGCGGCTCAGGTTCACTCTCGATTGGAATGCCAGGACGGTCACTGTGACGGAGAGTTCGGCTCCGGTCGATGCCGACAACGCGGTTTCTTATCCCGACGAGCGGTTTCTCTATTTCGGGGATGGGATCAGCAAACGGTTTTATTATAGCGGCGACGGAGTTTATGAGCTTGTGGTCGATTTTTCGTCCGAGTGGGGATTTTTGATCCGTACCACCACCGCTTCGTGGAACGCGGGCGAGAAGTGGGGCGGGGCGGCTGGTGACGTCATCGAGCTGGGGGTGCCTTTTGCGCTCGACTCTGCCACTGCGGCCGATATTCAGTTCGCCCGCTCGGACCAGTTTCATTCGTTTTTTGGCACCAACACCTTTGCCGACCTCGATTACGGCGCAGCGGCTTCCGGCTCGGGAGCTTTCGATGCCGTTGTCGCCGCGGCTCGGAGGTGGATCGACCGTGGCGTGGACGGGTTCAGGCTCGACGCCGTGAAGCACATCTATCACAACGGGTACAGCGACGAGAATCCGACATTTTTGCGCAGGTTTTACGATGCAGTCGGGGGCGACGTTTATATGGTGGGCGAGATGTATGAGGGTTATGCGCGGGTTGCGCCCTATTATGCGGGGCTTCCGGCGTTGTTCGAGTTCGACTTTTGGGCACGGCTTCGGTGGGCGTTGCAGAATGGTGTGGGGCGATATTTTGCCAAGGATGTGATGGAGATGAGGGAGGTTTATTCCTCCGTCAGGCCCGATTTTATTGCTGCCACCAAGCTGACCAATCACGACGAGGTGAGGGCGGGAACGGAGCTGGGCGGTTCGGCGGCGCGGATGAAGCTGGCGGCAGCGGTGTTGCTCACGGCGGGCGGCGAGCCATACATTTATCAGGGCGAGG
>DBDE01000029.1 GCA_002293425.1 Alistipes sp. UBA940 | reverse complement strand
TCGAGGCGGCAAAGTCGCCGGAGCTGCCCGCAAAGAGTTGGAAGCCCAGACCGGACAAAAGGTCGTTAGCCCGTTAAGTGCGAAAAAGGTATTGAAAAAATAGCGATATGGATAATATAGACTATGGCTTCGACCATCTTTTACAGGACAATGTTCATAGAGTACAATTTGATAGATATATGCTTACGTTGTATTTTTTGAATGATGCGCTTCATAAGGAATACGACCTTATTTATCAACGGATGTTATATATATGTCTCTCTGAAATATTTACGGAGGGGTCAGGCTGTATTGATGAGATTATTCGTCTTTCAGGCAGAGTGTGTCGTAAAGACCCTCATAGATTTGAGATAGTTGAGCGAGCATATTTAAGATTACGGAAAGGGATAGAGGAACTTAAATCTAAATTTACACCTGCTGAACTTCGTTATATCGAATATATGAGGCATAATGTTTGCCATATTCGTCAATGGGGCTATGCCGAAATAAGCCAAGAGGGAGATGCAAAACATAATCCATTGGTTAGTACAAAGATAGTAGACGGCAAAAAAACAAAAATGCCTCTTGAACCCATCTTGGAAGAGATAAACATTATATACGCCTGAAAATAGTCCAAGAAATTAACGCCCTTTGCCGTGAATAAGCGTTTGCCCGTGCGGTCTTTTTTGAGTTCCTGCTCCCGTTCCGCCCGTATCTCTTTGGCAAGCTCCAACGTCTCCTTATTGGTTTGCCGCTCCTTCGGGGTGCGTGGGGTGGCAAGAAGATAAAGGTTCAGGCTCTCTTTTTTGCGGTGGTGTTTGATCTTTGTTTTGCCTGTTTCCTCATCTATCCACTGCTTTCGCCCCAAGTAATATTCCAAATAGAGGCTGATTCGCCCGTCCGAAAGTGTACGCTGTTGCAATTTCGGGTCTTCTTTGGTCTTTGCTTCTAACTTCGCCATCCTTGCTATACCTTTGGTGTACAATCCCGTGATCAGTTTGTAAGCGTCCTCACCTGAACCGGTATATGTNNTACGTTGGTGAAGCCGACCACGCCGCCGAACTTGAAGAACGCCAACGCGTCGGGGTCGGGGTCAACGAAAGTGATATCTTGCTCCTCGTCGCCGTAGCCGAACGTCAGACCGTCGTCGTTGTGATGGATTTCCCTCCAACGCCCGATCTTCAAAATATGGTCTTCATCGGTGTAGTCAAAGTATAGGACGTGGTTTTCATTGATAATTTCTTTCGGTTTCTGCGTCACCTTTACTTTCAGGGTTATCCTCTCATCGACCGTGAAGTGGATATAGGCTGTGCGCTCTACGGTGTTGGCATTGGCCTCGGCAGTGATATTTATATTGGTTCCGGACGAGGGGACGGTCAGCCAGTCTGTGGGAGTGCCTTCGTACACCACCGTTGCTGTCCATCCTCCCGTATAGTTGGTATCCAGAGTGAGTGGCAGTTGGCCGCCCGCGTTCTCGAACGTGAGTGAGCTCGGCGACACGGAGAAATGGTATGGTCCGTCGAAGCCGGAGCCGATGTCGCTGGCATCCCAGTCGATGATGTTGCACGACATATTTATCGGGTTGGCCTCGTATGCCTCTTCGGGCGTGTCGTAGCCGGGGCCTGTAACCTTGTCGATATTGAACTGATAGTAATGGTTACGCAAAACGTTCATCAGATCGCCGTCCGCCGCGAAATCGAGGCGGTAGAAGGACTGACGACTTTCATCATCAAAATTTTTGTTCCCATTGGAGTCATAAGTGCCGCCCACTACGATAGCCATACGATCTGTGTGATTCCCGTCGCAGGGAGTTCCGGTGGCGTCGGGAGTTTCGGAGTCTATCATCATGATGTCGGACTCGGGAAAGTATATCTGTTGGGTTATGAATAGTCCCTGACCTTCAGGGGTGAAGTTTCTATTGACAAACTTGAACGGGACTTGTGTTTGATCATAGCTGAGTTTTCCCGTTCCTGTGGGGACGGTCGGAGCAATTGCTTTTCCGTCTTCTAATTTATTAGGATCGGGGATAAGGGCATACTTATCGTTTGCCTTAAATACATAGACTTCTTCCAGACTGAATCCAATAACATCCCCCGTGCCATAAGTCTCTCCATCTCTACCGTCCCAAGTCCACGGATAATTTCCACTGCCGTTGTTTTTGGCATTACCAACACCCACGTCGATACGCGCCACGGCTCGCAAGAGCACAACATCGAGATGCTTGTTCTCGCGGGATATTTTAATGTTGTTTGCCTTCTCACTATTCTTAGCCTCGCCCCACATAGGGATTCTGTCGCTCGTGCTGGCAAAGAGCTTTTGGTTGCCTAATTCGTAGAAGATAGCGTTTCGCACGGCGGTGTAGCTTTGGCCTATCTTCGGAGAGGGGGTGTCGGGACTGTTCTTGTTGATAATCCCGCGAGTGTGCAGAATATCCTCGGCATTGGCCAACACGACGAGCCGCGATAACTCATTCTCTCCACTCCTCGGGGTCATAGTTACACCGAACGAACCGCCGTCCGATGCTACAATGGGAGCCTTTTTTATCTCCTTTAGCATCAAAGCTGCGCCTTCGACATCGAAATTGAGTACATAGATATTGTCTATGGCGCTTTCGCCCACCTCTGTCAGGCCGCGTGTACCCGCAAAACTGCCCGGAGTTTGCAGGCGAAGTATCACTTCCGCTCCCTCGTCGTCGGGCCTGTTCGACCACCTCTCTTCAGAGACGCAGGAGGTGGCCGAAAGTATGGTCGCTGCAATGATCAGCGCATTGATATATTTTTTCATACTGCTATTGTTTACTGATTACATCAAACCTGCCTCGGGGAAGACTATCTTCCACCCGTCGATCGAAATTGTTATGACTAACTCGCCTTCGTCGGATATTTCTACGAGTATCGGGAACGTGTATGCGCGGTCGATATCTTCCTGCGTTCGGTACAGATAGTTACCATCCTCGTCCTTTACCTGTCCAATAGCCTCGATAATGTCGATGGGTTGGTGCAGGTTGTCGCCCGTCGCGGGATCGACGATGTAGAGCAGTACGGGGTCGTCTGCGTGGCGCTCCTTATTCAGGTGGAGGGTCTTGATATCCGACTCCATATCTGTTTCGGTGCGTGTCAGGGCGGTTGGCTCGTAGCGTACCAGACGGGCGTAAGGGTCGATGGTGTTGTCCCACTTGTAGCGCCCGTTGCGTCCCGTGACGAACAGGCCGACAGGAGCATCTGCCTCTGCGCGGGTTGTGTTTCCGCTGTTAAGGCTCTCCAAGCCCGTAACGGTGATGTTCAGTACGTTCGTGTTGCGCATGAAATCGAATTCGACGGTCTGCTTTTGGGCTTGAACGACCTCGAAATCTTCGACGCGGGCGTGGAACAGATCCACGAAATCGCCCTTCGGACATTTGTCGCCCACGATCGAGGGGTCGTCTATTACGTCGTGTTCGAGCATAATGTAGAAGTCGTCGAGGAGGGTTTCGTCGTCGTCCCACAGGTCGCGGAAGTTATGGTTCTCGGGGTCGTCCATCTCTACCTCCATAAAGCCGCTGCCGTGAATGTCGTCGCCGCTGCCCGCCCACGCGACGAATGTGAACTTGCCCGGCGTTGGGTTCTGTATCTCGCTGTAACCACGGGCGATGTCCTGCGGGGTGGGTTCGATGACCCTTATAGCTCTCTCGAAAGGCACAGTAAGCAGAAAGCATTTGTTTCCAAGATTCAAAATGAACTGACCTACAAACGCTTCGATAATGTCGAGATACTGATCTCGCAGATATACGCCGCCCTCGTCGAGTACCTCAAGACGGAGGGACTGATCCATACGAAGTCGTTTGATGAGGCTCCGTCAGGGGCTACGATGGCTAATATCAGTACTGAAAAGGTGAGCAATTTCGTGGCATTGGCAAATGCCAGACGTGGGTTTCCTCTTTCCAAAGACACTCCCGCCGAGCAGGTGCTTACTCATTTGAAGATGATTCAAGAGGGGAAAATCTGCAATAGTGCGTTACTGGCTTTCGGTAGCGATCCTCGATACTATTTTCCCACGGCCATTGTGAAATGCGCCTATTTCCTGGGGACTCGCTGGGAAAAACCCATCGAAGACCACAAAGTGTTCGAAGGCGATGTGTTCGAACAGGTGAACGCTGCTGTGAGTTTCGTGATGTCGAAACTCAGCACTTCGGTCGGATTGCGAGAGGAGAGTGCGCAGGCTCCGATAAAAAATGAGATTCCGCGACCGGTGATTTTCGAGGCTATTGTGAATGCCGTCGCCCATCGGGAATATCGTAGCAACGGGAGTGTACAGGTGATGGTGTTTGCCGACCGCATCGTCGTGTTTAATCCGGGAAAGTTATCGCCGGAGCTTTCCCCTGCAAAAATAAAGGAAACACACGGTTCGTTCCCGACAAACCCGTTGTTGGCAGAGGCAATGTATCAGGCCGGTTATATCGA
>DBDE01000002.1 GCA_002293425.1 Alistipes sp. UBA940 | reverse complement strand
GAGACGCTCTCGAACCACGCCGATGCGACGGAGAACTCGCCGCCCCACAGCAGATAGGGGAACATTCCGACCACACACGCCATGATCCACGCCAAAACGACGATCATTTGGCCCTCTTTGATCGAGAGCTGACTGCTGCGTCCGACGAAGATAAGCGGGAATGCGCCCAGCGACCCCGTAATCACCGCCGAAAGCAACAACGGGTAGAACGCCGAGTCGCCACCGCTCACGAGCGATACGAGCGCCGACAGGAGCATAAATGCCGCCGCCAGAAGCACCACCATTCCCGTGTATCGCAGTATGACGTTGAGCCTCATCGGGTTATTCGTTCTGTTTTTTGCGCAGGATGGACATCACCTTATCCACCGAGTCACCAAGTGCGGCGACCTCGTCGTTGCCCTCGGTTTTGATCCTGAACGGGATGTTATGCCGCAGACTATTCTCCAGCCCCTTCTGAATCCTCACCACCGGCCGCGTGAAATAGAAGTCGATCATGAACATGAACACAAGCACGATGATTATCGCAACCACCAGCGTGATCACACCCGGCATAATGGCGCGGTAGGCGTTATGTTCGAGTTGGGCGGTGCGCGAGATGATGGAGTGCTGAGAGGCGGTCATATACTCCTTTATCGCCCTCGTAAGACTCTGATAGATTGCCTTGTAGTCGGCAAGCAGCAATTCTATATCGGCTTTTGCCTCCTCGTCGAGCAGGCGCGGGGCATGTTCACGGAAACGGTCGCGGGCCACTACTATCGAATCGAACACGGCCTCGATATCCTCGATCTCGGAGACCCCGCGCAGTGCCTCGTCGAAATCCCGGCCTGCCGCGGTAAAAGTGGAATCGGATCCCGCCTGTCCGAACATGACGGCGTGCAGCAACGAACTGTTCTGCCGCTCCACGGCGTCGAGCATGCGTTTCGAGAGATCGAGGTGGGTGTAGCTCGATTCCAGCATGGTCTGCGTACGTTTGCTCAGGCGGTCGAGTTCGACGAGCGAAACCATGCCCGAAAACATCAGGAGCACGATCAGCACCATGAAGCCCGCATTTATCTTTTTTCTGATACCTTTCATCGGGTGGGTGTTTATATTATCAAAGGTACGTAATTTAATTGATAATTGATAATTGACAATGAGGGATGAACAAAAGTACGGATTGCTTCGTCCTCCGGGCTCGCAATAACGCTGCCGTTAAGTTCTCGGGCCGGAGCCGGCAGAAGTGCGAAATGCACCGTGTCGAGGCAGTCCGCCATCCGGGGGCTTGTTTTATTCGGTTTCTTCCTTCGCGCCCCATCACACCTCGTTTGCCAGGCGCCAGGCATCGGGTACGGGGATGGAAACCTGCTGATCGAAGTCGAAGGCCACCATCACGCTGCGGCTCTCGGCCTTCACCTCGCCCGTGTCGCGCGATATGATCCGCTGCCGGAGCGTCATGCTCTTGTTCCCCACCCCGGGCATCGTGGTCTCGACATAGATACGCTCGGTGTGGCGCGTCTGTGCAAGGTAGGAGGTCTCTGTGGCCGCGGTGATCGGGAACGCGGCGCCCCCGCCCGGCATCGGATCAACATCAAGCACGTCGCGGTAGAACGCGGTTTTGCCCAAGTCGAAATAGTGTTGCAGGTTGACGTTGTTCACGTGGCCGAGGATGTCGATGTCGGCAAAACGTATCTGTATGTCGGTCTCGGTAGTTTTCATTCCCTTATTATTTTAATCTCTCCTCCTTCGCCGATCGAGATGAGCGACGATGGGCGGTGGGTGGCGGAGCGGCTTTCGCACGACGGGTCGACGGCGAAGTCGACAGCCGAGCGTATCCCCTCCATGATCTCGCCGTAATTCATCGGCGCAGGTTCACCTGTAACGTTGGCAGATGTCGATACTATCGGACGCCCCAGACGGCGCAGCAGGGCCTGGCAAAACTCGTCGGCGGGCACGCGAATCCCTATCGTCCCCTCGTCGGGTATGAGGTTGGGGGCCACACCGGCCGCACCCGGCAGGATGAGCGTTAGCGGTTTGTCGGCCATCTCCATCAAGTCCCACGCCACGGAGGGTACGCGGCCGGTATATCGCGCCGCATCGTTGACGGTCGCTACCAGCACGAGCATGCTCCGCTTGTCGCCCGACTGTTTGAGCGCATAGACGCGCTCGACGGCCCTGGCGTTGGTAGCGTCGCAACCCACGCCCCAAACGGTGTCGGTGGGATAGAGTATCACCCCGCCTTTTTTGAGCGCGGCGGCGGCCAGGTCGACCTGCCCTTTCATCTTTGCATTCATCTGCGTGCGTTTTTATGTGTGCAAAGTTAATTATTATCAGTGAAAAATCAGAAGGCTCATTTTATCTGCATCATGTCGTTTCTTCGGGTCTTTTGAGTATCTTTGTTCTTATGTACAGACTTTCAAGACAGGAGATGCGCATCATAGAGCAGACCAGGCGCGAGGGCGAGGAGCTTCAACGGCAAGAAGAAACGGCGGGCGTTCCACAACGCCGGTGCGCCGGTGTGCGGTCGATGCTGATCTTCGTCGCGATATTCCTGATCCTGGCCGCCGTTATACGACTGTTGATCGGGCTGTTCTCAAACTGAGTTATTATTAAATGGACAACACCCTTTTCAAGCGCTTCAGGCGCTATGTGGACGAGCATGATCTGGTTGCCCCCGGCGACCGCATACTGCTTGCCGTGAGCGGCGGCGTAGATTCGATGGCCATGTTGGCGCTCTTTGCCGAGTGGGGCTGCGATTTCGCGGTGGCGCATTGCAACTTCCAACTGCGCGGGGCGGAGTCGGATGAGGACGAGGAGTTGGTGCGCACGGAGGCCGCGAGGTACGGCGTGCCTTTCTATAACGTCCGCTTCGATACGGAGGGCGAGATGGAACGCACGGGCGAGTCGGTGCAGGTCGCCGCGCGCAGGCTGCGCTATGCGTGGTTCGACCAACTGTGCCGCGAACATGGCTACAATGTCATCTCCGTTGCCCACCATGCCGACGACTCGATCGAAACGTTCTTCATAAACCTCTTCCGCGGCACGGGGCTAAAGGGCCTCACGGGGATAAGCATCGTCAACGGCAGGGTAATCCGCCCGCTGCTATTCGCCACACGCCGCGAGATACTCGACTATGCCGCCGCACGCAAGATACCGTTCCGCGAAGATTCGTCGAACCGCTCGACAAAATACCTACGCAACAAGATCCGCCTCGGACTGGTACCACGGCTCAAAGAGATAAATCCGCGCTTCACCGAAACAATGCGCCGCAATGTCGACCGGCTGACCCAAACCCAGGGCTTCATCGACGCCGCGATAAGCACCATTCGCCGCGACGTGCAAACGGCCGACGGAGAGCGGGTGACGATAGAGGTGGGGCGCATTCCCGAGGGCTTTCCTGTGGGGTTCGTGGTGTACGAACTGCTCAGCTCGGAGTGGGGCTTCAAGGGCGACGTGATCGACGGAATAGTGCACTCGCTGGAGCGCGGAGCAACGGGGCGGCGGTTCTATTCGCGCGACCACGTGGCGTTCACCGACCGCGGGCGGATAGTGGTGGAGCCGATCGGCGACGACGACCCGTGCGAAGTTGCGGTGGAGGGCGGCTCGAAACGAATTTATGCCGGAAACGCGGTCTACCACCTTTCGCACGTCGACATTGATGCAGTGGAGACGCTGGCCGTGAGCGAGAACACGGCGTTGATAGATGCCGACTGCCTGACCTGGCCGCTCGTCCTAAGGCGTTGGCGCGAGGGCGACAGGTTCGTGCCGCTGGGAATGCAGGGTAGCAAGAAGGTGAGCGATTATCTGACCGACCGCAAGGTTTCGCTGCCCGAAAAGGCGCGCCAGTTCGTGCTCGTCGACGGTTCGGGCGAGGTGGTTTGGCTGGCAGGCCGGCGACCGGACGAGCGGTTCAAAGTCACGCCCGAAACGGAAAATGTTTTGAAGATCACGGGAGAGGTGGTTTGATTTTCCGGCGAATTTTTTCTAACTTTGTAGCTTCGAATTCTATTTAAGAATTTTATTTAATTTTAAATCTATAAAAAATTATGGCAAAGATTAAGATTGGGATCAACGGATTCGGCCGTATCGGCCGGTTGGTCTTCCGCGCGGCTTGCGGGCACGACGACGTGGAAGTGGTGGGCATCAACGACCTCATCACGGTGGACTATATGGCCTATATGCTGCGCTATGACTCGGTGCACGGACAGTTCAAGGGTACCATCGACGTGAAGGACGGCAACCTGGTGGTTAACGGCAAATCGATTCGTGTGACTGCGGAGAAAGATCCCGCCAACCTGCGTTGGGATGCCGTCGGGGCCGAATATGTGGTGGAATCGACGGGGCTGTTCCTGACCAAGGAGACCGCCGAAGCGCACATCAAGGCGGGTGCAAAGCGTGTTGTGATGTCGGCTCCTTCGAAAGACGACACCCCGATGTTCGTGATGGGGGTGAACAACAAGAGCTATAAGGGCGAGGCTATCGTTTCGAACGCTTCGTGTACCACCAACTGTCTGGCTCCGTTGGCAAAGGTCGTTAACGACAAGTTCGGCATCGTAGAAGGTTTGATGACCACCGTTCACGCAACCACCGCAACCCAGAAAACCGTCGACGGACCTTCGGCCAAGGATTGGCGTGGCGGACGTGCCGCGGCGGGCAACATCATTCCCTCGTCGACAGGTGCGGCCAAGGCTGTGGGTAAAGTTATCCCCGCCTTGAACGGCAAGCTGACGGGTATGGCGTTCCGCGTTCCCACTTTGGACGTTTCGGTTGTCGATCTGACCTGCCGGTTGGAAAAGGCTGCAACTTACGACGAAATTTGCAAGGCTATGAAGGCTGCTGCGGATGGCGAATTGAAGGGCATTCTGGGCTACACCGAAGACGAAGTGGTGTCGAGCGATTTCATCGGCGAAGCGCGCACTTCGGTGTTCGATGCCAAAGCGGGGATCTCGCTGAACGGCAACTTCGTGAAGCTGGTGAGCTGGTATGACAACGAGTGGGGCTACTCCAACAAGGTGGTCGAGCTGATTAAGCACATGGCGACCGTTTAATTTGTTGCTTGTTCATTAATGTCCCCTGTTCGCAGGGGATTTTTTTTATTTCGTTATGGACGAACGCAGTTTAGAGTCGTTGGCGCGGCTGCAACAGATTTTGGATCAGTTGCGGGTGGAGTGTCCGTGGGACAGGGCGCAGACGATGGAATCGCTGAAAAGTGCCACGCTGGAGGAGGTGTGTGAACTGGCCGAGGCGGTGGATGAGGGGAATATGGGGCACGTGAGAGAGGAGTTGGGCGATTTGTTGTTGCACGTGATGTTTTACTCCAAGATCGCTTCGGAGCGGGGGGAGTTTTCGTTGGGTGATGTTGCGGACGGGATTTCGGAGAAGCTGGTTTTTCGCCATCCCCATGTTTTCGGCGATGTGGAGGTTTCGGGGACTGCGGATGTGATTCGCAATTGGGAGGAGCTGAAGGCGCGTGAGGGACGTCCCAGACGAAGTCGACTGCGAAAATTCCTGCGCCGATTGAGATATGCGTGGCTGCTGGTTAAGAGTTAAAAACTAAAAATAAGCTACGCGACGCAAAGCGAGGGCTTTGGTGAGTGGTTTTCAAAAATAAGATTTGGCGCGCAGCGTAAAGCGGAGCGAGGACTAAAAGCGCCCGCCGCAGCCGACCGGCTGTCTTGTCAGCCGCGCGAAGCGGGCAGCGGCAGTGTTAGGCCGAGTGAAGTAGCGAGCGGCTCATCGGCTTTTTTGAAAATCCACGAACCAGAAAGAAAAGCCCGAGCGTGAGCCGAGTAAAAACAGTTTTAAATTTATGGCAATAATCAGAGAGGTTCGGGGCAAGAACCCCAGGGTTGGCCAGGGGAGCTGGCTGGCCGAAACGGCGGTGCTGATAGGCGACGTGACCATCGGGCGCGACTGCTCCATCTGGTACGGAGCGGTGCTGCGCGGCGATGTGAACACCATCACCGTCGGCGACAGAACCAATATTCAGGACGGAGCGGTCATCCACACCCTGTATGACGGGTCCGCGAATCCGAGCCAAACCCATATCGGGAGCGACGTTAGTGTCGGCCACAACGCTATTATTCACGGGGCGACGATCGGCGACGGGGTTTTGATCGGGATGGGTGCGACGGTTTTGGACAATGCCGTTGTGCCGTCGGGGTGCATAATTGCGGCGAATGCGTTGGTTTTGACGGGTTCGCAGTTGGAGCCGAATAGCGTTTATGCGGGGGTTCCGGCAAAGAAGGTGAAGGAGGTCAGCCCCGAGCAGCGCGACAACATTATTAGGCGGACGGCAAAAGATTACCAGCTTTATGCGAGTTGGTACGAAGAATAGTCCGGTTCCACCCTCTTCTTCTCAGCTTCAGGCTACGGCTGGAATGGCGGCTCTTACAATCAGAGCACGGGCGGGTATTATTGGTCGTCCACTTATTACTATAGCAACACCGCCCACATTCTGACCTTCTCCAGCACGGGCGTCTACCCAGCAAGCGACGGCAAGATGCCCGATAGCTTCTCCGTCCGGTGCATTCGCCCTGCGTAAAGAGCAATGGACCAAACAACACAACAACGATTAGCGATTAGCAGGCTACGCGACGCCCAGCTAACGCGACGCAAGGCTACGCGACGCCCAAGCTAAAAGCTAAAAACTAAGATACGCGATGCTAATTCTCAATACCCCGTCAGGGTGACGGTCACGCGGCCGACGCGGATAGGGCACTCGATCAACAACGGCAACCGCCTCTCATCGTCCGAAACCCAAACCGTAAGCGTCATCCCCTCCTCATAAGTCGACCCATCGCTCGTCGCCATCGTGCACTCGAACTTCAATGCCCGACGATTCCCGATCTTCTTAACCTTCACCCGCTCCCGACCCAAATAGGTAAAATGAATGGGCCTCGTGACCTCGTTAAGCACCAACTGCAACGGATATTTCTGTCCTACCGTCAACCCCTCCGGATCAATAGCACGCAACCGATAAATGAGCGAAAAAGCATCGCCGCTCCACTCGCCCGAAAGCGGCATAACCGTAAACTTGTCCGCCTTCCAGGTCGCCTTACGCACCTGAGTGCTCACCGTTCGCGATTTCCAATCGTAAGTATAGGTGGCCTTCATCCGGTAATCGTTCTCGTGAACATCGCTCATCATCCGGGTCGGCAAAAGCGTGGTCGCATCGAGCCACGTGTGATAAGTGTCGTTGACAGGAAACATACTCGCCGCCGCACCCGAGGTTTTGCCATTGCCCACGGCGTGATACTGACTCCGGCCGCCGACATCCTCGACCAAAGTGCGCATCGTGATGTTCATCATCCCTATCGGCGGAATCAACGCCGCCCGATACTGGACGTGGAACGACAACGTCTCGCCCTCCTTAAACGGAACCTCGGCCAGATTCAACGACTGGGCAGATGAAATGAAATGAAAAAATGAAAAAATGAAAAGAAGAATTATTTTTCTCATAATCTATGAAATATTGCTAAAATCTTTCGGAACACGGGGGGCATAGCGGTCCGAAAGGGTGCGCAAAAGAGCATTCGCAGGCGAAGAAAGAAGCGGATCGACCTCCAAAACCCCACCCGCAACCCGCCGCGCCAACTCAATCAACTGACCATCTCGGCCAAGGTCGGCAATCCGCAAATCGAATGCCAAACCACTCTGCTGTGTCCCCGCAATATCACCGCTCCCACGCAACCGCATATCCATCTCCGCCAAAACAAAACCATCGTTAGTCTCGACCATAGTCTCCAACCGCTGCCGAGCCTCCTTAGTCAGCTTCACCCCGCTCATCAACACACAATAGGACTGGTCCGCCCCCCTGCCCACACGGCCCCGCAACTGATGCAACTGCGAAAGCCCGAACCGCTCCGAATTCTCGATCACCATCACGCTCGCATTGGGCACATCCACCCCAACCTCGATAACGGAAGTGGCCACCATAATATTATAATGTCCCGCCTTGAACTCCCTCATCGCCTGCTGCTTGTCCTCCGGCCGCATCCTGCCGTGAACCGCCACCACCCGATACTCCGGAAGAGGAAAATCCCTCGAAATGCTCTCGAACCCATCCGTGAGGCTCTTCAAGTCCAGCTTCTCCGACTCCTCGATGAGCGGATAAACCACATAAACCTGACGCCCGAGGGCTATCTCGCGCTTCAAAAATCCCCAAACAGCCAACCGATGGGCATCGCTCTTCAAATAGGTCTTGATGGGCTTA
Source organism: Alistipes sp. UBA940 (assembly GCA_002293425.1). GTDB lineage: Bacteria > Bacteroidota > Bacteroidia > Bacteroidales > Rikenellaceae > UBA940. Next base: position 7,025 of record DBDE01000002.1, on the reverse strand, counting down.
CGGCCCGGCGGCAACTCGTCGATAATGGACACCTCCAAATCGCCATAAAGCGTCATAGCCAGCGTGCGCGGAATGGGCGTGGCGGTCATAACCAACACGTGGGGCGGCTGGTTGTTCTTGGTCCACAACCTTGCCCGCTGCTCCACCCCGAAGCGGTGCTGCTCGTCGATAACCACCAGCCCGAGATTGGAGAACTTGACCCGCTCCTCGATCAACGCGTGGGTGCCGACCAGAATGTCGATCTCGCCACCCTCCAACGCCTTCAAAATCTTGCGCCGCTCGGCCGTCCGCGTCGACCCCGTCTGGCAAGCCACCCGAATGCCCAACCCCTCGGTCATCTTCTGTATCGAGGCAAAATGCTGCCTGGCCAAAATCTCCGTCGGGGCCATCAAACAACTCTGGAACCCATTATCCGCCGCGATAAGCATACTGACAAGAGCAACCAGCGTCTTGCCGCTCCCCACGTCGCCCTGCAACAACCGATTCATCTGGCGGCCACTCACCGTATCCGCCCGAATCTCTTTGATAACCCGCTTCTGCGCCCCGGTCAGCTCGAACGGCAACTTCTCGGCCCAAAACCTGTTGAAAAACTCACCCACCCGTGTGAACAAAAATCCATCCGCCCGAGCCGTACGAGCCGCACTTTTCGACAAAATATTGAGTTGCACCCCGAACAACTCCTCGAACTTCAACCGATATTGAGCCGCCTTCAACAACTGCGCACTCTGCGGGAAATGGATATTGAACAACGCATCTTTGCGCCCGATAAGTCCCTGAGCGCGCATAATTTCCTCCGGCAAAGTTTCGGTGATCCCCTTTTCCGCCGTCGGCCAAAGCGCGCTCACCAAATGGTAAATGCCCTTGGTGCCCAAATGTGCCGAGCCCAACTTTTCGGTCGTATGGTAAACCCCCTGCAACGCCCCCGCGCCACTCGCCTTGGGGCTGTCCACGCTCTCGAACTCGGGATGGATGATCGACATACGCTCGTGGAAAAACCCGGGCTTGCCGAAAAAAACATACTCGCGTCCAACCTCCAACCGCTTCTCGATCCACTTCGCACCCCGAAACCACAACAGCTCCGTCTGCCCCGACGCATCCGCCACATCGACCACCAGCCGCTGAGCCCGTCCGATGCCCAGCGTTCGCTTGCTCTGGACCCGAGCCCGAATCTGAATGTAGGTACCCTCCTGCTCGGCCGTTACGTCGGCAATCGGGTATATCTTGGTGCGGTCGAGATAGCGATAGGGGTAGAAGTAGAGCAGGTCGCCCAGAGTGCGGATGCCGAGCTCGGAGGCGAGCAACCGCGCCCGTCCCTCGCCGACCCCGGCGAGGTACTTCACATCGTTGTCCAAAAAACTCGCCACAGGATACACACGTAATTTTCAGGAGTTAAAGGCGGCGGCGATCTGCGCTGCGAGGGCATCGATAGCCGACTGGATCTTGCTCCCGATCATCATCTTAACCATCACGTTCATCTCGGCCCGAACCACAATTCGCATCCGTGTATCCGGCAACTCACCATCCACGTTCCCATCGACCTCTTTGAGCTGAAGCCACGCAGTGAGATCGAAAGGCGAGACCTGAATCTTCACAAGGTTCGGCTCCACTCTCTCCACCATCGTCAACGTGACCGAAAAACCTTTCGCACTAAACGAGCACTCGTCGCCATCCACCCGCCAACCCTCGACGCGGTCGGCAACGATAGGAGTGAAGTTATTGAAATCCGACAGCACGGCATAAACCTCCGTCGCCGTCCGGCGAATGCGTTGCTGGGCACTCTCGTATTTTTCGACCATAAATATTCAAAATTTTAAAGACCAGACGCCCGCAAGGGCTGAGCATTCAGCCCGCCGCATTGGGGGGCGGCTGGCTGACGGCCTTGCAAAGCAAGCCCGTGAGATTCTCAAAATTTATCCGGAGCCTCGCGCCAACGTCTCAAAGCATCGATATACTCGGGAGCAACATCGGCAAACCTGATCAGTGTCGGATAATCGCTCAAAGTATCCAGCCGCACCTGGGCTTTTGCAAAATTATCGGCCGCGGTATCGAACGCATAAGTGAAAATAGCCGCCATTCCCATCACCTCCAACCCTGCCGCACGCAACGCCTCGACCGCCGCCAAAGAGCTGCCTCCGGTCGAAATCAGGTCTTCGATAACCACCACCCGTTGCCCATCGCGATAATCCCCCTCTATCAAATTCTCCAGCCCGTGACCCTTAGCCGCCGAACGGACATAAATGAACGGCAACCCCAGCGCCTCGGCAACCAACACCCCGTGGGCAATCGCCCCCGTAGCCACACCCGCTATGACCTGGACATCGGAGTATTTGGAACGAACAAGCGAAATAAACTCGTCCCGAACCAACGAACGGACCGCCGGATGAGAAAGTATGCGGCGATTATCGCAATAAATAGGCGACCTCCACCCGCTCGCCCACGTGAAGGGATTTGCAGGATTGAGTTTTATTGCGTTAATTTGCAAAAGCGCGGCGGCGATCTTTTCGGCAGTCGTCATAGTTCCAAAAAAGTTTTGTGCAAAGATAATAAATATATTGAAGCGGCAGGAGGTGTTGTTTTCAACCGCGATGGGAGGTTGATTATGATACTGCGGCGCGGAGTGTGGGATTTGCCGAAAGGGCACAGGGATCAGGGGGAGACTTTGGAGCAATGTGCCGCAAGGGAGGTTTGCGAGGAGTGCGGACTTTTGCCCGAATGGTTGACCGTTGGCGATTTTCTGTGCGAAACCGTTCACCAAAGTGCACCGTGCGAGGAGAAGCACACGAGTTGGTTCAGGATGGAATACCTCGGTTCGCCCGGGGATGTGCGGCCGCAAGTTGAGGAGGACATAGTGGACGTGAGGTGGTTCACCATCGACGAAGCACGGGAAGCGGCCGCGGAAAGTTACGAAAGTATAAGACAAATAATGAAGTTGTTATGAGGAAGTTAGTTTTGGTTTTTTGCGTTTTTGCGATTTCGAATGTTTGGGCCAAAAGTCCGTTGACGCCCGAAGTGATGTGGCAAATGGGCAGGGTGGGCGAATTTGTCGTCTCGCCCGCCGGAGTGGTGTACGGATTGACCAATTATGACGTCGAAGCCAACAGCGGAACCACCGACCTGTGGCTGAACGATTTGAAAAGCGGCCAACCTGTGCGGGTGGCCGAGAATGCCGGCAGTCCGGCGTGGCACGGCGGCAAACTCTATTTTCTCAGGGACGGCCAGATCTGGTGCGACGGCCAAAAGCTGACCGACATCGAAGGCGGTGTGGAGTACTTCGGGATCGCCCCCAAAGGCGACAAAATATTTTATGTACAAAGGGTGATGGTCGATGCGAAAGGTTCGGCCGAGCAGTATGACGGGCTCGAAAAGTCCAAGGCTCTGATCTACGACGATCTGATGGTGCGCCACTGGAACCGGTGGAGCGACGGAACCCACCTGCACATCTTCGTGGGCGATTTCGACGGGACCGACATCGCGAATGTCAAAGACATAATGGAAGGCGAACCGTGGGACACACCTATGGAGCCCTATTTCGATGCGGCCGAAATTGCGTGGAACAACGCTGGAACCATCCTGGCCTACACCTGCAAAAAACTCACAGGCCGCCAGTACGCCGTCTCGACCGATAGCGACATCTATCTCTATGACGTCAGGAGCGGAGAGACAGACAACCTCACCCGAGGGATGGTGGGGTACGACAAATATCCCGTGTGGTCGCCCGACGACAAAATGCTTGCCTTCCGCAGTATGGCCCGCGCAGGCAACGAGGCCGACAAAGAGCGGCTGATGGTGTGGGATTTCTCGGCCGAAAAGTTTTCCGACCTCACCGCCGATTTCGACTACCCGGCAAGCAATGTGGTGTGGGACGGAAACAAGGAACTGCTCTTTCTCGCCCCACACCTGGGCACCGTCAAGCTGTGTCGTGCCGACCTGAAAGGGCGGGTGAAGATCGTGGCCGAGGGTGACTTCGACATAACAGCATTTTCGGCGAGCGGCAAAAACATCGTCGCCTCGCTGACGCGGCAGGACCAAGCGGCCGAGCTCTACATCTACGACGGACAGTTCAAGCAACTAACCCACGTCAACGACCGCATATTCGACGAACTGGCTATGGGGAAGATCGAGCGGCGAATGGTGCGCACCTCGGACGGCAAAGAGATGCTGACCTGGGTGACCTATCCGCCCGATTTCGACCCGACGAAAAAGTACCCCGCGCTGCTCTACTGCGAGGGCGGGCCCCAAAGCGTTATGAGCCAGGGATGGAGCTATCGCTGGAACTATCAACTGATGGCCGCCCAAGGCTACATCGTGGTCGCGCCCTGCCGTCGCGGAACCATCGGATTCGGGCAAGCGTGGACCGACCAGATCTCCGGCGACTATTCGGGACAAAACATTGCTGACTATCTCGCCGCCATCGATCAGGTTGCGGCCGAACCCTACGTGGACGAAACGCGCCTCGGTTGTGTCGGTGCGAGCTACGGCGGCTATTCGGTATTCTACCTTGCGGGGGTGCACCAGGGGCGGTTCAAAGCCTTCATCTCCCACTGCGGCATATTCGATTTCGAGAGTATGTACGGCGAAACGGAAGAGCTGTTCTTCGTCAATAACGACTATGGCGGGGCGTATTGGGATACCGAAAACGAGGTTGCGATGCGCTCGTACGCCCACTCGCCCAACCGGCTGGTGAAGAACTGGGACACGCCGATACTCATCATCACGGGGGCCCGAGACTACCGGATCCCATACACTCAAAGCATCGAAGCGCACACTGCGGCTCGGCTTTTGGGGGTCGACAGTCGGTTGGTGGTGTTCGAGGACGAAGCCCACCAGGTCTTCAAGCCGCAAAACAACCTGGTCTGGAACGCCGAGTTCTTCGGCTGGCTGGAGAGGTATCTTTAACGATTAGTGATTAATGATTAGTGATTAGCGGGCTACGCGGAATCGTCATTGCGAGGAGAGCTTTGCTCGACGCGGCAATCTGAAGATTACTTCGCATTCGCTCGCAATGACGTTCCGGCTACGCTGCGCAGAGGCCGAAAAAAACCGCAACTATCGAAGCCGCAAGCGCACGAAAACCGGATTATGGTCCGAATAATCAAACGAAGGCGACCCGTAATCCACGCACTCAAACACCGGCGAATGCAAAACATAATCGATCCGTAACAACCCGTAAAACCCCCGATAACTATACCCAAAACCCTGCCCAGCCTCCCGAAACCCATCACGCAACCCCCGAGAAACAACCCGATAAACCCACGAAGACGGAGTATCATTGAAATCCCCGCAAACCACAACCCCATAAGGGCTCGCCGCAATCGCCCCAGCCAAAGCCTCAGCCTGTCCCGCCCGAATAACGTAATTCCGACTCAGCTTCCCAACAATCCGCCTAACCCCCTCCCCATCGTCCTCCACAAACTCCGCCCCTGCCAAATACTCCTCATCGCCCGACTTAATTGACGTGGTCTGCAAATGAACGCAAAAAACCCGAACCGTATCGCGCCCAACAGCGACATCCGCCCAAAGAATAGAATTATTAGTCCCCTCGAAATCCAAATGCCCCGACCCCGCAATAGGAAACTTGCTATAAATAGCATTCCCCCAACCATACTCCCCGCCATCCCCCAATCTTTTCACCTTATAATGATAAGCCGCCCCGATCATCCCCTCGAACCGACCCGCCGGATTGCGCGACGTCGCCTGAAACTCCTGAACACACAAAACATCCGGCCGCAAAGAATCCACAACCCCCGCAACCTCCCGCATACTCGACCGCATCCCTCCCCCAGGGCTCGAACTCATCATCCCACGCACATTATAACTCATCACCCCGACCAACGACCTGTCCGCCCCAACATCGCCGTAATCGCGCGTCAAATCTGGCCGAAAAAATAAACCCACACCCCAAACCCCGACAAAAAATATCACCAACGGCAACCAAACCCCACTCCGCCACCGAATAACCCAATACAACAAACACAAAAAGTTCAAAACAAAAAACACCGGAACCAGCAACCCCATAACCGACATAAACCCATAAACCGCCGGACTAACCCACCTCGCTGCCCACGAAAGCACCATCCCCACAGCCACCCCCACCGAAAAAACCATCGCCACCCAATCGACAAACGAAAACCGCCTCCGTTCCACAACACGCTCCCGCCGAGAATGGTCCTTCACCGCAAAAACCATCCGCCCAGCCCCCCCGCGACGGCGACGCCTGCGATTATTCCGCCTCTCGGCATCGAAATATGTCAACTCCCTTGCCATCCCCGCATCCGGCCCCCGGAACGAAACCGCCAAAACATCAACAACAACCACCCCCACAAAGCCCCGCCCAAATGGGCAAAATGAGCAACATTGTCCGCCGAAAACAACTCCCCCCTAACCCCCAAAAACAACTCGATCCCGCAAAAAACCAAAATCGCCCACTTAGCCCGCATCGGAATCGGCGGAATGAGCGGCATAATAATATCGTTAGGATGCAAAACCGCAAAAGCCAGCAAAAGCCCATAAATCGCACCGCTCGCCCCAACCGTCATCCCACCACTCCCCGTCAAATAGCAAACCAACAACTGGATCAACCCCGCACCCACGCCGCAAACCAAATAATAGATCAAAAACCTCCTGGCCCCCAAATCCCGCTCGATAAACCGCCCGAACATCCACAGCGTGAACATATTGAAAACAATATGCTCCCAACTGCCGTGCATAAACATATAGGTCAGCGGCTGCCACAGGCGGAACCAGGGGCTTTCGGCGGGAAAGAGCGCCAGAATGGTCATACCGTCCGACATTAACGACAGCAGCCACATCGCCGCATTTATTATCATTAAACTTTGCACCACAGGCGGCGCCCACGAAAATCGAGTTGTTCTGTACATAATTATTCTTTATTTCAATGTTTTACGTCCCTCCACTTCTGCTAAAACGCGCATCTGTTGAATGGCACTTTGGTTCAGTTTGACAAGGCGTTCGCGTTGCGTAAGCCCCTTGTTTATAAAGACGGCGTTCAGGTTCTCCATATTCGA
>DBDE01000031.1:77265-77420 GCA_002293425.1 Alistipes sp. UBA940 | reverse complement strand
TTCTCCAAATCGAGATTCCCGTGACCCACAAAAATCGCAATCTCGTCCTCGATCCGCTCATCCGCCGCAATCACCGAATAACCCCCGTCATCGGCAAAATTGACCACATAAAACAGTTCTTCGGCAGTCTCGCCGCCCCGTGTGGTCGGAATATT
>DBDE01000031.1:66396-77095 GCA_002293425.1 Alistipes sp. UBA940 | reverse complement strand
AATGACGGCGAAAACGTAGAAAAATAGTTTTTTCATAAAAGTTGGTTTTTATAAATTTGGACGCAGAACTATTTCTGCGAGTCAAAGGTAAAAACTATTTTCGGAGAAAACAAAACATTCACTATCTTTGCAAAAACAAATCTATGGTTGCGAAAGTCATACGGGAATACCTCGCAGAAGGTAAAAACAAGCTGACCGTGCCCGGTTTCGGGACCTTTATGAAACGCGACTCAGGCAACGTCATCTTCGTGGAACTGCTCCGAACAGACGACGGCATCCTGTCCGAGCTGGTCGAGGACACAGGCAACTATTCCGACGTCGAAGCGATGGCGTTGATCGACCGCTTCATATTCAACGTCCGAAAAGAGATAGAACGTCACGGAAAAGCTGTTCTGGAAGGGTTCGGTGAGATGACCAGGGACGAAAACGGGGCTCTGAAATTTACCTACCAACCCGCCAGAAAGCCGGTTCCGGAGACAGCCCGACAAGAACGGCTTTTCGAAGAAAAAGAGCCAGCAAAAAGAGTCGTGCGAAGGCCCGCCCCGAGGCCGAAACCATCTTCGAGGTCGAAAAAGACCGACACCTTCATCGTCATTGCCGTCATTGCGGCGGCGATAGCTGTCATTGCGCTGGCGTTCGGATTATCGACGGGAAATATGCCGTTTTTGAAATGACAGAACTTCAATCGGTCAAGAACCGCTTCGGCATAATCGGCACCAGCGAGAAGATGACCTCCGCGCTGGAGATCGCGTTGCGGGTTGCACCAACTGACCTGAGCGTGCTGGTGACGGGCGAGAGCGGGGTGGGGAAGGAGTTCTTTCCGCAGGTGATTCACGCTTTCAGTCCGCGCAAACACGGTAAGTATGTGGCGGTCAACTGCGGGGCTATTCCGGAGGGCACCATCGACAGCGAGCTTTTCGGCCACGAAAAGGGTTCGTTCACCGGTGCAGTGGAGGCGCGAAAGGGATACTTCGAGGAGGCGAACGGCGGGACCATATTCCTCGACGAGGTGGGCGAATTGCCGCTTTCGACCCAGGTGCGGCTGCTCAGAGTTTTGCAGACGGGCGAGTTTATGCGGGTCGGGTCGGCACGGGCGCAAAAGACCGACGTGAGGGTGGTTGCGGCGACCAACAAATCGCTGCCCGAGCTGGTTGCGGCGGGCCGGTTCAGGGAAGACCTCTACTACAGATTGAACACCGTTCCCATTGCCGTGCCGCCGCTTAGGGAGCGGCGGGGCGACATTTACGTTCTGTTCAAGAAATTTGCTTCCGACATTGCGGCTCAATATCGAATGCCGCCGATAAGTCTGGATGAGGGGGCGAGGCGGGAGTTGGAGGGCTACTCGTGGCCTGGCAATGTTCGTCAGCTGAAGAATGTGGCCGAGCAGATCTCGGCTATCGAAACTCGGCGTGAGGTGAGCGGCGATGTTTTGCGGGGTTATCTTCCCGCGGGCTCGTTCCAGTCGGGGGCCGTGACGCACGTCGGGCCGCCTGTGGCCGGTTTTTCGGACGAGAGGGAGATACTGTACCGCATTCTTTTCGACATGCGCTCCGAGATGGGGGAGATGAGGCGAATTTTGGAGGATTTGAAGAGCAGCGTTTCATCGCACGAACCTGCGCCCGCGCCGGAGCCTGTTGCCGGTCTTCTTCCCGCCGCCGAGGTGACCAGGGGCGACGCTATGAGGGACAGGATTGTGCAGGCATTGATCCGCAGCGGAGGAAAACGCAAAGAGGCCGCCCGCGAGCTCTATATGTCGGAGCGGACGCTGTATCGTAAAATTAAAGAACTTGGGATAGAATAAGAATCAGACAATGAGACAATTAGGCAATAATTTTCTACTTTCGAAGACCCGACGCCAAGCCGAGGGGCAATCGAGCTTGCTCGGGATTGCCCGAGGCGCGAAGGAGCTGGGCGAAGCCAAAGTCGTCGGCCCGCTGAAGGGCGGGAGCGGGCCGAAAAATTTTCTGCGTAGCTTATTTTTCATTTTTCATTTTTCATTTTTCATTTTATTTTCTGGTTGCACGGTGAGTTATACGTTTACCGGTGCGCAGATTCCTATGGCGGCCAAGACGTTCAGCGTGGCCTATTTCCCCAACAATGCGATGTATGTTTCGCCCACGCTGGCCAACGCCCTGACCGAAGGGTTGCGCGACCGGATGATGCGTCAGACGCGGCTCAGTCAGGTGGCCGAGGAGGGCGATCTGTCGTTCGAGGGCGAGATAACCAGCGACGTGGAGGCTCCGGCTTCGGTGACGGCTAATGAGGACAACCCCACGGCGATGAACCGCATCACGGTGACGGTTACGGTGCGGTTCAACAACGTTCACGCGCCCGAGTGGAGCTTTCAGAACGGCAAGACTTTTTCCGCTTTTTACGACTATCCGGCCAGCGAACTGCGTCCCTCGATCGAGGATGGGGCGGTGGAGGATATAGTCGATAAGCTGGTCGACCAGATCTTCAATGCGAGTGTGGCTAACTGGTAGAAAACGATATGAAAACCACTCTCAATTTGGCCGACTTCACCTACGCCCAAGCCCGGGAGTCGATCCTGGGCGGCGGAGTTGTCGGCTTTGTCGACCGCGCGGCGGGTATCGAAAGGGATGTCGAACTGACTGAGACTCACCGGATCAAGGATTTTAGTGCCTCCCCGTTTCGTTATTTTGAGGCGGAAGGCGTGGTTGTTTCGCTGGGAGAGGAGCTGTGCACCATCAGGTTGGACGAGGGCGAAAGGGTGTCGATGGCCTATGCAGCTTATCGGGATGAGGCGAAGAATGCCGAAGCGACGGAGTTCTATGCGGCTAATATGAACGGGCTTGCATCGACCGGAGGGAAAAATATTCGGGTCGAACTGCCCGCCACTCAAAACAGCCCCGATGACACCGTCGAGGTGCCTGCCGGAACGGTCAAACATCCCGCAGGAGGGCCCTCCGAGCCGGACAATCGAGGCAACATAATTATGCTTCACCTGTTGAAGGAGAAGGGTTCGAATGTGATGGATCACGAGCGCGAGTGGCAGATCGACGACCTGTGTGCCTCGCTCAACATCATCTCCGACTGGACGGCGTTGGGGCTTTACCGCGAAGGCAAGTGCGCCTATGAGGGCGGCAGCGATTCTCTCACCAGTCTTGAGAATTTCCGCACCTGGGCCAAGCAGAACCAACATTTGGCGGGTGTAGACATCTTTTTCCTGATCCGTTGGGGCGGCTGGAACGATGGCATTCTCGGCCGCGCCTATGTCGACGGGTACGACGTGAACGAATATTATAACGATCGGGCGTTCGGCATCAGCGCCACGTCGTGCATATATCCACGTGTTTTGGCTCACGAGATGGGGCACATCCTGGGTGCGGTGCACGTCGACGACAGGCGCGACGTGATGCACCCCAATACGGGCACGACCAACCAGCACCGCGACAAGACCAATCGCGACAAAATCTGGACGAACGGGTTTTATAGGGGTTGAGGTTTTGGCGGTTTAATATTTTTGTTCTACTTTTGTGTTTCTAAATTTTGTGGTGCTATGTATATTGCGTTGATTGTTTTGATCTTTATAGCAAGTGTGTTGCTTATTCTGGCGGTGTTGAGCCAGAGTCCCAAGGGTGGAATGGCGGCCAATTTCGGTGCCTCGAACCAGGTTATGGGCGTTCGTCAGACGGCCGATTTTCTCGAAAAAGGGACGTGGGTGCTGGCGATTTTGATCCTGCTTCTGAGCCTCGGAGCGACTATGGCTATGCCGAAAGATCGCATCGAAAGCTCGCGCACAGGTCTTGAAAACGCTATTTTGGAGGGTGCCGAGCCCGAACAGGCCGTGCCCAATCAGGTTCCCGAAACTCCCGCCGAATAACTTCGGGGTTTTTCCCGTTTTGTCATCCCTTGCCTTCCGGTGAGGGATGACTTTTTTTGTACCTTTACGACCGCTATCGCGTTCGTGAATTTAGGCTACGGCTCAGAAAATCACAAACAAGTTTGCATTTTCGCTCGCCTTGCACTAAATTTACAGAAGATAGGATGCGGTTCGGAAAACTGCAAGCAAGCTTGCGTTTCCCCTCACCTTTCACTATCTTTGCCTTATGAAATTCGCCGAAAATCTCCGGAAGACGCTCGGGCAGCTGCTTTCGCCCGCGTTTTTGCTCATTTTGCTGGGCTCGTGCCTGCTTTGGTACACGTCGAAACTCGGGTATGATTACACCGCCGAGATACCCTTGAACCTGCGCATAGACGGACAGAAGTATCGGGTGACGGCCAAGGTTTCGGGTCGCGGATCGCAGATCGTGGCGCAGCGGTTGTCGCTCAAAAGTGCGTTGAACGTGGCCCTGAGCGACCTTTCTTATCGTGCATCGCCGGAGACGGAGGGCGCGATAATGATCACTCCGGCGTCGTTGGCGCGCGCGATTAACGATCAGATTGCGGGTTTGGTGGTCGAGGAGGTGGTGGAGGCGCCCGATTTTGTGCCTGCGCCGGTGGAAGAGCCCGAGATTTCGGAGGGGGAGGCTCCTGCAACGGAATGATCCGAGTGGGGGTTACGGGCGGCATCGGGAGCGGCAAAAGCACTGTGTGTCAGCTGTTTAGCGAGCTCGGGGTGCCGGTTTATAACTGCGATTCGAGGGGTCGCGAGTTGATGGACGAAGATGGTATTCGTTCCAGGATTTTTGAGTTGCTGGGCACGAACGACAGGGCCGAAATTGCTCGTAAAGTGTTCAGCAACAGCGAGTTACTGCGCAAACTTGAAGCTATTGTTCACCCAGCCGTCGTGGCCGATTTGGAGAAGTGGTTCGAGGTCCATCGGGAGGAAAAATATGTCGTGGCGGAGAGCGCCATTTTGTTCGAAAGCGGGTTTAATTCGCTGATGGACAGCGTGTTAGTCGTTACCGCTCCTCTGGATGTCCGAATTGCGCGCAGTGGGTTCGAGCGAGACGATTTTATGCGCAGAGTCGCCAGCCAGATGACCGACGAGGAACGCGCCGCAAAGGCAGATTACGTGATTGACAATTCTCTGACTGTCAATGAGTTGCGCGCAAAAATTGAAGTAATAGATAAACTTTTCAGACAATGAAAATAGGTACACAGACGCTCGATCTGGAGCGTCCGGCGGTGATGACGATCGTCAATGTCACGCCCGATTCGTTTTTTGTGAACAGCCGCTCGATGCACGTCGAGGAGATCACTATGCGGGTCGAAGAAGCGGTCGGGTGGGGAGCGAAAATCATCGACATCGGGGGCTATTCGTCCCGTCCCGGCGCGGCGGAAGTGCCTGTGGATGAGGAAGTTGACCGCGTGATGACGGGTGTCGAGGTGGTTCGCGAGAAGGCTCCGAACGTGATAATTTCGATCGACACTTTTCGCGCCGAGGTGGCCCGTCGGGTGATCGAAAAGTTCGGTCCGTGCATCATCAACGATATTTCGGCGGGCCAGATCGACCCCGAAATCGTCGATGTTGCGGCCCAAACGGGGGTTCCTTATGTGTTGATGCACTCGCGCGGCAATCCCCAGACGATGCAGGAAATGACTGATTATCAGGACATTGTGCGCGAGATAAAGGACTTTTTTGCCGAGAAGATCGCGTTTCTGAATGGCCGTGGGGTGGAGGAGATAATCATCGATCCCGGGTTTGGATTTGCCAAGACCACCCCGCAGAATTTTCGGTTGCTGGGTAACCTGTCGGAACTACAAAAATTCGGCTATCCGGTGCTGGCTGGAATTTCGCGTAAGTCGATGATTTACAATGTGTTAGAGAACTCGCCAGTGGAAGCTTTGGCGGGTACGGCGTCGCTCAATTGGGCGTGTTTGCAGGGCGGCGCGAACATTTTGCGGGTGCACGACACGCTTGCCGCAATCGAGGTGGTGAAGCTGTATAACTATTATAAGAACGTCAACGGATGATCGCGGTCAGGGATTTGTACAAAAATTTCGGTTCTGTGGAGGTCCTGAAGGGCATTTCGCTGAATATTAAGCGGGGAGAGGTCGTCTCTGTCGTGGGACCGAGCGGTGCCGGAAAAACCACTTTGTTGCAGATTTTAGGCACCCTTTCCAGGCCGAACAAAGGTGAAGTGATTGTTGACAAAACGGCTGTTAATTCGCTTGGGGACAATGAGTTATCTGCTTTCAGAAATTCGCAGATCGGGTTTGTTTTTCAGTTCCATAATTTACTGCCGGAGTTCACCGCTTTCGAAAACGTTTGTTTGCCCGGATTTATCGGCGGGCGGGAACGGAAGCAGGTGGAACAAAAAGCCACGGAACTCATTGATTTGCTGGGACTTACGTCGCGTCGCGAACATAAACCAGCCGAGCTTTCGGGGGGTGAACAACAGCGGGTTGCGATTGCGCGCGCGCTTGTCAATTCGCCCGCCGTGTTGCTCGCCGACGAGCCTTCGGGCAATCTCGATTCGAAGAATAGGGACGATATTCATCGGCTTTTTTTTACTCTGCGAGAGCGGTTCGGGTTGACTGTTGTTGTGGTTACCCACGACGAAAATCTGGCCTCTATGGCCGACCGGAAGATAGTTATGTGCGATGGGTTAATCGTTTGATAGTCAGCTTTTTGAATCGTGAAAGTTAAAGTTTTACTTGACAAATTGCACGACCGCTATAACCGGCCCGAATTTGTCGTGGCCGACCCGATTTCCGTGCCCCATTTGTTCGAAAAACAGAAGGATATCGAGATCGCCGGTTTTCTGGCCGCGACCATCGCTTGGGGCAACCGCAAGGCGATCGTCAACAGTGCCCGAAAAATGGTCGGATTGATGGACGACCGACCTTATGAATTTGTTATGCAAGCGACTGATAATGAGCTGGTTAGCGTCACAAAATTTGTTCACCGGACGTTCAACGGAGGCGATTTTCGGTCGTTCATTTTGTCGCTTCGCCATTTTTATGATAAGTTCGGTTCGATGGGATCGTTTTTCGAGACAGAATATGCGCTGGAAGGCGATTTGAGGCCGATTATTTCGAAATTTCGGCGCGAATTTTTCGCTCCCGAACACGAAAAGAGATGCGAAAAACACTTGTCGTCGATCGATCGCGGGGCGGCGTGCAAAAGAATCAATATGTTTCTTCGATGGATGGTTCGCGCGGACGATCGCGGGGTCGATTTCGGGCTTTGGCGGAGCATTCCGGCGTCGGCTTTGTGGCTGCCGCTGGATGTTCATAGTGCGGCCACAGCGCGTTCTCTGGGGCTTTTGACGCGCCGACAGAATGATTGGCGAGCGGTGGAAGAGGTCACGGCGCGCTTGCGCGAGTTCGATCCAGCCGATCCCGTTAAGTATGATTTCGCGTTATTTGGCGCGGGAATATCAAGTGATACTTCAATTAATGAGCTCTAACTCGTTCATTTTCAAGCAGTTTGCTGTCGGGCAAGAAGGGTGCGCGATGAAGGTTGGGACGGATGGAGTGTTGCTTGGCGCGTGGTGTCGGTTAGAACCCGGGAAAGATGAAGTTTTACTTGACATTGGAACAGGTACGGGGCTGATAGCCTTGCAGTTAGCTCAACGAAGTTTCGATTGGTCGGCGGATATTTATGCCATCGAGATCGACGAGCCGAGCGCGCGGGTGGCGGAGCGTAATTTTGCCGCAAGCAAGTGGGCTAACCGATTGAGTATCAGTGCGGTGTCATTACAGAAGTTTGTCAAAAACACGCACAGGAAATTCGATCACATTGTATCAAATCCGCCCTTTTTCATAGATTCGCTGACGACGCCCGACCCCGCGCGAACGACGGCAAGGCACGCCACGCGGTTGACTTATGACGAACTTATCTCGCTGAGTGTCAGTATTTTAGCTCCTGGCGGACGTATTTCGACGATCGTTCCTGCGGGTCGCGAAACACAAAAAATCGTGGAGATCGCGGCCGCCGAAAATCTTCGACCGATACGCATTATGGAGGTTCATTCGACGCCCAAAAGCGGCCCGAAACGCACTTTGATCGAGTTTTCGACTTGCGCAACCGAACCGGTACAGGAGGGAAAATTGATTATAGAGGAAAATGGAACTTTTTCCGATGCATATCGCGCTTTGACGCGCGATTTTTATCTGAAATTTTAATACCTTTGCGAATATGAAAACGACACTTTTTACCCTATTTGCCGCCCTGCTGAGCATCTCGGCCGCGGCTCAGTCGACCACTTTGTACATCGATTTGACCGTCGAACGGCAGGAGATCGTGGCGGGTCCTTATGCCCGTTATGCCCAGAAATATCTCGGCGTGACGGCTCCGTTGGCCGATAAAGTTTTACTTCAGATTGTGGCGGCTAACATTCAGGACACCAATGATTTAGAGCGCGAAATTTCGACGCTTGAAACGACGGGAAATCAGACGGAAGTTCAGCATATGTATCCTTCGTTCGGTTTCCCGAAGCTGACGATCGACAAGGGTTCGGCGGCTCCGGAGAGCTTGGAGGACAGCGCGAGGAAGGCGGCGAGCAGGATTTTTGAGATTCGGCGCAATCGGTTCGAACTGATTACGGGAATGGCCGGCGAGAACGTTTTCGGGGCGGGATTGAAGGCCGCGCTGGATAAGTTGGACGAATTGGAGCAGGACTATTTGTCGCTGTTCTTTGGTCGCCAGACTACGCAACTCATTGATAGTCAGCATCGTGTGACCCCGACTCAGGGGTTGACCACTTATACTGTTGCGAAATTTTCGACGACGGAGGGGTTGCTTCCGAGCGATTCGGACGAGGGTGCGGCGGTTGTTTTGACGCTTCGCCCGATCGGTAGCGCTACGGCGGCGGGGCTTCGCACGGTTGACAAACCTTCGTCGAAGACGACTACGGTGCGGATTCCGGTCGATGTGGAGTGTCGTATTTCGTTGGATGACAATGAGTTGACTACTTCGGTGTTGCCGGTTGCGCAGTTCGGTCGGACGGTGTATCTGGTTCAATAATCTGTTATTTTTAGTTTTTTTTCGTTAATTTTTTTGGCTGAAAAGGTTGCTTTTTGCGCAGAAATCGTTACTTTTGCATTGTGTTGCTGTGGCGTAGTGCTACGGAAAGCTACAACCCAACTTTTTAACTAAAAATTTTTCCGAAAATGAAAGCGTCTGCTGCAAATTTTGCTGTGGTTTTGTTGTTGGCTCTGGGTGTTGCCGGTTGTTCGAAGGAACGTCCTGCGGGTTCGATCGGGCGTGTTGGTAAGCCTATTTATTTTTCGTCCCAGATCGATTTGCGGACTCGTGTGACGGGTACGGAGTGGGAGGCTGGCGACGCGATCGGGATTTTTATGTTGCCTGCGGGCGAGGGGTTGGAGGAGAGTTTGTGTGATAATGTTAAGCACGTTCACGCCCAGGGCGGAACGTTTACGGTGGAGGATGTCCAGGATGCGCTTTTTTACCCTGCGGACGGATCTAAGGTCGATTTTGTGGCTTATTATCCCTTTACGGGGTCGTTGCAGGGCGGGGTTTATCCTATTGATTTGACGGACCAGAGCGATGTTTCGGCTATTGATTTTTTGTATTCGGACAATGCGAGGGGTAAGGATTCGGAGTCGACAGGGTCGCCGTTTTTGCATTTCGATCACGTGCTGAGCAAGTTGTTTTTTGACATTGTTGCGACGGATGAGGATACCGATTTGCGTGGGATGCGGGTTGAGATTTCGGGTGCGAGGAGGGGTGGGGAGTTCGATTTGTCGACTGGGGAGTTGCGGGTGACGGGTGATGAGGGGAAGATTTCCACTTTGGTGAGTGGGACGCGTGGGGAGGCTGAGGCGACGTTGATTTTGTTGCCGGAGCAGGGTTTGGAGTTGACGGTTCATTTTGTTTTTGCGGATGGCGAGGAGTCGGTTTTGTTGTTGCCGAATGTCGATTATGACGGTGGGTTTGCTTATGGTTATACGGTTTCGGTGGAGGAGTCGGCTGCGGCGGCGGTTGTGAGGGTTGGTGAGGCGCAGATTGATGGTTGGGAGCTGGGCGAGGGCGATGCGTTTAAGATTGGCAAGGCGGAGCGCGAGGAGTTTTATTCGGAGGGTTTTGGAATAGGGGACTATGTTGTGGAGAGGCCTGCTTTGGTTGATTTTGTCGGTTGGGACAGTGGGGTTGCTGGGGTTAGTTATGCTTCGCTGGGCACGGGAGTGGCGATTCGTTCAAAGGATAGCGATGCTTATATGTATCTGCAGAATGGGGCGGATGTTAAGATTTCGGGGCTTCCGACGGATGGTTATGCCGATGTCGGGTTTTCGTGTTCGGTTTTTGCGACGGGTGCGGGTGACGGAAGGCTCACGTTTTTGGGCGGTGGCGATGAGCTTTGGAGCGGCGATGTTTCGGAGATTGGGGTTGGGGGAATGTCGGTGGAGTTCGGGTTGCCGACGGGGGTGGATGAGGTTAGGGTTTCTTTGATTGATGCGGCGGCTACGTTGGGGGTGGACGATATTCGGCTTGAGGGGTTGAAGACTAAGCAGGTTTCGGTGAGGTGAGGTTGTTTTTGGTGGTATCCGGCTGGGGGATTGAATAAAAATAGATGTTTTGGTTAACAGTTTTTCCTTTTTGTCGGTGGTGGCTCTTTCTTCGGGAAGAGCCGTTTTTTTTCTTCTCAGCTTCAGGCTACAGCAACAGTGGCGGCTCCTATCAGAGCACGTACGGTCGTTATTGGTCTGCTACGCAGAACCCATCCAATACCTCCTACGCCTACAACCTGTACTTCCACAGCTCGGGCGTCTACCCGGATAACTCTTACCCTAAGACCAGTCGTGTCTCCGTCCGGTGCATTCGCCC
>DBDE01000031.1:0-66349 GCA_002293425.1 Alistipes sp. UBA940 | reverse complement strand
AGTTAAGAGTTAAGAACTAAGAGTTAAGAGTTGGCTACGCGACGCGAGTTAAGAGTTAAGAGTTGGCTAACGCGACGCTTTTTTCATCTTTTCATCTTTTCATCTTTTCATCTTTTCATTTTGACGGCCTCTTAGAGGCCGATTAGTTCAAAATCAATCTCTGCTCCTCATTCAAATAAAAAATACCATCCCGCCAAAATCCTTGCCCGCTCAAAAGTTCCCCGTCGTCACGAAAGCACACATCGCGATAGGTTCCGTCATCGGCAATCTCAACCCGCCATCGGCCTGGTTGATAGTCATACATCCTGATCCATTCGCTGTCGACAAAATAGTCGAACCCTAAAACATCATAAGTTTTCATAAAAAAGGTGTGGTTAAACAATCCCCTTACTGCAGGCCTCACGAGCCCTCATCTGAAAAGATTGCACCACACCCAAGGTCGCTTTGGCACAAAATGCGCCAAAGCAAACCCCGAGCCGAACAATCTTTTTTCTCAGAGAAAACACCGCCCGTAGGCGGTTCGTGAGTTTGCAGCAAGAAAAAAGTTGTTAATACTCAATATGTCACTGCAAAGATAACAAATTAATCGCTAATCGTTGATAGCTAATCGCTAAAAAAATCCCACCCCCGAAAGGATAGGATTTTCAAGAAAGGGGGGACAACCGGGGCCCTAACGGGTCCGTCCAACAACCTCTAACCCCGGAGCCACCCCAAAATATTTTTCACGAGCACGAATCTGCCCCACAAAGATAACAAAAAGTATTTAAAAAATATCAAAAACCGTCAAAAATTGTTCTCAATTCCGCCGCAAGAATAACACCTTTGTGCCGCCACAATACCTCTCCCGATCGAAAAAACATCAACATCGGCACACTATCGACACCATATTCGTCCGCCTTCACCTTGTTCACCTCGGCGTCAATATCCACCTTCAATACCTGTAACTCGCTGTCAATCAGCGATTTAAATTTATCCACCTCTTTCATAACCTCCCTGCACTCCCGACACCAATCGGCACAAAAAAGCACCAGCGTCAACTGATCTCCCCGTACATAATCTTTGAAATCTCGCATCGAAAAAAATAACAAATTCAACTACAAAAATAACAATTTTTGTCAAAAAAATACCAATTTCAGATCAAAATCTCTGATTTTTTTGCAAAAAAAGACGACGCAAATCACCGGACCGCGATCCCGCCGAAGAAACAAACCCGCACCTCTCGAAAAGCCGAATGCTCGCCACATTCTCCGCCTCGACAATGCACCAAAGCTCACCCAAACCCAACTCGCAAAAGGCCAGCTCGCTCAACAACCGCACCGCCCGCGTTCCATACCCCCGCCGCCGATCATCCCCGCCATATATCAAAATTCCAACCCCCGCCGACCCAGCTTCCACATCAAACAAATCCACAAAACCAACAGGCCTATCATCCAAACAAACCACAAACCTGAACTGCCCATCTCCCTGATTATCAATGAATTGCGCCAACTCTCGGGAAGAATATGGCGGCCCGTCACCCTGCGGAAACGAGGAATATTTCCACACCTCGGGGTCGTTCTCCCACGCTTCTAAAATCTCCGAATCGGCGGCGGAGAGCGGTCTCAGAGAAATCACGCTATCCCAATGATTTTGTTCCTCATCAGCATCGCCGCGCCCAGCGCACCCGCATTTTCGTCCATCCGCGAAAGGCGAAAACGGGTGTCCTTATAGACCAGATTGAGCGAATATTTGTTGGTCGAAGCCTTCAGCGGCAACATAATATAGTCGCCCGCCATCGACAAATTCCCGCCGATGATGACCGTTTCGGGATTGAAAATATTGATGAGAAAAGCGATGGATTTTCCCGCCTTTTCGCCCACCTCTTCGATGAGTTCTATGGCCAGTGTGTCGTCGTTTTTCGCGGCGGCAATGATGTCGTTGATGTGAATATTTTCGCCTTTTTCGAACTTTTCGCGCAGGATCGAGTTACTTCCGTGGCTCAGCATATCGACAATCTTTTCCTCCACCGCCACGCCCGAAATCTCGGTTTCCAGACACCCTTTTTTACCGCAGCTGCAAATCTTTTCGTTATCGAAGAATGGCGTGTGGCCGAATTCACCCGCGAAGCCAGATTTGCCGTAGAACAGTTTTCCGTCCATCACGATGCCGATGGCGACACCCCGACCGAGATGGAGATAGAGAATGTTTTCGCCGTCCTTGGGCCTGTCGGCATTATATTCGGCATAGCATCGTGCGCGGGTGTCGTTCTCCAGCAGGGTTTTGATGCCTGTCCGCTCTTCGAAAAGTTCGGTGAGCGACTCCTCGCACCACGTAAAATACTTGTAACTTCTCCCCGTGTTGGGGTTGACCCGGCCGGCGATGCAGACGCCCAGACCGAGGATTTTTTCTTTGTCGATTTTGCTCGTGGCGATGAATTTATCGACGGTGGACATAATTTTTTTGAGACACACGGTGGTGTCTTCCAGCACGAAGTCGGTTTGTTCTGCGCTCGCGATTATGTTGTTTTGCATGTCCGAGACGACGAATTGAATATTGTCGCGGCCGATGGTTATTCCGGCGAAGTAGATTGCCGACGAGGTGAGGGCGTATGCGTTGGGACGTCGTCCGCCGCTGGTTTCGACTTTTCCGGTTCCGTCCACCAGTTTGTCTTTCACCAGACTGCTCACCAGGCGGGTCATAGTGGGGACGCTGATGTGCAATGCGGAGGTCAGTTCGGCCAGTGTCGATGGGCCGTGAACAGCCATATAGGCAACTATCGACCGTTTGAGAATATTGTTTTTTTGGTCGACACCGCCTACCGCCTGCACTTCGCTCTCGTCGCGATTGAAAAATTCTTTGAGTGAAACCATCTGAAAAAAAAACTAAAAGCTAAAAACTACCCCTGCGAAACAAACTCACTTCCCGCGATCTTGCCTATCAGGCCCGCGAGTACATTCCCCGGCCCGAGTTCGACGAACTCCGTCGCACCGTCCGTCACCATATTTTTCACCGTTTGGGTCCACCTCACGGGCGAGGTGAGCTGGGCAATCAGGTTCTCTTTTATCTTCGCAGGGTCGGTGTACGGCCGCGCATCCACGTTTTGATAGACCGGACAGATGGGGGCGACAAAATTGGCCGCTTCTATCCCCTTTGCGAGTTCGACGCGTGCGGACTCCATCAACGGCGAGTGGAATGCGCCTCCGACGGGCAACCGCAGGGCGCGTTTGGCTCCGGCTTCTTTCATCCGTTCGCACGCCGCATCGACAGCTTCGATCGTTCCCGAGATCACCAACTGGCCCGGACAGTTATAGTTCGCCGCCACAACGACGCCGTCTGTGCTTCGGCATATCTCTTCCACCTTTTCGTCGTCCAACGCCAGCACTGCGGCCATTGTCGAGGGAGTGGCTTCGCACGCTTTTTGCATTGCCCGGGCGCGCACCGAAACGAGCCGCAGTCCGTCCTCGAAACTCAGGGCTCCTGCCGCCACTATCGCCGAAAACTCGCCCAGAGAGTGCCCCGCCACCATATCGGGCCGGAAGTCGGCACCCAACGCCTTCGCCATCACGACCGAGTGGAGGAAGACCGCCGGCTGGGTTACTTTTGTCTCTTTGAGTTCTTCGGCCGTTCCGTTGAACATTATGTCGGTCAGCCGAAAGCCCAGAATATCGTTGGCCTGCTCCATCAGATCCTTCGCCACGGGTACGCTATCGTACAGTTCTTTGCCCATTCCCGTGAACTGTGCTCCTTGCCCGGGAAAAACATACGCCTTTGCCATTGTTCATAATTTTTTAATAATTCGCCTGCAAAAGTAACGATTTTTTAGCAAAAAATCACTAACCTTGCAGATTATGTTTACTTTCCTGTACTACGTTGTTATTCTTTGTGCTGTCGTTATCTTTTTGATACTCAGCTTTTTAGCTTGGTTGCTTGTGCCCATAGACCGTAGCCGGAGATTGGTCCATTCGATGTCGCGGGGCATTTCGATGGTCTTTTTCCGCACTCCGCCGATGTGGAGGACTGTTGTGGAGGGGTTGGACAATATCGACCTTTCGCAGCGTTATGTAGTTGTGTTGAACCATCGTTCGTTTGTCGACATTCCGATGCTGTATTGGACGCCGATGAATTTCCGTTGGGTGTCGAAGAAATATATCCAGCGTTTTCCGCTTATCGGGCAATATATGTGGCTGCACG
The DNA here is from genome assembly GCA_002293425.1 of Alistipes sp. UBA940. Classification (GTDB taxonomy): domain Bacteria; phylum Bacteroidota; class Bacteroidia; order Bacteroidales; family Rikenellaceae; genus UBA940. The sequence continues at coordinate 62,179 of DBDE01000031.1, read as the reverse complement.
GCGATATTTTGATTCCGGACGGGAATCCGCGGCGGGCTGCGGAGAAGATTATGACGAAGGGCAAAATGTGGCTCGATGAGCGGGGGGTGAACGTGGCAATATTTCCGGAGGGCACCAGGTCGAAGACGGGCGAGATCGGCCGGTTCAAGGCGACGGCGTTCAATCTGGCCAAAGAGGCTGGGGTGGGGGTGCTGCCTGTGGTGTTGGACGGGAGCGATGTCATAGGCAAGGGTGGGAAGCTACCTTGGCGACATACGTTCCGGGTGAGGGTTTTGGCTCCGGTGAGTGCCGCGGATGTTGCCGCCAGGGAGCCCAAGGAGGTGATGGAAGAGGTTAGGGAGCGAATGGTTGAAGAAAAATCGAGAATTAATGAGTGAGCAGATAAAATATACCGAGGCCGATATCAAGACGCTCAGCACGCGTGAGCAGATGCGGCTCAGGCCCGGGATGTGGATCGGCAAGCTGGGTGATGGCAGCCAGCCCGACGACGGGATATATACCCTCATCAAGGAGGTGATGGACAATTCGGTCGACGAGTTCATTATGGGCGCGGGCAAGACCATCGAGCTGAGTATCGGCGAGGGCAACGTTGTCACCGTGCGCGATTATGGGCGCGGGATTCCGCTCAATTCGCTGTCGGATGCCGTGAGCAAGATCAACACGAGCGGCAAGTATGGTTCCGAGGCGTTCAAGAAGACGGTGGGGTTGAACGGGGTGGGGGTTAAGGCGGTCAATATGCTCAGCAGCAGTTTTATGGCGCGCTCGGTGCGGGAGGGCGAGGCACGGACGGTGACGTTCGAACGCGGTGTGGAGACGAGTGATCGGTGGGAGAGCGGGGTGAACGAGAAGGACGGAACGCTCATCAGTTATGTTGTGGACACCGAGGTTTTCGGCGAGTATGTCTACAATATGGAGTATGTCGAGCAGCGGGTGAGGAACTACACCTATCTCAACACGGGGCTGACCATAAAGGTCAACGGGGAGCCTTATGTTTCGAAGAACGGGCTGCTCGATCTGTTGAATGAGAATTTGGGCGAGGAGCCGCTTTACGAGCCGATACACCTCAAAGGAGAGGACATAGAGGTGGTCATCACCCACGGAACGGGTTATGGCGAGAGCTATTTTTCGTTTGTCAACAGCCAGTACACTTCGCAGGGCGGGACGCATCAGGCGGCTTTCAGAGAGGCCATTGCCAAGACGGTAAAGGAGTTCTATCGCAAGGATTTTGCGCCCGAGGATATTCGCGGGAGCATCGTGGCGGCCATTTCGCTGAGTGTCGAGGAGCCCGAGTTCGANNTTCGAGAGCCAGACCAAGATCAAGCTCGGCAGCCGCAATATGAGTCCCAAGGGCCCGACGGTGCGGCAGTTCGTGTTGGACTTCGTCAAGGAGCAGTTGGACAACTATCTGCACAAGCACCCTGCGACCGCGGAGATCCTGGGCAGAAAGATCGCCGATAACGAGAAGGAGCGCAAGGCCATCAGCGGGGTGCAGAAGAAGGCGAGGGAGCTGGCGAAGAAGGTTAGTTTGAACAACCGCAAGTTGCGTGATTGCAAGGTTCATTTCGGCGACAAGGATCCGCGCAACGAACAGACGATGATATTCATCACCGAGGGCAACTCGGCGTCGGGGTCGATTACGAAGTCGCGCGATGTGCACACCCAGGCGGTGTTTTCGCTGCGGGGCAAGCCGTTGAACACTTTTGGGCTGACCAAAAAGGTGGTGTATGAGAACGAGGAGTTCAACCTGTTGCAGGCCGCGTTGAATATCGAGGATAGCATCGACGACCTGAGATATAACAAGGTGATCATTGCCACCGATGCCGACGTGGACGGGATGCACATTCGGTTGTTGATGATGACATTTTTCCTGCAATTCTTTCCGGAGGTTATTCGTCAGGGACATTTGTACGTTTTGCAGACGCCGCTGTTTCGGGTGCGGAACAAGCGCGAGACCATTTACTGCTATTCCGAGCCGGAGCGACAGAAGGCCATAAAGAAGCTGGGGACGGCGGCGGAGATTACGCGGTTTAAGGGGCTGGGCGAGATCTCGGCGGATGAGTTCAAAGAGTTCATCGGCCCCGATATGCGATTGGAGACGGTGCGGCTCTCCAAGGGCGACAGTATCGGCGATGTGCTCTCGTTCTATATGGGAGCCAACACGCCCGAGCGACGCGAGTTTGTGATCGATAATTTGAAGATTGAGGCAGATTATGTCGAAAATTAAAAGGAACAAAGCAAAAAAGTCTGATCTGTCTGCTGGGAGGAGACCCCGCCAAAGCGATGTAAAGCAACTGAGCGTCGCCTCCATATTGGCGTATCATCTGTTGCCGGGCGTGCCGATATTGTTGTGTGTCATCGTGTTTGCCAATCCGGTGTGGGGATTCGGCCTGCCGTCATATCTGGCTATGCTGCTGGCCATCGCGATTGGGCTCATTCCGGTGCAGTTGGGCATTTTAGCGGTGGTCGCTCGAAAGCAGAACAAAAAAATACGTGACATCATCCTGTTCCGCAGCAAGATGCCTCTCGGTCGGAAACTGCTGTGGGCGATCCCGATATTGCTGTTTTGCATCGGCGTTTTCATGATCCTTGCTCCCATCGAGCATCCCCTGTGGGGCATTTTCGACTGGGTGCCGGATTGGTTCAGGGCGGACCGGTTTGCTGTCGAAGACGCATCGACTGGAATGCTGTGGCTCGTGATCGTTCTCGGACTTCTTACCAACGGCATCTTCGGGCCTTGGGTCGAGGAGCTCTATTTTCGTGGGTTTTTGCTGCCGCGAATGAGATGGCTGGGAAAGGCTGCGCCGCTGGTAAACGTGGTATTGTTCTCTGTATATCACCTTTTTACTCCGTGGGAGAACATCACGCGCATCATCGCCCTGACGCCTATGGTTTACGGCGTGTGGCGGAACAAAAGCATCAGCATAGGTATGATCGTGCATATCGCGCTCAATGTGGGAAGTGTGGTGATGCTGGCGATCGCAATGTTAGGCTAAAATTGAATCGAAATGAAAAAGTTATTGAAAATAGTCGGGATTATAATCGCGGCGGTCGTGGGGATCGCGGTAATAGGCCTTGTCGTTTTAGCGGTGTGTAGTCCGGGAAAGTTGAAACCGTTGAAAGACGCCGACGGTAACGAAATTGCCGGAGCATTGGCCGAGAAAATATTTATCGAGATCGGCGGCATCCGGCAGGGTATGTTCATCCGGGGCGAGAATCCCGAAAATCCTGTCATCCTATACTTACACGGAGGGCCGGGGACACCCGAGCTTCCTATGATTCTGCCGAATGAAAAACCCGAGCGCCTCGAAAAATACTTCACGGTTTGTTACTGGGATCAGCGCGGAGCCGGTATGACGTACCACAGCGACATCACGCCGGAAGGCGCGACTGTCGATCACTTTGTGGAGGACACGCGCAAAGTGACCGAGTATCTTCGCGAGCGCTTTGGGCAAGAGAAGATTATTCTGATGGGGCACTCGTGGGGCAGCTATATCGGCGTGAAGACGATCCAAGCGTACCCCGAACTTTTTTCTGCCTACATTGGGATAGGGCAGGTGACATGGCAGCAGGAGTCAGAGCGCATTGCCTACGATTATATGCTGGCCCACGCGACGGAGATCGGCGACGAGAGCGCGATCCGGCAGTTGTCGAAATTCGACCGACAGGCGGTGGATTTCCCCGCAATGGATTTTGTAATGTCTGCTGCGAGGACTCCGCTGATGAACCGCTACCACATCGGGGTTACTCGCGCGCCGATCTCTACGGCTGATATTGCGATGGATATCCTGTTCTCGTTCGGCGGCTACACGGTGGGCGAAAAGATGCAATATGTGGCCGGGATGGGCTTTTCGGGTGTCAATGTCTTCCCGCAGGTGTTGGCAGACAATTTATTCCTTTCGGCACGAAGTTTCGAAATTCCTGTCTACGTCATGCACGGGAAGTGGGATTATCAGGTGTCGCAGGTGCTTTCTGAAGCGTGGTTCGACGGGATCGAGGCTCCGGAGAAAGGTTATTTCGTGTTTGAAAACTCCGCCCACTCGCCCAACGCCGAGGAACCGGAGAGGTTTGTGCATATCGTTCGCCAGATCGGGCGAGCACATTATCTGAAATGAATTTATGAGTGATACTTCGAATATAGAGAGCGGCCACGGTTCCAGCAAGCTGGGCGGAATGTACCGCGAATGGTGGCTGGATTACGCCTCGTACGTTATTTTGGAGCGGGCGGTGCCTCACCTCGAAGATGGGTTGAAGCCGGTGCAGAGGCGCATACTTCATTCAATGAAAAGGTTGGATGATGGTAGGTACAACAAAGTTGCCAATGTCATCGGCCACACTATGCAGTTCCATCCGCACGGGGATGCTTCGATAGGCGATGCGCTGGTTCAGTTGGGTCAGAAAGACCTGCTGGTCGATTGTCAGGGTAATTGGGGCAATATTCTCACGGGCGACGGAGCGGCCGCGGCCAGGTACATAGAGGCGCGGTTGAGTAAGTTTGCGCTCGACGTGGTGTTCAACCCCAAGACGACCGACTGGATGCTCAGCTATGACGGCCGCAACCAGGAGCCGGTGACGTTGCCGGTGAAGTTTCCGCTGTTGCTGGCTCAGGGGGTCGAGGGGATTGCCGTGGGGTTGGCGTCGAAAATTTTGCCCCACAATTTCAATGAACTTATCGACGCGTCGGTCGCTCATCTGAAAGGGCAGGATTTCGCTCTCTATCCCGACTTCCCCACGGGCGGAATGGTCGATGTGAGCCGCTACAACGACGGTTTGCGTGGCGGAGCGGTCAAGGTGAGAGCTAAGATTTCGAAGATAGACCGCCGTACGCTGGCCATCACCGAAATTCCGTTCGGCACCACCACCGAGAGCATCAAGGAGTCCATCATTAAAGCCAACGAAAAGGGAAAGATAAAGATCCGCAAGGTGGACGATAACACCGCCGAAAAGGTGGAGATCATCATACACGTCTCTAACGACGAATCGAGCGACAAGACCATCGACGGGCTGTATGCTTTCACCGATTGCGAGGTGAGCATTTCGCCCAATTCCACTGTGATTTGCGACGATAAGCCCCATTTTCTGGGCGTTTGTGAAATTCTCCGCCGCTCCACCGAGAAGACCAAGAGCTTGCTGGACAAAGAGTTGCGCATTCGGCTGGACGAACTATCGGAGGATTGGCACGCTTCGACGCTGGAAAAGATTTTCATCGAGAATAGGTTGTACCAGCTCATCGAGGGAGCGAAGAGTCGCGAGGAGGCCTATTCTGCCGTCGACACAGGGCTGGAACCGTTCAAAAAGCTGCTCCGACGGACAGTCACGCAGGACGACGTGGTTAAACTCACCGAGCTGAGGTTCATCCGCATTTCCAAATACGATACGGCCAAAGCAGATGAACATATAAAGGGCGTCGAGGAGGAAATGAAGCAGGTGCACCACGATTTGGAGCACATCGTCGACTACACCATTGCCTATTATGAGGGCATCAAAAAGCGTTATGGCAAAGGTCGCGAGCGGCGCACGGAGATTCGCGAGTTCGACAGCATCGAGGTAACCAAGGTTGCGGTGGCGAATGCAAAACTTTATGTCGACAGGGCGGAGGGCTTCTTCGGCATCGGTGCGGGGATGCGCAAGGACGAGTTTGTGTGTGATTGTTCGGACATCGACGACATCATAGTGATTTGCCGCGACGGGCGGTATGTCATCACCAAGGTAGGCGACAAAGCCTTTTTCCATAAAAATATTCTCTATATCGGCGTGTTTAAGCGCGGTGACGAGCGCACGATCTACAACCTGCTTTATCGCGACGGCAAGCAGGGAGCGGTGATGATGAAACGGTGTGCCATTGTCGGCATCACGCGCGATAAGGAGTACAACATTACCAAGGGCACGGCGGGAACCGATATTCTCTATCTGAGCGTCAATCCCAATGGCGAGGCGGAGGTGTTGAAGATATATTTCAAGCCGCGGCCGAGGTTGAAGAAAGTTATCACCGATCTCGATTTTTCTACGCTGGCTATCAAGGGGCGCGCAAGCCAGGGCAACCTGTTTTCGCGTTATGGCATCCACAAGATCGTTCTCAAAGAGAAGGGCACCTCCACGTTGGGTGGTCAGAACATCTGGTTCGACGAGGATGTTCGCCGCCTGAATGCCGACGGCCGCGGGGTGTTGCTGGGCGAGTTTTCGGGTGACGATCGGATAGTCGTGTTCGGGCGGCACTCCTATTATATAACGGGCTTCGAGCTCACCCATCATTTTCCCGAAGATACGGTGAGGGTCGAAAAGTGGGAACCCGAGCGGGTGTACAGTGTGGCCTATTTCGACGGTTCTGCGGGCTTCTATTATGTTAAGCGTTTTCCAGCGACCAACGGCACGGCCCAGATGCAGGAGTACCTCGATGCCGATTGCCGGCTGGTCGAAATGACGGAGACGGAGCGGCCATTGCTCGAAGTCGCCTATGGCGGGACTAATGCCGGTCGGGCAACAGACACGGTCGATGTTCAGGACTACATCGGCGTTAAGAGCCACAAGGCCAAGGGCAAGCGCATCACCACTTATCAGGTAGCCGCATTGAGGTTCCTGGTTCCCGTTCCTTCTGCCCCTGTTCCCCCTCAGGTGGCGGATGACGAACCCGAAGAGATCGAAAAGAGTGTGGAATTGGAGATAGAACGGCCGGATGAGGGTCAATTGGATCTGTTCTGATGCAGCGGTTGTTTTTGGTCGGTTTTATGGGCTGCGGCAAGAGCAGCTTTGGGCGGCGGTTGGCGGCGCGGCTGGGGTGGGAGTTTGTGGATACCGACGCCGAGGTCGAACGACGGGCGGGGATGAGTGTGGCCGAAATTTTCGCTGTTCACGGCGAGGAGCGGTTTCGCGAGTTGGAGCGCGAGGTGGTGGATGAGCTTTGTGTCACGGACGGTGCGTTATCACGACAAATAGTGGCTTTGGGCGGCGGCACGGTTTGTCGCCAGGGAGTTATGGAGCGGTTGAACGGGGCGGGCACGACGGTTTATTTGCGAATGCCGCCCTCGCGGTTGGTGAGGCGAATGAGCGCGGCGGGGCGTGCCCGGCGGCCGAAGATTGCGGGTATGGACGATGCCGAGCTGCGTGCTTTTATCGAAAACGCGTTGCCGGAGCGCGAAAAGTGGTATAAAAAGGCTAATTTTGTGGTCGAATGCGGCGGGGCATCAGACGGAAGTGTGCTTCGAATGCTTCTGCAACATATTGATAACCAAAATATTAAATAAGAAATGAGACGTTTGACGATCCTGTTTATCGCTTTTCTGCTTTGTTTGAATGCGTGCGCGCCGAAGGTGCAGCCAACCATGATCGAGAAACCCCGTGTCGACAAAAACATCGAACTGCTGAGTATGGTTTTTCGGCTTGCCGGTTCGTGGGAGTACAATTTGTCGGAATTCAAAATATATACTGATGCGATAGACGCCCGGTTCACCGATTTTAAAGACCACGAAATGGTACTGTTCGCAGGGGATCTGCGATCCGAGCACGGTATCGGTTTCAATGCCATTCCGTCTATCGCGCTGTGTCTCGATGAGGAGCTGAACTTTCGTAAAGATCTGGCGGACGGGTGGCCCGACGACAGAAGATGGGATGCCGTAGACAAGGAAAAGTTCGTAGCGTTGTTGAAGCAGTTTGCGGTCGACAGCGATTTCGAGAGCTTTTGGAACGAAAATGCCACCCTTTACGCCGATGTCGAAACCAATTCCACGGCACTTTACGAGGCTCTGGATGTCGAGTGGTTCTCCCGTTTTTTCGGAGTTGAGACGACGGACTATTTCCGCATTGTGATCGGAACGCTGAACGGCCCTTGCAACTATGCCTCGGGGGTGAACACCACCGACGGCCCGAGAGAAGTGTATGCGATCATAGGAGTGGGAGCGACCGATGAAAACGGAATGGCACTCTTTCGGGTGAACGACTATATCTCGACCCTGGTTCACGAATTCAACCACTCTTTCTGCAACCCCCTGAACGAACGACACGCCGATGCGTTGAAATCGAGTGCCAAGGCTCTGTTCGATGCCAACGCCGAGCACTTCCGCAAGCAGGCTTACGGTGCCCCTGAGTATGTGATGAACGAAGCGTTGGTCAGGGCCGCAACGATAAAATATCTGCGCGATCACGATTACGACGACGATTTTGTCGACAACATAACTGAATACGAATTGAATTTCGGATTCACATGGATAAACGAACTGATCGCGGAATTGGAAAAATACGACTCCCTTCGCGACGAGTATCCGACGCTGGACGATTACATGCCCAGAATAGCCGAGGCATACAAAATTTGGGCAGAAAAATACGATTAAAGTTGATATGATATTGTTTTTTCGTGGGGATAAGGGGGTTTTCGCGGTCGATGTTGCGGGAGAGTTAGGTGGAGAGGATATTGTCGGGTTGGAGTGGTTGTTCGGCGGCCGATTGATAGACGGACAGTCGGTCGGCGGCAGTTTTATTGGTCCGCGGAGGGAGATGGTCACGCCGTGGAGCACCAATGCGGTCGAGATAACGCAGAATATGGGCATCGCGGGGATTCGTCGCATCGAGGAATTTCTGCCCTATAGCCATTCGGCGGAGTTCGACCCTATGCTCAATCGGCGTTATGATGGCTTGGGGCAGGATGTTTTTGCCGTTTCTGGCACTCCCGAACCGGTTCGCGAAGTGTGCGACATTGCGGCCTATAACGCCGAGCAGGGGCTGGCGTTGAGTGAACAGGAGGTCGAATATTTGGAGCAAGTGAGCACTAAAATGGGGCGTGCGTTGACCGACAGCGAGGTTTTCGGCTTTTCGCAGGTCAATTCGGAACACTGTCGCCACAAGATTTTCAATGGCGAGTTTGTCATCGACGGCGTGTCCAGGCCCGAGTCGCTTTTCGGCCTCATCAAAAAGACCACTAAGCTCAATCCGAACCGCGTTACGAGTGCTTATAAGGACAATTGCGCCTTTTTGCAAGGGCCTGTGGCTGAGCAGTTTGCGCCGCAGCGGGGCGATGCGCCGAGCGAATATTCGACAGTCGACTTCGAGAGCGTGATTTCGATCAAGGCCGAGACGCACAATTTTCCGACGACGGTGGAGCCGTTCAATGGCGCGGCGACGGGCTCGGGCGGTGAGATACGCGACCGCATTGCGGGTGGCAAAGGCGCGTTTCCGGTAGCTGGAACGGCGGTTTATATGACTTCGTACCCGCGGTTGGATGGCGGTCGCGAATGGGAAAAGTTTGTTCCCGAGCGTCGGTGGCTCTACCAGACTCCCGAGCAGATTCTTATAAAAGCGTCGAACGGCGCGTCCGATTTCGGCAACAAGTTCGGCCAGCCGTTGGTTTGCGGCTCGCTGTTAACCTTTGAGTATCAAGAACTTAACCGCACCTGGGGTTTCGATAAGGTGATTATGATGGCGGGCGGCGTGGGATATGGCCGAAAGGCGGACAGCATCAAGGATGAACCCACGGCGGGCGATGCGGTGGTGCTGTTGGGCGGCGACAATTATCGCATCGGGATGGGTGGCGGCGCGGTTTCGAGCGTTGCGACGGGCGAATTTCGGGGCGAGATCGAGCTCAATGCGGTTCAGCGGTCCAATCCCGAGATGCAGCGGCGGGCTTATAACGCTATTCGCGCGGTGAGCGAGGGGACCGAAAATCCCATTATTTCCATCCACGATCACGGCGCAGGGGGCCATTTGAACTGCCTTTCGGAGCTGGTCGAGGCGACGGGCGGGAGGATAGATATGGAAAATTTGCCTGTCGGCGACCCCACTCTTTCGGCGCGCGAGATCGTTGGGAACGAGTCTCAGGAGCGTATGGGGCTGGTTATCGACCCGAAATATGTGGACTATTTGCGCGCTATTTCCGAGCGGGAGCGCGCCCCGATGTATGTCATCGGCGAGACGACGGGCGACGGGCGGTTTACTTTTGTAAACAATCTCACGGGCGAGCGTCCGATAGATTGGCCGCTCGAATTTATGTTCGGAAAACCGCCGCGTACCTCGTTGACGGACAGCACTTTACGCGAAATTTTTAAACCTTTGGTTTATAATTCGGGCGATGTCGTTCGCCATATCGAGCAGGTGCTTCAGATCGAGGCCGTGGCGTGTAAGGATTGGTTGACCAGCAAGGTCGACCGCTCGGTGGGCGGGCGTGTGGCGGTTCAGCAAACCGTGGGCGAGGTGCAGCTTCCGTTGAACGATTGTGCCGTCGTAGCCCTTGATTACCAGGGAGTTACGGGCATCGCCACCTCCATCGGCCACGCTCCGGCGGCGGCTATGATAGATGCCGCCGAAGGGTCGCGACTGGCTATCGCCGAGGCTTTGACCAACATCGTTTTCGCGCCGCTGACCTATGGGCTGGAGGGCGTTTCGCTTAGCGCCAATTGGATGTGGCCGTGCCGCAATGAGGGTGAGGATGCGCGTCTTTACGAGGCCGTCGAGGCTGCGAGCGAGTTCTCGATTGCACTTGGGATCAACATTCCGACGGGCAAAGATTCGCTCTCGATGACCCAAAAATATCCCGACGGTGAGCGCGTTTTGGCCCCCGGAACGGTCATTATTACCGCTGCGGGCGAGGTTTCGGATGTTTCGCAGTGTGTGAAAGCAGCGTTGAAACACACCGAGAGCGACCTTGTTTATGTCGATTTTTCGCGTTCGGCGTTCGATCTGGGCGGCAGCAGTTTTGCGCAGATTCTCGGTGGAGTGGGGGATAAGGCCCCTTCTGCGGGGGATGCCGGTTATTTTAAGAGTGCTTTTTGTGCAGTGCAACAGCTCGTAAAGGACCAAAAAGTTTTGGCCGGCCACGACGTTTCGGCGGGCGGCCTGATCACTGCGCTGTCGGAAATGACCTTTGCCGACAATGCGTCGGGGATTGATTTGGAGTTGTCGGGACTGGGCGAGGACGACGTCGCGAGATTGCTTTTCAGCGAAAAACCCGCCGTTGTTTTGCAGGTCGAGAACGGAAGCGATGTGGTCGATTTTTTGAGAGCACAAGGCATTGATAGTCAATTGATTGGCCGCGTAAACTTAAAGCGAAAGTTCACTGTTTCGGCACGAGGCGTGGAGTTCGAACTTTTACAGAACGATTTGAGGGACAAATGGTTTAAAACCTCCTATTTGCTCGACCGAAAGCAAACTGCAAACAATTGTGCATCAGCGCGTTACACCAATTTTGCGAACCAAAGCTTAACATTTGACTTTCCGAAACATTTCGAAGGGACGTATGTCTCTTTGGGGATCGACCCGCGCCGCAAAACAAAGTCGGGCGTTCGTGCGGCGGTGATTCGCGAAAAGGGGTGTCAGTGCGAGCGCGAGACGGCCTGGGCGTTGCATTTGGCGGGTTTCGATGTTCGCGACGTCACGATGACAGACCTCATATCGGGTCGGGAGACGCTTCGGGACGTGAATATGGTGGTTTTTTCGGGTGGATTTTCCAACTCCGACGTGCTCGGGTCGGCCAAGGGTTGGGCGGGCGCGTTCCTCTATAATCCATTGGCCAAGAGGGCGTTGGAGGATTTTTATGCCCGTCCGGATACCCTTTCGGCCGGTTTTTGCAACGGATGTCAACTAATGGTTGAACTCGGGCTGGTTAAACCATTGACTGACAATGCTTTACCTGCTCGAATGTTGCATAATGACAGCCATCGGTTCGAGTCGGGATTCGTGGGGGTCGATGTTCGGGGCGGATGCGTTATGTTGGACTCTTTGAAGGGGTCGAAATTGGGCGTTTGGGTGGCTCACGGCGAGGGTAAGTTTTCGCTTCCGGCGGGCCAGCAGGGCTATAATATTGTGCTGAGGTACTCTCATCCCGATTATCCGACGAATCCCAATGGCAGTGATTTCGGTGCGGCGGGGATCGCTTCGGAGGATGGTCGCCACGTTGCGATGATGCCCCATCCGGAGCGCGCGCTGAAGCCGTGGAATTGGGCCCATTACCCCGAGGAGAGGGTTCACACGGACGAGGTTTCGCCCTGGGTCGAGGCGTTTGTCAATGCCCGTCGGTGGATAGAGGAGAAATTGAAGTAAAGCTTTAATTAAGTACGGTTAATATATTGAATGTCAATCCAATAGGTATTTTCGATTCGGGTATGGGCGGGTTGACGGTGAGAGCCCAGATTGCTAAAAAACTCCCGAACGAGTCGCTGATATATTTCGGCGACGGGCTTAATGTGCCTTATGGCGGGCGGCCTCGTTCCGAGATCATAGATTTTGCCGGGCGGGCGGTGGAGATACTGCTGGAAAACGGCTCGAAGATGGTTGTTGTGGCGTGCAATGCGGCGACGGGAGCGGCGATAGAGGCACTCAGGGCACGGTTTTCGAATGTTCCGATTGTTGGGATGGAGCCTGCGGTGAAGCCTGCCGCGCTCACCACGAAGACGGGGGTTATCGGTGTTTTGGCGACGCGGGCCGCGCTTTGCGGCGAGCTCTATTTGAAGACGGCGGCGCAGTTTCGGGAGACGGTCCGGATCGTCGAGGCGGTGGGCGAGGGCTTCGTGGAACTTGTTGAGAATGAGCGGGTTAACTCTGACGAGGCGTTTGAAGTCGTTGGGAAAGTGTTGGAGCCGATGTTGGAGCAGGGCGTGGACAGGATCGTGCTCGGGTGCACCCATTATCCCTATTTGGAGCCCGTTATGAGGGAAATTATAGGCGACCGAAACGTAGAGATTATCGACTCTGCTCCGGCGGTGGCGCGACGAGTGGATAACTTATTGACAATCAATGAGTTGCGTGCATCCGAAGAGAATGTGCCGCGGTATGAGTTTTTGTCGTTTGCGGGCCCCGAGTATGTCGAACGGTTACGAAAAATCAGCAGATTATGAGCAATGATATAGGCAGGAGTCGTTTTCACTTGACCGACAACCAGCGTTGGGCGGTGGGTTTGGTGTTGTTTTTTTTCGCGCTTTATACGTTGTATGTTTGCGCGAGTTATTTTTTTACGTGGATCGCCGACAGTGCCGATTATGGGTCGGTGACGAGTGCGGCGGATGCTGTTCCGACCGATCGGCGGGGCAGTTTCGGGACGCAGTTCGGTGACGTTTTGATCGCTCGTGGGTTTGGTCTTTTTGCGGTTGCGATTCCGGTTATGCTCATTATTTTGGGTTTGCGGATGATGCGTTATCGTCCGGCGTCGTTGGAGAAGTCGGTGAGGGTGACGTTTGTGGCTATGATTTTGGGCTCGGTGTCGTTGGGGTTGGCATTTGGGACGACGTGGAACGTGTTTGGAACGGGGCTGGGGGGTCAGTTGGGTATTTTTGCGGCGGATTGGCTGGAGCAGAAGATAGAGTGGGTCGGGGCGGCTTTGGCATTGATTTGTTTGTGGATTTTGTGGGCGGTTTATGTTAGTCGCAAGACGATAGATGTGGTTAATCGGGCTGGGAGGGCGTTGGTTGGCAACGGGAAATTGGAGGGCGACGAGGAGTTCGAGTCCGAAAGCGAGGAGAGTTATCAGGAGGACTATGAAACCCCCGCTGTCGATCCCGACGAGAAGGAGAAATTTTTGGAGGCGTTGCGCAAGACGCAAAATCCCGACGTCGAAGTTGTGCAGTCTCCGTTCGAGGTTGTGGAGATCGACAAGCCGGGCACCCTTAAAGCCGGCGGCGTGGTGAGTTCGGACGGCGAGTGGTTGGAGATCCACCAGAAGGAACAGCGCGACGAGGAGGCGGAACACATCGACAATCAGTTGTTCGACCCGTTGAAGGAGTTGTCGAATTATCGCAAGCCCGAGATAGAGGGCATCCTGACCGACCACGGGACGCGGGTGGAGGTGACGGACGACGAGATTCAGGCTAACAGCAACCGCATTGTGCAGACGCTGCGGAATTTCGGGATCGAAATTTCGAAGATCAAGGCAACTATCGGCCCGACGGTGACTTTGTACGAGATTATTCCTGCGCCTGGGGTGAAGATAAGCAAGATCAAGGGGCTGGAACAGGATATTGCACTGAGTTTGAAGGCGTTGGGGATTCGCATCATTGCGCCTATGCCAGGGAAGGGGACGATCGGGATCGAGGTTCCGAACCAGAATCGCGAGGTGGTGTCGATGTACTCGCTGGTGAAGAGCGCGAAGTTCCAGGACAGCAAGGCCGAGTTGCCGCTGGTGCTGGGCAAGACCATTCAGAACGAGACTTTCCTTGTCGATTTGGCCAAGATGCCTCACTTGCTTATCGCCGGTGCGACGGGTCAAGGCAAGAGCGTCGGGCTGAATGTCATCATCGCGTCGTTGTTGTACAAGCGTCATCCGGCGGAGGTGAAATTTGTGATGGTCGACCCCAAGAAGGTGGAGTTGTCGCTCTATGCGCGGTTGGAGAAGCACTTTTTGGCAAAGATGGAGAGCGAGGAAGATGCCATTTTGACCGACACTCAGAAGGTCGTTTACACCCTCAATTCGCTTTGCGGCGAGATGGAGGCGCGGTATGAGTTGTTGCGCAAGGCGGAGGTGAAGAAGATAAGCGAGTATAACGAGAAGTTCATTCGCCGGCGGTTGAATCCCGAGAAGGGACACCGCTATTTGCCTTATATCGTGGTGGTTATCGACGAGTTTGCCGATATGATTATGACGGCGGGCAAGGAGGTCGAGCAACCCATCACGCGCCTTGCACAGTTGGCCAGGGCGACAGGGATCCACCTTATTATCGCCACTCAGCGGCCCGATGTTAAGGTCATTACGGGACTTATCAAAGCCAATTTCCCTGCGCGGATCGCATTTAGGGTCACCTCTATTGTCGATTCGAGGACCATACTCGACCAGACGGGGGCTAATCAGTTGATCGGTCAGGGCGATATGTTGATTTCGTTGAATGGCGAGTTGACCCGATTGCAGTGTGCGTTTATCGACACGCCGGAGATCGAGCGGATGACGGAGTTTATCGGGGCACAGCGGGGTTATGGGTCGCCTTATCCGTTGCCCGATTTTGTTCCGGAGGGGGTTGGTGAGGCGTCGGGGGGCGATATTGGCGATTTGGATCGTATGTTTGAGGAGGTTGCGCGGTTTGTGGTGGCTAATCAGCAGGGCTCGACGTCGAACATTCAGCGTCATTTTGCTATCGGGTATAATCGCGCTGGTCGGTTGATGGACCAGTTGGAACGGGCGGGGATCGTTGGGCGTGCCGAGGGCTCGAAACCGCGCGAAGTGCTGCTCCAAGACCCCAGGTCGTTGGATAGAATTTTCGAAGACCTTGGGATATTATGATACGTTGTTTTTTTACATTTGTCGCCATTTTTTGTGCCACGGCAGCGCGGGCGGATGAAAAGTCGACCGATATTCTCCGAAAGTTAGAGCGGGAAGTGGCAAGTTGGGGCGACTATCGGGTCGATTTTTCGATCACGGCGGACGGACAAAAGGTCGAGGGAAGCTATTGGGTCGATGGCGACAAATATGCCGTCAGAACACCCCTTGTCGAGGTATACAGCGATGGCACGACGCGCTGGGAGGTCGATTTGGGGGAGAAGACCGTGGTTGTGGATGCCGTCGATCCGACCGATCGCAACCCGATGGCCAATCCTACGCGGCTGTTCGATTTTTTGGACGATAGCCATACCCACAGGTTTGTCGGCTCGGCGGTTATCGACGGTCAGAGGTGCGACAGGCTGGAAATTACGGACGGCACCGACATTGTCGACGCCTATATTTCTGCCTCCGATCGGCCCGTGAGGCTGGTTTACTCGACCTCTTACCTGGACGAGGCCATTGTGATCGACATTTCACAGATAGCCGCCCACGCCGCGTTTCCTGTTCCGAAGCTCGATTATCCGGGCTTCGAGGTTATAGATTTCCGATAGCCGCGCCGACACTTTCGATTATCGTGTCAACGGGCAGGGTGAAGAGCAGACCGACGAAACAGGCTGCTGCGGCCGTTATGGCCCACATCGATTGTCGACGCAACCTCTCTTCTTCGGCGCGTGCAATGGCGAGAACCGCGGTTCGTCGCTCCCATTCGGCCGTCGGCTCGGGCGTGTGACAGGCCGCCCTGATCAAATCCTTAATAGTGTCCATAATCTTTTAGTTCATCATTTGTCTCAATTTTCCGCGCACCCGGTGCAGTTTTACTTTTACGTTTGCCTCGCTCAGACGGCATATTTCGGCGCACTCTCTGACCGATTTGTCGTCGATGTAGAATAGCTCCACCAACGCTCGCTCGTCGGGCGCAAGATGGCTCAGTGCATCCTTCATCCGCACGATGTTTTGCTCCGTTGTTTCGAAATTTTCCGCCTCCGCCGTCTCCGGAATATCCTCCCTGAGCTCTTTGAAAATCGGTTTGCGGGACCTCACCTGCGAGATGGCCTGCCGATAGACAATGGTGTAGAGCCACGTGGAAAGCCGCCCTTCGCCGCGCCACGAGGAGTGCTTTTGGAACGCTTTCACGAGAGCGTCCTGCACCACATCTTCGGCTGTGGCTCTGTCGCCGACTATCCCCTGGGCGAGCCCTATCAGCCGCGGGGAGTAGTCGTGTACGATCTTGGCAAAGTTTTCCATTTACATAATAGTAGACGCAAGTTACACAAAAAAGTTACACGTGTAACTTTTAGAACGAAAATGCGTCATAATTGCGAACTCAAAAACATTAAAAATTAAAGATTATGGCAAGTGACATCGTAGCTTTATTGATCCCTATTTTGGGTGTTATCGGTTTATTTACTTCTATCACGCTGGGCATCTATTTCAAGACGCGGGCCAAGGAGAGCATCAGTCGCAATATTTCGGGTGATGCCGTGGGCGAATGGTTCAGGTATGAGGCCGAGGCTCGGGCACAGCGGAGTCGTAATGCGTTGTTTCGCACGGTCGGTTTCTTGATCGGGGCGGGGATCGGTGTGGCGATCGGTTGCGCGGTGATTTCGCATCCCGATTTTGCTGCACATACCCATTTCGATGTGTATGCTTTGGCGACGTTCACGATTTTGGCGTTAGGGTTGGTTTGCGGTGGGTTGTGTATGATCGGGAGCTATTTTGTGCAGCGGGCGGTGGAGCGGAAGCGGTAAAAATTATTACCTTTCCAGAAGATAGGATGCGGTTCGGAAAACTGCAAGCGAGCTTGCGTTTCCCCTCACCTTTCACTATCTTTGTGGCGATGAATGCACTCGCCGAGAAGATTGAATCGGGTTCTCGCGTCACGACTGAGGAGGCACTCAGGCTGTGGCGCGAGGCTCCGTTGTGGCTTTTGGCGCGGTTGGCGGATGGGAAGAGACGGGCGTTGAATGGCGACAGGCTCTATTATAATCGCAATTTTCACATCGAACCGACCAATATTTGTGCTTTTTCGTGTGAGTTTTGCTCTTATCGCCGTGGCAGAGGCGATGCCGAAGCGTGGGATTTGACCATTGCCCAGATGGAGGATATTGCCCGCGCCCAAAAGGACAAGAGTATCACCGAGGTCCATATCGTGGGCGGGGTGCATCCCGAGCACGATTTGGAGTTCTATGTCGAATTGATAGCGTCTGTTAAGAATATTTTGCCGCACGTTGCTGTTAAGGCTTATACGGCGGTGGAGCTGGCTTATATGATCCGCAAGAGCGGGTTGTCGTTGCGCGACGGGCTCCGGCGGCTTGTCGAGGCGGGAATGGATGCCATTCCGGGCGGCGGGGCGGAGATTTTCGACGAAACACTGCGGCAACGTCTTTGCCCCGAGAAGGGCACGGCCGAGGAGTGGTTGGAGGTGCATCGTACTGCTCACCAGCTCGGGCTGACCACCAATGCGACGATGCTTTACGGCCACGTGGAGAGTATAGTGCAGCGCATCGACCACCTCGACCGGTTGCGGAGGTTGCAGGACGAGACGGGCGGGTTCAGCGCGTTCATTCCGTTGAAGTATCGCGGGCTCAACAACAGGCTGGCGGCGTCGGAGGCGGGGGTGGTGGAGGATATGCGGGTGTTGGCTTTGTCGCGCATTTTCCTCGACAATGTTCCGCATATCAAGGCCTATTGGGTGATGTATGGCAAGACGGTGGCCGAGATGGCGTTGTCGTTCGGGGCGGACGATCTGGATGGCACGATCGACGATTCGACGCGCATTTTTTCGATGGCGGGGGGCGAGGAGCGACCGCGGTTGAGTGTTGCCGAAATCGAGAATATGGCTGCTTCGGCGGGTTTGCGAGCCGTCGAGCGCGACACTTTTTATAATGAGTTATGAGTAGTTTTTTTCAGAATCCCGTTGTTCGCCATTTGGTTTTGGCGGTTTGTTCGGTGGCGATTTTTGTGGGCGTTTCGGCTTTGGTGCTCAATTTTCTCACCAGGCATAATCAGCAGAAACCGGTGCCCGATTTCGTCGGGGTGCATATCGATGATGTGGTGAGGCGTGCACGGCAGGCCGATTTGAAGCTTACGGTGGTCGATTCGGTCTTTGCGCCGGTTTATGCGGGTGGCACGGTGGTCGAGCAGGTTCCGGCCGCGGGGGTGGAGGTGAAGAGGGGCCGAAGGGTTTTTGTCACTGTCACTTCGCATAGCCAGAAGATGGTTCCGGTACCCTATGTGACGGGGTTTTCGTTGCGTCAGGCCAAGAATATGATCGAGATGGCGGGGTTGGAGATACGCGAGTTGCGCTATGTGCCCAATATTGCGACCAATAATGTTTTGGCCGAGCTCATTGGGCGCGACACGGTAAAGCGCAATTCGAACCGCCAGTTGGAGGTCGGTTCGGGAGTGACGCTGGTTGTGGGCAGGGCTGCGAATGCACCCTGGGTGGAGGTTCCGCGGTTGACGGGAATGTCGGCGGGGCAGGCCCGGAGCTTGCTTTGGGAGCGGGGGTTGAATGTGGGCGAGGTGTCGCGGGACGAGGGCATCAATTTGGTGAATCAGCGCGATGCGCGCGTTTATCGCCAGAGCTATGGGGCGGGACGCGAGGTCGAATTGGGTACCCGTGTGGGGTTCTCGATAACGTTGGAGAATGAAAAATTGCCCGAATAATAATCCCGTCATTCCGAACGAATGTGAGGAATCTCCCGAGTTTGCTTCTGCAAGCTCGTCAGCCCGCCGCTCCCCCCGCGGCGGGCTGAATCATCAGCCCTTGCGTGCGTCTGGCTCTTCCGAGAACTCTCAACTCTCAACTCTCAACTCTCAATTGTCGCTCCCCGATGACGACGAAATGTTCGAGCATTTCGCTCTGACGGTCGATCGCGGCCAGTCGTTGCTGCGGATAGATAAGTTTTTGACCGACCGAATGGAGCACGTATCGCGGGCGCGGATCCAGAGCGCGGCGGACGGGGGCAATATTCTGGTCAATGGCGCGGCGGTGAAGAGCAATTATCGCGTTAAGCCGCTCGACAGGGTGCAGATCGTAATGCCTTATCCGCGGCGCGAAGTGGAGATTATTCCCGAGGATATTCCGCTCGATATTGTCTGGGAGGACGACGATTTGTTGGTTGTCGATAAGCCTGCGGGGCTGGTGGTGCATCCGGGTCACGGGAATTATAGCGGAACGCTGGTCAATGCGCTCACTTTCCATTTGCAGGATTTGCCGCTATTTAGGGAGGGCGATATGCGGGCGGGATTGGTCCATCGGATAGATAAGAATACGTCGGGGTTGCTGGTTGTGGCGAAGACCGAGCTGGCCCACGCGCGGTTGGCTAAGCAGTTTTTCGACCACACCGTCGAGCGGCGTTATGTTGCGCTGGTGTGGGGCAACTTCGACGAAGATGAGGGCGTTATCGAGGGGAACATAGGCCGCAGTCATCGCGACAGGTTGAAGATGGCCGTTTTTCCGGATGGCGAGGATGGCAAGCGGGCGGTGACCCACTATAAGGTTTTGAAGCGTTATGGCTATGTGACCCTTGTCGAGCTGCGGTTGGAGACGGGCCGGACGCATCAGATCCGGGTCCATATGGAGTGGACGGGCCATCCGTTGTTCAACGACGAGCGGTATGGTGGCGATAGGATTTTGAAGGGGACGACGTTCAGCAAGTACAAACAGTTCATAGAGAACAATTTCCGGTTGATGCCCCGGCACGCCCTGCACGCCCGTTCGCTCGGGTTCGTCCATCCCTCGACGGGCGAGAGGGTCCATTTCGAGAGCCCTTTGCCGGCCGATTTCGCCGCCGTGCTGGACCGATGGGACACCTACGTCGCCTCCCGCGATGCCCTCGCACAGGAGGAATAAAAAAAGAGCCACTCCGAACGGGGTGGCTCTTTCGTTAACCAAAACACTATTTAGAACATAAACGCAACACCGGCGGAGAGCAGGAAGCGGTCGAATTCGCCGCCCACCTTATATTTCGCCTCGATGTTGAGCAACGTCGCCCGAGCAATCTTGAAGTCGACACCCGCACCGAGGTTGACCGCAAAATCTGTCTCCGAAGCACTTCCCTTACGACCTTCCACCTTGACCTTAGCCTTGGTTCCGATCACACCGATACCTGCCAACGGATAAAGGTTCACACCTTTCGCCACGCGGAACAACCAATGGGCATTGGCATTCAGGTCCCACATAGTGTACTTGAGGTCGGCGAAGCCATCGGCTTCCTTAGGAAAAAAGTAGTTGAACGACGCTTCCAGACGCAACGGGTTGGTCACATTGTACTGGAACTTTGCGCCGATCCCGAAGTTGGTCAGGTCGTCGCCCATACCCAGCGTAATGTTTGCACCGGCGGCCATATCGCCTTTTTCCTGGGCGTTTACCGCGAATGTTGCCACAGCCAAAGCAACGACGACTAAAAAGATTTTTTTCATATCAACAAGGTTTTAGATGATATTCACGGTCACTGCAAAAACTATGCCTTACCTGCGCTGCCGAGCACGTGTTCGCATTTGTGCATATAAAGTTTCTTGAGTTCGTCGCGCGCCGGACCC
The DNA here is from genome assembly GCA_002293425.1 of Alistipes sp. UBA940. Taxonomy (GTDB): domain Bacteria; phylum Bacteroidota; class Bacteroidia; order Bacteroidales; family Rikenellaceae; genus UBA940. Next base: position 41,412 of record DBDE01000031.1, on the reverse strand, counting down.
AGATATTTACGCGGGTCGAACTCGGCCGGAGAGTCATTGAACGTTTTGCGAACCGAAGCGGTCATAGCCAAACGACCGTCGCTGTCGATATTGATCTTGCAAACGGCACTCTTGGCCGCCTTGCGCAGTTGCTCTTCCGGAATGCCGATCGCATCTTTCAACGCACCGCCATTTTCGTTGATAATCTTCACATACTCCTGCGGCACGCTCGACGCCCCGTGCAACACGATGGGGAACCCGGGAATGCGGCGCTCGATCTCTTCCAGAATATCGAACCTGAGCGGCGGCGGAACCAGAATACCCTCTGCATTGCGCGTACACTGCTCGGGCTTGAACTTGTTGGCCCCGTGCGAAGTACCGATAGAGATAGCCAGCGAGTCGACCCCCGTGCGCGTCACGAAATCGACCACCTGATCGGGCTCGGTGTAGGTATGATGCTCGGCCGAAACCTCATCTTCGACACCCGCCAGCACGCCCAGCTCGCCTTCGACGGTCACATCGTGCTGATGAGCATACTCGACCACTTTTTTGGTGACCGCAACATTCTCCTCATAAGGAAGGTGCGACCCGTCGATCATAACGCTCGAAAAACCCATATCGATACAGCTTTTGCACAGCTCGAAACTGTCGCCGTGGTCGAGGTGCAACGTGATGGGAATATTTTTGCCCAACTCCTTAGCGTACTCCACCGCGCCCTGGGCCATATAGCGCAACAGGGTCTGGTTGGCATATTTGCGTGCCCCGCTCGAAACTTGCAGGATAACCGGAGAAGATGTTTCGACACAAGCCGCCACGATGGCCTGCATCTGCTCCATATTGTTGAAATTGAAGGCCGGAATGGCATACTGGCCGGCGATAGCTTTTTTGAAACCCTCCCTGGTGTTCACCAGTCCTAAATCTTTGTACGAAACCATAAATTCGATAAGTTTGATTGTTTGAAATTGTGCGCAAATTTAGTAATTTTGCACCACAAATCCAAAAACAATTATGAGCACGTTCAACTATCAGGAGCCGTTTCCTTTGTCCGCAGATAACACAGAGTATCGCCTTTTGACCGACAAGTTCGTTTCCGTCCAAAAGTGCGGCGACCGAAGTGTTTTGCATATCGATCCGCAGGGGCTGGAGTTGCTGAGTCGGGAGGCTTTCGACGATGTGTCGTTCTATCTGCGGGCCGGGCATTTGCAGCAGTTGCGCAATATTCTGGACGATGCCGAGGCGACGGATAACGATAAGTTTGTGGCCTATACGATGCTTTTGAACCAGGTGGTGGCGGCCGAGGGGCAGTTGCCCACCTGTCAGGATACCGGAACGGCCATTGCGGTGTGCAAGAAGGGCGAGGATGTCTACACAGGGGTGGACGATGCGGAATGGATCTCCAAGGGGGTATTTGAGACCTATCGGGAGAAGAATTTGCGCTATTCGCAGGTTGTGCCGCTGACGATGACCGAGGAGAAGAACAGCGGAACCAACCTTCCGGCCCAGATTGACATTTATGCCGAGCGTGGCGACCAATATAAGTTTTTGTTCATCACCAAGGGGGGCGGTTCGGCCAATAAAACGTTCCTCTATCAGCAGACCAAGGCGTTGCTGAACGACGACAGTTTGGAGCAGTTTTTCAGAGAACATATCCGCGATCTGGGCACTTCGGCCTGTCCGCCCTATCATCTTGCCATTGTTATCGGCGGCACCTCGGCCGAAGCCAACCTTGCGGCGGTGAAGAAGGCGTCGGCTAAATATTATGACAATTTGCCGACCTGTGGAAACGAGGGGGGACGGGCGTTCCGCGATTTGGAGTGGGAGGAGCGCATTCGCAAGATTTGTGTCGAGAGCGGCATCGGGGCGCAGTTCGGCGGCAAATATTTGGTTCACGACGTACGGGTTATTCGTCTTCCGCGCCACGCCGCTTCGTGCCCCGTGGGTATGGGGGTGAGCTGCTCGGCCGACCGGAACATCAAAGCTAAAATCAACAAAGATGGAATCTGGCTGGAGCAGTTGGAGAAGGATCCGAAAAAATTCCTGCCTAAGGAGGCTCCCTATCTCGCTCCGGCGGTCGACATCGACCTCGACGAAGGGATGGATAAAGTGCGTGAGACGCTTGCTAAATATCCCATCAAAACCCGACTTCGCTTGAAGGGGCATATGATCGTGGCGCGCGATATTGCCCATGCCCAAATCAAAAAGCTGATAGACGAGGGTCATCCGATGCCCGACTATTTCAAGAACTATCCGATTTACTATGCCGGGCCGGCCAAGACTCCGGCGGGTATGGCCTCAGGCAGTTTCGGGCCCACCACGGCGGGCAGGATGGACCCCTATGTCGATCTGTTCCAGTCGTTGGGCGGATCGCTCGTGATGGTGGCCAAGGGCAACCGCACTCAGCAGGTGACCGACGCTTGCCGCAAGCACAGCGGATTCTACCTCGGCTCCATCGGGGGCCCTGCCGCGATTTTGGCAAAGGACAGCATTAAAAAGGTGGAGGTTGTCGACTTTCCCGAGCTGGGAATGGAGGCCGTCCGCAAGATCTATGTAGAAGATTTTCCGGCGTTCATAATTGTGGATGACAAGGGGAATGATTTTTTTCAGCAATGAAAAGATGACAAGATGAAAGTATGAAAAGATTAAAAGATATAGATTGCTTCGTCGAACATTGTTCTCCTCGCAATGACACTTGTTGTTCGCCGTCATTGCGAGCGAAGCGCGGCAATCTTTTACTTGTTTTCATTTTTTCATTTTTTCATTTTTTCATTTGCGAAGCTCAAAGCATAAGCTTCGACGTTGCGGCCCCGCGTGCGGTGGAGGCGGGCGAGCTGTTTCGGATCGAGTTTATCGTCAGTGGCAGCCTTAATGCCGAGTTTTCGCCTCCTGTCATCGACGGGTTCGAGGTGATGGCGGGCCCGAGCGAGTCGCGCGGGACCAGCGTTCAGATAATTAACGGGGCCAGTTCGCGCACCGAAACCACCACTTACACATACGTTCTGCAAGGCTTCGAACAGGGGGTGTACACCATTTCGGGTGCGCAGGTAACGGTGGATGGGCAGACATACTCGGCCAGAGAGGTGGCTATCGAGGTGGTGGGTTCTGCCGATGCCGCGGCTCAGCGGTCGGAACAGGGGTCGCAGTCGCCGACCACCATTTCGGACAGCGATATTTTTGTGCGTGCGGCGGTGAATAAGGGCTCGGTGTGGAAGGGCGAACCGGTGGTGGTGACGCTCAGGCTCTATTCGCGGGTGCAGGTTGGGGGCATCGACTATTTTTCGCCGCCTGCGTTCAATGGTTTTTGGCAGCAGGATATTAGTCCGGCGCAGGTGGTGGAGGAGCGCGAGACCATCGACGGGCGGGTTTATAACAGTTATGTGTTGAAGCAATATTTGCTCTATCCCCAGCAGGCGGGCGCATTGTCTGTCGAGCCGTTCGAGGTTACGGCTGTGGTGTGGGTTCAGAGTGCGCAGAGTTCTCCGCGCAACATTTTCGACGAGCTGATGGGGGGCAATTCGGGTTATCAGCAGGTTCAGCGCAAGCTTTCGTCGCGGGCGGTGGGTGTCACGGTGCGCGAGTTGCCGACGGGTGCTCCGGAGGATTTCGACGGGGCGGTGGGTGATTTCGAGATTTCGTCTACTCCGCCGCCTTCGGTGGTGGGTGCAAACTCTTCGGCGAGCTATGTTTTACGGTTGGAGGGCACGGGCAATTTTCCGTTGGTGCGTGTGCCGCGGATCGAGTTTCCGGCCTCGTTCGAGCAGTATAATGTCACCACGGCCGATAATACGACACATACGGCGGCGGGCACGAGGGGTTATCGCGAGTTTACCTATCCGTTCATTCCGCGCACCGATGGCGCGTATGTTATTCCGGGCCCTGGGTTCTCCTATTTCGATCCGTCGTCGGGACGCTATGTGACGCTTTCGGGGCGCGAGATTGCCGTCGAAGTCACGGCCGACACCACTGCTATTTCCGTTCCCGTGGGCGTTGTGGGTGGTATTTCGCGCGAGGATTTGCGGATTTTCGGACAGGATATTCAGTTTATTAAGCGCGGTGGGGCAGGGCTCAGGCCGAAGGGGCGGGTATTTATGTGGAGTTGGGGCTATGTTCTTGTTTTGTCGACGCTGGTGGCTCTGTTCTTCGCGGGTTATGTTTTCGGCGGGCGGTATGTGCGCAATATGCAGAACGACAGATTTGTGCGCAATAAGCGGGCTAATCGCGTGGCACTCAGGCGGTTACGTATCGCAGAGGGAGCTATGAGGCGCGGCGACCGACATCTTTTTTACGACGAGATGCTGAAGGGTCTTTGGGGTTATATGGGCGATAAGCTGGATATTCCGCTTTCGGAATTGTCGAAGGATCGGGTGCGTGAGGAGCTGTTCGAGCGGGGTGTTCCGGCGGTGGATGCCGACGATTTTGCCGATGTCGTTTCGGAGTGCGAACGGGCGCAGTATTCGCCGTCGGGAGGTGCCCAGATGGGCGATTTGTATAAGCGCGGGGTCGAACTAATTTCGAGGTTGGAGCTATGAGAATTTTTGTCCTGGGGGTGATATTGTTTTTTTCGATGTCTTGCCGGAGCGGCGAAAATCCGCTTTGGGACGAGGCCAATGCCGCTTATCAGGCGGGCGATTACGCTTCGGCCGCGGCTCTCTACGACTCGTTGGAGAATCGGGGAATGGTTAGTGCCAAGCTCTATTTCAATAAGGGCAATGCGCTTTTCAAGATGGGTAAGTTGGGGCCGGCGATACTCTATTACGCTAAGGCTCAGCGACTTAGCCCTGCGGATGAAGATATTAGGCACAATTTGGAGGTTGCGTCGGCCCATACCCGCAATCGCATAGAACCTGTGCCGGAGTTGTTTTTGAAGCGTTGGGGTAGGGGATTGGGTACGATTTTGAGCGTCGATGGGTGGGCTGTTTTGTCGTTGGTGATGTTGGGGTTGGGGTTGGCCGGGGGGTTGTTGTTTTTGTTGCCTTTTTCGCGTGGGGTGCGGCGTGGCGGGTTTTATGGCGGGGTGGGGGCTTTGGTTTGTTTCGCGGTGGCTTTTTTTTACGCCCAGAGCGGTTATGGCGAGGTTTCGCGGCCGACGCAGGGGGTTGTTGTTCGGTCTCAGGCGGCGGTTAAGAGCTCGCCGGATGGCGGCGGGACCGATCTTTTTGTGCTTTACGAGGGCGATTTTGTGAGGGTGCGCGACAGGTTGGGCGAGTGGAGCGAGGTTACGGTGGCCGATGGTAATCGCGGTTGGGTTCGAAGCGATGTGTTCGAGTTGGTGGATTAGTCCGCTTTTTCGACTTCGCGTCGATTGGCCAGGGCGTGCGAGATGGTGAGTTCGTCGGCGTATTCGATTTCGTCGCCGAAGCCTATCCCGCGGGCTATGGTGGTGATTTTCAGTCCCTCGAATTGTTTGAGGCGGTTGAGAATGTAGAACAGCGTGGTTTCGCCTTCCACGGTTGTGCTTATCGCCAGAATCACCTCGCGGATGGCTCCGGAGGCGATGTTTTCCGTCAACAGGTCGATCTTCAGGTCGCTCGGCGCGATGCCCGACATCGGCGAGATAACTCCGCCCAACACGTGGTAGAGGCCGCGATATTGCCCCGTCTTTTCGATCGACATCACGTCGCCCACCTGCTCGACCACACAGACCGTGCTGCGGTCGCGGTTGGGATTGGCACACACATCACACAACTCGTTGTCGGACAGGTTGTTGCACCGCGCACAGTGGCGTATTCCGGTCCGGAAATCGCTCACTGCGCGCACAAATTCCGCAACGTCCCCCTCCCTCCAACGCAGCACCTGCATCGACAGCCGCAACGCCGTTCGCCGCCCGACGCCGGGCAGCCGCGAAAACTCGCGGACTATGTCGTCTAACAATTTGGACATTATTTCAGGGTGTTGCGGCGGGTTTTTTCGCGGCGGCCGCGCTTCTTGCCCACCACCTTTTCGTCGCCCCGACGACCGAAACCGCCGTCGCGCAAGCCCACTTCGGGCAGAGGATTGACCTTCCCCGTCTCGAAATCTATTGTCCCCACAAGGGTGAAATCTATGATCCGACGACCCAGATCGGCTCCCTTCACCTTAATCCTCACCAGATCCCCCAACGTGAATTTTCGCCCGTTGGACTGCCCCACGGCGGCATAAATGTTCTCGTCGAAGCGGTAGAAATCGTCCGCCACATCCCTCATCGACACCATTCCCTCGATCAGGCTCTCCTCCAATTCGACATAGATGCCCCAGTCGGTGATGCCCGAAATGTGACCGTTGAACTCCTGACCCACCTTGTCGAGCATATATTCGGCCATCTTGTACTTGACCGACGCCCGTTCGGCATCTGCCGCACGCACCTCCATATCGCTCGAATGGTCGCACAGCTCCTCATACCTCACCTTGTCGACACTCTTGCCCCCGTCGAGATAGTGCGCCAACAGGCGATGCACCATCATATCGGGATAACGCCGAATGGGCGACGTGAAGTGGGTGTAATAGGGAAACGCAAGGCCATAATGGCCGATATTCTCGGTCGAATAGACCGCTTTGGCCATCGTTCGGATGGCCAGAGTGGAGATGACATTTTCCTCGCTCTTGCCCTTGATCTTGGCCATCAAATCGTTCATCTGCCTCGACACATCCTTCACCCGATCGGGCCGGAAATAGTAGCCGAACCGGATCACGAAGTCGCTGAACTTCAACAATTTCTCCTCGTCCGGCTGGTCGTGCACACGATAGACGAACGTGCGTTTTTTGCCTCCGCCGCGACCGCCATACTCGGCCACGCGCCGGTTGGCCAGCAACATAAATTCCTCGATGAGCTGGTTGGATTCCTTCTGCACCTTGTGATAGACCCCCAGCGGCTTGCCATTGTCGTCCAACCGGAACTTGAACTCCTCGCGGTCGAACGTTATCGCCCCCTTCTTGAACCTTATCGCCCGCATTCGTTGGGCCAGGTCGTTGAACTTCAAAATCTCGGCCTTGAAATCGCCCTCACCGCCCTCGATAATGGCCTGTGCCTCCTCGTATGTGAACCTGCGGTCCGACCGAATGACCGTCCGCCCGAACCATTCGGAGTGAATGGTGAGTTCGTCGTCCATCTCGAACACCGCCGAAAAGCACAACTTATCCTCGTCAGGCCGCAACGAACACAGCTCGTTCGACAACCGTTCCGGCAACATCGGCACCGTGCGATCGACCAGATAGACCGACGTGGCACGGTTTTCAGCCTCTGTATCAACCACGCTCCCTGGCGTCACATAATGGGTCACGTCGGCAATATGCACCCCTATCTCCCACCGTCCGTTGGCCAACTGCTTGATACTCAACGCGTCGTCGAAGTCCTTGGCATCCTCGGGGTCGATGGTAAAAGTGGTCGTGCCGCGAAAATCCCTACGCTTTTTTATCTCGGCCGCATCGGGTTCGCCGATAGCCTCCGCAGCATCCTCCACCCGCTTTTCGAACTCCCACGGCAGGTCGAACTCGGCCATAATGGCGTTCATCTCCACGTCGTTGTCGCCCACATCGCCCAACACCTCCACAACCTCGCCGACAGGCGAACGCGATCCCTCCTGCCAATCCACGATCTTGACCACGACCTTCTGACCATCGACGAGTTGCGGCCCGTCTTCCACTCTGCGAACATAAATATCGACCGGCATCTTGCGCCCGTCGACCTTGACGAACACCGCGTGGTCGCTCACATCCAAAACGCCGACATAGTTCCTCTTGCTGCGCTCCAGTACCGCCATCACGACTCCCTCCAGCCCTCCGTTGCGGCGGCGTTTGGTCACTCGAACCTCCACCACATCGCCGTTCAGGGCTCGGTTGGTGTTGCGTTGGTCGACAAAAATGTCCTCTTCCAATCCCTCTACATTGACATAAACGTCGCCCGCGGAGGTCATATCGGCCACACCGGTAAAAATCTCCTTAATGCCCTTCTTTGGGCTATCTTTCTTCTTTTTCATTCTTAACAATATTTACCGCCTCGCGCATTGCGGGGTCGATAGCAAAATAGTTGTCCCAAAAACCGTTGTAATCGGCGGCCGTGTTGCGCCCTATCAACGCCCTGAGCTGTGTCTCAATAATCGTGCGAGACTTTTCCAGATCGCGACCGTCGGGCTTCACGCCATTTCTGGCAGCGTACGAAACAAACTCGTCCATCAATCCCGTGTGGCGCGCAAACATCTTCCTCAAATCCGTCACATCCTTCACCGCATTCATCTCCTCGCGATGCCTGTCGCCCCAATCGAGCGTGAACCGAGCGATCAGATTTTGCCCGTTCACCCGCCTGTAATAACCCGTCATCCCCACCGTGTCGACCCCCACAAACCTGTCCGGCATAATGCCCCCACCGCCGTGAACGATCCTGCCCCCTTTGGTGAAATAGTTCACCGTGTCCTGCCGCGTGCTGTCGGCCGCAAACATCTCGCCGTCGACATAGCGATTGTACAGGTCCATATCATAGTCGTCGAAAGGCTTCTGAATCGAGCGGCCCGACGGAGTATAGTACCGAGCAATGGTGAGCCGGATGGCCGACCCGTCGCCATAAGGTATCTCCCTCTGTACCAGCCCTTTACCGAACGAGCGGCGACCGACGATAGTGCCGCGGTCGTTGTCCTGAACGGCCCCCGCAAGGATCTCGCTGCTCGACGCGCTCCCCTCGTCGATGATGACCGCCATCGGCAACTCGGTGAACGCTCCCTTGCCCTTGCTGTACTCGCGCATCTGCCGCCCGTCGCGATCGACCGTGTAAACGATCAAATCGCCCTTCGGCAAAAACATATTGGCCATCACGATGGCCTGATCCAAATAGCCGCCCGAATTGCCCCGCAAATCGAGCACCAACCGCTCCATACCCTGCTCGCGTAGCTCCACAAGAGCCTTATGCAGCTCCTCGGCACTCACCCGCGAAAAGGTCGACAGCTTGACGAACGCCACACCCGGCTCGACCATAAAAGCCGCATCCAACGCATTGAGCGGAATAGCGTCGCGCGTCACCACAATGGGAATCTCACTCCCTGCACCGACCCGCTCGATGCCCAACTTCACCTGCGTTCCCCGCGGCCCGCGAAGGCGTTTCACCACGGCATTCTGATTTATCTTGCGCCCCGCAACGAGCGAATCGTCGATCCGAACGATCCTGTCGCCATTCTGCACCCCAGCCTTATCGCTCGGCCCCTGGGGAATGACATTGAGCACCACCACCGTGTCCGTAGCCATATTGAACATCACCCCGATGCCGTCGAACTCACCCTCCAGCGACTCGTTGGCCGCCTGCAAATCCCTCGCCGGAATGTACTGCGAATGGGGGTCGAGCTCGGCCAGCACCGCCGGAATAGCCAGCTCGGCCAGCGAATCGGCCGTCAAAGGTTCGACATAAAACTGCTCTATAAGCCGCATAGTGAAATCGAGCTTGCCCTCGTCGGCACGCCTTTGGACACACGAAAAAAACAGCACGCAAAGTGCCGAAAAAATCACTTTTTTCATCCTACCTGTTCTTAAATCTGTACGTCAACCCCACGCGGAGATAGTATTGCATCTGCAACTTATCGATCTGCGCGCGGTCGTAAAACATAGTCGTGCGAAATTCCAGCGACAAGAACTTCAACGGATTGAATATCAACGAGTTGGTCCAATTGACGGTGGGAATGATGGCCGTCCGCGTTCCCGCCACATTGTCGCGGCTGAGCTGCGTCATCCAGCCGTAAAACGAGCTGAACGTGGTGTTGTACTGCAACGTCATCCAATCGCGGCGGTCGCTCAGGGCAAAAGTGCGATTGAACGCCACATTGAGGTTCGACCCACCCTCCAGCTTATGTCTGACTATCGAGCCGTCGGCCTTGCGCGGAGTGGTGATGCCGAGCTCCTTGCGCCGCGCATCGTCGATCCGGTCGTCGAGCACAAACAGCGCGTTGCCGCTGACGGGGTTAACCGTGACGATAAACGGAAACTTCTTGTTGGGCGAGGTGTAGGTCAACCCGACCCCGAGATTAAGCGTGCCCGGAGCCATAAAGTTGCTCCACAAAATCTTCTCCGTGCGCGACTTGAACCCCTGCGAAAACTGCGTCGCAAACCCTGCCGAAAAACTGTAAGCCCAATTGCGCAATGCTCCCTGTTCCTTCAACTTCCACGACGAGAGAAAATAGAGCTTCAGCAGGTCCTGGTTCTTGAACCACACCTCGTCGATATAGTTCATTCCATAGAGCGCGTCGAATTTAAAAATCGTGGTGTGACGCCCTTTTTGAAAGGTGTGATAATAATAGGAGGAAAACTCGCCTGCAATGGCATTCTCGTTGTTGGTCTTCCACGACTTGTTGAAATGGGTGATGAAACCCGTTGCGCTCACCCGAAAATCGACCGCGTTGCGACTGTTCCACAACTCTTTTTTACGCACCCGAGCCTCCGCTTCGTTAAGAACTTTCACGTCCACCTCGCCTTTGCGAACGGGGATGGGTACCGTCGGAGTTTTGTCGGGGGCGGTGCTGGGAATCGTAAATTGCGCGCTCGCGGCGGTGGCGAGCATCAGTATAAGGATCGAAAAAAGATGTTTCATATAGGCGCAAAGATACGAAAAAATTGTTACTTTTACGGTATGAAAAAGTATATCGGAGCACACGTCAGCGCGGCAGGCGGGGTGGAAAACGCACCGCTCAGGGCACACGAAATCGGCGCAACGGCCTTTGCGTTGTTCACCAAAAACCAGCGACAATGGCACTCTGCGCCACTTACGGCCGACTCCATCTCTAAATTTCGCGACAACTGTGCCGCCTTCGGTTACGGCGCAGGGCAGATTCTGCCCCACGACAGCTATCTGATAAATCTCGGTCACCCCGCGGCGGCCGAGTTGGAGAAGTCGCGCGAGGCGTTCTACGACGAAATGCACCGTTGCGAGCAATTGGGCATCGACCGTCTGAACTTCCACCCGGGGGGCACCCTTGGGCAGATTTTGGTGGACGAATGTCTGGGAAGAATAGCCGAAAGCATCAACCGTGCGCTCGACCGGACGCACGGAGTCACCGCCGTCATCGAAAACACAGCGGGGCAGGGGAGCAACGTCGGTTTCCGGTTCGAACATCTGGCGCAAATCATCTCCGAGGTCGAGGACAAGGGCAGGGTGGGGGTGTGCATCGACACCTGCCACGCCTTCACCGCAGGCTACGATATGCGCGATCCGAAAGCGGTTTTTGCGGAGTTGGAAAGCGTCGTGGGCTTTCGATACCTGCGCGGAATGCACTTCAACGACACGCTGAAAACCCAGGGCAGTCACGTCGACCGCCACGCCCCTCTGGGCACCGGCGAGCTGGGCTGGGGTTGTTTCGAGTACATCGTGCGCGACCCTCGTTTCGACGGCATTCCCCTCGTTCTCGAAACGCCCGACGAAAGCCTCTGGCCGCAGGAAATTGCCAAACTCAAAAAGTTTGAGAGATAGAAAAAACAGGGGCGGGTCATCTCGACCGGCCCCTGCCACCTAATCAATCACTTAAAAACCTTTGGAAATTTTATAACTTTATCACTAAACTATCCACAGAAGTTTCGGTTCCGGCCTCAGTTCCGGCTTCAGTCTCTACCTCAGTCTCCGTCTCGATCGTAACACTATCCGGTTTGGCAGGCTCGACAATTACCCTTATCTCCTTGCGCCACTTCTCGCCACTATGGCGAGGCTCGCCGTTGCCATCCCTGTATTCGAACAGCCGATCGCCCCGCACCTCCTCGCGAATATACCCCGCATTACGCCCGATAACCGTGATGCAAAAGAGCAAAATCACAAACCAAATTCCCACCAACGACAAGCTCACAACCTTAGCCACACGTCCCAACCGCCAACCGAACACAAAGCTCAACAACGTGAACCCCAGCCCGAGCAACGGCAGCATAGCCAAGATCAACACCATAGTCAACAACCCCGTCGCCGAAACAATAGCCAGGTCAGGCAACCACATCATAGCCGGAATCGATACCGCCCAAGGCGCAAAAACCAACGCTCCGATAGCCACCAATATCCCCAATCCGGCGCAAACAAACGCAAAACCCACACACGCCGCAATAAACTTCACAAAGAACAGCAACACCCGTCCGCAAACGATCAACACCTCCGCCGCAACCGACGTGGCCCGCTTCTGAATGGGGGTCTTGGCCGCACTGTTCAGGTTCTGGCGTATCCTTCCGGCCGTAATTTTCTCGCCTTTGCCCTCCAACACCTGCCGCGGCGTCCGAGCCATCGGAACTGCAATCCACAAAATTATGTAAGCCAGCACCGATATGCCCCAAAGATCATCCGTCACCCGATCCAGCCAATGCCACGAATACCAGCTGGTGATCGAAAATATCAGCGGCAACAGAAATATCAACCGCACCCACGCCACATTGATGTTGAAATAATTTGCCAATCCGCCGCAAACACCGCCCAGTATCTTCGGGCTCTGGGCACGATAAAGCCGCTTCTGGATGGTTCCCTCGCCGGTCGAACCACCTCCCACCGACCACGCCGGAGCACCGTCCGTCTGAACATCGTCGTCGATCTCCTGCGCCGAACCCAACTGCGCCACGATAGTCTCCACCAGCTCGAGTGCAACGACCTTGGTATACACCTGCTCGTCGAGTATCAGCTCGGCAATCCGCGCCTCGATGTCCGCAATAATCTCCGCCCCATCCGGATCCTTATCGTAATGGGAGTGCAACGACTGCAAATAATCGCGCAAAACAGCATAAGCATCGGCATCCAACATAAACGAGATGCCGGCAATGCTCACCTTCTCAATTTTTTTCATATCGAATAATTTTTATCTGTTCCACCATCTCGTCCCACGCCGAATCCAACTGCCCGAGCACCTCACGACCACGATCGGTGATCATATAGTACTTCCGCGGAGGCCCCTGAGGCGACTCCTCCCACCGATAACCCAGCAAGCCCTGGTTCTTCTGGCGCGCCAACAACGGATACAGCGTGCCCTCCACCACGATCATATCGGCCTGCTTCAATTCGGCAATAATCTGCGGCGCATAGCTGTCCCCGCGCGACAAGATCGACAAAATGCAATACTCCAAAATGCCTTTGCGCATCTGGGCCTTCACATTATCGACATTCTTTACATTTTCGTCCGACATATCACTGTCCTCCCTGATTTATCTATATACCGGCGCCTTAGGCACCACTATCCACATAATAATATAGGCCCAGAACGTAGCCCCGGCGAGGAAAAGACCCGCCAACGACACCAACCTCACGATCACGGGGTCGATGTTGAAATACTCTGCCAGCCCCGCGCAAACCCCGCCCAGCATCTTGTCGTCCGCCGAGCGATAGAGCCGTCTCGGGCCCTCCGAGTTGTGGTACGAAAAGTCTTTTCGTTGTGCTCCGAACACATCCGGCCGGCCGATAATGGCCATAGCCCGACGCACCGTTTCGATGTTCACCACCTGCATTTGCGACGACACTTTTTCGTCGAAAATTTCGGCCACGCGCGCTTCGATGTCCTCCATCGACTCGGCATCGACATCTTTCAGACGGCTTGAAATGTCCTGCAAGTACCTGTCGAGCAGTTCATAGGCGTCGGCGTCGATGTTGTATGCCCGACCTGCGACGTTAACGTTGAATGTTTGTTTCATAGCTGTATAGTCGTTTTAATTATTTTCACACTGCAAAGATAAAACAAAAAATAATACTATGCAATACATAATACTATTTTCTGCAATCTTTTTTTGATTTTTTGTCCATTTTGCCACTTTTTACTATCTTCGCAGTGACATATTTGAGTATTAACAATGTTGAATCGATTGTAAACTACCACTTTACAATTCCCCGATTCAGTTTGTTTGCTCAGAGTCTGCCTTGGCATTGCTTGTGCCAATGGCAGCTCTGGTGCGGGACTGTTTCTTGGGGAAGGGCTGTGGTAGGCCTACAATTGGGAAACTTTAACGCACCTTTTTTATGAAAACTTACGATGTTTTGGGATTCGATTATTTTGTCGAAGGAGAATGGATCCGGATGTATGATTATGAGCCCGGGCGGTGGAAAATTGAGATTACCGAGGACGGAACCTATCGCGATGTGTGTTTCCGTGGCGGCGGGGAGTTGCTCAGCGGGCAAGGTTTTTGGCGGGACGGTATTTTTTATTTGGATGAGGAGCAGAGGTTGGTGATTAATTAGATAATTTGAGAATTAGATAATTGGCTACGCGACGCAGATTTCAGCTCCCCCTGTCCATTCAGAGCCGCCGAGCAAAGCTCGGCACTTTCTGCTCCGGCTTCTCACCGCTCGCTATTCTCTCGCGGCGGGAAAGCCATCGCCCCCAACGGGGGAGCTGACGAGGTCTGCGACCTCGAAAAAAAACTCTCAACTCTCAACTAAAAAAGCCACCCCCTTACAGGAGTGGCTTTCAACTAAACGGCCAACCGTCAACCCTTCTTGCTCGCCATCGACCGACCGGCAGCGGCCTTCGAGCCACTCGTCTTAGCCGAAACGGGCTTAGCCTTAACCACCGGCTTCTTCGCCGCAGCCTTAGCCGGAGCCTTCTTCACAGCAGGCTTAGTAGCCTCGCCGCCCTCAGTGGCAACAGCCGCACTCTCCGTCTGAGCCGAAGCAACCTCAGCCGCACCCGAAGCCTTAGCAGCCCCGCCGCTCCTCCTCGTCCGCGTCTTACCAGCCCCCGAAGCCTTCACGGCTCCCTCGCGATAAGTCTCGTTGAAGTCCACCAGCTCGATAAAACACATATCCGCCGCATCACCCAACCGGAAACCGGTCTTCAAAATGCGAGTATATCCGCCGGGCCTGTTACCCACAGCCGGAGCAACAACCCTAAAAAGTTCCGTCACCGCATCCTTGTCCTTCAAATAACTAAACACCACCCTGCGCGAATGGGTGCTGTCCTCCTTCGACTTGGTGATCAACGGCTCGACATACATCCTCAAAGCCTTAGCCTTGGCGGTGGTGGTCTTGATCCTCTTATGAATCACAAGCGAAGCCGCCATATTGGCCAAAGTGGCCTTCCTGTGCGAGCTTGTCCTCCCTAAATGATTAAATTTCTTGTTATGTCTCATTTCTAACTAATTAGCTTTATAAAAAACACAGTCCCCCTCCCCAAAAACACAGCCTCTCTCCCAATACCCCCCCCCAACAATCTCTCCCCCCAGCTTCGGCCCCTTAATCTTTATCCAACTTGTACGGCGTCACATCCATCCCGAACTGCAAATTGAGATTGGCCAGCAGCTCGTCCAGCTCCGACAATGACTTCTTCCCAAAATTGCGGAACTTCAACAAGTCGTTGCGATTGAACCGCACCAACTCGCCTACGGTCTCAACTTCTGCCGCCTTCAGGCAATTCAATGCCCGAACACTCAGATCCTGGTCTGCCAGCTTGGTCTTCAACAACTGCCTCATCTTCAGCACATCCTCGTCGAACTCCTCCGGCGCAGAAACCTCGTCCACGTTCACCGTTATCTTCTCGTCCGAAAACAACATCAAATGGTGGATCAAAATCTTAGCCGCCTCTTTCAAAGCCTCCTTCGGATGGATACTGCCGTCGGTCGTTATCTCCATCGTCAGCTTCTCATAGTCCGTCCGCTGTTCGACGCGATAATTGTCGATCGAGTACTTCACATTAACGATAGGCGAGTGGATCGAGTCGATAGCCAACAACCCGAACGGAGCCTCCGCCGGCTGGTTCTCCTCCGCAGGAACATACCCGCGGCCCTTCCCGATGGTCAGCTCGATAGTCAACTTCGTATCCTTCGACAACCTGCAAATCACCAAATCGGGATTCAAAACCTTAAACGACGACAAATAATTGGAAATATATCCCGCCGTCAAGCTCGTCACACCCGCAACATTCAACGTCACCCGCTCGCCATCCACGTTCTCCGTCGTCCTGACAAACCGAACCCGCTTCAAGTTCAAAATGATGTCGATCATACCCTCCATCACCCCTGGTATGGCGGCAAACTCGTGATCCACCCCCGAAACCTTAACCGTCGTAATCGCATAACCCTCCAACGAGGAGAGCAAAATACGACGCAAAGCATTCCCAACAGTCATCCCGAACCCAGGTTCCAGCGGGCGAAACTCAAACTTGCCCACCCGCGACGTAGATTCGAGCATAATAACCTTCTCAGGCTTCTGAAATGCCAATATTGCCATATTATTCTGAGTTTAGTTGTTATTATTTCGAGTACAATTCGACGATCAACTGCTCCTTGATATTCTCCGGAATATCCTCACGCTCGGGACGCTGCAAAAACTTGCCCGACATCGCGCCTCCGTCCCACTCCAACCAAGAATACCGCGTCCTGCCGCCACTAACCGCGTCGGTAATCACCTCCATACTCTTGCTCTTCTCACGCACCCCCACAACATCCCCGATCTTCAAACTATACGACGGAATATTAACAACCGCCCCATTAACCGTAATATGCCTGTGACCCACCAACTGACGAGCAGCAGCCCGCGTCGGCGCAATCCCCAAACGGTAAACAACATTATCCAGCCTGCACTCCAACAACTTCAACAAATTCTCACCCGTCACACCACCCATCGCCGCAGCACGCTTATAAGTCACCCCGAACTGCTTCTCCAGCAGCCCGTAAATGGCCTTAGCTTTCTGCTTCTCGGTCAACTGCACCCCATACTCGCTCACCTTTTTCCGCTTGCGGTTCTGTCCGTGCATTCCCGGCGGATAATTCTTCTTCTCGAAAGCCTTGTCCGCCCCAAAGATCGGCTCGCCGAACTTGCGCGCAATCTTTGTCTTCGGTCCTATATATTTTCCCATTTTCCTAAATAATTAAAAGTAGAACAACAAAAAATGCTCAAATCAGACACGACGCCTATTGGGCGGCCGACAACCGTTGTGAGGCAGCGGAGTAACATCCACAATCTCCACGACCTCGATGCCCGCCGTATTAATCGTCCGGATAGCCGACTCGCGACCAGCCCCGGGGCCCTTAACATAAACCTTAATCTTGCGCATCCCCATATCGAACGCAACCTTCGCACAGTCCTGTGCCGCCGTCTGAGCCGCATAGGGAGTATTCTTCTTGCTCCCCCTGAAACCCATCTTCCCTGCACTCGACCAGCTCACAACATCCCCGTTCTCGTTCGTGATGGTGACAATAACATTATTAAAAGTCGAATGAACATGGGCAGCACCCATCGCGCCGACCTTAACAACTTTCTTCTTAACCGCTGTAGTCTTCTTAGCCATAATTCAATCCGATTTTTACTTAGTCGCCTTCTTTTTGTTCGCAACAGTTTTCTTCCTGCCTTTCCGCGTTCTCGCATTGTTCTTGGTACTCTGCCCCCTGAGCGGCAGCCCCAAACGATGCCTGATCCCGCGATAACACCCGATATCCATCAACCGCTTGATGTTCATCTGGACCTGCGAACGATTTTCACCTTCCACCTTGATCCCGCTATCGGCGATCGCCGACCTTATCGCCCCGACCTGTTCGTCCGTCCAGTCCTGAACCTTCACGTCGTACCCGATACCGGCGGCATCCAGCAACCTGCGCGACGTACTCCGGCCGATCCCATAAATATAGGTCAACCCGATCTCGCCACGCTTATTCTTTGGTAAATCTACACCTACTATACGTGCCATAAAATTTTTCTAAAATTTAGAATTAACCCTGACGCATCTTATACTTGGGCGTCTTCTTGCAAATGACGTACAACTTGCCCTTTCGGCGAACAATCTTGCAGTCCTCGCTCCTCTTCTTAATCGATGCTTTTACTTTCATCTTCGTTTAGTTTTTCTTTAAAAAAACCTACTTGTACCGGAAAGATATTCGCCCCTTGGTCAAATCATAGGGCGACATCTCCACCTTAACCTTATCCCCGGGAAGGATCTTGATGTAGTGCATCCGCATCTTTCCCGAAATATGGGCAGTGATCACGTGGCCATTATCCAACTCGACCCTGAACATTGCATTGCTCAACGCCTCGGTAATCACCCCGTCCTTCTCGATAGCAGCCTGTTTAGCCATAAAAATGTCTTTTACTCGCGCTTCCATCCGCCTTTCACGACCCAATGGACCGTGTCAGACTGCGTTCAGCGCTCGATCAATAATGCTAAAATCCGTCAATACATCCGGCCCTCCGTTCGGAGTTATCGCCACCGTCCACTCGAAATGAGCACTCGGCATCCGATCCCGCGTCCGCACCGTCCAACCATCCGCCTCGGTGACCACCGCCTTCTTACCCATATTGATCATAGGTTCGATGCAAATCACCATTCCGGCCTTCAACACCGGCCCGCGACCCTTAACCCCGAAATTAGGAACCTCAGGCTCCTCATGCATCTTCCGTCCGACCCCGTGACCCGTCAAATCCCTCACCACAGAGTACCCATTCGTCTCGGCATGCCTCTGCACAGCCGCAGAAATATCGCCCACGCGATTCCCTGCCTTAGCCTGCGCCGCACCCTTACAAAGAGCTTCCCTGGTAACATCCAAAAGCCTCAGCTTATCCGGACTAACCTCGCCCACACAAAACGTGTAGGCCGAATCACCATAAAACCCCTTCATAATCGTACCACAATCCACCGACAAAATGTCACCCTCCCGCAACACATACGACCCCGGAATACCGTGCACCACCTCCTCGTTCACCCCCACACACAGCGTCTTCGGAAAACCATTATAACCGAGAAATCCCGGAACAGCACCATTATCCCTAATGAACTCCTCCGCAATCCGATCTAGCTCTTCGGTCGTAACACCCGGCCGAATATGACCGCCCACCAAAGCAAGCGTCTTACTCACCAGAATGTTATTCTCCCGAAGGATCTCGATCTCCTCCTCGGTCTTCAGCGAGATCATAAAGTTAGTTCCCCGTGCGTCCCTTAATCCGGCCCGTCTTCATCAAGCCGTCATAATGACGCATCAGTAAATAACTCTCGATCTGCCTCAAAGTGTCGAGTACCACACCCACCAAAATCAGCAAACTCGTCCCCCCGAAGAACAACGCAAACTGCTGATTAATACCCAATTCTGCCGCAAAAGTCGGCAAAATCGCAATAACCCCCAAAAATATGGAGCCCGGAAGTGTGATCCTCGTCATAATGTCGTCCAAATACGAAGCCGTTGCCTTCCCAGGTTTAACCCCCGGAATAAAGCCGCCGTTGCGCTTCATATCGTCCGCCATCATAACAGGATTAACCGTGATGGCCGTATAAAAATAGGTAAACGCCACCACCAAAACGAAAAATACAACATTATAAGGTAAACCCCCATAACCCATCCAACGCGCAAAACCGCCATCGCCCCAATTCTGGAACAAAGCCGGAACAAACATCAACGCCTGAGCAAAAATAATCGGCATAACCCCCGCCGCATTGATCTTCAGCGGAATATACTGCCTAACTCCGCCGTACTGCTTATTCCCCACGATCCGCTTAGCATACTGCACCGGAATCTTCCGCACCGCCTGGACCAAAGCGATCGACGCCATAAAAATAAGGTACAACAACACCAGCTCCACAACCAACATCACCACACCCGTGCTGTTAATCACCCTCGTCGTAATCTCGCTCCACAACGCAAACGGCAACCTGGCGATAATCCCCACCATAATGATGAGCGAAACCCCGTTCCCGATGCCCTTGTCCGTAATCTTCTCGCCCAACCACATCGTAAACATCGTCCCTGCGATCAAGCACGTCATAGCCACAGCCATAAACTGACCCTGAGGCAGCGTCAATGCACCGCTCAAATTGCTCCCCATCGGCGACAACAAATTCGCCAAATAGGCCGGACCCTGCAAAAACAAAACGACAATGGTCAAATACCTCGTCCACTGGTTCATCTTCCGCCTTCCGCTCTCGCCCTCCTTCTGCAACTTCTGGAAATAGGGCCATATAATCCCCAGCAACTGGATCACGATCGAGGCCGAAATGTAGGGCATAATCCCCAACGCAAAGATCGAAGCGTTGGAAAACGCACCCCCCGAGAAAATGTCCAACAGAGTCAACAACCCGTTCCCCTGCACCTGGCTCCCCAGT
This sequence comes from Alistipes sp. UBA940, assembly GCA_002293425.1. Taxonomy (GTDB): domain Bacteria; phylum Bacteroidota; class Bacteroidia; order Bacteroidales; family Rikenellaceae; genus UBA940. Next base: position 21,460 of record DBDE01000031.1, on the reverse strand, counting down.
TCCGCCACAGCCACAGGATTCAACCCGGGGATAACAATAAAACTCCCGAACCTGTAAACCAGAACCAGCAAGACCGTATAAACCAGCTTCTCCCGAAGCTCCTCGATCTTGAAGATGTTTTTAATCGTCGTTATAAACTTCATAAATTTCAGAGTTTAATGGACTTGCCTCCCAAACCTTCGATAGCCGCCGCCGCGCTCTTCGAAAAAGCGTGAGCCGTCACCGTCAAAGCCTTGGTCAAGGCACCGTTACCCAAAACCTTCACCCGATCGTTCTTCGACACAAAACCAGCCTCGATCAGGGTATCCACCGATATCTCGCTCAGATTCCTCTTCACGGCCAGCTCTTCTAAAGTGCCGAGATTGATGGGCTTAAACTCAACCCTCTCGATATTGGTAAACCCGAACTTCGGCAACCGACGCTGCAAAGGCATCTGGCCTCCCTCGAAGCCCAATTTGCGCGAATAACCCGACCGCGACTGAGCACCCTTATGCCCGCGAGTCGACGTACCGCCCTTGCCCGAGCCCTCTCCGCGACCGATCCTGCGCTCCCTGTGCGTCGATCCCTTGGCGGGTTTCAAATTATTTAATTCCATAGTTGTAATCGTAAAAAATTATTCCTTAACTTTCTTCGGTGCAGTCGGCTTTTTCGGAGCCGCGGTCTTGGCCGTTGCCGGCTTTTTCGCCACAGGCTTCTTCTCGGCCGCGGTCTTGGTCGCAACGGGTTTCTTCGGGGCCGCAGCCTTCTTCTCGGCCACCGGCTTCTTAACCGCGGGCTTCTCCGCCGCCGAAGTCTTAGGAGCAGCAACCTTAGGTGCCGCAACAACCTTCTTCGTCGGGGCAGCCTTAGCCGCCTTAGGCTTCAAATCAGCCTCCGTAGCCGCTTCCACCTTAACCAAGTGTCTAACCTTCTCGATCATCCCCTTAATGATGTTCGAGTCCTCGTGCACAACGCTCCTGTTCAACTTCTTAATCCCCAACGCATCGAGATTCCTCTTCTGACGAGCAGTGCTTCCGATGCGGCTAACTATCTGAGTGATCTTAATCTTTGCCATCTTCCTAATCAACCATTAAAAACCTTACTCATCGAAATACCACGCGTCTGGGCAACCGTATAAGCGTCCCTGAGCTCCAACAAAGCACCAATAGTCGCCTTCACCAGGTTGTGCGGATTACTCGAACCCTTGCTCTTTGCCAACACGTTCTTCACCCCCGCGCTCTCCAACACTGCACGCATAGCACCACCCGCAATAATCCCTGTACCGGGAGCCGCCGGACGGATCAAAACTTCCGACCCGCTATAACGCATCTCCTGAGGGTGGGGGATAGTCCCGTGCAAAACCGGTATCTTCACCAAATTCTTCTTAGCATCCTCCACTCCCTTGGCAATAGCCGACGTAACCTCGCCCGCCTTGCCCAAACCATAACCCACAACGCCCTTCTCGTCCCCAACGACCACGATCGCCGAAAAACTGAACGTCCGACCGCCCTTAGTCACCTTGGTCACCCTCTGGATGCTCACCAGCCTGTCCTTCAACTCCAGGTCGCTGGTCCTGACTTTCTGTATATTACTCTTTGCCATATCAACCCGAAATTAAAATTTCAAACCTCCCTCTCTCGCAGCCTCCGCCAAAGTCTTCACCCTGCCGTGGTACAAGTACCCATTCCTGTCGAAAGCAACCTTCTCTATCCCCTTCGCCACAGCGTTCTTAGCCGCCAACTTCCCGACAGCCGCTGCAACCTCCATCGGGGTCTTGCCCTCCACGCCCTTATCCATCGAACTCGCCGAAGCCAACGTCTTACCGGCCACATCGTCGATAAACTGAACGTAAATCCCCTTATTGCTCCTGTAAACACTCATCCTCGGTTGCTGGGCCGTGCCACTAACCACCTTCCGTATACGCATCTTAATGCGCGCCCTTCTTTCTGTCTTTGTCAATGCCATAACTTACAACCTCCTATTATTTACCGGCAGACTTACCAGCCTTGCGACGCAACTGCTCGCCAACAAACTTAATACCCTTGCCCTTATACGGTTCCGGCTTACGCAAGCTCCGTATCTTCGCCGCAACCTGACCGATCAACTGCTTATCGATGCTCTTCAAAGTCACAATCGGATTCGCCTTCCTGTCCGTCAACGCCTCCGCCTTAACCTCCGACGGCAACATCAAATAAACATCGTGCGAATATCCCAAACTCATCTGCAACACCCCGTTAACAACCTCGGCCTTGAAACCGACACCGACCAGCTCCTGCTTGATCTCATAACCCTTGCTCACCCCGACAACCATATTGTTGATCAGGGCCCTGTACAAACCGTGCATCGACCGATGACGCGGCTGATCCGTAGGCCTGGTAACGGTCAAAACATCGCCATCGACAGAAACCTTTATATCGGGATCCACCGCCTGCGACAACTGTCCAAGAGGCCCTTTCACACTAACCACATTGCCGGCACCGACCTCCACGGTCACCCCGGCGGGCAGGTTTACAGGTAATTTACCAATTCTCGACATCTTAAAATATTATCAAAATTTATCCGCCACGACCCATTTCCCTGCGCGGCGGAAGTTAAACTTTTACATTAATAAATATAACACAACACCTCGCCCCCGACATTCTCTGCCCGGGCCGCCTTGTCCGTCATTATACCTTTCGAAGTGGAAACAATGGCAATCCCCAACCCGTTCATCACTCTGGGCATCTCTGCCGCCGACGCATAACGTCGCAAGCCCGGGCGCGAAATGCGCTTCAGCTCCTTGATAGCATTGACTTTGGTGGTGGGATTGTACTTCAGTGCAATCTTGATGGAAGGTTTTCCCTTCTCGTCCTGCTCGAACTTATAAGCAAGAATATAACCCTGATCGTAGAGGATCTTGGTCATCTCTTGTTTAATTTTTGAACCGGGAGCTTCAACCGTCTTGTGGTTGGCTTTCGCCGCGTTTCTAATTCGAGTCAGAAAATCCGCAATAGGATCTGTCATAACTGTCTAACAATTAGAATATTAAAATTAAACTCTGCATTGCCTTGCCATCCGGCTCGGCAAACGCGAAAAATCGTGCAAAGATAGTGATTTATTTTCAATAAACCACTATCTCTGAAATATTTAACAACAAGGGTGGGGCAGACCAGCCCCTCTCATAGCTCCTTCACCCCCTTCTATCCCCCTCTCTCCCGGGCACCCCCGTGTTTCGGCCTACCAGCTGGCTTTCTTAACCCCGGGGATCAACCCCTGAGAGGCCATTTCGCGGAACTGGATNNTGGATGCGGCTGATGCCGAACTGCCTCATATAACCTTTCGGCCTTCCGGTCAACTTGCACCTGTTGTGCATCCGGATGGGATTGGAATTTCGCGGCAACTTGCTCAGCCCAACCTGATCGCCGGCCTCCTTCAAAGCCTTGCGCTTCTCGGCATACCTGGCCACCAACTTCGCGCGCTTCACTTCGCGCGCCTTCATCGACTCTTTCGCCATATCTCTTTACTGTACTTTTTTAGCATTCTTAAACGGCAACCCGAACTCCCTGAGCAACGCATAAGCCTCGGCGTCATTCCCGGCACTGGTCACGAAGGTGATCTCCATCCCAAGGATCTTGGTGATCTTGTCGATGTCGATCTCCGGAAAAATAATCTGCTCGGTGATCCCCAGCGTGTAATTGCCCTGACCGTCGAACTTCTCGTTGATCCCCTTGAAGTCGCGAATACGAGGCAATGCCACGGCAACCAACCGCTCCATAAACTCATACATCTTGTCGGCCCGCAACGTAACCCTCACCCCGACAGGCATCCCTTTACGGAGTTTAAAGTTCGAAATATCCTTCTTCGACCTTGTCTGCACAGCCTTCTGGCCCGTAATCTGGGTCAACTCGGCAATCGCAACATCGATGAGTTTCTTATCAGCCACAGCCTGGCCCATACCCTGATTAACCACGATCTTCTCCAGCTTGGGTACCTGCATCACGCTCTTATACCCGAACTCCTTAACCAGCGCGGGTTTGATCTCTTCCCTATACTTAGTCTTAAACGTGGGAACATACTTGCCCACCTTATTAGCAGCTGCCATTATTTAATCTCCTCCCCTGACTTTTTAGCATAACGAACCAACTTCCCATCGGCCCCGACCCTGCGTCCAACCCGCGTCGGGATCCCGCTCACCGGGTCCACCAACTGCAAATTCGACACGTGAACCGCCGCCTCCTGCTTAACAATGCCTCCCTGGGTATTCTTAGCGTTGGGTTTAGTGCTCTTCGAAACCATATTCACACCCTCCACGACAGCCCTCTGTTCCTTAACGCTCAGCACCTTGCCCGACTTACCCCTATCGTTCCCGGCCAACACCATCACGGTGTCGCCACGCTTAATATGTAATTTATTTGCCATCTTACAATACCTCCGGTGCTAATGACACAATCTTCATATACCCATCGCGAAGCTCCCTGGCAACCGGCCCGAAAATACGTGTCCCACGCATCTCGCCCTGGTTATTCAACAAAACAACCGCGTTATCGTCAAAGCGAATATACGACCCGTTCTGCCGCCTCACCTCCTTCTTAGTCCGCACCACAACCGCCTTCGACACCGTCCCCTTCTTCATCTCGCCCGCCGGCGTGGCACTCTTAACACTAACCACAATCTTATCCCCAATAGATGCATACAACCTCTTCGTACCCCCAAGCACCCTAATGCAAAGCACCTCCTTGGCGCCGCTATTATCAGCGACGGTCAATCTACTTTCCTGCTGTATCATAACTATTTCGCCCTTTCAATAATTTCCGTCAACCTCCAACGCTTGGTCTTCGACAACGGACGTGTCTCCATTATCTTAACCACATCACCTGGATTACAACTATTCTCCGCATCCTCGCAAGCAAACTTCGTCGTCTTATTCACAAACTTGCCATACATCGGATGTTTCACCTTACGCTTAACCGCAACCACGATGGTCTTCTCCATCTTGTTGCTCACGACCGTTCCGATCCTCTCTTTTCTCAGATTCCTTTCCATAATCCTACTGTGCATTTTTCTGACCCAAAACAGTCATCATCCGCGCAATATCCCTGCGAGAACTCTTAATCTTACTCGGATTTTCCAACGGACTCACCGCGTGATTCAGCTTCATCTCACGCAAATTCTTGCGCTCAACATCGATCCTCTCGCGCAAATCCGCCACCGACAACTCCTTAATCTCCAATGTCTTCATAATCGTCAAACAGTTTCGGTATAATCCCTTCTAACTATAAACTTAGTAATGATAGGCAACTTCTGGGCTCCCAATCTCATCGCCTCCTTGGCAACCGCCAAAGGCACACCCTCGGCCTCAAACAATATCCTGCCCGGCGTCACCGGAGCAACAAACCCCTCCGGAGCACCCTTACCCTTACCCATTCGCACCTCGGCAGGCTTCTTGGTGATGGGCTTATCCGGAAATATCCGAATCCACAACTGCCCCTCACGCTTCATATGCCTCACGATCGCCTGCCTGGCCGCCTCGATCTGACGTCCCGTAATCCACGTCGAATCCAAAGCCTTAATGGCAAACGAACCAAAAGCCAACTGGTTCCCCCTGCCCGCCAAACCTTTCATACGACCCTTCTGCATCCTGCGGAACTTGGTCTTTTTCGGCTGTAACATCTCTTATCTCTTAAATTAATTATTCAAAAAAAACACCCCGACGCACAATCCTCCCGCTCCTCAAAAACTAACGGCGAGGCCCTCTGTTATCCCTGCGATCACCACCGCCGCGCCTGTCCCCGCGATCCCTGCGATCACCACGATCCCTTCTGTCGCCACCGCGATCACCGCCGCCCGAGAACGAGCTTGCACTCGCGCCCTGATACTCGAACAAATCGCGCTTCTGATAAACCTCGCCCGTACAAATCCAAACCTTCACACCCAATATCCCCACCTTGGTCAACGCCTCGGCCAAAGTGTAATCGATATCGGCCCTGAACGTGTGCAACGGAATACGACCCTCCTTATAGCTCTCGCTCCGCGCCATCTCGGCTCCACCGACACGACCCGAAATCTGAATCTTAATCCCCTCGGCACCCATCCTCATCGTCGAAGCAATGGCACTCTTGATCGCCCTTCTGTAAGAGATCCTGCCCTCCAACTGCCTCGCGATATTGTTAGCCACGATCACGGCATCCACCTCCGGCCTCTTAACTTCGAAAATGTTGATCTGAACCTCCTTGCCCGTCAACTTCTTCAGCTCTTCTTTCAACTTATCGACCTCCGAGCCGCCCTTGCCGATAATTATCCCGGGCCGCGCAGTCGAGATAGTCACGGTGACCATCTTCAGCGTCCGTTCGATAATGATCTTCGAGATGCTCGCCTTAGCCAAACGTGCATTCAAATATTTCCGGATGGTCGCATCCTCGACCAGCTTAGCCGAAAAATCCTTACCCCCATACCAGTTCGAATCCCATCCGCGAACAATTCCCAAACGATTCGATATCGGATTAACTTTCTGTCCCATTTCTTATTCGGCTTTAGTTTCCTGTGCAACTTCTTTCTTCACGGCTCCTTTCGCGCCCCCCTTTGCGCCCCCCTTTTTAGCAACAGCCTCGGGCTTCTGTTCCAACCTGTCCACAACGATGGTGACGTGATTGGACCTCTTGCGAATCCTGTGTGCCCTTCCCTGCGGAGCCGGCTGGATCCTCTTCAGCATCCGGCCCTCGTCCACCATTATCTCCTTAACACACAGCGGAGTATCTTCCAACCTCAGCCCCTCGTTCTTGTTCTCCCAATTCTTAATGGCAGAGCGCAAAAGCTTTTCGACCTTGATCGACGCCTCCTTCTTCGAATACCTCAAAATCCCCAACGCCTTATTGATCTCCACGCCCCGAACAATATCCGCCACCAACCTCATCTTACGCGGTGAAGTAGGGCAGTCCCGCAGAATAGCGAAAGCCTTCTGCCTCTTCTCGGCCTTGCGAACCTCGGCCGCATCGTGTTTTCTCGATCCCATAATCTAACCTGTTCCTACTTTTTACGATTACCCGCATGACCGCGGAAATTACGCGTCATAGCAAACTCTCCCAACTTGTGACCCACCATATTCTCGGTCACATAAACCGGAATAAACTTATTCCCATTATGCACCGCAATGGTCTGCCCCACAAAATCGGGCGAAATCATACTTGCCCTCGACCACGTCTTAATAACACTCTTCTTGCTGCTCTCGCTCTGCGCAATAACTCTCGCCTCGAGCTTGGGCTCAATATATGGCCCCTTTTTCAATGAACGACTCATATATTATCACTTCTTTTTCTTAGACACAATGAACTTCGACGAAGCCTTCTTCTTGGCCCTGGTCTTATAACCCTTCGCCAACAACCCCGTCCTACTCCTCGGGTGACCACCGCTTGCGCGACCTTCACCACCACCCATCGGGTGATCCACCGGGTTCATCACAACCCCCCTGTTGCGCGGCCTGCGACCCAAATGCCTTCTCCGACCCGCCTTACCGTGACTCTCCAACCCGTGGTCGACATTCGAAGCAACACCCACCGTTGCTCGACAAGTGGTCAACACCATCCGTGTCTCCCCCGAAGGCAACTTCAAAATAGCATACTTACCCTCTCTGGCCAGCAACTGAGCATAGCTCCCCGCACTCCTCGCCATCACCGCGCCCTGACCCGGATAAAGCTCGATCGCGTGAACCACTGTTCCAAGCGGCACCTCGGCCAGCAACAAACAGTTCCCAACCTCGGGAGCCGCCCCAGGCCCGCTAACAACACTCTGACCCACACTCAACCCATTCGGAGCGATAATATAAGTCTTCTCCCCATCGGGATACTGCAACAACGCGATCCTCGCCGTCCTGTTAGGATCATACTCGATACTCTTCACCACAGCCGGAACCCCGTCCTTCTGCCTCTTAAAGTCGATAACCCTATACCTCTGCTTATGACCGCCGCCGATATACCTCACGGTCATCTTACCCGTGTTGTTCCTGCCACCGCTGCGCTTCTTAGGAGCCAACAGACTCTTCTCCGGCACCGACGTCGTAATATCCGTCGTCGTGCTGATAACCTTATGCCTCTGTCCGGGCGTAATAGGCTTAAATTTCCTGACTGCCATCTCCCTTAAATATTAGCGTAAAAATCAATCTTATCCCCGGCCTGCAACGTCACAACAGCCTTCTTGGTGTGGTTACTCCGCCCAACCTGCAAACCGTTCTTGGTATAACGCCTCTTGGCCTTACCCATATAGATCACCGTGTTCACATCGGCCACCTTCACTCCATAAGCCTTCTCCACTGCATCCTTAATGGCAATTTTATTAGCCGAACGTTCGACCACGAAGCCATAACGCGCCATCTTCTCGCCGATAGCCGTCATCTTCTCCGTCAAAACGGGTTTAATCAAAATATTCTCCATAACTTTCAACCCAACAATTCATTAAGAACACCCACAGCCTCAGCCGTAGCCAATATCGATGTGCTATTCATCACGTCATAAGTGTTCACATTCCGCGCCTCCACAACCTTAACACCCGGCACATTCCTGGCCGACAAAACGGTATTTCTGTCGCCACTCTCCAACACAACCAACACCTTCCGGCCAAGCCCCAAAGCACCCATCGCACCGATAAAAGCCTTAGTCTTAGGTTCGGCAAACCCAAACCCGTCGACAACCTTAATCGCCTCGCCCTTTGCCTTATAAGTCAACGCGCTCCTGCGGGCCAACTGCTTCAGCTTCTTATTGAGCTTAAACGAATAATCCCGCGGAACCGGACCGAACACACGACCTCCGCCGACAAACAACGGATTCTTAATGCTACCCGCACGCGCGCCACCCGTACCCTTCTGTTTCTTCAACTTCTTAGTCGATCCGGCAACCTCGTTCCTCTGCTTCGACTTGTGAGTCCCCTGACGCTGAGCGGCCAAATAGTGCTTAACATCCAACCAAATAGCGTGATCGTTCGGCTCGACACCGAAAACCCCCTCGGCAAGCTCGACACTCGTCGATGTCTCCTTGCCCGCAATATCATATACCTTCAGTTTCATAACCCTCAGTCCTCAATTAACAGATAAGTACCCTTTGCCCCGGGAACCGACCCTTTGACAAGCAACAAATTATTCTCGGGAATAATCTTCAAAATCTTCAAATTCGCAACCGTCACCCGATCGCCACCCGTGTGCCCGGGCAACTTCTTGCCCTTAAACACCCGCGAAGGATAACTCGACGCCCCGAGCGAACCCGGCTTTCTCGCCCGATTGTGCTGACCGTGCGTCTGGCCACCAACCCCGGCAAAGCCGTGCCTCTTCACAACGCCCTGAAAACCTTTCCCCTTCGAAATGCCCGTAACATCCAACCAAGCCTCCTCCACAAAATCACCCACAGTCACCGCATCTCCCAAATTCAACTCCTTGCCCTCCCAGTCCCTGAACTCGGCCAACTTACGCTTAGGCGTGCTGCCCGACTTTTTCAAATGACCCAAAACGGCCTTGCTGGTGTGCTTCTCTGTCGTATCGTCATAGGCAAGCTGAACAGCAGAGTAACCATCTTTCTCCACAGTCTTCACTTGCGTAACCACGCACGGACCAGCCTCAATGACGGTGCACGGCATATTCTTGCCGTCGGCCCCGTAGACGGAAGTCATTCCGACCTTTTTTCCAATAATTCCCGACATTACTTATTTTATTACAACTAAATTCCTTAAAACGTGATTGCTTTTGAGAGATGAAGCGCAATCAAACCTTGATTTCAACCTCCACACCGCTCGGCAACTCCAACTTCATCAACGCATCGATGGTCTTGGACGTAGAGCTGTAAATGTCCAAAATCCTCTTAAACGTACACAACTGAAACTGCTCGCGCGCCTTCTTGTTCACAAAAGTAGACCTGTTCACGGTAAAAATCTTCTTACGCGTGGGCAAGGGCACCGGCCCGCTAACAACAGCTCCACTCGTCTTAACCGTCTTTATGATCTTCTCAGCCGACTTATCCACCAGCGTGTGATCGAAAGACTTCAACTTAATCCTGATTTTCTGACTCATATTCCTATTCTTCTTCTTGTTTTCTCCTACCCGCCGATTTCTCGATAATGTCCTTGGCGATATTGCTCGGAACCTCCTCGTAGCTCGACAACTCCATCGAACTGGTCGCACGACCGCTCGACAAGGTCCTGAGCACCGTCACATAACCGAACATCTCGCTCAACGGAACCTTGGCCTTCACCAACCGCGCGTTCCCCTTCTGCTCCATCCCTTCCACCTTGCCGCGACGCTTATTCAAGTCGCCGATAATGTCCCCCATATTCTCCTCCGGAGTCACCACCTCGACCGCCATCACAGGCTCCATAATCACCGAACCCGCCTTAGGCGCAGCGTGGCGGAAACCGGCCCTCGCCGCAATTTCAAACGACAACTGGTCCGAATCCACCGGATGGAACGACCCGTCGATAAGGCGAACCTTCATACTGTCCACATTATACCCCGCCAACGCACCATTGCTCATTGCGCTCGCAAAACCCTTCTGAACAGCCGGAATAAACTCCTTGGGAATATTGCCGCCCTTCACCTCGTCCACAAACTGCAAACCTTCCGGAGCATCCGCATCCGCCGGTCCGAGTTCAAAGATAATATCGGCAAACTTACCGCGACCCCCGGTCTGCTTCTTAAACACCTCGCGATGCTGAACGGCCTTAGTCAACGCCTCCTTATAATTAACCTGAGGTGCACCCTGGTTGATCTCCACACCGAACTCCCTCTTCAACCTGTCCACGATAATCTCCAAATGCAACTCGCCCATACCCGAAATAATCGTCTGGCCGCTCTCCTCGTCGGTCCTCACGGTAAACGTCGGGTCCTCTTCGGCCAGCTTAGACAGCCCGACACCCAACTTATCGAGGTCTTTCTGCGTCTTCGGCTCCACCGCCAACCCGATAACCGGATCGGGGAAAGTCATCGACTCCAACACGATAGCCGCCTTCTCATCACACAGCGTGTCGCCCGTCCTCACATCCTTAAACCCTACCACAGCCGCAATATCACCCGCCCCAACGTACTCTATCGGGTTCTGCTTATTGGCGTGCATCTGGTAAATCCGCGAAATCCTCTCCTTCTTATCGCTCCGCGAGTTATAAACATAGCTCCCCGCATCTAGCTTGCCCGAATAAACGCGAATAAACGCCAACCGTCCCACAAACGGGTCCGTAGCGATCTTAAACGCCAAAGCAGCAAACGGCTCTGTCTCGCTCGGCTTGCGCTCTATCTCGTTCCCTGTCTTGGGATCGGTGCCCACAATAGCATCCACATCCAACGGAGAAGGCAAAAACGCAATAACATAATCGAGCAATATCTGCACCCCCTTATTCTTGAACGAACTGCCACACAGCATCGGCACGATAACCATCTCCATCGTCGCCTTGCGAATAGCGGCAATCAGCTCCTCGGGCGTGATCGTCTCGGGATCGTCGAAAAACTTCTCCATCAACGCCTCGTCCACCGTCGCAACCTCCTCGATCAACTTCGCACGCCACTCGGCCGCCTCGGCCTTCATACTGTCCGGAATATCCTTAACCGTAAAGTTGTCCCGAACATTCTTATCGTCGAAATAGTAATAAGCCCTGTTGTATATCAGGTCCACCAACCCTTCGAACTCGTGCTCGTGCCCGATCGGCAACACGACCGGCAACGCCGTCGCGCCCAGCTTCTCCTTAACCTCCGAACAAACGCTCAAAAAGTCGGCACCCGTCCGGTCCATCTTATTCACATAACCGATCCTGGGAACCCTGTACTTATCGGCCTGCCTCCAAACGGTCTCCGACTGGGGTTCAACCCCGCCCACGGCACAAAAAGTCGCAACAGCACCATCCAGCACCCTGAGCGAACGTTCCACTTCGACAGTGAAGTCGACGTGGCCCGGAGTGTCGATAATGTTGATCTGATACTGATGGTCCTTATAATTCCAAAACGCCGTCGTGGCCGCAGAGGTGATGGTGATACCACGTTCCTGCTCCTGCGCCATCCAGTCCATAGTGGCCGAACCCTCGTGGGTCTCGCCGATCTTATGGGTCTTGCCCGTATAAAACAAAATGCGCTCCGACGTGGTGGTCTTCCCCGCGTCGATGTGAGCCATAATGCCGATATTCCTCGTGAACTTTAAATCTCTCGCCATATCCCCTAAAACCTAAAATGTGCAAACGCCTTATTAGCATCCGCCATACGGTGCATCTCCTCCTTGCGCTTAAACGCCGCACCCTCGTTATTATAAGCGGCCATAATCTCGCCCGCCAGCTTCTCGGCCATCGACTTACCTGCCCGCTTCCTCGAATACATAACCATATGTTTCATCGAAATACTCACTTTCCTCTCCGGCCTCACCTCCATCGGCACCTGGAATGTCGCACCACCGACCCTGCGGCTCTTAACCTCCACCTGGGGGGTGATATTCTCCAACGCCTGCTTGAAGATCTCCAACGGAGCCTTGTCAGCATCTTTCATCTTCTCGCCGACCATATCCAACGCATCGTAGAAAATGGTGTAGGCAATACTCTTCTTGCCATCCAACATCAACGAGTTGACAAACCGCGTAACCTGCGTGTCTGAAAACTTCGGATCCGGAAGTAGAATTCGCTTTTTAGGCTTTGCTTTTCTCATCGCTTATTATATAAGGTATAAAATTTCTTTACTTAGGCTTCTTGGCCCCATACTTACTCCTCCTCTGCTTGCGATTGGCCACACCGGCCGAATCCAAAGCACCCCTGACAAGGTGATAACGCACACCCGGAAGGTCCTTAACCCTGCCCCCGCGCACAAGCACGATCGAGTGCTCCTGCAAATTGTGCCCCTCGCCGGGAATATAGGCATTGACTTCCTTTCCGTTGACCAACCTCACACGCGCAACCTTACGCATCGCCGAGTTCGGCTTCTTAGGCGTGGTGGTATAAACCCTCACGCAAACACCCCTGCGCTGAGGACACGCATCCAACGACGGCGACTTGCTCTTCTGTTCGATAGTCGTCCGACCCTTTCTCACTAACTGCTGAATAGTAGGCATATATTATTGTCTATAAATGAATTACTTTTCGTTCGGGCATAAAATCAGGGCACAAAGGTACAAAAATTTCTCGAACCGGCAACACTTTCCATCATTTATTCTTATCGTTCGCCCAGAACTATCATTCTCGCTTATCATTTTGTGATTTGTACGATTATTGTTGTACCTTTGTGCGGTATGAGAAAGCATCTGTGCCTCGTTTTTGTCCTCTTTTGCGCCTTTACCCTAAATGCGCAATGGGTCGATAATCCCGACAATATCCTGAACCCCTCCACGGTCTCCAAAATCAACGATATGTGCGCCGAGCTGGCCTCACAGCACATTGCCCAGATCGCAGTGATCGTGCTCGACAGCGTGCCCGAGGATGAGCTCGATATGTTTGCCCATCGCCGTCTGAACGAACTCGGGGTGGGGGAGAAAGGGCGCGATAACGGGCTGGTAATCAGCGTGGTACGTCAGCAACGCGACATTCAGTTCGAGACGGGATATGGGCTCGAGGGGGTGTTGCCCGATGCTATTTGTAAACGCATCCAGACCACATATATGGTGGGTCCGCTCGGTGCGGGTGACTTCGACGGCGGCACTCTGGCGGGCGTGACGGCGGTCTATAATATTCTTATGGGCAATCGCGAGGAGTTGGGCGCGCTTTACCAGGCCGATAGCGAAGAAGAGGTGTCGCCGTGGGCCGCTATCGGGGGCCTATTGTTGCTCATACTTTTGGTCATCGTTCTCTCGCGCGGGGGTGGGGGAGGTTTGGGTGGATTTTTGCTGGGCACGCTTCTTGGGAGTATGGGTCGCGGAGGCGGAAGTTTCGGAGGCGGAGGGAGCTTCGGCGGTGGATTTGGAGGAGGTTTCGGCGGCGGCCGCAGCGGAGGAGGAGGCGCACGGAGCGGGTTTTGACAAAAACTTTAATTAAACATAAATTATTATGAAAAAAGGATTGATCGCAATCGTTGTCATCGTGGCTATCGCCGTGGTGCTGTTTATGTGGGGATCGGGCAAGTACAACGGCTTTGTTCAGCAGGAAGAGGCCGTCAAACAGTCGTGGGCACAGGTCGAAAACCAATATCAACGCCGCGCCGACCTCATTCCCAATCTGGTGAACACCGTGAAGGGCTATGCGGCGCACGAAAGTTCGACCCTCGAAGGGGTCATCGCCGCACGTGCACGCGCAACCCAGGTGACGGTCGACCCCAACCAGCTCACTCCCGAGGCTATTGCGCAGTTCAACTCGGCACAGAGCGGTTTGACGCAGGCGTTGGGGCGGTTGATGGTTGTGGCGGAGCAGTATCCGGAGCTGAAGGCCAACCAGAATTTTCTCGAATTGCAGGCGCAGTTGGAGGGGACGGAAAATCGCATCACGGTGGAGCGTCAGCGGTTCAACGAGACTGTTCAGGGGTACAACACCTCACTGAGACGCTTCCCGGGGAACATTTTTGCGTCGATGTTCGGGTTCGAGCCGCACGGCTATTTCGAGGCCGCGGAGGGTTCGGAGGTCGCTCCGGTGGTGGAGTTCTAAATGAGGATTTTGTTTATCATTCTCGGGAGTTTGACTCTCGGGCTGGGTGTTGCGGGCATATTCCTTCCGGTTTTGCCCACAACGCCTTTTTTGCTTTTGACGGCGGCGTTGTGGTGCCGGGCCTCGCCGCGTCTTTACGGGTGGCTGTTAAACAACAGATACTTAGGCGGTTACATTCGTAATTGGAGGGAGCATCGGGCGATTCCTCTTCGGGCAAAAATAGTTTCGGTGGTGGTGCTTTGGGCGACTATTTTGCTGTCGGCTTTCCTGGCTGTCAGCTCGTGGTGGCTGCGAGGCATACTTTTTGTGGTGGCAATCGGCGTCACGATCCACATCCTGTCGATCAGGACGCTGAAGTAGGATAGTCGGTCGAGTAGTGCAGGCCGATGGATTGGCGGCGGGAGCGGGCCTGCTTAATGATAAGGTAACCGACCGTTATCATATTGCGAAGCTCGCACAGCCGCTTGCTGGGCGTGGTCTTGGCATACAGCTCTTCCGTCTCATACCAAATAATCTCCAACCGGCGAGCAGCCCGTTCCAGCCGCAGGTTCGAGCGAACTATGCCCACATAATTGCTCATTATCTGCTGCATCTCTTTGGCATTCTGGGTGATGAGCACCATCTCCTCGGGCGCGGCTGTTCCGTCGTCGTCCCAGCCGGGGATCCCGTCCTGAAGCTCGACCCCGCCGATATGGGCAATGGCGTGCCTGGCGGCCTGGTCGGCATAAACTATCGCCTCGATAAGCGAGTTGCTCGCCAACCTGTTGGCCCCGTGAAGACCCGTGCACGAACACTCGCCCAGCGCGTAAAGGCGGTTGATGGAGCTCTCGCCATTGAGGTTGACCTTGATCCCGCCCGTGCAATAGTGCGCCGCCGGAACGACCGGAATCCAATCTCGGGTGATGTCGATGCCCAGCGAAAGGCACTTTTCATAGATGTTGGGGAAATGGTCGATTATATCTTTGGCATCGCGCGACGTTACGTCGAGATAGACAAACTCGTCGCCGCGGATCTTCATCTCGTGGTCGATGCTTCGGGCAACAATGTCGCGCGGAGCGAGCGAGCCCATCTCGTGATAGCGGTGCATAAATTCGTCGCCGTTCTGCAGCCTCAGCACACCGCCGAAGCCGCGCACGGCCTCCGAGATCAGGAACGACGGCCGCTCGCCCGGGTCGTAAAGCGACGTGGGGTGGAACTGAATGAACTCCATATCCTGCGTCGTCCCTTTGGCACGGTGAACCATCGCTATGCCATCGCCCGTCGCAACCGCCGGATTGGTCGTGGTGGCATAGACGTTGCCCACGCCGCCCGTCGCCACAACGGTGAATCGGGCACGAAAGGTCTCTATCTGCTCCGTGGCCAGGTCCAGCACATACGCCCCGAAGCACACTATCTTCTTGCTGTGCTTGGTCACTATCTCGCCCAGGTGGTGCTGGGTGAGTAGATCGACGGCAAAATGATTTTCGTAAACAGTGATGTTTTCGTGACGCCGCACCTGCTCCACCAGCGCACGTTCGATCTCGGCCCCGGTGAGGTCCTTGTGGTGAAGAATGCGGTGCTCGGTGTGGCCACCCTCGCGTGCCAGCTCGTAGGTTCCGTCGGGCTTTTTGTCGAACTGCGTGCCCCATTCGACGAGGTCTTTTATGAGTTCAGGGGCGCGCCGCACCACCAGATCGACCGTCGCAGGGTCGTTGATGCCCGCTCCTGCCGCCATCGTGTCGGCAATGTGCTGTTCGAAGGAGTCGCCCGCGTCCGTCACCGAGCTGATGCCCCCTTGGGCAAAACGCGTGTTGCTTTCGGTCACCGCGGACTTCGTCACAACGACCACAGAACCATATTCGGCAACCTTCAGCGCGAAGCTCAGCCCCGCCGCACCGCTGCCTATGACTAAAAAATCGGCATCAACCATAACACAAAATTAACCATTTTTGTAATCTTTCGCCATTCGCGGCGTCAAAGAGGTATGAAAAAACTGATTTTACTTCTGCTTTTGCTCTCGCCGCGCATGGTTTGCGGCCAGAGCGTGGTGTACGACTTCCAGTTTGCCGACACCGCCGTTCGCCACCTCGAAACGGGTGACCCGCAGCTGCTCGACAGTCTCGCCGCGCTTCCCGCAACCCGCCATCTAGCCGGCCACAATGCCATGTTCGACTATGGCGCGCCCACCGGTTCGCCCCGCGCGCTGGTCAAATATCTAATAGCCGAAGAGGTGGACGTCCGAACGTTGCCGCAAATAGTGCGCAACATCGACTATGCGCGCCGCCACGTGGTCGAAACCGATCTGGCGCAACGGGTGGCACTGGAGTATCTGCCGAAGGGTTTTTGCTACGACGGCGCGTCGCTCTTCTTCACCCTGGGCTACGACATGGGGGTGGCGTACGGCACCAACGCCAGCGTTAATCTCGCCCATCCGCACTATCTGGCCGACCCGACCGAGATAAAATACTACTCCATTCACGAGCTCCACCACGCGGGCTTCATTGCGATAAAAAACGGCGAAATGCCCTCGCTCGACGTCAAAACGCGGGGCGATATGGCGCAACTGATGGCCTATATGACCCATCTGGAGGGAATGGCGGTCTACGCCGCGCTCGATATTCGCACCCGCCAAGGGGCTCTGGACTCCGACGGCGACTATCGGGCGTTGCAGGACAATGCGCTGATGAAGCGGTACAAGGCCGAGTTTTTCGACATCTATCGCCACTTTACCCGCCATCCCGAAGTGGAAATCACGACCGAAGATTGGCAGCTGTTCGGCATTTTTGCGCGCGAAAGGATGGCCTATCGCGTCGGCGCGCTCATCGCCCGCGAGATAGACCTGAAGCACGGACGCAAAAAACTGGTCGACACAATAGCCCTGCCGTCGGAAAAATTCCTAACTTTGTAAAGTGGAAAAATCGTGGGAAAATATTGCTAAAAAATATAAAAACCACATCGGGCTCGAAAAGCGGTTGTCGGAGAATAGCGTGATGGCCTATATGCGCGATCTGGCGCAGTTTGCGGGCTACATCGAGGCCGAATATCGCGTCGGTCCGCGCTGGGTGACCCGACCGATGATCGAAAGTTTTCTCGCCTCGCTCTACGACCTGGGCGTGGAGCGGACGACCCAGGCGCGGGTGTTGAGCGGCATCAAGAGCTTTTTCAACTTCCTGCTTTTGGAAGAGATGGTCGAGTCGTCACCCGCCGAGTTCGTCGAGGGTCCCAAGTCCACCCGCAAACTGCCCGAGGTGCTCACTATCGACGAGATAGACCGCATCCTGAACACCTTCGACCAGAGTGACCTTGGGCTGCGCAACGCCGCAATGATCGAGACGATGTACAGCTGCGGACTGCGGGTTTCGGAACTTGTCGACCTTCGCCTGAACGACCTTTTTTTCGACGACGGATTCGTTCGCATCACCGGCAAGGGCGATAAGCAACGCCTCGTTCCGGTGAGCGAAACGGCCGTGGAGCGCATCAGGAAGTATCTAAAAGTCCGTTCGGGGGGCAACGAGGAAATTGTTTTTTTGAACTCGCGTGGCCGTGGGTTGACTCGTGTGATGGTGTTTTTGGTGCTGAAAGATGCTGCCCGCAAGGCGGGATTAACGACCGTCGTCAGTCCCCACACTTTGCGACATAGCTTTGCGACGCACCTTTTGGAGGGTGGGGCGAGCATCCGGCAGGTGCAGGAGATGCTGGGCCACGAGAGCATCCTGACGACCGAAATCTACACCCACCTGAACACCGAACATCTCAGGCAAACCATCGACAACTTTCATCCGCTGAGCGACAAAAAGAAGGGGGATCGTTAATCCCCCTGACTGTTAAATTTACGGAACATTATTGAACGGGAGCAAATAGCCCTGAATATGGCTTGTTGTTCCACTATCCCACGAATATCCCATTGAGGGAATCCGGTAGTAATTTGCCTCTGTTTCATCAGTTGTCATAAATGTATTTTTATCGATTCGATTGTACAAACGATATACGGGTCGGCATTCCGCAGGAAAACTGTAATTGTTAGGATAGACGTATCCTAAAATATAGTGTGTGTTGTACCCATAATCCCACTCGTGATTTTTTGAGCTGATATAATACTGAGCCTCACTCGCAGAATTAGAGAAGAACGTGTTTTTAGCCCCACTGTCCCACAGTCTGTACAATGGTACCGTACCGGGCTGCTGGGTCTCAAACACATATCCTTGAACATAATGCGTTTCTCTGCCTGCACGGCCGTTGTCAAAGGTGTAATTATGGGTCGTCTGATAATACTTTGCCTCATCGTACGACGTTGTGAAGAATGTATTTTTATGCCATGAGTCCCATAACCTATACAGCGGCTTAACTTTTATCATTGTCATTCCGGCTGTCCCTATATATTGTTCTGTGGCAGTCTTGATCTGAGCTCGCTTTGTGGCATCGGCAATAAACTCATAGATATAATGGGCGTTGCCCCAATCTATATCGATTATTCCCGCGTTGGCCTCCGTCACCGAACTTTCCCACGCATCGAAATTCAGTGAAGTGACGGGGTTCCCATTGCTGTCAAACTGTACTGAGTGACCACTCCTTGTACCTCCCATATAGGAGACAGAAAGTTCCCAAGTTGCATTCTTATGACTTTCGGATGTCTGGTTTTGAAAGGAGCCTGCTTTGTCTGCGCCTCCGTCTACAACCGCTTTCTTTACACCTGCATCCACAATAACTTTTTTACTGGTCGAACTCGATGTCTCAATTATCTCGGAACGATAATCGAATCGCATTTTCCCGCCTATATGAATATCCAATAAGATATGAGTTCCATATTTTTTGACGAACGCCGCAGGGGTCATAGAATTCAAATCTCGCGTAAATGCAGGAAGAAGATATCCACGTAACATCTCGGGAGTGGCATTTAATTCCAGACTCTTAACCTGCTTCATCATATCGACCCGAGCATACGAATACTTACTGTGATATGTATTGGTTCTTGTTGTTTCCGAAGATAATCCAAACGATACACCAAAAAGTTTAATTGGGGTAACGGAAAGGCCCTTCGTAACTGTCTGCGAAAAATCAGCAGCATCACTTCCGGCATAAGTTTTATGACCTCCCCCTCCGGTCGAACTCACAACAAGAACATCGGGAGAGTTAGCCGCAATGAAAGCGTTGATGTCGATAGCAGGATAGCGTGTTGCGTCATCTTCATAATATCCCATCGTAACATCATAACTCGTCCCCAACGAATTATAACCTTGATTGTCCACTCCTCGTGTCGTGGGTTGAGATTCGGTTTGTGGAATTTGTTCGATCGGTTCCTTAGAGCACGACGAAAGCACCACCAGCGCGAACGCGCCGATGCCAAGAAAAAGTTTCTTCATAATACAAAAAAATTAGTTTGGGCGTCACCCAAACTAACTGCAAGCAAAAACCGTACCTATACTCGAAATGAGCTGACTAAATACAGATGGGTTTTTAACACTGCGCGGCGTTATATGCCGGAATAATAACAGAAATCTTCATAACTCGAACGTCGATTTCTCGGGAAGAATAAGTTCGAAACCATCGCGCAGGGAGGCCATAACCCGCTGATAATGAGGAATATGCACATTGTCGTTCAAACAAACCAACGCATACTTCTGCTCCCTCACCGCCCTTATGGCCGCCCGTGAATGAAGCACCAACGGAAACATCCGCGTATCGCCATAAACATCATAAGGCTCATAATTATCCTCACAAATCTGCCAGGTGCGAAAAAGTTCCTGCGTGAGGTCCCTCTCGGTGCGAAACCGATGGGTCGAATTTTCGCTCAACTCGTCGCCGCAAGCCGCCCAAACCCGCTCGAAAGTGCTCCGCAGATATGGCTGGGCGTTGTGAGGCGTGCGATAAGCCACAAAACGCGGAAACGTACGCATCCAAAACGGCGTCCGAAAATGCTTATTCACCAACCGCACATTGTTCTGCAACATCTTGGCCCACTGCCCGCCGCCCGAATTAAACCGCAACGCGGCAACATCGCACGGCCGACCATCGACAAAAAAACGCTCCGGAGCAACCTCTCGCGTAATAAAAAAGTCGTCGTTGAAAAACACGAACTGCTCGGCCAACCCTGGGATCAGGTGAAGATAGCTCTCAATCACCCCCGAATTGAACAACGGCAGGTATTCGGCCGGAATAAAATCTTTATGGTCGACCAAATTGAGTCGCGGATTGCTCTCGTCCAGCCACTCGGGCTTCTGGCCGCACGTCACGAAATGGACCTTCCGCACCCACGGCGCAAACTTTTCGACCCCCCGAAACCAATAACGCATAAAGCCATAGTCGCGAAAACGCGCCTCTGACACCTCGTTGCGCGAATTGTCGATGCCCGAAAAGCGCGAAAACTGCTCCCGCCACGCCGGATCGTCCATATCGACCCACATAACGACAAAATCTATCATAACGAACAAAGGTACGCAAAAAATTGATAATTTTGCACCACAATGGAATGGTTGACCGACTTGGGATATTTGGGGCTGCTGTTCGGCACTTTCATCGCCGGAACCATACTCAGCCTCTCCTCCGACATACTGTTGCTCGCCCTGCTGGTGGCGGGCGGCGACCCGTGGATATGCCTGGCGTGTGCCACCTGCGGCAATGCTTTGGGTGCGCTGACGAGCTATGCAATGGGGTGGTTTGCGCGCTGGGAGTGGCTGGAGAGGTGGTTTAAGGTGCGGCACGAAACGCTCGAACAGCAACGCGCGCGCATCCAGCGTTTCGGTGTGTGGGGCGCATTTTTTTCGTGGCTGCCGGTCATCGGGCAGGTGTTTATGATCGCGCTGGGGTTCTACAAGGTGCGTCCCGTCGCCACCGCCGCCATCACTTTTGCCGGCTGCTTCGTGCGCTTTCTGGTTTGGGTGCTGCTGTTCGTCTGGCAGGGCGACGCGTTCGTAGAGTGGATTAAAACTTATTAACGTGCGGATAAAGGGACTCGAAC
>DBDE01000041.1:1146-2819 GCA_002293425.1 Alistipes sp. UBA940 | reverse complement strand
TTGAAGTATTTGAACGAACACTACACCGAACCGGCAATCTACTCTGAGGCCGATGTCGATCAACCACTCCGGTTTTTGTCGAGTTCAAACAGAAGTATCGCGTCCGATACAAGGAAAGAGATAAGGAAATGGCTCCTCGATCCGCCGGAATACTACTTGGACAAACAGTCGCTAAAAGGTGTCGGAGGGAAAATATATCTATCGTATCTGATTGATGATAACGGCGCTCCCTACCATATCAAAATAGAGCATGCAAAAATAAATAAGCCCGAAATGCTTTCTTATATCTATCAGGAGATTGCGATAGCAATCCAATCGATGAGCTGGCAACCGGCGGTGCTGAATGGCGAAAGAGTTGTTATTAAACGAAATGTTACTATCAGAATTTAAGAGGTTGATTCGGCATTTACAATAATTCACTACTGTACACTAAAAAAGTGGAGTAGTTAACTTGCACCGTGAAAAGAGAGAAAAAATGGAAATATCATTACTGGACTTTATAAGAACGGGGGCTTTCGGGAGTGTTCGAACAGGGCAATCGGAGGAGTACGTTACCGCGAACTTTCCGCCACCCGACGATGTCTGGGATGCGGGGCACGGTGCCTTTATCCGGACTTACGGCGGTTTTGAATTTCATTTCCGGGACGGGGTGCTGACGCTTCTGTGGTGCGACCTGCTTTCATATCTCACAAATCCCGACAAAGGGCAATATAAACTTGACAAATGGCTGCTCGATGACCCGGACAGGATGACTGTTTTCAGGTTTTGTTCTCTGCTCGACATGGAAAATATCGCATACACACCGAAAGGCACGTTTTTCTCTTCGGTAGATCAAGGATTGCCCGACAACGTTATACTGTCGATAGACAATGCCGACACCGAGATATATTTCGAAGACACGGAAGAAGATGCTGAAACACCTTGGGATTATCGTCTGACGGCGATAGGAGCCACGCAGTCCAAAGCAAAAATCAATGTGTTTCCGATAGGGGACATATCCGTGCGAGGCATTTCCCACAGCACGGCGGGCGAGGTGGCCTGCCGGACTATCCATTTCCGAAACGCCTCCGCTTGCCGCGATTTGAGCCGAAAGGCAAGCGCCGCAATCATCTCCAGATTGTAGAGCGTAGTAAACGAGCCGTCTTTGTATGTTCTCTGCCGAACGACGCGCCGCTCGTCCAGAACCTCGCTTTTGAGAATGGTGCGAACGTTTGCGCCGATAGCCGATACGAATACGCCGAAAAGGTCGGCGAGCTGGTGCTGGGACATCCAGACGGCTCCCGCCGAATGGATAGTTACCTGTCCGTTATCTATTGTTATGGGTGTCGTTTTCATCGTGTTATCTTTTATGCGTTGTTGTTTTGTCGTTTTGCGCCCGGAAAGCGGATTGCGGCGCGTAATTCTTCGTTCTCGTGCAAAGATACGGTTTTGCCCGCAATCCTTTTCCGAAGCAGTTTCATATCTTTTTCCACCTTTTCGTCCGTTACCTTTGCGTATATCTCGGTGGTACTCCTCCTTGTATGACCCATCATTTGGCTCACGGATTCTATGGGGATACCCATCGAGAGCGTAATATGGGTGCCTAAATTATGGCGGGCGCGATGATAAGTCAAATCGTCGATCCCGCACAGCTCCCCCAATTCTCTCACAAATCTATACATATAGCTTCTGGC
>DBDE01000041.1:0-1078 GCA_002293425.1 Alistipes sp. UBA940 | reverse complement strand
TCTCGACCCACTGACTGCCGTCGTCTGCGGTTACGATATGTTCGTCCGACAACTCTCGCAGATCGGCATAGGACAAACCTGTGAATGTCGAGAAGATGAACCAGTCGCGTACCCGCCGTAAATTCTTCCTTTGCGGAATGTATGCCATAATACGCTCCAATTCCTCGATCTTCAAATGACGGCTGCGGAGCGGCGGCAATGCCGGATGGAGTGTCATGTAAGGGTCTCGCCGGAGCGTACCCTGACTGACGGCGCAACGGGTCATTTTCTTCAGAATGTGCAAATGTTGATGCACGGTTTTCTGTGCCAAACCCTTATCCGTTCTCAAAAACAGGTCGTAAGCGTCGTAGAAATCGAGGTCGAGGGAGCGGAGCGAGATATCTTCGGTCTCGTATTTCTTTCGCAAAAACGCAAGCAGGTGTTTATATGAAAGCCTGTAAACACCATACATCTCCTTTTTGCGATCCACGCCGACACGTTGCAAGAACTCGGCATTATGTTCCTCAAAGAGCCTCATCAGGGTCAGCGGCTTTTGGGCGATGCCGTTCAGCGCGTTCTTGACGAGTTCGGCGGTAACGAAACCCAGACTGCTTTTTATACGGTCGTAATGGCCGGTAATCTGTTTCGAGAGCCTGTCGATGGCCGCGTTCACATCGAGTGCATTGCGGCTTTTGCCGGACATTCGACCTTTCGTCGCATCCCACAGTGCCGGATCGACCGATACTTTCGTTCCAATTTGTTCGGCCTCGGCGTCGATGCTGATTTTGCATAACAGTTGGCACATCCCATCCTTGCGGACTTTCGTGCGATTGATATAGAAGAGGATGGCAAAGGTGCTGCGCCGTTTATTATTGGTTTCCATATTCGTAATCGTTAGAGTGTTAAATTGCAAATTGAAATCGGTTGCCGATACGCTCGTTCAGGCTGCGCATATCTTCGCCGAGCTTTTCGTCGGTAACTATCGCGTACAGCTCCGTCATTCTCGTACCCCGATGTCCGAGCATACGGCTGACTGTTTCAAGAGGGATGCCGTTCGATAGAGTAATAACGCTGGCGTAGGTATGTCTTGCTACATGAA
>DBDE01000021.1:2845-17958 GCA_002293425.1 Alistipes sp. UBA940 | reverse complement strand
TCCGAAATTTCGGTGATGGGTTTTTTCGAAGTGTTGCCCCGCCTGCCCCTGATTCTGAAACGTATTAGGCTGGTAATCAACGATATAGAGGCTTGGAAGCCCGACGTTTTGGTGACGGTCGACAGTTGGGGTTTTGTGAGTGCGGTGTTGAAAAGGTTGCGGAAAAGAGGGTCGAAAGTGCCTGTGGTTCACTATGTTGCGCCGCAGGTGTGGGCGTGGAAAAAGGGTCGCGCGCGCAGTGTCGCACGACTGGTCGACCGGCTGATGACGTTGCTGCCCGACGAGGGTCGATATTTCGAAAAACATGGCTTGCGGTGCGATTTCGTAGGACATCCGGTGGTCGAACGGGTGGCCGAAGCACGGTTGGATCCGACCGCTTT
Organism: Alistipes sp. UBA940; assembly: GCA_002293425.1. Taxonomy (GTDB): domain Bacteria; phylum Bacteroidota; class Bacteroidia; order Bacteroidales; family Rikenellaceae; genus UBA940. Next base: position 17,578 of record DBDE01000021.1, on the reverse strand, counting down.
TCGCGCCTCGATGGGCATTCCCGAGGGTGTGCGCGTGATTTCGGTGCTGTCGGGCTCGCGAAAGAGTGAAACTCGGCGTTTGAAACCGATTTTCGACGATGCCGTCGCTATTTTGAGGGATAGGTTTGAGGGACTGTATGTCATTGAACCGAAGTCAAGTGATAGTTTGGATTTTCGTCTTAACTCGTTCGCTATCAGTGAGATAGCTATTGCAAAATCGGGCACGGTCTCGCTCGAACTTGCCGCCGTCGGGGTGCCCCATCTGATAGCCTACACCTTCAACCGGCTGACCAATTTTTTGACTAAACGGGTGGTGACGATACGTTTCGCAAATCTCATTAACCTGCTGGCCGACAGGGAGATAGTGCCCGAATTTGTGCTGGAAAACTGCAGGCCGGAACCGATCGCCGACTGTGCAACAAGCCTGTTGAGTGACGCTTCCGCCGTCGAAGAGCAGGTCTTCGCCGCACGCGAAATTCTCCAGAAATTGCAGCCCTCCGACGGCACCCGACCGTCCGACGCCGCAGCCAAAGTAATACTTCAAATAGCAGAGCATAACTAATTGATAGCTAAATAATTATGAGAAAACAAATCGTAGCAGGAAACTGGAAAATGAACACCACGCCCGAACAAGGCGTCGAACTGGTAAAGAGTATTCTGAAAGGGATCGGAACCCACTGCGGGTCGGTCAACTATATCGTCTGTCCGCCCTACACCCATCTGAGTGAGGTTACGAAGATCACGCGCGGAACCAACATTCGGGTCGGTGCCCAAAACTGTGCCGACGAGGCCAAAGGTGCCTACACAGGCGAAGTTTCGGCCGAAATGATAGCCTCGCTGGGGGTCGACTATGTGATTTTGGGCCACTCGGAAAGGCGTCAATACTACGGCGAAACCTCCGAAAAGTTAAACAAAAGGTTGAACTTAGCATACGCAAATGGCTTAGTACCAATCTATTGCGTCGGCGAAACGCTCGAAGAACGCGAAAGCGGAAAACTGTGGGACGTGGTCAAAGCGCAACTCGAAGAGGTGGTTTTCGGCCTCACCGACGAACAATTCCGCAAACTCATCATCGCATACGAACCCGTGTGGGCCATCGGAACCGGCAAAGTCGCAACGGCCGACCAAGCGCAGGAAATGCACGCATTCATTCGTAAAACGCTGACAGTCAAGTACAAAGAGCTCGCCGACAAAACCCCGATACTCTACGGCGGCAGCGTGAAACCCGACAACGCCAAAGAAATTTTCGCCAAACCCGACGTCGACGGCGGCCTCATCGGCGGCGCGGCCCTCAAAGCCGAAGATTTCCTCGGCATCGGAGCCGGATTCTGAACCTTCTTCCTAAATAGAAAGCCTCCTTTCACGGGGAGGCTTTTCTATTTTTACAGGAGTTCCGCGATTTGGTTCAGGTGTAGTTTCAGATGGGGTAAGTAGTTGATAATCACGTCGTTAAGTGAAATGAACTCGCCCGTTCCGGCGATCCACTGATTACCCGATTTTGCCTTGTCGACCCGCCCTATAACATACGCCAAATGGAGGTTCGACCACTTCCAAAGCTGGACGATCGTGCTCCAATCCTCGCTCTGATAGCCCTGAATCGCGATCCAGCGATCATTATTGCCATGCGCCGCATAGTCCGGAAAAAAGAGCGGACTGGCACCATACTGCAAATGGACAATCCGATGCAAATTGTTCGACGCCGAGTCGACCAAATGGCCCAAAATCTGCTTCACAGTGCGGTTCTGCGAATTGGTTTTATCGCTCAAAACAGCCACCGGAATAGCCTGCAAGCGCGATTCCCACTCCTCGACAAGCGAACGAATCTCGTCGGCAACGGGGGCAAAATCCTTCATCATAAAAATGCAGTTTCTCTGATTATTTCGCTCACGGTGGGGTGGGGGAAGATCACTTTTCGCAGTCCATCGACCGTCATTTTTTGCTCCAAGGCAAGGCTCACACCCCAAATTATCTCGCTCGCCGGATTGCCGATGATATGAACGCCAACTACCTGACCATCAGCGTATTGCGTGCCCAAAAGCTTCTGCGCCGTGGGGCATTTTTCGGCTTTTGAATCGATCACGACGACCTTGCAAATCCCCTCGCCGCCCTCGTTTTCGGCCACAAATCGACCCGAATAACTCATCGGCAGGCGTAACTCTTTGACTTTCAGTCCCTTAGCTCGGGCGGCGGCAAGGGTCAAACCGACCGACGCAACCTCTGGATTGATGTAAACCACGCCCGGAACGGCATTGTAATTCATCCTGTCGGGCACGCCAACTATCTGATTTACAGCCACTTCCGCCTCGCGATAGGCCGTATGGGCCAGCATCGAAAATCCAGTCACGTCGCCCGCCGCATAAACCCCCTCGACATTGGTCCGCATCCGGTCGTCGACGGCAACTCCGCGACAGCTATTCAATTGAATATCAAGCGTTTCCAGCCCAATCCCCTGCACATTCGGCCGCCGACCGACGCTAACCAAAACCTTCTCGGCAACAACCTGCCGTTCGCCCTGTGGACTCGTCACAAAAACAACCCCGTCCTCGATCCTGGTGACAGTGCTCGAAAGATGAAAATCGACTCCTTTTTTGGCGTAAACAGAACGTGCTAACTCGCTGATTTCTTGATCATTAGCACCCAAAATCTCATCCATTTGTTCAACAACCGAAACCTCCACTCCCAGCGAATTGAACAGGCTTGCAAACTCCATCCCGATCACCCCGCCGCCGATTATGGCAAGCGACTTCGGTAGCTCTTTCAGCTCCAAAATTTCGCGACTCGTGAGAGCTGTTTCTGCCCCAGGAATTGGCAACCTAACTGCCTCAGCACCAGTACATAACAGCACATTTTGTGAAGTAAAACTTTCACCGCTTTCGGTCATAATTTCGAAACCATCTGCACTCCGCCCCTGCAAGACGGCCGACCCCCTAACCACCTCTATATCAGCGAGTTTGGCCTTCACGCCGAGCACAAGCTTGCGCACAACCTTGTTTTTTCGCGCCACCATACGGCCATAATCGAACGAAGCACCCTCAGTGCACACTCCGTATTTATCGGCCGAAAGTGCCGAAACATAGGTTTTAGCACCGTACAACAGGGTTTTTGTAGGAATGCAACCCTCATTCAGGCAAACTCCGCCCAACTCGCGACGCTCAAAAAGCACCACCCTGAGCCCAGCCGCCGAAGCCCTCTCCGCCGCCACATACCCTGCCGGCCCGCCGCCGATAATCGCCAAGTCAAAACGCTGATTCATAACGATTTATCTATCTTTTGAACCCGTTTTAGATGTCGTCCGCCCTCGAATTCGGTGGCCAAAAAAATGTCGACGCACTGCCGCGCCGTGTCGTTATCCATAAACCGCCCGGGCAGGCAAAGTACATTCGCATCGTTGTGTTTTCGGCACAATTCGGCGATCTCGGTCGTCCAGCAAAGTGCCCCACGGACACCTCTGTGGCGGTTTACGACGATGCTAATGCCCACACCCGAACCACAAACAGTTATCCCGCGCACAAATTCGCCCTTCGCAACGGCCTCGGCCAATGGATGGCCAACGTCGGGGTAGTCGCAGGGCTCCTCGGAGTAGCACCCGAAGTCGAAAACCTCGTATCCGATCGACGACAAATAGCCCGTCAAAAACTCTTTCAATTCGAATCCGGCGTGGTCGGCCGAAATAGCTATCTTCTTCATATCCAATTAGTTATTATTCAAAAAGTGAAGTATCGCTTCAAGTGCTTCGGCAGGTTGTTCGATGAAACCGTTGTGTCCCGAATTTTCGAGCCAAACGACCTGCGCCTGAGGCTGGTTCCGCGCCACATCTTCGGCCACCGAAGGCAAAATGTACTCGTCCTTGCGCCCGAAAATCAAAAGTTGCGGCATAGGCAACGCACGCATCGCCTCGTTCATATCGCGCCGCTCCATAAGTCCCCGCAAAAGTGCTGTAATTCCCTGATCCTCAGTGAGTTGCACAAGTTCGGCATAGTCTTCGATCTCATCCGCAAACCGTGCGCGATTCTCGGCGGCGAACCCTTTTGCGGGCAAAGTACGCGCCAAAAGCTCCTTTTTTCCGCTCTCGACAATGGCAATTTCGCGCTCCCGATGCTCCTTTTTCTCCGGACTATCGGCGTTCGGGGTAGACGAAAAAAGCACCAAATGATCGACCATCTCGGGATGCTTTTCGGCCATCGCAAGAGCCACATATCCGCCCATCGAATGACCTATCACACAGCAAGTTACGACGCCAAGTTGAAGTAAAGCTTCACGAACCGTATCGGCCAAAAATCCCATCGTATGGACCGGCCCACGAACCTCCGAAATCCCGTGCCCGGGCAGATCCATCGAAATAACCCTGAAATGAGGGGCCAAAAGCTTCGCAAAATCGTCCCAAACATTCAGATTTTCGAGATAGCCATGCAACAAAACGACCACCCGATCGCCCTTCTGGCTATCTGAAACGCGGATCGCAACATCGCCTGCAACAAGAAATTTTTCCATCTAAGACAAAGGTAATAAAAAATTTATGAAATATTACTATATTTGCACCGTAGCCTAATCGCCATCAAACTACGACATTGATTAGCTGAGGCTCATATACTCCATTTAGGCAAGTGCGCTGGTGCGTGCTTGCTTTGCAGGAGTATAGGGGTGTCGTAGCCCTGATGGCGTGCATCGTGAGTGCGCGCCTTTTTGTGCGATTAGGTTTGAGAGAGGCACTATTGCAAACTAAACCTATAAAACACAAAAAAAATGAAGAAATTTTTATTCGCCGTTATGGCAATCGTCGCAGTCGCATTAGCAGGGTGTAGTAAAGACGAAAATAACGCGCCGTCTTTATCGGGTACAGTATGGGAAGAAGTCGAATCGAATGGAACAATCGCAAGACTAACCTTTCAATCTGCCATTAATTGCAACGTATTTGTAGATATTGCGAACAGCCCTCTTGCGGTATCAAATGACTACACATACGAGTACAATCACCCGAACGTAACTATGTACCCAACCGATCCTGACAACGCAGAATTACGGGGCTATATAGACGGCAACCGAATGAATGTAGTAAACACTTCGTCGGGAGAGACTATTTATGCTCTGACAAAAAAGTAGAATCAGGCTATACAAAAAAGGCGGTCAATTTATGGCCGCCTTTTTTAATTCCTTACGAAAATTCTTCCTATTTTTGCGGGATGTTTTGGCGAAAAGGGTTGATTTTTGTTGTGCTGGCGGCTCTGGCGAGTTCGTGCGGGGTGACGCGGCGGATTCCCGAGGGGCAATATCTGCTGCGCCGGAATATCATTGAGGTCGATCGTTCGGTGTCGCGAAAAGAGCGCGTAACTGCCTCAGAGTTAAGTCGTTACGTTCAGCAATCGCCCAATCGGCGGTTCCTTGGGACCAACTTTTATGCGTGGCTTTATGCCCAGGCCGACCCCGAAAAAGAGAACGGTTGGAACCGGTTTTTGCGGCGAACGGGCGATCCGGTGGCGATTTGGGATGCGGACGAAACGGCGCGGTCGGTCGATTTTTTGCAGACTTATGTTCGTTCGCGCGGATTTTTTTCGGGCGTAGTGACGGCTTCGGTGGATACATTGCGCGGACGAAAAGTGAAGGTCTATTACGCTGTTAATCAGGGAGTTGCGTCGCGAATAGGCAATATTTCATACGTTTTCCGAGACTCGCTTCTGGCGCCTCAGATTATGGCCGATACGACCGCGACGCTGCTTCACCGAGGCGACATTTTCGACGTCGAGACGTTGGATGCTGAGCGTGCGCGGGTTGTGAAAAATCTGCGCGATCGAGGCTATTTCGACTTCAATGTCAGCCATATTGCCTACGTTGCCGATTCGACTCGCAAGGCGCAACTTGTTGATATTGAAATGGTTATCCGCAGAAAGTTGAAGGATTACTTTGCCGACGGGACGCCAGAATATGAGAACCACAAGGTTTATCGGTTGGGCGAAATCACGGTCGAAACGAGCGCGCCGCCGACCGACACTATCGCCCGCGAGGGGTTGAACATCGTTTTTCGCGATCGCCAAAATGTGCGCCCCAAGGTGCTTCGGCGGGCGATAGAACTTCACACCGATTCGCTCTATTCGGGTTCGACGGCGGCCGAAACTTCGCGGAAATTGATGCGGCTGGGAACTTTTCGAACAGCAAATACGTTTTTTCAACCCGCTGATAATCAGCAAGATAGCATACAAAAATTAAACGCTTACATCAAGTTAACACCCGCGCTTCGCCAAAGTTTCGGGATCGAGATGGAGGGCAGCACGACGTCGAGTTTCTACGGCCTGCGAACCACGCTGAGCTATCAAAATCGCAACGCTTTTCGCGGAGCCGAGCTGTTCGAGGGTTCACTGACGGCCGGTTTCGAGTTCCTGAAATCGAGCGAGCGCAAACTTTCGTACGAGCTCGGAGCGGAAGTTTCGCTCACCTTTCCGCATCCGTCAACTGTCTCATTATCAGCCAATTGGCAAGATAGAGTATACTATTCGCGCGCACTTTTCGGTCTCAGTTGGGGCACCACGTGGAGCATCGGCCGATGGCAAAATCTGACCCTGCGGCCGCTCGACATCAACCTCATCCGTATGGGGCACATCGACCCCACGTTCAGCCAACAATTGAACAATCCGTACCTTGTGGCGAGTTACGCCGATCAGCTCGTAGCCGGACTTTCGGGGAGCTATGTGTTTAATAATCAGCCCCGTAACCTCGACGCAGGGGCGGTCGTGGCGCGCATAAATTTCGAGACGACGGGCAATTTACTGAGCGCGTTCACCGACAAAATTTTCGGCATTCGGTTCTCGCAATATGTGCGCGGCGAGGGCAGTTTTTCGCACAAAATTATGCTTGCTCCGCGCACTGCGATCGCGTACAGAGTGCAGGCAGGGGCGATTTATTCGTATGGGAACTCCACTTCGCCGCCATTCGAAAAACTGTTTTTTGCAGGCGGGGTGAACTCGATGCGCGGTTGGGCGGTCCGCACTTTGGGGCCCGGAACGGCTCTTTATGAACGGCAAAATTATCCCGCGCAGATGGGCGACGTGAAGCTGGAGGCCAATCTGGAGCTGCGTTTTCCGATGGCCGGCACGGTCAACGGCGCGCTGTTTTTCGACGTGGGAAACATCTGGTTTATGCGCTCCAAACCCGACGAATATCCCGACGAGGCGGTATTCCGGCTGCGCAATTTCCATCGTCAATTGGGCTTCAACACGGGTTTCGGGGTGCGCGTCGATCTGCGCTTAGTGGTGCTGAGGCTCGATTGGGGCGTGCAGCTTCACAACCCTGGGCGGCCCTTCGGCGAGCGGTGGATCGACCATTTTCAATGGAAGGATACGGCGTTGAATTTCGGGGTGGGGTATCCGTTCTGATTTGCCGTGAAAAGCACTCATCTTTCACGCCTCCTCATTTCTCAGGCGAGTCTGTACCTTATGTACTATCCTCGCCTTCGAAATTTCGTTCAGCGCAAAATCTGAGCCCTTTTGACGAAAAATCGTCCTTTATCGAGGGAATAGCTCCTGAAGTCTCGGAACATTCACATCTCTAAAATCGTTGATTATCAGCGAGATACCCGGCGTTTGTTGAAGTATCGCTTCAGGTACGGAGGAGGTGAGGGCGACGCACCTCACGCCGGCACGACGGGCTGCCTCGACTCCCATCACCGCATCCTCGAACACCAAACACTCATCCGCCGAGAGGCCCAATTTGCTGACCGCCAGCGTGTAAATTTCCGGATCGGGCTTAGTACGAGCGACCATATCGCCGTTCACAATCGCGTCGAAAAAGGGGCGAATCCCGAGCCCGTCGAAGACAAAATCCATATTGGCCGTCGGTGCCGAAGTGCCCACCGCAATGCGTATCCCCGCCGTCCGAAGTTCGTTCAAAAAGTCCATCAAACCCGCCATCGGAGCGAGTTCGGCGGCAAAAATTTCGCGATAAAGGGCCTCTTTTTCCTGCGCCAACCGCTGCCAACCGACCTGTTCGAGAACGTCGGCGGGAAACAGGGCGCGAAAAAATTCGCGGTTGCCCATACCCGACAGTGCCATCACCTTATCTGCCTGAAAATCAACACCATAGCGCGCCGCCGTTGCGCCGAAAGCCTTTAAATGGATCGGCATACTGTCGACCAAAACGCCGTCCATATCGAATATCGCACCCCTAAACATCGAAAAATTTTTCACAAAGATAGCATTTATTTCGAAAAGTATATATATCTTTGCATAACCAAATACTATATGTTATGAAGAAGTGGATTTTGATTGTTTTGTTGGTGGTCGCATCGACCGTCGCAGTTAGTGCAATGGTTATTCGCGGAAGCGGAAGAGTTGCTCATGGTGAATTCGATATTTCGCTGACTTACAGGGAGTTATCCGTTGCGCGCGGGATCAGGGTGATACTCGTTCCGTCGACCGACGGCACGGGCACCATCAAGGCGGACGAAAAACTTTTGCCCCACGTGTCGATCGTTGAGCGCGACGGCAAGGTGGAAGTAACCTACACTCCGCGCAATATGAATATCGGCCAATTGAAGGTCGAAACCGTGGTTACAATGCCTCTGAGCCCCAATTTAACGAAACTCAGGGTGAGTTCGGCGGGCAGGATCGAGAGCGACACCGCGATCACGGGCCACGAAGTGGAAATCGACGCTTCGAGCGCGGGTAACATTTCGGTTCCGGTGGAGAGTCGCGAGTTGAGTGTCGAATTGTCGAGTGCGGCGGTTTGCTCGTTGGCGGTGGTTTGCGGCGATGTGGACGTTGAACTTTCGAGTGCGGCGATCTGTCGGATTTCGGGCGAGACGGGCAGTGTGGATGTCGAAGCGAACAGTGCGGCGAGTTTCAGGGGCTCCGAGTTGATGGCTCGTCGGGCTGATGTGGAGACTTCGAGCGCAGGGTCGGTGGAGATTGCGGTTTCGGACGCTATTTCGGCGTCGGCGTCGAGTGGCGGGTCGATTCGCTATAAGGGTTCGCCCACCCAATCGAGGATCAGCAGTTCGAGCGGCGGGTCGATCCGCAAGATGGATTAAACGGTTGATAGTGAGGGTTTTAACTATTGATAATGGGAGCGATTGTTCCCCCCTTTCGGCGACGCCCACTGTGATAACGGTGGGCTCGTTCGATGGTGTGCATCGGGGGCACCTTCATCTGCTGGCCGAGTTGCGGGCGCGAGCGCGGCTGGCGGAGGGAGAGAGTGTGGTGGTGACTTTTGCCGAACATCCGCGTCGGCGAGTTGAACCTTTGGTTGAGATTCGCGAGCTTACTTCGCTGATAGACAAGCAGTTGCTTATCGAAAAAGAGGGCATCGACACGATGGTGGTGTTGCCGTTCGACGAGACGATGCGGGGACTGAGTGCCCGGGAGTTTGTGCGCGATGTTCTGGTGGGCTGGCTCGGGATGGCGGAGCTGGTGGTGGGGTATAACCACCGGCTGGGGCGTGATCGCGAGGGTGGGGTGGAGCAGCTGCGCGAATTGGGCAGGGAGTATGGTTTTCGGGTTCACGAAGCGTCGAAATTTTCGATCGACGGCATCGAAAAGGTCTCGTCGACGGCTATTCGCGAAGCCCTTGCGCACGGCGATCATCACCTGGCCGAGAAAATGTTAGGACGGAAGTTGGAGAGTTAAGAATTGTCGACGAGGCGAGGGCAAACAAGCTTGCTTGATTTGGCGTTGCCTTCCTCCTTCGCACCTCGGGCAAGCTGGTGCAAGCACCCTTGCCACTCGGCTTGGCGTCGGTTGCCGAGGTGAGGATGACCCGCCNNGGCGAGAGTCGAAGACACAATCAAGGCACGCAGTGCATTAAATTGTTTCGACTTTCTTCGAAAGTCGTTCAGCCCGCCCGTTGGGGGGTCGGGCGGGCTGAAAATAAGTGCCCGCGTAGCTAATTAATAGCTAATCGCTGATTGTTAATCGTTTTTTTTGTACTTTTGAACGCGTCCGCGTTCTAAAAATAGGATTCGGTTCGGAAAACTGCAAACCGAGTTTGCGTTTTCGCTCACCTTTCACTATCTTTGCCAAATTTTTAATCCCACATCCCTATGTCGTTTTTTGGTGAAAAAGTTGTCGCGGAAGGTCTCACTTTCGACGACGTGTTGTTGGTTCCCGCCCATTCCGAAGTTCTGCCCCGAACGGTGGATGTGTCGGGCAAATTCACAAGGAGCATTCCGCTCCACACACCCATCGTCTCTGCGGCGATGGATACCGTGACCGAAGCGCGCCTCGCAATCGCCATTGCGCGCGAAGGAGGAATCGGGGTTATCCATAAAAATATGTCGATAGCCGACCAGGCTTCACAAGTACGCAAAGTCAAAAGGGCCGACAGCGGGCTTATCTACGACCCTATCACCATCCACAAGGAGCAAACGGTGGGCGATGCGCTGGCCCTGATGAAGGAGCACCGCATCGGCGGGATACCCGTGGTGACGCCCGATGGCACGCTCATCGGCATCGTGACCAACCGCGACCTGCGCTTCCAAACCGATATGGAAAAGAAGATAGAGGCGGTGATGACCTCCGACAAACTTATCACCACGATGGACCCCGACCTGGGCCAGGCGTCTAAAATTTTGCTCGAAAACAAGATCGAAAAGCTGCCGGTGGTGGACAAAAACGGCAAACTCGTGGGGTTGCTGACCTATCGCGACATAACCAAATTGAAGGACAATCCCAACGCGTCGAAAGATGCGAAGGGCCGGTTGCGCGTTGCGGCCGGGGTGGGTGTGACGGCCGACACGCTGGAACGGGTGGCGGCGCTGGTGGATGCACAGGTGGATGTGGTGGTTATCGACACGGCGCACGGCCATTCGCACAATGTGGGCGAGATGCTGAGGGCGGTGAAGCGGGCGCATCCCGAGTTGCAGGTCGTGGTGGGCAATATTGCGACGGCCGAGGCGGCGAAATTTCTGGTCGAGGCGGGTGCAGATGGCGTTAAGGTGGGCATCGGGCCGGGCTCGATATGCACCACGCGGGTGATCGCCGGTATCGGGGTACCGCAGTTGACCGCCATTTACGACGTTGCGCAGGCCGTGAAAGGCAGTGGTGTGGGTGTGATTGCGGATGGTGGATTGCGCTATTCGGGCGATATTGTGAAGGCATTGGCGGCGGGTGCCGACTGTGTGATGGCGGGCGGAATGTTTGCCGGAGTGGAGGAGTCGCCCGGCGAAACGATAATTTATAACGGCCGGAAATTCAAGTCCTATCGCGGTATGGGGTCGTTGGAGGCTATGCAGCATGGGTCGAAAGATCGCTATTTTCAGGGCGACGAGGACGATGTGAAGAAGCTGGTTCCGGAGGGCATAGCCGCTCGGGTGCCGTTCAAGGGCACATTGGCGGAGGTTATCTATCAGCTGGTGGGTGGTCTGCGGGCCGGAATGGGATATGTCGGGGCGAAGGACCTGAATGCGTTGAAGGCGGCCAAATTTATCAGGATAACCAATGCGGGCGTCTCCGAAAGCCATCCGCACGACGTTGCCATCACCCGCGAAGCACCAAACTATTCGCGCGGCGAGTAAAAAAGCCCCGATTATTCCGCCAACATATTCACGAACCACTCGGGCGCGCGCTTGGGGCGACGGGTTTGCTTGTCGACACAAGCCAGCACGACCTGTCCCGTGTGGATAAGTTCGCCACGGGCATTAAAAATCTCGAAATCGAACGTCACCTTGACGGCAGGAACCTCGTTGATAGACGTCCTCACCGTCAGCACCTCGTCGTAATAGGCCGGCGCAATGAAGTGGGAATGGACATCGCGCACGACCAGCAACACGCCCCGCTCCTCCATCTCGCGATAGGTGGTGCCCAGCGAGCGCATCAACTCGGTGCGCGCAACCTCATAATAGAAAATATAGTTCGAATGGTGGACAATGCCCATCTGGTCGGTCTCGTTGTACCGAACACGAATGGGTATATCGCGCGAAATGAGGGGCATCGCGTTACAAACCTGCTTTCATACACCTGACCTGAAAACCGCCCGCGAGGGCTGTTTCGGCAATATCGTCGTTGGGCACCTGTCCCGTGTTGCGATTCAAATAGTCTTCGCCGAACACCACCGCGCCGCCGCCGCCCTCGGTACCCTCCGCAAAACAGCTCCAATAAAACCCGACCGGCGACCCCTCGCCACTCTCGTCGTTGACAATGTTGGTGTAATTTTTCGCCCACGTTGCAAGACCGGGACTGAAACTCCTTCGACCAGCCGCCGGAAAGAAAATACCCTGGTCGTATCCCTTTACGTCGAAAGTCCAACCGAAATCGTACTCACCCACGACCGCGAAATCCTCCACGTCGTTCGAAACGACAATCGTCGGGTCTTTAAAAAAATCGTAACCCACACCCTGCATATCGGCAACCATCCACCCCGCAGGACACGGGTTGAGAATGGCAGTTCTCCACTCACCCGGACGGCCACCGAAGCCCCAATTATAACCATCGTTCTCCGCCCCGGCAATAAAGGTTGCCGGATGGGCCGTGGCATATTCCGGTGTGCCGACCTCGGGCGACGAAACCTCGAAATCGTACGTCCGCACCGCTCCCTTGTGGTCATAGAGCGCCACCGGACCCGCAAACGGATCTTTACGTCCCCATTGATAGTACATCCCAAAAGAGCTCTCGTCGTGCGCGGTCGAAAAGGCTCCAAGGTTGCGGTCCATAACCTCGTACCCGTCGCCGAAACCCATCACGAAAGTTTGCTCCGTGGGGTCTTCCCTGCACACCCACAGGTGCCAACTCCACAGCGCATTCCCGTCGGCATCCATCATTCCGATAACTGCATTGGCATCCTCGAAATCCGCACCTGCACCCGTCGCAAAGTACATATATCCATCTTCGCAGGTGACATTGACGATCGCCGTCTTCGACGTAGACCAAATCCGCTCGCCTTTCACATTCCCGGTGTAACCACCCGTCTGAAACCGGAACCGCTTCCCGGGCTCGGTAACGATAAAACTATTTGCCCGACGGTCGCTAATATCCTCCGCGGTGCGCACCGCAACCGCGATTTTGCGAGTGATAAGCGCGTCGTTATCGCCTCGGGCCGAGATCGAAATCTCGCCCGTCATATCGCCGCCACTCGTCGGAGCAGTGATGACATACTTGTCGCCCTGCTTCACGCAACTCCATCCCTCCGGCACCTTGGGGTCGTTATAGCTGCGAATATGGCTGGCCGTATAACCCACCTGTTTGGTCTGCCCGGGGTTGAAATCCATCGAATCGTCGCCCACAATGGCAAACGAAGAGAGGGTGTCCTCCTTCTCGCAGGAAACGAACAGGACGGCAAAAACTATCGAAATAAATATTAATAAACGCGCCATAATTGGTATAATTATTGATAACTTTACAGGACGCAAATATAGACAAAATTCACTAAATACTTCCCACTAAAATGGCTAAAATTCAGAAAGGCTCGAAGCAGGCCGACCCGAAATTCCGAATCGTGATAACCGAAGACGGGCCACTGATGGTCTACGGAAGTCCGCGGCTGAAACAAAAATTTATCACCCCCAACGACCGCGGCGAGGTGTGGTGGCTGCAAGACGGCAAAGAGTTCAAAATGGACACCGAGCCGGTTGCGCTGTGCCGTTGCGGCGAGTCGAAAAACAAGCCCTATTGCGACGGAGCGCACGTCAAAGCAGAGTGGGATCCGCGCCTGACAGCCACCGAGGGCGGTTTGCTCGACAGCGCAAAGGTGTACGAAGGGCCCGAATTGAGCCTGACGGACAGCGAAAAATTCTGCGCTTTTGCCCGTTTTTGCGACGCCGGATTGCGCGTCTGGAACGAGGTGGGCGAGAGCGACGATCCGCAGCATCGCCAAATGACCATTCGTTCGGCTAACCATTGCATCGCGGGGCGGCTGTCGGCGTGGGACAACAAGACGGGAGAGCCTCACGAACCCGATCTCGAACCGGAGCTCGGTCTGGTCGAGGACCCCAAAATCCGCTCGTCGGCAGGGCTATTCGTCAGCGGTGGGATCCCGTTTGCGCGCGCTTCGGACGGGTTCACATACGAGATTCGCAACCGCGTGATGCTGTGCAGGTGCGGTCAGGCGTCGAACAAACCCTATTGCGACGGCACCCACGCCTCGTTTCGCTGGGACGACGGTCTGGGCGGCACCGGAACGGGAGAAAAGTTTTAACGGTTAATTATATTAGGAATTATTTTTTTGCGGGGCACTCTCTTTGCGGAGAGTTCCCTTTTTTGTGACCAGCCGTTGTTCCTCATTCAGGTAAAACATCCCATCTTGCCAAAATCCTTGCCCGCTGAGCAACTCCCCGCCGCCACGGAAACACACATCGTGATAAGCTCCGTCGGGCGAAATCTCAATTTTCCACCGCCCGGGCTCATAATCGTACATTCGGATCCATTCGCCTTCGACCAAATAGTCGAACCCTAAAACGTCATAAGTTTTCATAAAAAAAGGTGTGGTTAAACAATCTTCTCAGGTAGGTCTAAGGAAACCAGGCAAGAAAGATTGCACCACACCCAAGGTTGCTTTGGCACATTACGCGCCAAAGCAAACCCCGAGCCGAACAATCTTTTCTCCTTGCCAAACACCGCCAAGTGGCGGCTCCTTAGTTTACCTGAGAAAAAAGTTGTTAATACTCAATATGTCGCCACAAATATAGCACGAATAATCGAAACTTCGGCGTCTCGTTACTCGTTAATTTTTGTTATCTTTGTGTTTTCGTTTTGCGGTTTTTTGGTGCTTTTTGTGCCGCCCGGATGGTGAAATCGGTAGACACGCCGGACTTAAAAT
>DBDE01000021.1:0-2775 GCA_002293425.1 Alistipes sp. UBA940 | reverse complement strand
CACCACGACCGCAAGTCCCCGATAAAAGCAAGTCCTGCTATTTTACTGCTTGATGAGTGACGCCCTAATTTTGTTCACCATCGAAGACGAGTCAGGACAGCTTACGACGTATGACGCATTTGTGGTTTTGATTAAAAGCAGATTTTTTCTATTGGTAGCATACATTTTGTAGTGTCCTATCCTGTCGTTTCGGAATCTCCCTAAATATCCGAAAAAACCGCCGCTCCCGAAAGTCCGGATCGAGCCATCAATGTCTTGGGGGCTGATCTCTTCTATGTTTTCAATTTGAGACAATGGAATTTGTATACGACCAATCGCCTTCTTGATCACGATGTTTGCACCATCGAATTTCAATTTCACAGGAGTAGATGATGCGGTGTACAAAATAGAGAAAAGCAGAGGCATAATGATAAGATATTTCAGATAGCCTGTGCCGATCGGCCATTTTGCCGTCCAGACAGAGATTATTGCCGACATTAAGATTACTGTTCCGATTATTGTGATTACAGTGACCTCTGTATCCCATTTGAAATTGTTCACTATTAATTCTGAATTATTTGAGTCCATAATATCCTTCCAGTTGTTGTTTGAATAATTCTGCCACGGCGTGTTTGTCTACGTTGGAAAACTCGGCCTCTAACATATTTACGAATACACTTGTTTGTTTGTCAATAAGTTCCGAATAGAAGTTCGGGTCTGAAATTGGCCCATTATTATCTGTCCATATTTTTAATACAGGTTCCCTAAAGACAGAAATAGGCATGGATGTGTTTACAGGGATTGTGCCCCATGCAGCAACTTTATGGTGTACTGCAAGATATGTTTCCGCAATCGTGGCTGCCGCAGCATAGATGACCGCGCCTGCAGCAATATACACCACTACAGCGGCTACTGCTATAAGCGCCTCCATAGCTTCAGGGCTAGATTGCCCCAAACTTAATCCTTCAATTGATTTGACAAATTGATCGTATGACTTTTCTGTTTTAAACATACGTCGCAACTCTATGGATCCATTTTCTTCGTTGCTTAACCTAAGGTATCCTTTGTCATTTGATGCATTTAGGAATGCTTGTAAATCTTTATTCCTCACGGCCTTGATAATGTCTTCGTCACTAAGGGCCACCAGCAGTTTCTTCTCTTGATTAGTTAATGTGATGTTTAAAGAGAGTTCTTTTGATGCAAGGTAGGTTTCAGTATTCTTACTAAATAATTTAGCTTCTTTTTTATCAGTCAGTATCAAATTTACAATCGAGCTAACCGCTTCAATCCTACTAACAAATTCGTCGGACAAGTTGCTTTCTTCGACATCGATCAACGATATCCCCCTTGTCATCTTGTTATCGGCAAATGGTCCATAGACACTATTCTCAAAATCATATCCTTTCGAGCAGGACGCTGCAAGAATACTCGATGAGACTGCGCCTATAACAACTTTAGTTATGGCAGTCTTGGGCTTTTTCATAGAAACAAATATTTTAAGTTAGCACTTATAATTCGCTTTTCTCATCTCGTGCCTGTAAAGAACATTCGACAACTCCTTGCAAAATAAATCCCTAATATATGGTATATTTTCTGAATCACGCACAAGTTCAATGCAATATGCGCAATCGTGAGGAAATGTTGTTTTTTCTATGCCTCGTGCTTCCATTACCAAATCATAAATGAACGCTGGCCCATCGACATGAAGCCAAAATTTGAACAAATCATTGCATTGATTGTAATACAATTCAGACATACTGTTCCCATCTATGCTGCCTAATTTTAAATATGGATTGTATTCGACTGTTATTCCACAACATGAGAGCATCTGAGAGTAAGGGTTAATGACAATACCTTCAAAAATATTTCTGCATGGATTATGGGTATCACACCTAATGTAATTATGGGGGTCGGGTTTCCCTTGCTTATTGAACGACATCCATGCCGCATTTATAACCATAAGAGAGCCCTCTCGTATCATTGGCTCTAAAACAATATTGTCTTCAATTTCAGAACATTTAAACGATGTATTCGGAGGAGATTCCACAGACACACACATAGACCGTATCCCCAAATCGTAGGATGCACGCAGTCCGTTTTCTATATGCTTAAAAGGGACATACTTTTGATGGTTATCACCCGTGCTAAAATTGATTTCGGTTAGTCCAGCTGATACTATTGGTTCAAGTCGTCGAATAGCCTCCTCGTAAGATATAGCCCAATAGCCGTTTGAAACCACCCTTGTCATTTTATTTAATGATCCGACATGTCGAACTATTTCTGTCAATTTGTCCCCAAGCAAAAAACACTCTCCTCCAGTAAAAACGACAATATCAATTGAAGGGAAAGTTCGAACCGCTTCGCTAATGTACTCATATATTTTACTCTGCTCCATTACTTGCTCTACCTTTGGAGTGCACCTAAAGCAACACTCTTCGCAAGAGGCCGTACACCTATACGTAGGAGCTATGGTAAGAATTCGAGGCTGAGGATTAAGGTACTGTCTAATCATCCTATAATTAAAATGCACGTTACAGATATAGTAAATCTTTATACAAAGATAAGAAATTATTATTATTATTATGTTTTCTTATCTTTGTATAATATCTATCCGAAATGAAAAAAATCCTATTAAATTGGTCTCCACCTGCCAATATCTATATCCCTTCCCCAGCACATTCTATTTTAAAAAGCTGGCTCGCAAAATTGGGATACGATGTTTCTGTTGTATATTGGAATTTGGGTCTTTTTTATCCTCAAAGTGATTTTTTGTGGAATAGCCGAAAATTATTAGAT
>DBDE01000001.1:36474-137272 GCA_002293425.1 Alistipes sp. UBA940 | reverse complement strand
GCACCAGATCCTAAGTCTGGCGTGGCTACCAATTACACCATATCCGCGTTTGAAGGGGCAAAGTTACGAAAATAATCTCACTTTTCAGCCCTCCCCCCGCCATCGGCAGGCTAACGACTTTCTACGAAAGTCGAACGTCCTCCAATAATGGTTCTGACCACCCTGTGCCGGAAAAGGCGACTCCCTTCGAGCGGCGACCAACCACACTTGTAGTCGATGTTGTCGCGACCCACGACCCACGAAGCGTTCGGGTCGACGATGACTATATCGGCCGGCGAGCCCGTCCGCAAAAATCCACCCTCCAACCCGAACCTCACTGCCGGAGCGTGACACATCTTCTCGACCACCAATTCGGGAGGAAAAAGCTCCAACATCGCCACCAAAGAGTGCTGTACCATAGGTATTCCGCTCGGCGCATCCCAATAGGGGCGCAGCTTTTCGGCCAGCGTGTGCGGCGCATGGTCGGTGGCGATGACGTCTATTTTCCTCGACTTCAACGCCTCGCGCAGGGCCAGTCTGTCCCGCTTTGTCTTGATCGCCGGATTGCACTTAATGAGGTTGCCCAGCCGCGCATAATCGTCGTCCGAAAACCACAAGTGGGGCACACAAGCCTCGGCCGTGATGCGCTTGGCCGCCACATCGCCGCCACTGAATAACGCCAGCTCCCGCGCCGTAGAAATATGAGCGACATGCAGCCTCGTTCCATATTTATCTGCCAGCTCGACCGCCCGCGCCGTCGCCCGATAGCACGCTTCCTCGGAACGAACACGCGTGTGAATAGCCGCCGTCGCATCGGGTTCCTGCCGCCTGAGACGCTCCGACGCCTCGCGGATCATCGCTTCGTCCTCGCAATGCGCCACTATAACCCCCTCGTACTCGGCAAACAATTTCGACAACAGACGCTCGTCGTCCACCAGCAGGTCGCCCGTCGACGAGCCGATGAAGACCTTCACCCCGCAAAGCAGCTTCGAGGCGTTGAACTTCGGAATGTCATTGAGAATATTTTGGGAAGTCGCCCCGACGAAAAAGCCATATCGGGTCGCCATTTTGGTCCGCGCAATCTCCATCTTCTGCTCCAACAGTTCGAGCGAAGTGGTCGCCGGAGAGGTGTTGGGCATCTCCAAAACCGTCGTCACACCCCCCATAACCGCCGCCCGCGATTCGGTCGCCATATCGCCCTTGGCCGTCAACCCAGGCTCGCGAAAATGGACGTGGGGGTCGATAACACCGGGCAAAACCAGCATCCCGCGGGCGTCGATAATTTCGGCTCCGGACTGGGAAAGCCCCTCGATAACCCCGTCTCGCACAACCACATCGCCAACGAAAGACCTGCCCTCGTTAACGATCGTGCCTCCGGAAATGACAAATGAATTCATAAACAATATCGTCTAATTCGGTTTCGTAGAAACCGTCAGCCCGTCGCCGCCCCCAGCGGCGGGCTGAATGCTCAGCCCTTGCTCGGCGACGTGCCTTTGATGTGTCGAAACCGCAACCCCAGCACGCCCCAGAACGCCTCGGAGAATATCCCGCTGCTCATCTTGGAGGTGCCGCGCGTGCGGTCGACAAAAACTATCGACACCT
This sequence comes from Alistipes sp. UBA940, assembly GCA_002293425.1. Classification (GTDB taxonomy): domain Bacteria; phylum Bacteroidota; class Bacteroidia; order Bacteroidales; family Rikenellaceae; genus UBA940. The sequence goes on along the minus strand of DBDE01000001.1, from coordinate 135,691 downwards.
CGCCCACCGTGAAACCCAGCCGCCAGGCCGTATACTTCATCTCGATCTGAAATCCATAGCCGTGCATCCTCACCCGCTCCAGATCTATCGCCTGCAACACCCGCCGCGAATAACCCACAAACCCCGCCGTGGCGTCCCTCACCGGCATCCGCGTGACAAACCTCACATACTTCGAAGCAAACCACGACATCAACAACCGGCTCATCGGCCAATTCACCACATTCACCCCCACCGCATAACGCGACCCGACAACGACATCCGCCCCGCTCTCGGCCCTTAGGGCCAACCTCACAAGGTCATCCGGATTGTGCGAAAAGTCGGCATCCATCTCGAAAATCAGCTCGTAATCCCGCTCCAACGCCCACCGAAACCCCGCAATATAGGCCGAACCGAGACCGCACTTGCCCTCCCGCTCGATGAGGTAAAGGCGACCGAAAAACTCGTTCATCAACCCCCTGACAATACTCCCTGTGCCATCCGGCGAGCCGTCGTCGACAACCAGCACATCGAACCCGCCAAGCGACATCACCCGCCGGACCAGCAGCTCGATATTCTCACATTCGTTGTATGTCGGAACGATTACAAGCCTGTTCATAGAGCCGCAAAGTTAACAACTTTTTGCCCCGCGGCAACACTTTGGCCGGAAATTTGCATACACGCAGGGCAGTGGAAGCGACCAAAATCTTGAAAACAAAACTTACGATAGTGTTAGCCGTGGGCGCACTGATGTTCATTTCCTGCCACCGTCCCGAGTTGCAGGGCGTCGAGGTAAATGGCGTTGTGTGGGCTGTGAGCAACATCGACGCACGCGGCAAGATCGCCCGCGAAAGCTATCGCATAGGGCACCATCATAACTTCACCGACTGCTTTGTGACCGAAAATCCGTGTCCGGAAGGGTGGCAGGTGCCCGGTTACAGCCACTTTATGTCGCTGGCGGATGCCGATGCGGTCGATTGTCGCTGGACTCAGGCTCCCGACGACGAGGAGCGCGCGGGCGAGGAGAAGTGCGGGTTGCTGTTCACCGACCGGAAGAGTGGCCAGGTGCTGTTTTTGCCCGCGGCGGGAATGGTGGATGAGCGCGGCGAGCATCGCGATGATGGTCGGAGCTGTTATTATTGGTCGGCCGAGCCGGACGCGGGAGAGTTGCCGGCGACGATCCCGATGGCGGGCGGCGACAATTGCGGATATTTCTTCCACTTCGATTACGAATATGCGACGCCGAACGACACCACGGGCAGCCTCATAACGCAGTATCACGCCGCTACCCGCGCCGCCAAACACGGCTACTCGGTCAGGTGCGTAAAAAGCGCGAAATCAGCCTAAATAGCTTTTCAGCCATTTGGACTTCGAGCCGTGCCGCAGTCGGCGGATGGCCTTCTCCTTTATCTGGCGAACGCGCTCGCGGGTGAGGCCGAATTTGTCGCCTATCTCTTCGAGCGTCATCTCCGGACAGCCGATCCCGAAAAAGTACTTCACAATGTCCTTCTCGCGCTCGGTCAGCGTGGCCAGGGCGCGGTCTATCTCGGTACCCAGCGACTCGTTGATCAGCCCGCGGTCGGCATTGGGCGAATCGGAATTGACCAGCACGTCGAGCAGGTTGTTGTCCTCGCCATCGGCAAAGGGCGCATCGACCGACACGTGACGGCCCGCCACGCGCATAGTGTCGGTCACCTTTTCGCGCGGCAGGTCCAACACTTCGGCCAGCTCCTCGGGCGAGGGTGTGCGCTCGTTCTCCTGCTCGAACTTGGCGAACGCCTTGTTTATCTTGTTGAGCGAACCGACCTGGTTCAGCGGCAGGCGCACTATCCTCGACTGCTCGGCCAACGCCTGCAAAATAGATTGGCGTATCCACCACACGGCGTACGATATGAACTTGAACCCGCGCGTTTCGTCGAACTTTTCGGCAGCCTTTATCAGCCCCAGATTGCCTTCGTTGATCAGGTCGGGCAGGCTCAGTCCCTGGTTCTGGTACTGCTTTGCAACGGAGACCACAAATCGCAGGTTGGCCTTGGTGAGCTTCTCCAACGCCTCCTGATCGCCTTTTTTGATTCGCTGGGCAAGCTCCACCTCCTCTTCGACGGTGATAAGGTCCTCCTTACCTATCTCTTGCAGGTATTTGTCCAGCGACGCGCTTTCGCGATTGGTTATCGACTTTGTGATTTTAAGTTGCCTCATCGTGTGTTTGGGTATAAATTAACGGGTGAGCAGTTCGCTCTTTCCGGCACTATTACGCAAAACCACCTCGATTTGTTTCACTTTTTCTCCTCTTTTTATCGAAATTTTTATCCTGTCGCCCGGACGCTTCTGGCTGAGGGCTTCGGCGATGACTGCCGACGAGGTCACTTCGCGCCCGTCGATGTGGGTGAGAATATCGCCCGCCTCCACTCCTGCGGCGTGGGCGGCACCTCCCTTGGGCACTTCACGAACCACGATCCGGTTTTCGTCGTCGACGATATAGCTGATGCCGATGATGGCGCGCTGAACCACACCGTACTCGCGCAGATCGCTCACAACCTTGCGCACAATGGTTTCGGGCACGGCGAACGAATAACCCGAATAACTGCCCGTGCGCGACAGGATAAGCGTGTTTATCCCCACGAGTTCACCCGCCGCGTTGACCAGCGCACCACCCGAATTGCCCGGATTGACCGCCGCATCGGTCTGAATGAACGCTTCGACACCTGCGTTGCCCGCCGTCTGGATAACCCCCAGCGAGCGCGCCTTGGCACTCACGATGCCCGCCGTGATGGTCGACCGAAGCTCATAAGGATTGCCGATAGCCAGCACCCACTCGCCCAGCCGCAACTCGTCCGAACTGCCGAAACGCAACGCCGGCAAGCCCCGCTCGTCTATCTTCACCAGTGCAACCTCGGTGGCCTCGTCCGTTCCGACCAGACGCGCATCATAGGTCTTTCCGTCGGGCAACTTGACCGTCAGTTTGCTGGCATTCACCACCACGTGGTGGTTGGTGACGATGTATCCGTCCTCCGAAATTATCACGCCCGAGCCACCGCTGGTCTGCTGGCGCAAACCGCCCTGCTGGTCCTGCCCGCCCTGAATGCCGAAAAAGTCAAAAAACGGATGGCTGCGCACCGGAATTTCCTCGGTCTTGATGACGCTCACAACCGCTTTCACGGCATTCTCGGCCGCATAGGTCAGGTCGGGATAGCCGTCGGCGGTGTAGGCCGTAAAGTGGGCTCCGGCACCCGCAAATTCGCTGCTCGGAGCGCGATCGAGGGGTTGATAGTCGGTAAATTGAGCAACCATCCACGCCACCGACGCAGAGACAACGGCGGCCACAACGACAACGGCGGCCGCAAACACGATCTTGTTTTTCATAATCTTAGAGTTCTGTTTTTGAGACATTTTTTTTCTCACAATTAACGTGCCGCCTCGAAATTTTATTGTACCTTTGACGGCCAAAATTATGAGTTTTTTGTTTACGTCGGAGTCGGTGTCCGAGGGGCATCCCGACAAAATTTCGGATCAAATATCGGACGCTATTCTGGATGAGTTTCTGCGTTCCGACCCTTCGTCGAAGGTGGCGGTCGAGACGCTGTGTACCACCGGACTTGTCGTCGTTGCGGGCGAGGTGCGCTCGGAAGCGTATGTCGATATTCAATCCGTCGCCAGAAAAGTTATTGCCCGAATAGGCTACACCCGCGCCGAGCTGGGCTTCGAGGCGAGTTCGTGCGGGGTGGTGAGTGCCATTCACGAGCAGAGCCCCGACATCAACCAGGGGGTTGTTCGCGCCACCGAGCAGGAGCAGGGCGCGGGCGATCAGGGCATAATGTTCGGTTATGCGATCGACGAGACGCGCGAGATGATGCCTGCGACGGCCATTTTGTCGCACGTTATATTGAAGGAACTTGCCGACATTCGTCGGGGCGGCGAGGTGATGACCTATCTGCGTCCCGATGCCAAGAGCCAGGTGACGGTGGAATATGACGACGAGCGGCGGCCGCGGCGGGTTCACACCATTGTGGTGTCGACCCAGCACGACGAGGAGGCTTCGGTGGAGCGCATCAAAGAGGATGTGGCGGCCATATTGATCCCCCGGGTGAAGTTGCGGTTGGAGAAGGCGGGCGACAAGCTCTCGGAATTGATCGGCGACGACTACATTCTGCACGTCAATCCGACGGGCAAGTTCGTCATCGGCGGGCCGCACGGCGACACCGGGTTGACGGGGCGCAAGATCATTGTCGACACCTATGGCGGCCGTGGGGCGCACGGAGGGGGTGCTTTTTCGGGCAAGGATTGCTCGAAGGTCGATCGCTCGGCGGCGTATATGGCTCGCTGGATAGCTAAGAATATGGTTGCGGCGGGTGTCGCGACTCAGATGCTGGTTCAGCTGAGCTATGCTATCGGCATTGCGCAACCGCTGAGCATCTATGTTGATACTTACGGCACCTCCAAGGTTGATATGTCCGACGGCGAGATCGCTTTGCGCATCGGCCGGATGTTCGATTTGCGGCCTGCGTCCATTGTGCGGCGGTTCGGGCTGACCAACCCCATTTTCGAGGCCACGGCGGCTTATGGTCACTTCGGCAATCGGCCGTACACCCAGGACGGGGTGGAGTTTTTCGGCTGGGAAAAGCTGGACGCGATGGACGAAATTGCGAAGCAGTTTCAAACTAAAAATTAAATTTTTCGACTTTGCAGGGCAAAGTCGTTCGGCCCGCTGAAGCGGGGGAGCGGGCCGAAAAAAATCATTTTGATGAATAAAGTCAGAAATATAGCCATTATCGCCCACGTCGACCACGGCAAAACCACGCTGGTCGACAAAATGGTGCTCGAAGGGCAGCTGGTGAACAAAGATCTGACGCTCGACACGGGCGATTTGGAACGCGAGCGGGGGATAACCATCCTTTCGAAGAACGTGTCGGTCAACTATAACGGCCACAAGATAAACATCATCGACACCCCGGGCCACAGCGACTTCGGGGGCGAGGTGGAGCGGGTGCTGAATATGGCCGACGGGGTGTTGTTGCTCGTGGATGCGTTCGAGGGGACGATGCCGCAGACGCGCTTTGTGTTGCAAAAGGCTCTCTCGCTCGGCAAGAAGCCGATTGTTGTCATCAACAAGGTGGACAAGCCCAATTGCCGCCCCGAGTATGTTCACGAGCAGGTTTTCGACCTGATGTTCGACCTCGATGCCACGGAGGAGCAGTTGGATTTCCGCACCATTTACGGCAGTGCCAAGCAGGGCTGGATGTCGAACAAGCTGGGCGAGACAACGGACAGCATCGTCCCGTTGTTGGACGCCATCATCGACGATATTCCGGCACCCGAAGTGAGGGAGGGCACGCCGCAACTTTTGATAACATCGTTGGAGTTTTCGCCCTATATCGGCCGCATTGCCGTGGGAAAGCTGACGCGGGGCACGTTGAAAAGCGGACAGCAGGTTACTTTGGCCAAGCGGGATGGAGTCACGCAGACCAAAAGCCGCATCAAGGAGCTGATGGTGTTCGACGGGCTGGGTAAAACCAAGGTGGAGGAGGTGCAGTGCGGCGAAATTTGCGCGCTGGTGGGCATCGAGGGGTTCGAGATCGGCGACACGATCTGCGACTTCGAAAATCCCGAACCGCTCGAACCCATCGCCATCGACGAGCCGACGATGAGTATGCTGTTCACCATCAACGACTCGCCGTTCTTTGGCAAGGACGGGAAATTCGTCACATCGCGCCACCTCAAAGAGCGGCTCGATCGCGAGCTGGAGCGCAATCTTGCCCTGAGGGTCGAACCCGGAGCGACGGCCGACAGCTTTGTGGTGTTCGGTCGCGGGGTGCTGCATCTGTCGGTGCTCATCGAGACCATGCGCCGCGAGGGGTACGAATTGCAGGTCGGGCAGCCGCGCGTGATAGTCCGCGAAATAGAGGGGCAAAAATGCGAACCGGTCGAAGAACTCACCATCGACCTGCCTGAAGAGCACTCGGGGCGCGCCATCGAGATGGTGACGCGGCGACGGGGCACACTGCTCAAAATGGAGACCACGGGCGAGCGCACCCGACTCGAATTCGACATTCCCTCACGCGGTATCATCGGCCTGAGAAGCGGTCTGCTGACGGCGACAGCGGGCGAAGCCATAATGGCGCACCGGATGAAGGGCTTCGAGCCGTGGAAGGGCGACATCGAGATGCGCACCGCAGGCTCGCTAATCGCTATGGAGACGGGCACAGCGTACGCCTATGCCATCAATAAGTTGCAGGACAGGGGCAAATTTTTCATCGCCCCGGGGGACGAGATCTACGCCGGACAGGTGGTGGGCGAGAACACCCGCGCCGAAGATATGGTGGTCAACCTGACCAAGAGCAAGAAACTCACCAATATGCGCGCAAGCGGGTCGGACGAGAAGACGAGCATCGCTCCGCCGGTGTTGTTCTCCCTGGAAGAGGCGTTGGAGTATATCAAGGAGGATGAGTATGTCGAGGTGACGCCCCACGCGATGAGGTTGCGCAAGATCCTGCTCGACGAGAACGACCGCAAGCGGGCGAAATAGTTACTCTCTGATCAGCGACCGGATATTTTCGATCAACATAGCGACGGCAACCGAATTGAAGCCGCCCTCGGGGATTATCACGTCGGCCCAGCGTTTCGAGGGCTCGACAAACTCTTCGTGCATCGGTTTGACGGTCTGCAAATATTGACCTATCACCGATTCCATACTCCGTCCGCGGTCGTTCACGTCGCGCAGAATGCGACGTGCCAGCCTCACGTCGGCGTCGGTGTCGACGAACACCTTGATGTCCATCAGCCGACGAAGGGGTTCGTTCTCGAATATCAATATTCCGTCGACGATTATCACCCGCGCGGGCTTCACCGTTATGGTTTCGCCGGTGCGGTTGTGGTCGACGAACGAGTAGACCGGCATTTCGACCGGCACACCTTCGCGCAGGGCAGACAGGTGCTCGGTCAGCATCTCGGTGTCGAATGCGCGGGGGTGGTCGTAGTTTAGTTTGGCGCGCTCTTCCAGCGTCAGTTCGCTGTGCGCTTTGTAGTAGCTGTCGTGCGCCAGCACAGCCACGTGCTCGCCCTCGAAGGCGTCCAGCAGCCGCTTCACCAGAGTGCTCTTTCCGCTCCCCGACCCGCCGGCAACCCCTATGATCGTGACTTTCATCAGGCGTCTATATTCGCGTACCTGGCATTTTCTTCGATGAACTCGCGGCGGGGCGGAACATCGTCGCCCATCAGCATCGAGAACACGCGGTCGGCCTCGGTGGCGTTCTCCACCGTCACCTGCCGCAGGATCCTCGTCTCCGGATTCATCGTCGTATCCCACAGCTGTTCGGCATTCATCTCACCGAGACCCTTGTATCGCTGAATATGCACCCCCTTGTTTCCCATCTCTTCGACGGTTTTTTCCCGCTCTTCTTCGCTCCAGCAATATTGCTCCTTGTTGCCCTTTTTGACCAGATAGAGCGGGGGAGTGGCGATAAACACGTGCCCACCGTCTATCAGTTCGCGCATTTTACGGAAGAAGAAGGTCAGCATCAGCGTCGCAATGTGACTTCCGTCGACGTCCGCATCGGTCATAATGATTATCTTGCCATAGCGCAATTTCTCCAAGTTGAGAGCTTTGCTGTCCTCTTCGGTGCCGACGGTCACGCCGATGGCGGTGAACATATTTTTTATCTCCTCGTTCTCCCACATTTTGTGCTCCTGCGCCTTTTCGATATTGAGGATCTTGCCCCTCAAAGGCATAATGGCCTGAAACACACGGTCGCGTCCCTGCTTGGCGGTTCCGCCCGCCGAGTCGCCTTCGACAAAGAAAATTTCGGCCTTGTTCCTGTCCCGCGACGAGCAATCGGCCAACTTTCCGGGTAACCCCACACCGCTCAGCACGGTCTTTCGCTGCACCAGTTCCCTCGCATTCCGCGCCGCATAACGAGCCGTGGCCGCCAGAATAACCTTCTGAACAATAGCCCTTGCGTCCTTGGGATTCTCTTCCAGATAGTGCCCCAGCGCGGTCGCCAAAGCTCCATCCACAGCCGTCGCCACTTCGCTGTTGCCCAGCTTGGTCTTGGTCTGCCCCTCGAACTGGGGCTCCTGCACCTTCACCGACACCACTGCCGTCAGCCCCTCGCGAAAGTCGTCGCCCGAAATCTCGAACTTCAACTTGCTCAGCATTCCGCTCTCGTCCGCATACTTCTTCAACGTGCGGGTCAACGCCCTGCGGAACCCCGTCATATGCGTTCCACCCTCGATGGTGTTGATGTTGTTCACATACGAGTGGACATTCTCGGTAAATCCGGTGTTGTATTGCATCGCCACCTCCACCGGCACTCCGTCGCGCTCGGTGTCGAGATAGATAACGTCTTCCGTCAACTTCTCGCGGCTGGCATCCAGATATTGCACAAACTCCTTCAACCCGCCCTCGGAATAAAAAGCCTCCGTCCTGGCAGGCTCCTCCCTCAGATCGGTCAGCGACATCCTGATCCCCTTGTTCAGGAACGCCAACTCACGCAGCCTGCCAGCCAAAATATCGTATTCGTATTTGGTGACGCTGAATATGGTCGCATCGGGATGGAAAGTGATCTTGGTCCCCGTGGTCTTGCTCTCACCCACAACCTCCATCTTCGATGTCGGCGCACCGATGCTGTAACTCTGCCTGTAAATCTTACCGTCCCTGCGCACCTCGGCAACAAAATCGTCGCTGAGCGCATTCACGCAACTCATCCCCACACCGTGCAACCCGCCCGAGACCTTATAACTGTCCTTGGAGAACTTACCTCCGGCGTGCAAAACGGTCAACACAACCTCCAACGCGCTCTTGCCCTCCTTCTCGTGGAAATCGACGGGGATCCCGCGCCCGTTGTCCTCGACGGTTATCGAATTATCGGGATTGATGGCTACCTTGATCTCGTTGGCATAACCCGCCAACGCCTCGTCGATGGAGTTGTCGACAATCTCATAAACCAAATGGTGCAGACCCTTGATGCCGATGTCGCCAATGTACATCGCGGGCCTCTTGCGCACCGCCTCCAAGCCTTCCAGCACCTGAATGCTGGAGGCCGAATACTCTTCCTGATTCTTTATCTTTTCACTCATAACAATTTCAAATCAACCCAAAATAGCATTTATATCCAACTCCTCGATCCTGCCCTTGTTGAACCTTATTGTCCGCGACGGGAACAGCTGAATATTGGCCACATTGTGGGTGCTCATCACCACGGCGCACCCGCTTTTCGTAATGTCCTTAAACAGCCTCATAATGTCGTCGCCCGCCTCCGGATCGAGGTTACCCGTGGGCTCGTCGGCCAGGATCGCCACCGGATCGTTCAGCAACGCCCGCGCAATGGCCAGCCTCTGCTGCTCGCCGCCCGAGAGTTCGAACGGCATCTTGTACTCCTTATTCCTCAATCCCACCTTATTCAGCACCTCGTCCGCGCGATGCAACATATCGGGCCGGTTCCGCCAACCCGTGGCCCTGAGCACAAACAGCAAATTCTCCAGCACCGTCCTATCCGTGAGCAACTGATAGTCCTGAAACACCACCCCCAGCTTTCTGCGCAGATAGGGAATATTTTTTCTCCTGATGTTCGCCAGATCGTATCCCGCAACAACTCCCAGCCCCTCCAACAAAGGCACCTGGGCATATAGCGTCTTGAGCAGCGTGCTTTTGCCACTGCCGACTCTGCCGATGAAATAGACCAGCTCGCCCTGCCGGACAACGAGGTCGACGTCCGAGAGCACCTTCTCGCCCAGCTTCTTGTAATTGCCAGCCGTCAGCCGCCGTCCCACCACGTTCGAGTGGTAGACGTTCACGTTTCTGAGCTCTATGACTTTCTCTGTACGCATTTAGCGCACAAAGATAGCGAAAAATTACGAATTACGAGTTACGAATTACGAGTTTTTTCCACCTCAGATAGCCCATAACTGCGAGCACGGAATACAAACCATAGAGCCCCGCCGTGAGGGGAATATCCTTATAGATATAGAGGCCGCAGGTGACCACGTCGACCGCCAACCACACCAGCCACTGCTCGACCATCTTGCGCGACAACATCCACATCGCAACAACGCTCGCCGCGGTCGTCAGCGCATCCCACACCGGCACCGTGCTGTCGGTGAAGCGCACAAGCACAAAGTGGATGGCAAAAAAGACGGCAATACCCACAACCGTCAACGTGGGAACCAGCCGCAAAGGGGTGTGGGCGATCGGAAATCTGCGCTTACTCCTGCGGCTCCAAAAGACCAGCCCGTACACCCCCGCCAGGATGTAATAGCCGTTCATCGCAGCGTCGGCATACAACCCGCTCCGATAGTACAGCACGCCGTGGACGAGGGGCATCAACAGCCCCACCACCCACAGCAATATGCTGGCCCGATACTCCAGCCACAGGTAGAGCAGCCCGAGCGCAACGCCAACTATTTGAAGAACCAACTTAATGTCCATAGTCTGAGATTGCCACGTCGCGCTATGCGCGGCAGTCTAAAATTATTAAAAGCGCAGAGTCACATTGCCTATGAAATTGGCACCTGCCTGCGGGAAATAGGCTATCTGGCCGCCGCCCCAATCGTACCCGAAGCTCGAATAGCGCGCATCGAACAGGTTGTTCACCGTAACCCCCAACTCGACCCGCCCGAAGTCGTAACCGGCGCGCAGAGTGGTGACACAATAGTCGGGCAGCTTCAACTCGCCCGCATTGGTAACGTACTGAGCACCCACATAGTTGGTCTGCAACGCGCCGCGGAACTTGCCGAAACTCAACTCAAAGATGTTTCCCGCCACCACATCGGGCGAATAGGCCAGGTCGTGTTCGTCCACGCGATTGCGCGAAAAGGTTGCAAAAACCCTCCACGTCAACCACTCTGCCACGCGCCACGAAGCCTCGATTTCCACCCCCGCGCGATAGCTGTCGGCAATATTTTCGGCCAACAACTCACCTATGTCATTCACCTCGCCCGTCGGCACCAGCTGGTCTTTGTACTTCATATAATAGAGGTTCACGCCCGCCGTCACGCGCCGGCCCGAGAACTCATAGCCTGCCTCCCAGTCGGTCAGCCGCTCGTGACGGGGCTCGACGTCGAAACGTGCGTTGGTGTAGTTATCTCTCGTGGGCTCCTTGTGCGCGATGCCCAGCGAGGCGTAGATGCTGTGGTGGCCCGCCGTATAGTGCGCTCCTACCTTGGGATTGACAAAGTTGAACACCCGCGCTACATCCAATGCCTGCAACCGGCCGTTGATCCAGTCCCACGTGTCGTTCGCGCCGTCGATGCGGTGGTCGATGTGGCGGAACTGCACGTCGCCCCACAGGTTAAGCCCCTCGGCTATCTCCCACGAAGCCTTGGCAAATGCGCTCAGGTCGTTCTTGGCCGACGAGTTGCGATAGTATTCGTGGAGCGGATCGAGCGGTGCGGCATAGTTCTCCACCCAAGTCACCTGCCCGAAGTGGTCGCCGCTGTAACGATTGAACGCCGCGCCGAAAACAGCGTCCAGCCGCTCGCCGTCGAAGGTTGCCGAGGCCAGAAGGCCGCCGAAGTCGTTCCACATCTTTTTGCGCCTCACCAGATTGCTCTCGTCCCCTTCGAGCCCGTATTCCATCAGAGTGCGCCCATCCTTATATTCCTCATAATAGCCGTCGCCGCGAGTGTAATGTCCCGTCACGTTCAGGTTCCATCGGTTGCTAAGCCGTTGATCGACAATGAGTTGGAAGTTGTATTGGGTGTAAAAATCTTTTTGGTCGGGATAGTACACTCCCGGGCGTATCTCGCCTGCCGAGTTATATGTCCGGCCGAACTCCTTCATCTGTTCTTTGGTGACGCCGTTCCAGGCGTGATAGGTGGCTTCGTGGCCGCCGAACGAGAGCAGTTTCACCGTGGTAGTGCGTCCGAACCAGCCCCCTTGGACAAAATAGCTCTTCATATCGGCACTCGCGCGGTCGACATATCCATCCGAGCCGATGTTGGTCAACCGGCCGCCGAACGCCCACCGTCCCACCTGTCCCGTGCCGAACCGGATGCTCTCGCGATGAGTATTAAAAGAGCCGTAACTGCCCGCAATTTCGGCGAACGGGGTGGGGGAGAGCGGCTCGGTGGTGATGTTGATGCTGCCCCCGAACGCTCCCGCACCGTTGGTCGAGGTACCCACGCCTCGTTGTATCTGGATGCTTCCCGCGCTGGCGGCGATGTCGGGGGTGTTGACCCAATAGAGTTTGTGCTCCTCGGCGTCGCCCAGCGGAATGCCGTTGGCGGTGACGTTGATTCGTGTTCCGTCGGTTCCGCGGATGCTCACCGAGGTGTACCCAATGCCCGTTCCCGCATCGCTTGTCGCCACGACGGAGGGTGTACCCGTCAGCATCGAAGGCACATCGCCCACATCTTTGGTCAGGCGCGAAATGGCCTCTCGGTCGAGGTCGGAATGAGCGACAGGCGTTTTGTCGCTGGCACGAATAGCGGAAACGGTGATGGTCTGGACGCGCAAAGTGTCTGACACCTGCGCGGTTGCGCCGCTTGCCAGAACGGCAAGCACGGTCGCTAAAAACAGCTTCTTCATTTTCTTTTCCTCCGCCGGAATTACCCGGATCAGGTTCAATGGGTGTGATCTCAGCCCCCACAACAGGGACACCCCAAAAATTCGAAGACAAAAGTAATATAAATTAGCGATTAGCGATTAACTATTAGCATTTTTTTCGGCCGCCTCCCGCATTCTAAACTCTCTTATATACCGCGGCTGTGCGACAAACATTATATATGCTCACGTGGTTGCCGTCGAACGTAAAGTGCTCGCCCTTCGTCAGCCGCCCCTGCCCGCCGAACTCGGTATCGTCCGTCGACAACACAAGCTCATATTTCCCCGCCTCGGGTACCTCTATAATATAGTCCGCCACCGACACCGACGGGCTCCAATTGAAGACAAACACCAGCTCCCCGCGCGAAAAGACCATCGTTTGCGTCCCCTCGTCCATCTGCAACCGCCGCGGATAGACATCGTCCAGAACCCCGAACCGCTTAACCGCAGAGATCATCGCCCTGTCGAACGCCAGCAACTGCGAATAGCGCAAAAACGGACTGTCGGCCAGGCTCCACTGCCGCCGCGCGTGTGCATAGCTCCACCCGTTGCCTTCACGCGGAAAATCTATCCACTCGGGATGGCCGAACTCGTTGCCCATAAAGTTCAGGTAGGCCGTTCCCCCCGCCGCAATCGTCACCAGCCGTATCATCTTGTGCAACGCCACGCCCCTGTCTATCACCAGATTGGGCATATCGCGCGACATCGACGAGTACATCTCCTTGTCCATCAGCCGAAACGCAATGGTTTTGTCGCCCACCAACGCCTGATCGTGGCTCTCGGCATAGGCAACGGTACCCACGTCGGGCAGCCGGTCGGTGAGTATCCCCCAGATTTTCCAGATATTCCACTGTTCGTCGGGCACCTCTTTGAGCATCTTGATCCAAAAATCGGGGATCGCCATTCCCAGCCGATAGTCGAAGCCCACGCCGCCGTCCTCTATCGGCGCGGCCATTCCGGGCATTCCGCTCACATCCTCGGCTATGGTCACCGCCCGCGGACGGAAGTCGTGGATCAGTTTGTTGGCCAGCGTGAGGTACAGGATCGCATCTTCGTCGACGTCGGCCCCGAAAAACTTCTCCCTGCTGTCGAACTCGGTGTAGCCGTGATGATGGTACACCATCGAGGTCACGCCGTCGAACCGAAACCCGTCGAAGCGGAACTCGTCGAGCCAGAACTTAACATTGGAGAGCAAAAAATGGAGCACTCCGTCCTTGCCGTAGTCGAACAGCAGGCTGTCCCAATATTTCTGATAGCCAGCCTCGCCCGATTTGGAGTAGAGATGGTCGCTTCCGTCCAGCTCGGCCAGCCCCTCGTTGAAGTTTTTCACATAGTGGGCGTGCACCAGGTCCATCACCACCGCTATGCCCAGTTCGTGAGCCCTTTTTATCAACATTTTCAGCTCCTCGGGCGTGCCGCAACGCGAACTGACGGCAAAGAAGTTGGCCACGTGATAGCCGAAACTGCCATAATAGGGATGCTCCGCCACGGCCATCAGTTGCACCGTGTTATAACCCTCCTGGGCGATGCGCGGCAATATATTTTCGGTAAATTCGACATAAGTACCCACCCCTTCGCGCTCCTGCGCCATCCCCACGTGCGCCTCGTAGATAAGCAGCGGCCTTGGCGGAGTGAAGTCGTCGCCGCTCCAATCGAACGGTTCGGGATTCCAAAATTGTGCCGTGTAGTCTTTAGTTTCGTCGTTCTGCACCACCCGCCGCGCATAGGCCGGAATGCGATCGTGCCAGCCATTCGCTCCGTGAACGTGAATCTTATACAACGATCCGTGCCGCAGTTCGAACATTCCGTCGGGCAAAAACACACTCCAAACACCTTCCGCGCCCCTCTCCAGCCGCAACGAAGTGCGCTCCCAATTGTTGAAATCGCCGAATAAAAAGACGTCGTACGCCTCCGGAAGCCACTCCCGAAACCACCATCCGGCCAACCTGTCGTCCCTTTGAAAACCGAAATAGCGATAGCCGTTGGCAAACTCACACAGATCGCCCAACTGTGCCGACTTGTCACGATACCTTTCATAACGGGACATCAACACATTCTGGACCGGTTCCAACCACGGGTCCTTTTCGACTATTGCCAATCGTTTTTTCATAGGGCTAAAATTACAAAAAAATTTGTAATTTTGCAAAAATCTAACTCTGAGCTTATGTTTAAAAATCAACCCAAAGGACTCATCGCGGCCGCGCTCACCAATATGGGCGAACGGTTCGGATTCTACATTATGATGGCCATCCTGACGCTGTTCATCTCCGCCAAGTTCGGACTGGACGAGATCACGGCAGGCTACATCTATTCGGGCTTCTACGCCTCTATCTACCTTCTCGCCCTTGTCGGCGGATTGATCGCCGACAGGACCAAGAAGTACAAGGCCACTATTATGTGGGGCCTCGTCGTGATGGCTGTCGGCTACTTTCTGATAGCCATTCCGACGCCCACTCCGGTGCCCAGTTTGACGTTGTATTTGGGGCTCACCTGTCTGGGATTGCTGGTTATTGCGTTCGGCAACGGTCTGTTCAAGGGCAATTTGCAGGCTTTGGTTGGGCAGATGTACGACCGGAGCGGATTGGAGGAGAAGCGCGAGAGCGGGTTCCAGATTTTCTATATGTTCATCAATATCGGTGGCTTTTTTGCACCGTTCATCGCCATCGGGGTACGGAATTGGTGGCTGGCCAGGCACGGTTTCGACTACAACGGCAACCTGCCCGCCCTGTGTCACGAGTATCTCGGCAGTGGGGGAGAGATGGCGGGCGCGGGGCTTTCGAACCTCACCGAGTGGGCAAATGCTGCGACGCTGAGCGGCTCTCCGGTGACCGATCTGGGTGCGTTTTGTAACGATTATTTGAATGTTTTCAACCACGGGTTCCAGTATGCGTTCCTGGCGGCGGTGGTTATGATGGCGGTTTCGCTGGCGATATATCTTCTCAACAGGGGCAAGTTTGCCGATCCGGCCTCGTCGAAGGACAAGTCGACTGCAACGGCCGCCGAGATAAAGATGAGTGCCGACGAGATCCGTCAGCGGTTGTATGCCCTGTTTGCGGTGTTCGGCATCGTAATCTTCTTTTGGCTGTCGTTCCACCAGAATGGATACTCGCTGAGCTATTTTGCCAGGGATTATGTCAATCTGGATGTTATCGACTTCACGATTTTTGGCTTTTCGATCAAGGGGGCCGAGATTTTTCAGGCGGTCAATCCCTTCTTCGTCGTGGTGCTGACCCCCATTATTATGTGGTTCTTCGGGTGGTTGAAAGGTCGCGGGAAGAACATTTCGACCCCGATGAAGATCGGCATCGGGATGGGTATCGCTGCGGCGGCCTATCTGCTTTTGATGCTCTTCTCGCTCGCTTTGCCGTCGAAGGCCGAGTTGGGCGGAATGACCGCGGGCGAGGTGCAGAGCGTGCTCGTCACGCCGTGGGTTATGATCGGGTTGTACTTTATTTTGACCGTTGCCGAGTTGTTTATTTCGCCGCTCGGGTTGGCATTCGTATCGAAGGTTGCTCCGCCGCATATGCAGGGTCGGATGCAGGGCTTTTGGCTGGCGGCTACGGCTGTGGGCAACGCGTTGCTGTTCGTCGGCGGCATTTTGTACACCCACGTACCCATTTGGGCAACTTGGTTGGTGTTTGTGGCGGCTTGCTCGGCGTCTATGATAGTTATGTTGAGTATGGTCAGGTGGCTTGAGAGAGTGACTAAGTGAGGTATTTTTTGACACTCTCTTATCTCGGGACGGCGTACCACGGTTGGCAACGACAACCGGGTGCGCCGTCTGTTCAGGGGGCTGTGGAGGATGTTTTGTCTCGGTTGCTGGGTGCGCCCACTCCTGTGGTGGGGTGCGGCCGCACCGACACGGGAGTGCACGCCCGCCGCTATGTTTGTCATTTCGATGTTGCTTCTGTCATCCCGAACGAGCGAAGCGACCTCGACAGCTTCCTGTACCACGCCAACGCAATGCTTCCGGCCGATATTGCGCTGGTCGATTTGCAGCCCGTGGCGGATGATGCCCACGCCCGTTTCGACGCGTTGGAGCGCGAGTACACCTATGTTATCAGCACGTCGAAGGACCCTTTTCGCGTCCTGACTAGTTGGCACTATTCGGTGCCGTTGGATGTCGGGGCGATGAATGTGGCGGCGGCGCGGCTTTTGGAGCACCGCGATTTCACTTCGTTTGCCAAGCTGGGGTCGGACAACAGGACCAATATTTGCGACGTCGGGTATGCGGGGTGGAGCGAGGAGGGTCACATTTTGAGCTTCACTATTCGTGCCGACCGGTTTTTGCGCAATATGGTTCGGGCGATTGTGGGGACGTTGGTGGATGTGGGTCGCGGAAAGTTGACGGTGGAGCAGTTCGAGACCATCATCGCTTGCCGGACCCTCACCTCCGCCACAGCTCCTGCCCACGGCCTGACCCTGAGCGGAGTGAGGTATTGATGAATTTACAACGAGTACAACGCTTCGGGCGCGATATCTATGCCATCCGACCACTCTACGGTCCAATCGGAAAGGTGAAAATTTCGGAAATTTTCGACATCCTGCAACGGCTGTAAAATTCCGGTAAAATCGTAATCCTCCAGATCGACGGTCTTTTCAATCCCGTCGCTGAACGTCAGAGAGATTTTGTGTCCTCCCGCCCACGTTGCATTTGTCACCCAAAGCGGTTCCATAGTCATTCAACTCAAAGGTTCGATGGTCTTCAGATACGGCACTCCCCGAACAATTTTTCGTCAAAAGTGCCCGAATTGACGAAACAAATTTTTCGTCAGCGTGGTGCAGGTTTTGCGCCGACCGTAAATTGAGAGAGCGGGGATAGTACAAATAGTACAGCCCCGCTCTCGAAATAAGGAGGTGCGAAAGATGCCCGCGCTCACGAAAAATCACTGTTTCGCTTCGATGCAGAGGGTGGCGTGGGGCACGATGCGGAGCCGTTCGGCGGGGATCAGTTTACCGGTTTCGCGGCATATCCCGTATGTCTTGTTCTGGATGCGAATGAGTGCGGCTTCCAGGTGTTGAATAAACTTCAGCTGCCGTTGCGCAAGACGCCCGCTCTCCTCTTTCGACAATGTGGCGGCTCCCTCTTCCAGGACCTTGAAGGTGGGCGAGGTGTCTTCCGTATCGTTGTCGGCCGAGTGGGTCATCGTCGAGTGCAGGAGTTCATAGTCGGCTCTTGCTTTCTCCAATTTTTCGAGAATTATGGCCTTGAATTCCTGCAATTCACTATCCGAATATCTGGTCTTTTCTTCCATAGCAATCAAAATTAAATAAAATTTATCACTTGACCAAATTTATCGCGATTTTTACCGCCACTCCGTCGATGTCGAACTGCTGAACGAACTGCCCCGCGGGATCCGAAGAGGTTGTCACGCTCACCGCAAGCACCTGACCTGCGATGTATCCGGCCTCGCTTTCGAGGCTCTGGGCAACCATCGGCACGCTCTCCACAACCACTTCCACCTTGTCCGTCACCTCCAACCCGCTCTCTTTTCGCAGGTTTTGAATGCGGTTGACCAGCTCGCGCGCCGTGCCTTCGCGAAGCAGACTGTCGGTCAGGGTCACGTCCAGCGCAACGGTCAACGAGCCCTCGGTCGCCACCAGCCAGCCGGGCATATCTTCGCTCGTGATCTCGAAGTCGGCGCGTTCCAAGGTGAGCGATTGTCCGTCGATGGTCAGACCGATAGCACCTTCGCTCTCCACCCGCGCAATGTCTTCCTGCGAAAACCCTGCCACAAATGCGGCGATGGCCTTCATTTGGGCACCATATCGCTTGCCGAGCGTCTTGAAGTTGGGCTTTATCTGCTTGGTTATCATCCCCGCCGTGTCGCGTATCAGCTCCAATTCCTTCACGTTTACTTCACTCAGGATCAGCGACTTTACGGCTTCGATGCGTCGGGCCATAGCGTCGTCCAGCACCGGTACGACGATGCGCGACAGCGGTTGACGAACTTTGATACCCACCTTTCGTCGCAAGGCCAGCACCATCGACGACGCCTGCTGGGCCAGCGCCATTATCTGCTCCAACTCGCTATCTATCAACGAGCTGTCGGCAACGGGGAATGCTGTAAGATGCACCGAATCCGGCTTGCCGCCCGCAACGTCGCCCCACAACCGCTCGGCGTAGAACGGGGCGAAGGGGGCAATGAGACGCGCAACAGTTTCGAGACAGGCGTGCAACGTTTGATAGGCCGCCAGCTTGTCGCGGTCCATTCCGCCACCCCAGAAACGTTTGCGATTGAGCCTCACGTACCAGTTCGACAGATTTTCGTCCACAAATTCGGCTATGGCACGCGCCGCCGGAGTGGGGTCGTAGTCTTCCAGCCTCTCCGTCACCTCTGCGACCAGGCTGTTCAACAACGATATGACCCAACGGTCGATCTCCGGTCGCTGGGCCACGGGCACCATCTCTTCGCGCCCCGTGAATCCGTCGACATTGGCGTAGAGTGCAAAGAATCCATAAGTGTTGTACAGCGTCCCGAAGAACTTGCGGCGCACCTCGTCCACTCCGTCGGCGTCGAACCGCAGGTTGTCCCACGGCTGCGAGTTGCTCATCATATACCACCTCACCGCGTCGGCACCGTACTTGTCCATCATCTCGAACGGATCGACCCCGTTGCCCAGCCGTTTGGACATTTTGTTGCCGTTTTTGTCCAGCACCAACCCGTTGGAAATAATATTTTTGAACGCGACCGAATCGAACAGCATCACCGCCAGCGCGTGGAGCGTGAAGAACCATCCGCGGGTTTGATCGACCCCCTCGGCAATGAAGTCGGCGGGGAACAGTTTGCCGAAGAAATCGTCGCCATCGATGTCGAACGGGAAGTGCTCCTGCGCGTATGGCATCGCCCCGCTGTCGAACCACACGTCTATCAGATCAGGCTCGCGCCGCATCGGCAGACCCTTATCGGAAACCAGCACAATCTCGTCCACGTAAGGCCGATGCAGGTCGGTCACTTCGAAACCGCTCTTCATAAAGCCTTTTTGCACTGCCCGCTCTATCTCTCGCCGCAGCTCGTCCACACTGCCGATGCACTTCATT
Organism: Alistipes sp. UBA940; assembly: GCA_002293425.1. Classification (GTDB taxonomy): domain Bacteria; phylum Bacteroidota; class Bacteroidia; order Bacteroidales; family Rikenellaceae; genus UBA940. The sequence goes on along the minus strand of DBDE01000001.1, from coordinate 116,138 downwards.
TCGCCGTAGTCTTCCGTCGCCCAGATAGGCAGGGGAGTGCCCCAAAAGCGGCTTCGCGACAGGTTCCAGTCCACCAGCCCTTCGAGCCACTTGCCGAAACGGCCGCTCCCGGTGCTCTCCGGCCGCCAATGAATTGTGTTGTTCAGCTCTATCAGCCTCTCCTTGACCGCCGTCGTGCGAATAAACCAGCTGTCGAGAGGATAGTACAACACCGGCTTGTCAGTCCGCCAACAGTGGGGATAGTTGTGGGTGTATTTCTCTATCTTGAACGCCTTATTTTGACTTTTCAGATACACCGCCAACTCGACATCCAGCGATTCGCGCTCCGCATCGTCGCCGTACTCCGCCTTAACGTACCGCCCCGCCCAGGGTGAATAGAGCTCCACATCGACATTGGCCGGATCCAACTCTTCGACGGGCCAAAACCGCCCTTTCCTGTCGACCAGCGGTTGCTTCTTGCCTCCCAGATCGGTCACAAACAACCCTGCTATCCCCGCGGCCTGCGCCACCCGCATATCGTCCGCCCCGAACGTCGGCGCAATGTGCACTATGCCCGTTCCGTCCTCGGTGGTCACATAGTCGCCCGCGATCACCCGAAACGCATCGCCGTCGGGCCGCACCCACGGCAACAGCTGCTCATAACGCATCCCAACCAGGTCGGCACCCTTGCACTCTTTTACGATTTTATGCTCGGCCTTGGCAAAATACTTTTCGACCAACGCTTTGGCAAGGATCACGGTCTGCGGCGCATCGGAATAGGGGTTGTGGCACTCCACCTCCACATAATCTATCGCAGGATTGACCGCCAGCGCAGTGTTCGACGGCAGGGTCCACGGCGTTGTCGTCCACGCCAGAAAAAACTTATTATCGGAACCGACAACCCTAAACTGCGCCGTCACCGACGTGTCCTTCACATCACGATAGCACCCGGGCTGGTTCAGCTCGTGGTTGCTCAGCCCCGTTCCCGCCGCCGGAGAATATGGTTGAATGGTGTAACCCTTATAGAGCAGCCCCTTGTCGTAAAGCTGCTTCAACATCCACCACAAGGTCTCGATATAGTCGTTTTCGTAGGTCACATAAGGGTCTGACATATCCACCCAATAGCCCATCCGGCGCGTCATCTGCTCCCACACGCCCGTGAACTCCATCACCGCCTCGCGACACGCGCGGTTATAGTCTTCTATCGAGATTTTTGTCCCGATGTCATCTTTGCTGATGCCGAGTTTCTTCTCCACCCCCAGCTCGACGGGCAGTCCGTGGGTATCCCAACCCGCCTTGCGCCTCACGAAGTAGCCCTGCTGGGTCTTGTAGCGGCAAAACACGTCCTTGATGGTCCGCGCCATCATATGGTGAATGCCCGGCATACCGTTGGCCGACGGGGGTCCTTCGTAAAAGACAAACGGTTTGCCGTCGCAACGCTCGTCCAGCGAGGCTTCGAAAGTCTTTTCGGCATCCCACTTTTCCAGCACCTCGCTGGCCACCCGCACCAGGTCCAGGCCCTTATATTCGTTGAAATTGCTCATCTGAAAACGTTTAAGGTGCAAAGATAAAAAAAATCGACTTGCTTCGCAAGTCGTGTCGCCCCCGAGGGGGGTGGGGGCGACAAAAAAATTATTATCTTTGTCCCTTCATATTGACGACCCAAATGAAAATCACCGATTTCGATGTTGTGACGGGCACGGCCGCCCACGAGCAGTTTGCGCCCCAGATCGTTGCCGAGATGGCCGACAGTGCGCGTGCCCGCGGTACGGGCATCGCCAAGCGTTCAGCGGAATATGTTGCGGGCAAGTTGCGCGACGGCAAGGCAGTGATAGCCTTCCACCGTCCGACGGGCGAGTGGGCGGGCTTCACCTACATCGAAACGTGGGGTCACGGCCGCTATGTGGCCAATTCGGGGCTCATCATCAACCCCAAGTTTCGCAAGATAGGGTTGGCGCGGGCGATCAAGACCAAGGCTTTTTTCCTGTCGCTGAAGAAATTCCCGGGGGCGAAACTTTTCGGCCTCACGACGGGATTGGCGGTGATGAAGATCAATTCGAGCCTCGGGTACCGGCCCGTTCCGTTCAGCGAGTTGACCCACGACGACGAGTTTTGGGACGGGTGCCGCAATTGCATCAATTATCCCATTTTGGAGATGAAGGAGCGGGGCGCGTGCCTATGTACGGCTATGCTGTTCGATCCGGAGGTAGACCACGTCAAGGCGTCGCTGTTGGCGGGTGAGTTGTTTAATATAATGGAGGATATAAGTAAATGAAAAAGGTTGTACTTGCATTCAGTGGTGGTTTGGACACCTCTTATAGTGCGATATATTTGCGTGAAGAGATGGGATTGGAGGTTCACGCGGTGTTGGCCGACACGGGTGGTTTTTCGGCCGACGAGCTCGCTCTGATCGAGCGGCGGGCCAAGGCGTTGGGCGTAGAGAGCTATCGTGCGCTCGATGTCGCTCAGGAGTATTATCGCGACCAGATCCGGTTTATGGTTTACGGCAATGTGCTCAAGAACGGCACGTACCCCATTTCTGTCAGCTCGGAGCGCATTTCGCAGGCGGTGGCTGTGGCGGAGTATGCAAAGAGCATCGGGGCGGACTATCTGTGCCACGGCTCGACTGGTGCTGGCAACGACCAGGTGAGGTTCGATATGATTTGGGGCACACTTGCGCCGCAGATTCCGATAATCGCGCTGATTCGCGAAAAACGCCTCACGCGCGACGAGGAGATAGAGTATTTGCGCGCTCACGGGGTCGATTTCGACTTCAAGAAGGCCGAATATTCCATCAATCAGGGGCTTTGGGGCACCTCGGTGGGTGGTCGCGAGACCCTTTCGTCCTCCGAGACCCTGCCCGAAAGTGCTTATCCGTCGCAACTCACTCAGGCCGAGCCGAAGCGCGTCACGCTCACCTTCGAAAAAGGAGAGTTTGTGGGCATCGACGGCCGGATTTTCGATGATAAAGTGCAGGCCATCAGAGAGTTACAGTCCATCGCCGCCCCCTATGCCATCGGTCGCGATATGCACGTTGGCGACACCATCATCGGTATCAAGGGTCGCGTCGGGTTCGAGGCCGCCGCGCCGCTCATCATTATTAAGGCCCACCACACGCTCGAAAAGCACACCCTTGCCAAGTGGCAACTGTTTTGGAAGGACCAGTTGAGCGCGTTTTACGGCAATTGGCTGCACGAGGGGCAATATTTCGATCCTGTGATGAGAGATTTGGAGGCGTTTTTGGAGTCGTCGCAGCGCACGGTCAGCGGCGATGTTTATGTCGAGTTGCACCCCTATCGCTTTGTGGTTGTGGGCATTTCGTCGCCTCACGATTTGATGTCGTCAAAGTTCGGCGCTTATGGCGAGGTGATGAGCGATTGGACGAGCGCGGATGTCGAGGGTTTCGGTCGCATCTTCGGGTTGCAAAACAAGATCTATCGGCGCATCAACGAGTAGCTTCTTCGAAAAATTTCCACAGGTTGTCGCCCTTGGGGGGTGGAGCAACCACGGTGAGGGGTTCTTTTCGCACCGGATGGAGGAACGACAGCGAGCGCGAGTGGAGTGAAATTCCGCCCCCTTCGATGCTTCGCTTGGCTCCGTATTTCAGGTCGCCGCGAATGGGCGCGCCTTCCCGCGCAAATTGGGCGCGGATCTGGTGGTGGCGACCCGTAATTAGCTGAACCTCATAGAGATAGTAGTTTTTGCTGCCCGCTATCATCCGGTAGTTGAGCGTTGCCTCTTTGCTGTCCCGCACAGGCGAAATGTGCGCTCGCGAACGGTTGTTACGGGGGTCGCGGGCGATGTGGTGCACCAACGTTCCCTGCTCGGCCGGCAGCAGCGATTCGGTTATCGCCCAATAGGTTTTCTCGACGGCGCGATCTTTCACCATTTCGTTCATTCGGACGAGGGCTTTCGACGTTTTGGCAAACACTATCGCGCCGCTCACGGGCCGGTCTATTCGGTGCACCACACCCAGGAATACGTCGCCGGGCTTGTTGTCCCGACGTCTCAAAAACGCTTTCACAGCATCTTCCAGCCCTGTTTCGCCTGCCGCGTCGGCTTGCACCAGATCGCCTGCACGCTTGTTCGCCACCAACAGGTGGTTGTCTTCGTAGAGAATGTCGGTTGTCGAAAAATCTATCATAGCTGGAATTGGAAAGGTAGCAGGTCTGCAGCCGAATCGACCGTCGAAGCGGTACTGTCGCTACACATTATGATGCGGATGGGACTGTTTTGCCGCCGCTCGGTGTCGAGCAACACCTGACGACACTGGCCGCACGGATAACACTCCCTTTCGCCGGGCTGCGACGCTATGGCGATGGCCACTACGGGGTCTTTGGCGTAGTGTGCTTGCCAGTGAAAGAGGAGGGTCCGTTCGGCGCACATCGTTGCGGGGAAAACTTCGCTCTCCTGGTTGGCCCCAGTGAGGATTTTGCCGCTTTTGAGGCGTGCCGCCGCTCCCACCCGGAAGCGCGAATAGGGCGCGTGGGCGTTTCCGCACGCTTTTTTTGCCGCTTCGGCAAGTTCCTTGTCGGCGGCGGGCAGTTCGCTCGTCGCCCCGAACGCTTCGTAATCGAAAATGTATTGTTTTTTCATAGTCTGTTTTCTTTTTCAGCCCGCCTCGTCGCGCGCAACATATGCCTCTTTCCCATCGCTCCGGCGAGTTTTTCAACCGCGAAGCCTGCTGCCTGCAATGCCCGCTTCACCGTCCCTTTGGCCGAGTAGGTCGTCAGCACGCCCCCTTCCGCCATCGCCTCGAACACGCGCCGGAACAGCTCCTCGCTCCACAATTCGGGCTGGGTTTCGGGCGAAAACGCATCCCAAAACACTATTTGCGGTGATAGCAAATCAAAACAATCGAGCACATCCACCTGCAACTTCAGCAGCCTGAACCCCTGCGAGATCTGCGTCCATTCGCCCCACGGCGCAGCGTGCATCTCCCGAAAGCGCACATCGTCGGTGTAGCCCAACTGCGCCGCAATCTCCTCGGGCACAGGGTGGAGCTCCACCCCCATATAGTCGACCGACCGCCCCGTCCGCTCGGCTTCGAGCAGCGTCAGCCAGGCGTTCAGTCCGCTCCCGAAACCCATTTCTAATATTTGCCGTGATAGCGGTGCATCTTTCGCACCTCCTCGGTTCTCGCTCGGGGCCGTACCGGTATGTACTGTCCCCTCGCTCGCCCATTCGGTCGGTACAAAATCTGCACCACTCTGACGGCAAATAGGTTCGTAATTGAGCCCCGCCTCGATAAACACGTGGCGAGCTTCGCCCATCGCTCCTCGGGTGGAGTGATAGGTTTCGCCGAACGCCTCCGACATCAGTGTCGAGGAACCGTCGTCCGTACCTCTTATTATCTGAATAGAACGAATTTGGCCGATACGTTATAGGTTATGGTTATGTCCTGCATATCTATCTGTTGCTCGGCCGTTCCCTGCTCGTAGACGGTGTCGGCGGAGGTGTAAACGCCCATTGCACGCACCTTCATTGCGGGCAGATAGCTGTTTTCATAATAGCCATTGTCGATTATCCACACCGCGGGGCCGATCTTTTGGTCGACTGCTCTGGCGAGTGTCTCGGCTGTTGCGCGAGCATTTTTCACCGCTTCGATGCGTGTTTGTTCGCGCAGGTTCTCTATTTGACTGTGCGACACCTTGGTGACGGAAGCTTCGGTCACGTTCATTTCGCCCAGCAGTTCGAACACACTGCCCAGCGTCCACACGTCGCCCACCAACAGTTCGTAGCTTCGGCGCGAGTCTGCATCGGTTTTTTTGCGGGGTGCGAGATTTTGGCTGGTCACTTTCAGCGCTTTTGCCACGTCGATGCCCAGCACGGTCAGTTCGCTTTTCATCCGCGATTCGAGCTGGTTGACGCTTTGGCCCTTGACGAGACCGTCTTTGAGAACGATGGAGAGGTAGATTTGGTCGGGCGTCACCTTTTTTTCGGCTTTTCCGTTCACCTGCACCGCCTCTTCGTACTGCCATTGGCTCGGTTGAGCGTTCGCGACGGCCACGGCAACTGCCATAACCGCCAGTAAAATCATCTTTTTCATCTCTTTATAAGTTTAACAACGTTTTCGACGTGGTGTGTGTGCGGGAACATATCGACCGGCTGCACCGCAACTATCTCATAATTTTCCGCCATCAAAGCCAGGTCGCGTGCCTGGGTGGCGGGGTTGCAACTCACGTAAACGATGGTTTGCGGCGCGGCCCTCAGAATCACATCTATCACGGGCCCATCGACTCCGGCACGCGGCGGATCGAGGATTATCACGTCCGGCCGCCCGTTTTGCGCCACAAAGTCGTCGGTCATCACGCGCCGCATGTCGCCCGCAAAAAAGCGTGTATTGGTTATCCCGTTCAGGGTCGAGTTCACCCGCGCATCGTCTATCGCTTCGTCGACATACTCCACTCCGACGACCATCGCCGCATCCCCGGCAACGAAATTGGCGATCGTTCCCGTACCTGTATACAAATCGTAGACCGTTTCAGTTCCCGTCAGCCCCGCAAACTCCCTGACCACCTTATACAGTTCGTACGCTTGGGCCGAGTTGGTTTGATAGAAACTCTTGGCCCCTATTTTGAATCGCAACCCCTCCATCTGTTCGAAGATGTGGTCGCGCCCGCTGTGCAGTATCGCCGTTTGGTCACCCAGCGAGTCGTTCAGCTTCTCGTTGACGATGTACATCAGCGAAGTGATGTCAGGAAACTTTCCGCGAATATGGTCGAGCAACCCCGCGATCTTCGCTTCGTCTGAGGCCGCAAACACCACGATCACCATCACTTCGCCGGTCGACGCGGTGCGGACGACCACGTTTCGCATCAAACCCGTGTGCGCCTTTATGTCGTAAAATTCATACTCCTCACGGAGACAATAATCCTTCACGGCCAGCCTTATCTCGTTCGACGGGTCGGGTTGCAGCCAGCACTTTTCTATGTCCAGTATCTTGTCGAACATTCCGGGAATGTGAAACCCCAATGCCGGTGTCGCTTCCATCCCTGCGTCCATCTCCTCGGCGGTCCGCCATCTGCGCGGTGCGAAGGTAAATTCCAGCTTGTTGCGATAAAACAGCGTCTCGCCCGAACCCAGAATGGTCCGCACTTCGGGCAGCTCCAAATGGCCTATCCTCACGAGTTGGTCGACCACTTGTTGCTGCTTGAACCGAAGTTGTTCGGGATATGGCAGATTTTGCCATTTACACCCGCCGCAAATGCCGAAGTGGGCACACACGGGTTCGATCCTCATATCGGAGAACTCGATAAAGCTCACTATCCGCCCCTCCAGAAACCGCCGCCGCTTGTTGCGCACCTCCACTTCGACCACATCGCCCGGCACCGCTCCCGGAACGAACACCACCTTGCCGTCGTGGTGCCCCAGAGCTTTTCCTTCGGCGGCGATGTCGGTTATGGCGAGGCGTTCGATGGTGAAATTCTTTTTCATTTAACACAAAAGTAGCGCAAAAATCGTATATTTGCATCTCCTATGCGCCTTTTTCTGACTATTTGCACTCTTTTTTGCGTTTCGGCGGCTTATGGGCAGTCGGTCGATTCGCTGGGAACGTTCGGCATCGAGACCGTCACGGTCGATCCCCGCGGCGAGGACAGGGCTTACGGCATTATGCGGCAGGCTATTGCGGCGGCCCCGTTCCATCGCGAGCGGGTGGGGGAGTATTCGTCGGAGGTTTACGTCAAGGGCTCTTTCGAGGTGACGCGCATTCCGAAGCTGTTCACCAAATCTTTTCGGCGCGATTTCGGCGACATCGAGATCGGAACACGCTATGTCGACGAGAGTTTCAGCCGGATAACGTTTCGCCGTCCCAACCACTATGACCAGCAGGTGATGAGGCGTACGACCAGCCTTCCGCCTCGGATGCGGGGCGATAGTCCGATAGGTTTTTTTCGTTTCGACATATATCAGCCCGCATCGTTTTTCATTTCGCCGTTGTCGCCGGGCGCGTTTTCCCACTATAAGTTTCGCTATGACGGTTTCGCGGAGTACTCCGACGGGCGGATAGTCAATCGCATCGAGGTTACGCCCACCCGCCATTCGTCGGAGCTGGTCAGGGGGTGGATTTGGATCGTGGATGGCGAGTGGGGCGTCCACGAGTTCGATTTGTCGGGCAGCATCAACATTTTAACCATCGACTTCGGTTACCGGCTCCATACGCAGTTCGACAGGCGGCAGAGTGGGGCGTGGATGCCGGTGAGGCACAATTTGTCGTTGGAGGTCGACGCGTTCGGCATCGAGGGGAGCGGGGGATATTTTGCGACGGTGGAGTATCTCGATGTCAAGGGGAACAGTGGCGCGGTCGAAGTTGTGCAGGCCCCTGTTGTTGTCGTGGAGAAGAACCGGCAGGCTTATCGCACGGCTCGGCGGACGGCTCGGCGGCTCGCTCGGCCCGAGGGGTTGGATTTGACCGAGCGGATGAGCAATAATTACAAGATGACGGTCGACAGTGCGGCGTTGGCTCCCGACACCCTTTTTTGGAGCACCGTTCGTCCCGAGCCGTTGGCTCCCGAGGAGTTGCGGGGCTATGCGCAGTTGCGGCCAGAGGCTTCGGACGGGAAGGTAAGGGACACGACGGCGCGCAGGAGGTCGGCCTTTTCCACCGTTGTGTTCGGCAAGAATAGACAGGGGCTGGCTTGGCGCGGCATTGTTCCGACCAGGGTGGGGTTCAACACGGTGGACGGCTTCTATTTCGGGATAGCTCCGTTGGTTTACAGCAAGACCTTTTCGGCGGGCACCGATTTTCGCCTTACTCCCGATGTGGGTTGGGCCATCAATCGTCGGGCGTTTGTTTGGACGGTGGATGCGCGGTTGCGGTTTGCGCCTATGCACCGCGGTCAGTTGACGCTTCGGGGCGGCCAGCGGTCGCAGGACTATGCGGGCTCGAACAACATCGACACTTCGCTCCCGTCGCTGTTTTTCCGCAAGAACTATCTCAAACTCTATGGCGACAACTTCGTGGAGGGGTCGCTGGCGATAGACGTGGTCAATGGGTTGACTTTTAAGGGCTCGATGAAGTATGCCGACCGGCGGATGTTGGATAACAATTCCGATTTTTCGTTCTTTTATCGGGGTAAGCGCGAATATGGGCCCAATATTCCGCTGAGCGACGAGGTGGAGGTGGTGCCGTTCGACCATTCGGCGGCGGTGATGAGTTTGGGGTTGGAGTTCACTCCGCGGTACTATTATCGCGTTGCGGATGGTCGTAAGCAGATGGTGCGCTCGCCTTGGCCGACCCTGTTCGTCACTTGGGAACGGGGGTTGAAAGGGGTGGGGGAGAGCGTTGTAGACTTTCACCATTTTATCTTCGGGGTGAAGCAGAATTTGTCGCCCGGGAGTATGAGGCGACTCGATTATTTCATTCACGGCGGCTTTTTTTCGCGCTCGAAGAGTCTCTTTTTTGCCGATTATCGCCATTTCGGCTCGACCGACTTCCCGTTGACGGGGAGCTCCATCACTTCGGACAACCTGTTCCACCTTTTGCCGCGGTATAAGTACAGCACCGCCGACAGGTACTTGGAGGCGCATATTTATTATCAGGCTCCGGTGATACTCATTAAGAACATTCCGTGGTTCGGCAAGCGGCTTTGGCGCGAGGGGATACAGATTAACTATTTGACCAACAGGGTGATACACAATTACACCGAGCTCGGTTATACCGTCGGATTGATTTGGCAGGCGGGTATTTTCGTCGGGTTCGACAACTTCAAATACCGCAGTTTCGGATTCAAGGTTTCGTTGCCGCTGGGCAGGATATTGTCGCCGCGCGAGGGAAAGGTGGAGTTGGCATTTTAGGATATGCGTTATGAATATACACAGGTTTAATTTCAATCCCATTTCGGAGAACACGTGGCTCGTTTGGGACGACACGCTTGAGGCGGCCGTGATAGATGCGGGGAACAGCAATTCACCGGAAGACAGGGAGTTGGACGAGTTTGTCGCCGATAATGGGTTGCGGGTTGTTTTGGCGATCCAGACCCACGGCCATTTCGACCACGCGATGGGTGTGGCGCACGTGGTGGAGAGGTACGGGGCGCGGTTTGCGGCCCATTCGGGAGATGCGTTTTTGTTAGACAATATCGTTTCGGCGGCGCAATTTTTCGGGGTGACGGCCAGGAGTGTGCCGCCTGTGGATGTCGATTTGGCGGGGCTTTCCGAGATCGGCTTCGGGAATACCGTTTTGCGGGTTCTTCCCACGCCAGGGCACACTCCGGGTCACGTTTGTTTGTTCGAGCCCGTTAGCCGTGTGGTTTTCACGGGCGACACTTTGTTTGCCGACACTATCGGAAGGACGGACTTGCCCGGGGGCGATTACAGTTGGATTATGAAGAGCATTTTCGAGCAGATTTTGCCGCTCGGGGGCGATGTGAGGGTGCTTCCGGGCCACGGCCGCGACACCACCATCGGTCAGGAGCTGCAGAGTAATCCGTTTATAACCGAGGTTCTCGATGAAGGCCGTTAAAAGGTTTTTGTATCGTCATTTGTCGCTGAACAGCTATTTGAGCGTGTTGAGCTCTCTCTTTTTTGTCGGTTATCGGCTTGGAGTTTTTCGGCCGGAGTATTTGCGTTTTTTGCGGCGTGTTGTGCGTCGGGACGATGTGGTGATAGATTTGGGTGCCAATTTGGGGTACTATTCGGTTGTGCTTTCGCGGCTTGTGGGTTCGGAGGGTAAGGTTTATGCGGTCGAGCCGGTGCCGCCGGTTTTGCGGGTGTTGGAGCGCAATGTGGGGGGTTGTCGCAATGTCGAGATTTTGCCTTTTGCGCTGGGCGAGAGGGATGGCGAGGTTGCTATGGTCAACGATTGCGAGGAGGGTTATATGGGCACGGGACGCAATCGGGTTGTCAATCGGTCGGAGGAGCCGAAATCACTCCGCGTAGCTGGGCGGCGCGTAGCTAATTCTCAATTCTCAATTCTCAATTCTCAATTAAGTTTCACCGCCCCGATGCGGCGTGGGAGCGAGGTGTTTGGCGGGCTGGAGCGCGTGGACTTCATTAAGTGCGACGTGGAGGGTTATGAGCTCGGTATTTTGGGCGATATGGCTGCTCTCATCGAGCGTCATAGCCCTGTTTGTTTGGTCGAAACTTGTGGTGCTAATCGGCGCAGGGTGATAGATCTGTTCCGCTCGCTGGGTTATGCGGGGTGGGTGCTTCAAAAGGGAAATCTTGTCTCGGTTATGGAGGCTTCTTCTGAAAAAGATATTGTTTTTTTACCTGCCCAAAGATGCGTATAGATATATTGACCGTTCTGCCCGAACTGTTGACTTCACCGCTGAGTGAGTCTATCGTGAAACGCGCCAAAGAGAAAGGGCTCGTCGAGATCGTGGTACACAATATTCGCGATTACACCACCGACAAGCACCGACAGGTGGACGATTATCCGTTTGGTGGCGAGGCGGGTATGGTGTTGAAACCCGAGCCGGTGGCGCGGTTGATGGACGAGTTGCTGTCCGAGCGGCGGTACGACGAGGTTATTTACACTTCGCCGGACGGGATGCGGTACGATCAGCGGGAGGCGAACCGGTTGTCGCTGTTGGGCAACATCATCGTTCTTTGCGGCCATTATAAGGGGCTCGATCAGCGCATTCGCGACCTCTATATCACGCGCGAGATCTCGATCGGCGATTATGTATTGACGGGCGGCGAGTTGGCTGCGGCGGTGATTGTGGACAGCGTCGTGAGGATCATTCCGGGGGTGATAGGCGACGAGGCGAGCGCGCTCACCGATTGTTTTCAGGACGGGTTGTTGGCACCTCCGGTTTATACTCGTCCGGCGGAGTTTCGCGGCCTGCGGGTTCCGAATGTGCTGCTTGGCGGCAATCCCGCGCTCATCGGCGAGTGGCAGCAGGAGCAGGCCGAACAGAAGACCGCCCGTTTAAGACCAGACTTATTGAAATGAAGATAATTTGCGTTGCCAAAAATTATGGCGAGCGGGCGAGCGACGAGGCGATATTTTTTTTGAAGCCCGACACGGCGTTGTTGCGCAACAACGACCCCTTTTATATCCCCGATTTCACGCGGCAGGTCGACTATGAGTGTGAGTTGGTGGTGCGCATCGACAGGGTGGGGCGGTGTATCGACAGAAAATTTGCACATCGTTATTACAGCTCCGTCACGTTGGGGATAGATTTCACGGCGAGGGATTTGTTGGACGGGGCGCGCGAGGGAGGGCTTCCCTGGGAGGCGGCTAAGGCGTTCGATAGATCGGCGGCGGTGTCGCCCGAGTGGGTTCCGTTGGTCGGTGATGTGCAGGACCTGAATTTCGAGATGCGGTTGGACGGCGAAGTGCGGCAGAGTGGGTGGACGGGCGATATGGTGTTCGGGGTGGACGAGATTGTGGCTTATGTTTCGCGGTTTGTGACGTTGCGCATCGGCGATTTGATATTCACGGGCACTCCTGCGGGGGTGGGGCCTGTGAGCGCGGGCCAGCGGCTTACGGCGTCGTTGGAGGGTCGCGAACTTTTGAATTTCGAGATACGATGAAGTTGATTTTGGCATCCGGTTCGCCGCGTCGGCGGCAGTTGTTGACCGATGCGGGGGTCGCGTTCACTCTCGCGCCGCCTTATGATGTGCGTGAGGTTTGGCCGCCCGATATGGCTGCGGACGAGGTGGCGGAGTACCTTGCCGGTTTGAAGTCCGACGCTTTTCCGCGTTCGTTGACTGCCGACGAGGTTCTGTTGACGGCCGATACGACCGTGATTTTGGATGATGAGATTTTGGGCAAACCGGCCGATAGGGACGGGGCTGTTGCTATGTTGCAAAAGTTATCGGGTCGCGAGCATCGGGTGGTGACGGGTGTGGTTTTGCGCTCTCTTTCCCGCCGGGAGACTTTTAGCGTCACGACGCGGGTGTGGTTTCGCGAGCTCGGACAGGCGGAGATAGTGCATTATGTCGACACCTTTTCGCCGCTCGATAAGGCGGGCGCTTATGGCATCCAGGAGTGGATCGGCCTGGTCGGTGTGGAACGCATCGAGGGATCGTTCTACAACGTCATCGGCCTTCCGACACAGGCTATTTATAGAAAATTAGAACTGTTTATATGAAAAAGTTTCTTTTACTTTTCACTCTTCACTCTTCGCTCTTCATTCCTTCGGCGTCAGCCGAGGAAGGTATGTGGCTTCCGTCGCAGATCGGGGCCAAGGTGGAGGATATGCGGCGAATGGGGTTCCGGTTGCGGGCTGATGACCTTTACAGTGCCACCGAGCCTGCTTTGAATCGCGCCGTGGTGATGTTCGGGCGGGGGTGCACGGGAGCCATCGTGTCGGCGGATGGATTGCTTTTGACCAATCATCACTGCGGTTATGGCCAGATTGTGGATCACAGTACGGTGGAGCACGACTATCTTACGAATGGTTTTTGGGCTATGAGTCGCGCCGAGGAGTTGCCTAACGAGGGGTTGGAGGTGCGGATTATGGTGCGGATGGAGAATGTGACGGAGGCGGTCGAGGCGGGTTTGAGTGAGCGCATCATTGCCGAAGCCGAACAGCGTGGGCGGTACAGGGCGGAGATCAAGCCGCTCTATTATGGCAACGAGCATTGGATGTGGGTTTATGAGGTTTTTCGCGATGTGCGGTTGGTGGCTGCTCCGCCGAGTGCGGTGGGTAAGTTCGGCGGCGATACGGACAATTGGATGTGGCCGCGCCATACGGGCGATTTTTCGATTTTCCGGATTTATGCGAATGCCGACAATGAGCCCGCCGATTATTCGCCCGACAATGTGCCTTATCGACCCGCCCGACACTTCGAGATTGCCACCGAGGGTATTCGTGAGGGCGACTTCACTATGGTTTACGGCTTTCCGGGCTCGACGCGCCAGTATATTGTTTCTCCCGAGGTGGAGTACATCGAGCAACGATCCAACCCTATGAAGATTACGATTCGCACCCACCGGTTGGAGTCGATAAGGCGGCAGATGGAATCGTCGCCCGAGCGTCGCATCGAGCTTGCGGCGCGCCAGGCGTCGATTGCCAACGGGTGGAAGAAGTGGCAGGGCGAGAGTTGGGGGTTGGAACGGCGCGGTACGGCGGATCGCAAGCGCATCGAGGAGGAGCGGTTCGAGCGTTGGGCCTCGGTAAGGCCGCGTTATGCCCATTTGCTGGACTCGTTGCGTGCGGTTTACGGACGGTTGGAGGAGCATATTTTCGTTTCGGAGCAGCTTTCGGAGGTGCTTGGTTCGCGGGCCCGGAGTTTTGCTTCCGATCCCGAGTTGGCGCGGTTGTATAAGACCTATATGCGTGCTTTGCGCGAGATGGAGCCCGAGCGCGATTTTTATCCCGATGCCAATTTCACTTTGCGCATCTCTTATGGCCGCGTGGAGGGTTACGCGGCGGAGGATGGCGTTTGGCACACTCCGTTCACCACTTTGGCGGGGGTGATGGAGAAGGACAATCCGGCCATTTACGATTATGATGTTCCGGAGAGGTTGCGCGAGCTCTATCGCAACAAGGCTTTTCGCGACGTTCCGGTTTGTTTTTTGGCTTCGAACCACACCAGCGGAGGTAATAGCGGCAGTCCGGTGCTGGATGGCCGCGGGCGGTTGGTAGGGTTGAATTTCGATCGCACGTGGATGGGAACTATGAGTGACATCGAGTTTTCGAACGATTTTTGCCGCAATATTTCGGTCGATATTCGCTATGTGCTCTTTATCACCCAGCATCTGGGCGGTGCCCGCTGGCTGGTCGACGAAATGACGGGAAATTTCAGCCCGCCCCCGCCCATTGGCGGGCTGACGACTTCGAAGAAGTCAAAGAAATTCTCAACTCTCAACTCTCAACTCTCAACTCCGCGCCGCTTTGCCTATCGCGGTTTTTCGGGCGGGATGATGGTCCACACGGGTTATCTGGGTGGCGGTGAAACATTCAACGGCCAAAACGTCAGGGGCGTTCCGACCGGCATCGGCGGCGTTGCACGAATCCATTTGGGTGATCACCTGCGGGTGGGTTCGGAGGGCTATGTCACCACACTTCGTTACGGTTCGGGCGACTCCCACGCACGCATCGGGTGGGGTGGGGTGCTGGCCGATTGGCATTGGCAGCTTGGCCGTTGGGCACCTTATGCGGGCGGCACGGTTGGCGGCGGCGGAATGTCCAATTATGTCGAGACGGCTCCGAAGACCCTTGCGTACGACCATTACAGCTTTATGGTGCTGGTGCCTTTCGTTGGTGTGGAGTACGCACTGACGGACAAGATCAGGCTCAACGTGAAGACGGATTGGATGTTGAACCTCACCGATCACCGCCCCGACTTCCCCTCGGGCCCAAAGGTTTATCTGGGCATGAGCTTCTATCGGTTGAAAAACGACGATTAATCACATCGAGAACAGTTCCCTGTACTTGGGCAGGGTCCACAGGCGGTCGTCGATCACCATTTCGAGGTGGTCGATGTGGTCGCGGATCTTGGACAGGAACGGGGCGACGTACTTTTCGTAGCCGGCCGCGCGACCCGGAATGTCCATACGCATATTCCACACTTTGCGCTCTTCGACCATTTCGTGCACCATTGTGCGGATGGCTTCGGTTCGGCGCGAGATTTCGGTTATCACCTCCATTTGCGGGCCGATCATCTCGCTGGCTTGCACTTTGAACACCTCTTTTATGCTCCGTACGTTGTCCAGCAGCAGGTTTTGATAGCGGATTGCGGTGGGGATGATGTGGTTCAACGCCAGGTCGCCCAACACGCGAGCCTCTATTTGCACCTTTTTGAGGTACGTTTCGCATTTGATTTCGTGTCGTGCTTCGAGCTCGACGGGCGAAAAGATATTGAATTTCCCGAATAGCTTCACGTTGTCTTCGGCCACATATTCGCTCATCGCATCGACAACGCTGTTCATCGCTTTCAGACCGCGGCGTGCGGCTTCGTCGTGCCAGTCGCGGGAGTATCCGTTGCCCTCGAAGCGAATTTTGTGGGTGTCGATGATGTGCTCGCGGATCACTTGCAGAATGGCGACGTCTCTTTTGACACCCTTTCCCACCAGCTTTTCCACCGCCGCGGCGAAGTCGGACAAGGCGTCGGCCATTGCGGTGTTGAGCACAATGAGCGGCATCGCACAATTGGCCGAAGCACCCAGCGCGCGAAGTTCGAACCTGTTGCCCGTAAAGGCGAATGGCGAGGTGCGATTTCGGTCGGTGTTGTCCAGCAGGATTTCGGGAATTTTGCCTATGTCGAGCTTGATGCCCGTTTTTTCGTCGGGCGAGAGGGCTTTTTTGCTCACCCGTTGCTCGATCTCGTCCAGCACCGCGCTCAGTGTTTCGCCCACAAAGACCGAGAATATGGCCGGAGGAGCCTCGCCGCCGCCCAACCGGTGGGAGTTGCCCTCGGTCGCCACGGATGCCATAATCATATTGCCGTGGCGCGCCGCCGCCGTGAGCGCACACACAAAAAACGAGAGAAACTGCATATTGCCCTTCGGCGTCTTCCCTGGAGCGAGCAGGTTCATACCCTTATCAGTAGCCAGCGACCAGTTGACGTGCTTGCCCGAGCCGTTCACCCCCGCAAAGGGCTTTTCGTGGAACAGCACCGCCAGCTTGTGGCGCAACGCCACGCGCCTCATCACCGTCATCAACAGCGTGTTGTGGTCGACGGCTATGTTGGCCTCCTCGAACATCGGCGCACACTCATATTGGTTGGGCGCGGTCTCGTTGTGGCGCGTTTTGAGCGGAATGCCCAGCCGGAAACAACGCTCCTCCACCTCCTTCATATAGCCTATCACGCGGTCGGGGATCTCGCCCCAATAGTGGTCTTCCAGCTGCTGGTCCTTGGCCGCGGTGTGCCCCATCAGCGTCCGGCCCGTCTGCACCAGGTCGGGCCGCGCCTTAAACAACGCCTGGTCGAGCAAAAAGTACTCCTGCTCCCATCCGAGGGTCGGCACCACCTTTGTCACATCCTTGTCGAACATTCGGCACACCTCCACCGCCGCCCTGTCCAACGCCGCGATGGAGCGCAAAAGCGGCGTCTTGAAATCCAACGCCTCGCCCGTGTACGAGATAAAAACGCTTGGGATACACAGCGTGTCGTCGATAATAAAGGTGGGGCTCGACGGGTCCCAGGCACTGTATCCGCGCGCTTCGAAGGTGTTTCGCAAACCTCCCGTCGGGAAACTCGATGCGTCGGGCTCCTGCTGGACCAACATCTCGCCGCTGAACGCCTCCCATCCGCCGCCGCCCCACAGCGGTTCGAAAAAGGCATCGTGCTTCTCGGCGGTAGAATCGTTCAACGGCTGAAACCAATGTGTATAGTGGGTTGCGCCGCGATCTATCGCCCACGCCTTCATACCCGACGCCACCTCATCGGCCACCCGACGGTCTATCCGCCGATTGTCTTCAATCGCGCTCACGACGCTTTCAAACACGCTTTTAGGCAAGTATTGACGCATCTGCTCACGCCCGAACACGTCGCATCCGAACCACGACGAAATCTTGCCCTCGGGGAACTCCACCCGCGGCAATTTGCGTTCGCCCATCTCTTTTAGTGCTGAAAATCTCTCCGAACTCATAATTTTTAAGGGTATGTTGCGCAAAATTAACACTTTTTTCGGATACACCCCCTATTTTTCAGGGGGTCAGGTCGAAAAAAGTTAAAAAAACGAATATATAAACACAAAAAATGGAAGCGTCGTCGCGACGGTTCCATTTTTGCGGGGGAAAAGATGTGCCCCCAAACTACTAACCCAAACTTAAATAAATGAAGAAACCTTTGTCTTTCGCCCGAAACAAATGCAAACCCCGTGCCAAACTTTGCCCGCACCACAAAAAAAAAGCCACCTCCCGAGCGGGAAGTGGCTTTTCAATGTAATTCGGATCCGAGGATTAGAACCTCACGCCGATACCAACCGAAAGACCGATGTTGTTGCTTTCGTCCAAATCGCTGTTCAAACCCTTCTTGTAGTAGATTGCGGGAGTGAAGAACACCTTTTCAGATACGAACAGGTCGTAACCAACGGTAACACCTACATAAGAGTTCAAGCCGTCTACGTCCTTGATCGACTGACCTTCGAAACCAACGCGAGCAAACAAGTTGCCAACCGGATAGTAACGTACACCTACACCGAAAGTGAATGCGTTGGTGCTTTCGCTTTCATCCATACCTTCATACTTCCAGCTTTCCAAGCCGAAGCCCAGGGCTGCATCCACAGCGAAACGATTGCTGATAAAGTAACCTGCGTTAACGTCGATGCTGAAAGTGGTTTCAGAATCATCATCAAAGAATTTGTGAGACAAACCCAAACCGTCCACCTGCGCACCGGTAAACCAGTCGCCCTTGTTCCAATCCTGAGCGTTAGCAACACCAACACCCATCACAGCTACGATAGCCAACAAAATAATCTTCTTCATAACAATAAATTTAGTTAATTTTTGAGTTTAAAATCGGCGCAAAGGTAATGCTTTTTTTCAAAACCAAAGCACAATGTTAAGAAAAAGTTAACCCTACCAGTTCAAAATCTTTTTGAAATCGAACTCCTCGGGGTTCTTGACATAAGCCTTCGCCGCCTCGTAATCCTCCGGCTTGATGTAGGCCAAAATATTCTCGATAACGGCCTCCACCTTATCACAAGCCATATTCACCAACCTCGGCGGAATCTTATGCGTCGTCGGATCTTCGAGGTCTTTGAGGTAGAGCGGCCACACCATCCCCTCCTGGTTGACATAAACCATACAGCCCGTGTTGCCCTGCGCAAAAAGCTTGTAAACCCCCATCCCCAACTGCGAACAATACACCAAATCGTACGCCACAGGGGTCGCACACCGCACCTCATAGCCGATCTCGACCGGACGGCTCTTCACCTTTATCCCCAACGCCTTCAACTTATTCTCCAACATCTCGTTGAAAATGTGCGCCTTGCTCACCTTGCCCAGCTCGGGATGGCCGTGGTCGTCATAAGAGAACGTCACGCCGCTCTTCTTGCACTCCTCGGCACTCAATTCGTGGAAAACGCCCTCCGAAATTATCGCCGCGCCGTAATCCATACCCATAATCTTGCGCTTGATAATCGCCGACACAACCAGATTGACTATCTTATCGACCGTGATGGTGGTCTTATTGAACATCTCCGGAATGACGATCATAGGATAATGGCACGCGCTCCCGATGCCGAACGCCAGGTGACCCGCGCTACGACCCATAGCCGCCAGCACGAACCAGTTGCCACTCGTCCGCGCATCCACATATACCGTCCGCGCGATCACCGCCCCCTTGTCCTTAGCCGACTGGTAGCCGAAAGTGGGCATTCCGTCCGGTAGCGGCAGGTCGTTGTCGATGGTCTTCGGAACGTGGATATTGGCCACCGGATACTTGTTGGCCTCCAAAAACGCGGCAATGCGGTTGGCCGTCGACGCAGTATCGTCGCCGCCCACCGTCACCAGCAACTTCACATTGTTCTTCTTGAAGAAATCGAGGTTGAAGTTGTTGTCGAAGTCGGCCTGAGAGGGCTTAAAGCGGCTCATTTGCAGGAACGAACCCCCGCGATTGAAAATATCGTCGGCCAGCGGAAAGTCGATCTCCGTCGAGCGAACATCCTTCGAGAACAGCCCGCTGTACCCCCCGTGGAGGCCGATGACCTTGTAACCTTTCTGCAAAAAAGTCTTCGCCACACTGCCCACGACCGTGTTCATTCCCGGCGCAGGGCCCCCGCCCGTCAAAATTGCAATTGCTTCTTTCATCTTATTATTTAAGTTTATTTGGTTTTTGCGAGTGGCAAAGTTAATGATTTTTTATTATCTTTGTGTCAACATATTTGAGTTGACACTTTTGAATCAGCTTGTAAACTAACGCATTACAATCTCACGATTCAGTTTGTTTGCTCAGAGTCTGCCTTGGCACTGTGTGTGCCGATGGCGGCTCTGGTGCGGGACTGTTTCTGTGGGAAGGTTGCGTTAGACCTACAAGCTGGAAACTTTAACGCACCTTTTTTATGAAAACTTATGATGTTTTGGGATTCGACTATTTAGTCGAGGGCGAATGGATTCGGATGTATGATTATGCGCCGGGGCGATGGAAAATCGAAATTTCGCCTGACGGAGCGTATCGCGATGTCTGTTTCCGCGACGGTGGAGAGTTGCTGAGTGGCCACGGATTCTGGCGGGGCGAAATGTTCTATCTGAATGAGAAGCAAAGGCTGATTTTGGATTGAAGCACGTCGCCGAGCAAGGGCGCAACGATAGTTCAGCCCGCCGCGTGGGGGCGGCGACGGGCTGACGAACTCTGCGAGTTCAGGCGGAGCTGTAAAGATACTTTTTCACAAAACTTTTCGTTAATTTTGCAACGTGAAACGCCTCGTCGTCATACTGTTTGTGCTCACCTGTGCATCCGCCGCGGGGCAGGAGCGCATACGCGGCATATCGCACTGGGGCGTCGAAACCGGCCCGAGCGGCGATACGACTGCGATAAATGTCTACATCAACGCCGTTCCCGTCTTCTCCAAGCCGATAGACATGCGCAAGCACCGAAAGCTGGTAAGAGATTTTCGCAAAGTGTACCCGCTGGCGCAAATAGCAAAAGAAAAAATGGCCGGTTTCGAAGAACAAATCCTCGCCCAACCGACCCGAAAAGCCCAACGTGCCTACGCCAAAAGCGTCGAAAAAGCCCTCGTAGCCGAGTACGAACCCACGATGCGCAAAATGACCGTATCGCAAGGCAAAATCCTTGTCCGACTTATCGATCGCGAAACCGATATGACCACCCACCAGATAATTAAGGAGTTCCGGGGCGGTTTCACGGCGGGTTTCTGGCAAGGCATAGCGCGCATTTTCGGCCACAACCTCAAAGATCAATACGACCCCACCGAGCGCGATCGCCTGATCGAACAGTGCATAGTGATGTACAACGCCGGCCTGCTACCCGAATGGTGAGTAACCGTTTGGTAAAATTTTTGTAACTTTGTCTCATTATGACAGCACACATAGAAATAAATCTCAACTCGCCGCAAGCCGCAAGCCTGTTGCAGTACATCGAAACGTTGCCGTTCGCAAAAGTCAATAAAGACACGGGCGACGGATCGCAAACCTCCGTCCAACAGCTCCTCGACAGCGGGAAAGCCGTGACGTTGGAGGAATATGGTACACGACTGAGGGAGGCAATCAAAAAAGGTTATGGCACAAATGCGTAGGGTCGTTATCTCGCAGAACGTGGTGGATAAGGTTCTTGAAATCCACGATTATTTACACTATGACCTTAAATTGTCGGAACAGGCGGCCGACAAATACTGCACGCGACTGATCGACTTTATGGGTGGGTTCTCTGCCGATTACGATTCGCCGCTGTGTCGGGCAAAACGGTGGCGCGAACTGGGTTACCGATGCCGTCCTTTCGAGAAAAAATGGGTCGTGGCATACGAGATCGCCTGCGACGGCATCGTCATTCGCGATATGGCCCACGGGACCGTGTTGTGGGATGTTTAAAAAGAATATCTAAACAAACGGCAGCTTCACGACTGCGGCGGGGATGGCTTTGTCGCGGATCGAAATAGCAACAGGCGTGCCCACAGCCGCATACTCCGAAGCCACATATCCCATCCCGATGCCCTCTTTCAACACCGGCGACATTGTACCGGAGGTCACAGTGCCTATAACTTTCCCTTCGGAAACAATATCGTACCCGTGGCGCGGGATGCCCCGCTCCAGCATCTTGAAACCGACAAGCTTACGCTTCGGGCCGTCGGCTTTCTGCCGCTCCAAAATATCTTTACCCACAAAATCCTTCGTAAACTTAGTTATCCACCCCAAGCCCGCTTCGAGAGGGGTGGTGGCGTCGTCCAGGTCGTTGCCATAGAGACAAAAGCCCTTCTCCAACCGCAACGTATCGCGCGCCCCCAGGCCGATATTCTGCAAACCCGCCTCTTTTCCGACAGCCCAAAGTGCCTCCCACAACCTGTCGGCATCCTCGTTGCGAACATATATCTCGCACCCGCCCGAACCGGTATAACCCGTCGCAGAGAGAATCGCGTCGGCAATCCCCGCAACCTCGGTCTCAATAAAGGTATAATAAGGCAACTCGACCACCGGCACCGTACAAATCTTCTGCACTATCTCCATCGCCCGCGGACCCTGGACCGCCAACTGGCACATCTCGTCCGAAGCGTTATACAACGTACACTCGGGGTGGTCGAAAGAGTTCAGATGGGCCCAATCCTTCGCAATATTCGACGCATTGACAACCAGCAAAAAGGCATCGTCGGCAAACTTATAGACCAAAATATCGTCCACCAAACCCCCGTCGGCATTGGGCAAAGCGGAATATTGCGCCCCGCCGTCCCGCAACTTGCTCACGTCGTTGGTGGTCACCCGCTGCAAAAAATCCTCGGCACCCGCGCCCCTCACCCAAATCTCGCCCATGTGGCTGACGTCGAACACGCCCGCCCGCTCACGCACACAAAGGTGCTCGTCGTTGATGCCCGTAAACTCGATCGGCATATTGTACCCCGCGAACTCGGCCATCCGCGCGCCGTTCCCGATATGGTATTTTGTAAATGGTGTTGTCTTCATAAACTAAAAATTATCCTTTTTTTACTCCTAATCCGCGGCGCACGACGAAACTCGGCGGTGCTGTCGAACAAATAGCGATACGTCACGTGGGTCTTGTGCTTGGTGGCGCAAACATAATTCTCAACCATCCGCATCATAATTGGATTGAAATCGCCCACCCAGGCCAGCTCCAGGCTCTTATAACGGCTCAAACTTCCGCGCCCCACCTCGCTCTCGAAAGCGTGTATCATACCGCTCTCGATGCCCTTGCCGTGGAACTCGGGCGCAACACCGAAAATGATGGCAAATATCCTGTCCGCCCGATGCAGCACTTTGAGCAAAAACCACAACCGCAACTTATTCAAAAGGTTCAACCGCCCGTTAAACCGCCCCAAAACCCGATTCAAATCGGGGATCATAATGAAAAACCCGATGGGCTCGTCGTTAAAATAGGCGAAATAGATGAGCCGCTCGTCGATAACAGGCCTCAAAACGCGCATAAGCTTCTGCGCATCCTCCCTTTCCATCGGCTTGAGACCCGAATGGAACGCCCACGCCTTGTTGTAAACCAGCAAAAAATCGTCCGCCACCTGCTCCAAATCCTTGAGCCGGATATGCTCGAACCTGTACCCTGGCGACTCGTTCAGCCTCCTCGACCGCTCATACACCGAGCTGTTGAGCACTCCCGCCTTCAACGGCCGCGAATAGGTGTACTGATTGAAATAGTTCTGCCACCCATAGCCCTCGAACAACCGCACATAATAGGGCGGATTGTAGGGGTTGGCATACAGCGGCTGAAACTCGAACCCCTCCGTCAAAAGCCCCCACCAAGCATCTCTCGACCCGAAATTGACCGGCCCCTCCATCGCCTCCATTCCATTCTCGACCAACCACACCCTTGCCGCATCGAACAGCAAATCGGCCACCTGCTGATTGTCGACAGACTCGAAAAAGCCCACGCCTCCGACCGGAATATCCTCCGTGGCGGCATCCTCGCGATTGTAAAACGCCGCAACCCGACCCACGGTCTTGCCCGCCGAGTCGCGAACGATCCACCGCACAGCATCGCCCGCCTGGAACTTTTTGTTCTTAGAGCGGTCGAAAACACCCTTCACATCGCTGTCCAGCGGGCAAACCCAAAATCGATTGTCTTTATACAAGGTTTTGGGCAGCTCCAAAAATTCCTTCGCCTGCTCCGAAGAATCCACCCGTTCGAGAGAAAAATTTTCCATAACGCGAAGATAAGAAATTTTTTGTAACTTTGGAGACTTAAAAATCAATAACCTAAAATAAACATTATGAAAGTCGACAAACTGATGGCCGAGATCGAGGCCAAACACGCAGGCGAACCCGAGTACCTGCAAGCCGTGAAAGAAGTTCTCGTGACGGTAGAAGAGGAATACAACAAACACCCCGAATTCGAAAACCACCGCATCGCCGAACGCATCGTCGAACCCGACCGCATCTTTACATTCAAAGTTACGTGGGTGGACGACAACGGCGTGCCGCAGGTCAACCTCGGGTACAGGGTGCAGTACAACAACGCCATCGGCCCGTACAAAGGCGGCATCAGGTTCCACCCGTCGGTGAATCTGTCCATCCTTAAATTTCTGGGATTCGAGCAAACCTTCAAAAACTCGCTCACCACACTGCCTATGGGCGGGGCGAAAGGGGGATCCGACTTCAACCCGAAAGGCAAATCGGACGCAGAAGTGATGAGGTTCTGCCAGGCGTTTATGCTCGAGCTGTGGCGTCACATCGGCCCCGAAACCGACGTTCCGGCGGGCGACATAGGCACAGGCGCGCGCGAAATCGGCTTTATGTACGGAATGTACCGCAAGCTGGCGCAGGAAAACACCGGCGTCTTTACCGGCAAAGGGATGACCTACGGCGGTTCGCTCATTCGTCCCGAAGCGACGGGCTATGGCGCGGTTTACTTTCTGGTCAATATGTTGAAGGATGCGGGCGACAGTTTGAAGGGCAAAACCGTGGCCATCTCGGGCTTCGGCAACGTGGCGTGGGGTGCCGCTTCGAAGGCGACCGAGCTGGGCGCAAAGGTCGTCACCATCTCCGGCCCCGACGGCTACATTTATGACCCCGCAGGTTTGGATGCCGACAAGATTGCCTATATGCTGGAATTGCGCGCATCGAACAACGACGTCGTGGAGCCTTATGCCAAGCGTTTTGCCGGTTCGAAATTCTTTGCCGCCAAAAAACCGTGGGAGCAAAAGGTCGACATAGCAATGCCGTGCGCCACGCAGAACGAGCTGGGCGGCGAGGATGCTAAAACGCTGATAGCCAACGGAGTAAAGGTCGTGGCCGAGGTCTCCAATATGGGTTGCACGCCCGAAGCCATCGACGCCTTTATCCACGCGAAAATCGCGTACGGGCCCGGTAAAGCGGTAAATGCAGGCGGGGTTGCCACCTCGGGGCTGGAGATGAGCCAAAATTCGCAAAAGCTCAACTGGACAGCCGAAGAAGTGGACGCCAAATTGCACCAAATTATGGATTCGATCCACGCCGCGTGTCTCGAATATGGGCGCGAAGGGGGCTACATCAACTATATGAAGGGAGCCAACATCGCCGGATTTATGAAGGTCGCCCGAAGTATGGTCGAGCAGGGGGTTATATAGAAAATGGCGCGCAGGTATTGCGCGCCATTTTTTTGAGCTGTTTACATCGGAGCTGTTTGGGGAGGATTCTGCGAATCCTCGTGCGCCCCTCGGTCGGGTTCGTTTGACGGCAAGCCGCCATTCGCCCGACACTCGGAGCTGTTTCCGAGGATTGAACTCGGGACCTCTTCCTTACCAAGGAAGTGCTCTACCACTGAGCTAAAACAGCAACAAATCCTTAAAACCGGGTGCAAAGATAGAAAATAAATTTTAATAATTCGTAATTCGTAACTCGTAATTGATTATAACCGGTCTCCTAACCGCGAAAATTTGGAGGAGTAGGGCAGGGCAGAGTACCTTTGCCCTCGTAAACCAAAAAATTTTAAAGCTATGAAAAAAATTATTTTTGCAACACTTTTGGCAGCTATGACACTCTTTGCCGCGAGTGCGCAGACCACCCATTTCGCGGGCGAGACGATCACGGGGGTGGAGACTACGGGACCTATTAAGGTGGTGTTGGTTAAGAGCGCGGCCACTAAGGTCGTTGTTGCGCCGAGCGAACTTTCGCAGTACATCAGGCTCGATCGCAAGTCGGACGGGGTGGTTCGGGTCGATTTGGACGATGTGCCGGACCAGGTTTGGCGACGGGCCAATCAGGGTCGCAAGGATGTGTTGATGGTGGCGATTTATTTGCCCCAGTTGCAGACGGTGAGGTTGTCGGGTGCGTCGTTGCTTGAGTCGAACGATGTTTTTGCTTCGCCGAGCGTGGATGTTATGATTGCGGGTGCTTCTAAGGTGGATGATCTGGATTTGTCGGGGTCGAAGAATGTGAAGTTTCAGACGAGTGGTGCGTCGAGTATAGATTTGCGGGTCGATGGTGTGGAGTCGTTGATTTTGATGATTGCGGGTGCGTCTAAGGTCGATGTTGACGCCAAGGGTGTGGGTTATTCCAAGATTGCTGTTGCGGGTACGAGCAAGGTTGAGATCGAGGGGAGCAGTCGCCGGAGCGAGGTTTCGGTTGCCGGGGTAAGTTGGTTTATGGGCGAGGATTTTGCGGTGGAGGATATGACGTTGAGTGTTGACGGGGTGTCGAATGCTCGGGTTAAGGTTTCGGACGAGTTGTCGGTAAGCGCTG
The DNA here is from genome assembly GCA_002293425.1 of Alistipes sp. UBA940. GTDB lineage: Bacteria > Bacteroidota > Bacteroidia > Bacteroidales > Rikenellaceae > UBA940. The sequence goes on along the minus strand of DBDE01000001.1, from coordinate 89,958 downwards.
TGGGTATGTCGAATGTTTACTATTATGGCGAGCCGAAAGTGGATATTAAGTCTGTGGTTAGCTCGACTGTTGAGAAGGCGGATAGTAAGTCTGTGGTTAGTCGTTCGACTGTTGGGAAGGTTGATATTAGTTCTGTTAGTAGTTCGACTGTTGGGAAGGCGGAATGAAGGGTTGGTTGATTGTTTTTTTGTCGGTTTTTGCGGGGCTGTCGATGGTTTTGTCGGCGGTTCCGCCGGCCGACTCTGTTGCTTTGGTGGAGGGGTTGCGACTTTATGAGGCCGAGCATTATGAGCAGGCCCGTGAGCGGTTGCTGGTGAGCGCGGCGTCGGCGGATAGCGAGGTTCGGGCGGAGTCGTTCCTCTATTTGAATGCGCTGGAGATGGAGTTGGGCAATTGGGATGCGGCTCGGCCGTGGCTCGAAAAGTATCACGCCGAGATCACGCGGCAGTCGGTCGAGCGCGCCGTGGCGCAGGTCAATCGGCGGCACAACACCATTATCGGCGTTATTTGCGGGGTTTTGTTATTGGGGTTAGGCGCGTTTTTGTTGCGCCATCGGGTCCGCACCAAGCCGCGTGTGAAGATGGCGGAGTATGAGCAGTTTCGGGCCGAGGCGGAGGCTTTTCGGCGCACGGAGATATATTCGGAGATTGTCGCGCTGGCTTCGCAGGGCGAACGGGGGCGCGAGGCGAAAGTATTGTCGCTGGCGCGTCAGGAGGTGCTGAATGGCGAGTTGAAACGGGTTTTTGCGGGTTTTCGCGAACGATTGCGGCACGATTTCCCCGCTCTGACGGTCGGCGATGTGAATTTTTGCTGCCTGTCGTTGGCGGGACTGTCCACTTTTGCGCGGGCGTTGTGCTTCGGTTCGACCGAGACCAACATCGTCAAACAGCGCAAACACAAGATCAAAGCCAAAATGAACCCCGCAACCTTCGCGTTCGTCTTCGAATGAGGTGCGAAGCGGATTCGAACCGCTGTAGCAGCTTTTGCAGAGCTGAGCCTAGCCACTCGGCCATCGCACCGAAAATCGAGAGTGCAAAGGTAGTAAATTATTCCTCACGGGCAAGAAGTTCGCGGCAAATCTTTTTCGCAAACCCCGGGCCGTTATACACCAGCCCCGTGTAGACCTGCACCAGGTCGGCTCCCGCATCGAGCATCGCCAGCGCATCGTGGGTCGTCATCACACCGCCCGTGCCGATCACCGGATAGCCCGCGCCCATCTTCGCCCGAACATATCGGATCACCTCCAACGACCGCTCCGTCAACGGCCGTCCGCTGAGCCCGCCCCTGCCTATCGCCTCCACACGCCGCTCCGAAGTGCGCAAACCGGCACGCGAAGTGGTGGTATTGGTCGCCACAATGCCGTCCACACCCAGCTCCGTCACCACACTTATAACCCCGTCGATCTGCTCGAATGTCAAATCGGGCGAGATCTTCACCAGCACCGGCCGGTACTCCTCCTGCCCGTGGCGAAACTCCAACAACGGCGCAACAATGGCCCGCAGGCTCTCGTCGTTCTGCATCGCCGTCAACCCCGCAACATTGGGACAGCTCACATTGACCACAAAATAGTCGCCGAACTCGTACAGCCGCCGAAAAACTTTCAGATAGTCGGCCGGCGCGTCGTGGGTGTTGGTGTCGGTATTCTTGCCGATATTGATGCCCAGAACACCGCCATTGCGCCCCCGCAGATTGTCGGCCATAGCTTCCACGCCGCCGTTGTTGAAGCCCATTCGGTTGATCAACGCCCTGTCGGAGGGCAAACGAAAGAGCCGCGGCCGCGGATTACCCCGCTGACCGAGCGGCGTGACCGTGCCCACCTCCACAAAGCCTAACCCGATGACGCTCAACTGCCGATAGACCCGCGCATCCTTGTCGAACCCCGCCGCCATACCCACCGGATTGGGGAAGCGCAGTCCCAGCACCTGGCGTTCGAGCCGCGGGTCGTCGAGCGTGAAGATAGCTCTGAGAATCTGCTTCAACCCGGGCACACTGCCCGCCACCCGCAGCATTGCAACCGTCACACGATGTACCCACTCGGCATTGAACCGAAACAAAATGGGTCGGATTATCGATTTGTACATAGTCCTTTTTCTTTAGCAAGTTTTTCCATCAGTGCGAACGCGGCGTCGTAGTCGTTGGGGATCGCGCCGTCGAGGATGGCATTCTTTATCACCTCCTTGATCTCGCCCACCACGCCCGAGGGAGGTATGTTGTATGTGTTCATTATAATATCGCCCGTGATCGGCGGCTGGAAATTGCGCACCCTGTCCTTCTCTTCTATCTCCACCATCTTGCGCCTCACGAGAGCAAAATTGGCCAGATAACGCCGCACCTTAGCATCGTTCGCACTGGTTATGTCGGCCTCGCAAAGGGTCATCAACGCCTCCACATCGTCGCCAGCCTCGAAAAGCAACCGCCTCACCGCGCTGTCGGTCACCTCGTCCTCGCTCAGAACGATGGGGCGAAGGTGCAGGAACACGAGCTTTTGCACGAACTTGGCGGGCGCGTCCAACGGCAGCCGCAGCCGGCGGAAAATCTTCGTCACCATCTTGCTGCCCACCACTTCATGATGGTGGAAAGTCCACCCCGTGCGCGGGTCGTAGGATTTGGTTGCGGGTTTACCGACATCGTGCAGCAGAGCAGCCCAGCGAAGCCACAGGTCGGAGGATTTCATCGCTACGTTGTCCAACACTTTGAGCGTGTGTATGAAGTTGTCCTTGTGGGCGTTGGCACCGCGTTTTTCGACCCCTTTGAGTGCGGCGAGCTCCGGAAAGATCAATTTCAGCAGCCCGCTCGCGTCCANNTCGGTCACCTCGTCCTCGCTCAGCACAATGGGCCGAAGATGCAAAAACACCAACTTCTGGACAAACTTCATCGGCGCATCGAGCGGCAATCTCAGTCGCCGAAAAATGCGGGAAACCATTTTAGACCCCACCACCTCGTGCTGATGGAACGTCCAACCGGCACGCGGATCGTAGCTCTTGGTGGCCGGTTTGCCGATGTCGTGAAGCAATGCCGCCCACCGAAGCCACAAATCCGGAGACTTCATAGCCACATTGTCCAAAACTTTGAGCGTATGCAAAAAAACGTCCTTATGGGCATTCGCACCCCGCCGTTCCACCCCCTTCAACGCCTCCATCTCGGGGAAAATAAGTTTCAGCAGCCCCGAATTATCCAGCATCAGAAAGCCCAGCGACGGTGCGGGCGAAAGAATGATCTTGTTGAGCTCGGCAACGATCCGCTCCACCGACACGATGGTTATTCGCCCTGCGTTGCGCCGGATAGCCTCGAAGGTGTCGTCGTCGATGTCGAAGCCCAGCTGGGTCGCAAAACGTATCGCCCGCATCATCCGCAACGGATCGTCCGAAAAGGTGATGTCCGGATCGCGCGGCGTACGGATCGTCCGCTCCTCCAAATCGTCCATCCCGCCGAACGGATCGCACAGCTCGCCGAAATCGGTCGCATTCAACGACCACGCCAGCGCATTGATCGTGAAATCGCGCCGCAACTGATCGTCCTCCAACGTGCCGGGCTCGCACTCCGGTTTGCGCGAATCCTCCGAATAGCTCTCTTTTCTCGCCCCCACAAACTCCACCTCCACGCCGTGCCAGCGCAACATCGCCGTGCCGAAGGTCTTGAAGATGCTCACCTTGACCCCCAGCTTTCGCCCCAGCTCCTCGGCCACCGCCACCGCATCACCCACCACCACCACGTCGATGTCGGTGCAGGGTCGGTGCAGATAGTAATCCCTCACATAGCCCCCCACGACAAACGCCCGCAAGCCGCGCGCATCTGCCACAGCCGAAATCTCACGAAATATGGGATGGGTCAAAGGCACGACAAATATAACTTTATTGTGTTCTCCAGCCCCAAATACAACGCCTCCGAAATGAGTGCGTGGCCGATCGACACCTCGTCCAAAAACGGTATCGCCTCGGCAAACCGCCGCAAATTCGAAGAGTTCAAATCGTGGCCCGCATTAACCCCCAACCCCAATAGTCGTGCCTCATTGGCCGCAACCACATAAGGCTCGACCAAACCCGTCGCGGCATAAGCCTCAGTATAAAGCTCCACGCGATCCGCCCCGACCGCCGCCGCACCGCGAACCATATCGACCACCGGATCGACAAAAACCGAAACCCGAATCCCCGCCGCCCGAAATTTCCGAACGATGTCCCCCAAAAACCCCGAATGCGCAACCGTATCCCACCCCGCATTGCTCGTCAACGCACCCACCGCATCAGGCACCAGCGTAACCTGCGTTGGCCGCACGTCAAGAACCAACTCCACAAACCGGGGCTCCCGCGGATTGCCCTCGATGTTGAACTCGGTGGTCACCACGCGCTTCAAATCCCGCACGTCGCTGTACCTTATGTGCCGCTCGTCGGGCCGCGGATGGACGGTGATGCCCTGCGCCCCGAAACGCTCGCAAGCCACGGCCGCCTCCACGACCGACGGCACATCACCCCCGCGCGAATTGCGCAAAACCGCCACTTTATTGATGTTGACGCTTAACTTAGTCATATTTTACTTATCTTTACGCCGTGCAAAAATAGCAAACTTTTATGAAACTTTTCGGATACACCCGCCCGCGCGACTTCGTCTCGCCCGATTTTTCGAACAGCTTCGTCGCCATCGCCGACCGAAACAAAATCCCGTGGATGGTGAACGAAAACTATTCCCACCACGTCCGCACGATGACAGGTCACGAGCTACCCTATTATAAAGAGGTGACGATGCGCGACGTCGACCAGGGGGGAGTGATGATCTCGATGGGGGGCGACGGAACATTTCTGGAAGCGGTGCGCTCGCTCAAAGGACTGCCGATGCCCATCATAGGGATCAACACCGGTCGGTTGGGCTTTCTGGCCAGCATACCGCCCGAAAATTTTGCACAGGCGTTGGACGACATCAAGCGCGGAAACTATCTCGTCCGGCCCCGTTCGATGCTGGCCGTGGAGGGCGATTTCGATGTCGCCCCCGACTTTCCCTGCGCCCTCAATGAGTTCACGTTGCACCGCCACACTGCCGATATGGTGGAGATAACGATATGGATCGACGGCAAGCCGACGACCGTGGTGAGGGGCGACGGCGCGATAGTCAGCACCGCGACGGGCTCGACGGCCTATTCGCTCAGTGCGGGCGGACCGATCGTGGCACCGGATTGTAGCTGTTTTGTGGTTTCGGCCATTGCGCCCCACAACTTTTCGATCCGCCCGCTGGTGGTGTCGGAAGATGCCGTCATCGAGATGGAGGTTCACACCAGGGGGCGGGAGGTGATGGCCTCGCTCGACAATTCGAGCCACATAGTGGGCGACGGAGCGCGCTTCACAATCCGAAAATCGAAATATTCGACATTTTTTGTCCAGCCTCACAATATATCTTTCTTCGATACGTTGAGAGATAGAATTATGTGGGGTTTGGATAAACGCGATAAAAGCCCTAACTTTGCCCGCTAAATGAGTTCAAGCGAGAAGATACCGACCCACGTGGCCATAATTATGGATGGCAACGGAAGGTGGGCTGCGGGGCAGGGTCTCGACAGATTGCAGGGCCACGGAAAAGGGGCGGAGAGCGTCAAGGCGTGCATCGAGGGGGCCATCAGGGCGGGGGTCGGGTTTTTGACCTTTTACGCCTTTTCGACCGAGAATTGGGCGCGGCCGACCGAAGAGGTGGAGGGTTTGATGGGGTTGTTTTGTTCGAGTGTAGCCAGCGAGACGGACGAATTGGTGCGGCAGGGGGTCAGGGTGAAGGTTATCGGGAGCAGAGAGGAACTTTCGCCGAGGGTGAAAGAGCACATAAGTCTGATCGAGTCCGAGACTGCAACAGGGGATAGGCTGACGGTCGTTTTGGCGTTGAACTATTCGTCCCGAGACGAGATAAGGCGGGCGGTGGAGATGGCGGGCGTCGATTTCGAGAACCATTTGGACACCGCGGGCATTCCCGATCCCGACCTGATAATCCGGACGGGCGGGGAGAAGCGGTTGAGCAACTTTTTGTTGTGGCAGGGGGCTTACTCGGAGCTGTATTTCACCGACACGATGTGGCCGGAGTTCACACAGGCTGATTTTAATGATGCGCTGGCGGAGTATGCCGCAAGAGAGCGCAGGTTTGGAAAAATCCCAAATTAGATAATTGATTATTAATGATAATGACCCACACTGATTTTTTAGACTGCCGCGCTGATGCTCGCAGTGACGTCGGCTCTCGCACCGTCATTGCGAGGAGAGCATTGGCTCGACGCGGCAATCTTTTGTTGTTTTTCATTTTTTCATTTTTTCATTTTTTCATTTTTGAAGTGTCGGCGCAATCGCCGCCGATGATGGACTATTCCGCGCCGCAGGAGTATGTGGTGAAGGGGGTCAACATCCACGGCAACAAGTACTATCCCGAAGAGATGATGCGCTCGGTGATCGGCATCACGGATGGCCAGACGGTCGCCCTGCCGGGCGATATTGTTTCGCAGGCCATCGACAAGGTGTGGAGTATGCGATTTTACAGCGATGTGGAGATAACCTACACGCCCGACGAAGAGGGTGGGGTGGTGTTCGATGTCTATTTGACCGAAAGGCCGAGGGTTGTGCGTTGGCGTTATGAGGGAACCAAAAAGCAGGAGGCGACCGATCTGGCCGACAACCTCAAACTGCGTCCCGGGAGCGAACTGTCGGACTATGTACTGGACAAGAACAAATACCTTATAAAGAACTATTTTGCCGACAAGGGCTTCCGCAATGCCGAGGTGGCAACGCGGATAGAAAACGACACCATCGTCGGCAACGCTGTAAACGTAACCTTTGTGGTCGATAAGGGCGAAAAGGTGCGAATAGGCGAGGTGGTGTTCGACGGCAACGAACAGTTCAAGGACAGGAAGCTGAGGAAAACCTTCAAGAAGACCAACCAGGTGAGCCTCAATTTCTTTAAGAACAACAAATTCCGCGAGGAAGATTTCGAAGCGGACAAGGAGAACCTGTTGGACTTCTACAACTCGAAAGGGTACAGAAACGCCACCATCCTCACCGACTCCATCTATCCCATCAACCCCAGACGAATGGGGGTCTATTTGAAGGTCGACGAGGGAAACAAGTTCTACTATCGCAACGTCGACTGGGTGGGCAACACCATCTACACCACCGAGATGCTCGACGCCCTGCTGGGGGTGGAGAACGGAGCGACGTACGACCGCAAGAGCCTGCACAAAAGGCTGGGGGTCGGTCGGGAGATAAACATCGAGGACAACACCACCATCACTGCACTCTATCAGAACAAGGGCTATCTGATGTCGAAGATCGAGCCGGCGGAGGTGGTCGTGGGTGTCGATTCGCTGGATTTGGAGATAAAGATATTCGAGGGCGAACAGTTCACAATCAACAATGTGGCGATTCGGGGTAACGAGCGGGTGAACGACAACGTCGTTCGGCGCGAACTGTCGACCTATCCTGGCGAGATGTACAGCCGCGAGCTGATAATGAACACCATCTATCGCCTCGGCGCGATGGGGCACTTCAACCCCGAGAACATCATTCCCGACATTCAGCCCGTCACCAACTCTCTGGTGGACATCAATTGGGATTTGGAGGAGCAGCCGAGCGACAAACTCGACATTTCGGGCGGTTGGGGCGCAGGTATGTTCGTGGGCTCGGTGGGGGTGCAGCTCAACAATTTGTCGCTCAAAAACTTCTTTAAGAAGAGCGAGTGGCGCCCATATCCCCAGGGACAGAACCAGCAGTTGGCAATTCGCGGACAGAGCAACGGGCAATATTACGGAGCGGTGTCGGTAAGCTTCACCGAGCCGTGGCTGGGTCAACGCCGGCCCCACTCACTGACCATCGGGGGCTTCTACTCGGCCGAAAGCAACGCCTATTATATTTGGCAGAAGGCGACGGCCCACTTCCGCACGATGGGTATCTCGGCGGGGATCGGTTTCCGGCTCAACTGGCCCGACCAATATTTTACGCTCTACACCGAGCTGGGCTATCAACGTTATATGTTGAAGAACTGGACGGGCTTCCTGATGGGGACGGGCAACAGCAACATCTTCACTTTGAAGACAGTTTTCGGGCGCAGTTCGGTCAGCCAGCCCATTTATCCGCGCTATGGGAGCGACTTTTCGCTGTCTATCCAGCTCACGCCTCCGTTCTCGCTGATGGACGGTAAGGATTATGACGACCCCAACCTGAGTGACGACGACAGGTATCGGTGGATCGAGTATCACAAGTGGAACCTGAGCGGACGATTTTTCCATCCTTTGACCACCGACCAGAAGCTGGTGTTGATGGCTCGGGCGGAGATGGGCTATTTGGGCCATTATAACAAGAATAAGTTGTCGCCTTTCGAGGGTTTCCGCATCGGGGGCGACGGGATGACGGGCTACACTTTGTACGGCGAGGATGTGGTGGCGATGAGGGGTTATGGCGATTCGGAGCTGGTGCCGATCGAGAGTCAGCGCATCAACGACAATGCGCGGGTTTACAGCAAATATACGCTCGAAGTGCGCTATCCGTTCCTTTTGCAGCCGCGCTCGACCATCTATGGCTTGGTTTTTGCGGAGGCAGGCAACGGTTTCTCGTCGTGGCAGAAGTTCAATCCGTTCCAGTTGAAGCGTGCCGCGGGGGTCGGGGTGAGGGTGTTCCTGCCCATCGTGGGGATGCTGGGCTTCGACTGGGCGTGGGGCTTCGATCCTCCCGCAGGCGGTACGCGCAGGGCAGGGAGCGATATTTCGTTTACGATCGGGACCGAGTTCTAACTGAGGCGGCGGGCTAATTATAAATTTAAAAGAATTAATATTATGAGAAGGTTCATTTTTCTTTTTTCACTCTTCATTCTTCACTCTTCATTCTTTTGTGCCGTTCAGGCACAAAACTATATGGTTGTCGACAGTGAGCAGATTTTTAAGTCTATCGACAGCTATAACAGTGCCCTGAAGACCGTCGAAGCCGATGCCGAACGTTATCAGAAGCAGGTGGACGACGCTTTCGACCAGCTCGAACAAACCTTCAACAACTATCAGAGCCGCAAAGCACAGATGAGTGCCACCGAGCGTGCGCAAACCGAACAGCGCATCGTCGACCGCGAGAACGAGATTACGAAGTTCCAGGAAGAGGTTTTCGGCGAACAGGGAAGCATCATCAAAAAGAGGGTGGAGCTCATTAAACCCATCGAGGAGCGGGTTTTCAAGGCGATAGAGGATTACGCCGCCGGCAAGGGCTATGATGTTGTGCTGGACAGGGCCAACAACCCTTCGATTCTTTATTATAAGCCCACGGCAGATCACACGGATGCGATTATTGCGATTGTTAAATAGCGAATTTTAAATAAACCAAATTATAAGATTAAAATGAAGAAACTGATTGTTTTGGCGGCGGCGTTGCTGTTGTCATCGAGCGCGTTGTTCGCTCAGAAATTCGGCCGGCTCGACTATGTAGCCCTCGTGCAGGCCATGCCCGAAATGACTAAGGTGCAAACCGACCTCCAAAAGGTACAGGCCGACTACGAAGAGCATCTGGAAAATCTTCAGGTCGAACTGAACAACAAGATAAACGACTTTCAGAACCTGCCCGAGAGCACTTCGCAAACCTCGCGCGATCTGAAAGGACGCGAAATCCAGGAGCTTCAGACCCGCTTGCAGGAGTATTTGCAGGTGGCCCAGCAGGGTCTCCAAAACTCGCAGGCCGAGATGATGGCACCGTTGCAGGAGAAGGCCGACGCGGCTATCGCCAAAGTGGCAAAGGCCCAGGGCATAATCGTTGTGTTTCAGGAGGAGTCGGTGATCTACCTCGACACCGCATCCGTGACCGACATCACCGCCGCGGTGAAAAAAGAACTGGGGATAACCCAGTGAAAAAAAGCCCTCGAAAGAGGGCTTTTTTCAAATGAAGAATGAAAAATTAAGAGTGAAGAAAGGCGTTACGCAAAACTTTTTTCACTCTTAATTTTTTATTTTTCATTATCTTTGTGTTTATGAATAATCATTTCGCACAGCTCAAAAAGGATGTTCGGAGCGCGCGCTGGTGGTGGTCGTGGGTGGCTATTGTTGCCGGATGCACCATTATGTCGCTCGGCTTCATTCTCTTTATGTACCCCTATAAGATCACTCCGGGTGGCATTTGGGGTATGAGCACTGTGTTGCACGAGATTTTTCCCGCCATTCCGCAGGGGTGGTTCGGGTATATGATGGACATTCCGTTGCTGTTGGTCGGTTTTTGGGTTTTCGGGCCCATATTCGGGTCGAAGACGGTGTTTGCCTCGCTCATCACGCCGTTGTTGATGTTGGTTTTGCCTTATGCGGTGTTTCCGGATGTGGCGCATCAGACGGCCGAGACGCTGCTGTGGGGTCGGTTGGATTTAAGCGGCGACCTTATTTTGGCAACCGTTTTCGGCGGGATATTCATTGGTGCGGGGGTCGGGATGGTGGTGCGGACGCAGGCGACGACGGGCGGAACGGACATTATCGCGATGCTGTTGCAGAAGTTTTCGCACATCAAGTTCTCGACCGGAATTATGATCGCCGACGTGTTTGTGGTGCTGTGTGCGCTGGTGGTGCTGGTGGGTTTCGGCGACGAGAGCCCGACTCTGGCGTTGTACTCGCTGTTGACGATCTACATCACCGCCCACGTGATCGATCTGGTGGTCGAGGGGCGCAATTACGATAAGGTGCTGTTCATCGTGAGCGATCGGCAGGATGATATTCGGAAATTTATTTTGCACGACCTGGATCGCAGCGGGACGGTGATTCGCAGCTCGGGGCTGTACACCGGTAGCGAGAAAAATATGATATTCGTGGTGGTGAGCCGGCGCGAGATAGTGCCGGTTAAGCGGCGGTTGCACGAGATCGACCCGGGGATGTTTGTCGTGGTGGTGGATGCCCACGAGACGCTGGGCGAGGGCTTTCGGTCGTTTGCCGAGATGAAGACTTCGTGAGAGGGCTGTACATCCACGTTCCGATGTGCACGCAGAAGTGCGGGTATTGCGATTTTTACTCTGTTTCGGGGGTAAATGGGGAGCGGTTGACGGAGGCTTTGCGGGGGGAGATTGCTGTTCGGAAAGATTTTTTTTGCGGCGGGGCGCCTGACACCATATATATCGGCGGGGGCACCCCTTCTTTGTTGTCGCCTGCGCAGTTGCAGGGGCTACTGGATTCGAGTTTCACAGAAACTCGTCGGCCGCCTAAAGGGCGGGAGGCGGCCGAAACTGGACGTCGCGTAGCCAACTCTCAATTCTCAACTCTCAACTCTCAACTCCAAAGGGAGACAACCCTCGAAGCCAACCCCGAGGACCTCACGGAGGAGTATGTCGAGGCGTTGGCGGCGAGCGGTTTCAACCGCCTGAGCATTGGCATTCAGAGCTTCGACGACGACGTTTTGCGCCTGATGAACCGCCGCCACACCGCCCAGCGGGCACGGCAAGCGGTCGAAGGTGCGAAACGTGCGGGCTTCGAAAATATCTCCATAGACCTTATTTACGGCATTCCCGAGATGACATCGGCGGCGTGGGAAGACACGCTCCACAGGGCCGTGGAGCTGGGTGTGCAGCACATTTCGGCCTATCATCTCACCATCGAACCATCCACGGCGTTTGGGCGCGCTGGAATGCGGCCCGTGGCCGAGGCGGAGAGTGAGCGGCAGTACGAAACCTTGCGCAGAGTGCTGTCCGAGGCGGGTTTCGAGCAATATGAGGTGTCGAACTTCGCACTGCCCAACCACAGGGCGGTGCATAATGGTAATTATTGGCGGGGTGGGGCGTATCTGGGCATCGGTCCCGGGGCGCATTCGTTCGACGGGGTGCGGACGCGCAGTTGGGTTGCGAGCGATGTTGCAGCCTATCTGGCGGGCAACGCGCTACGTCACAGCGAAGTTTTGAGCGACGGGGAGTTGCGTAACGAGCGGTTGATGGTGGGGTTGCGCACGGTGGAGGGAGTCGAACGAACGGAGGAGTTGGCGACGAGGGCCGAACGGTTTTTGCGCGACGGGTTGCTTGTCGAACGCGGCGGCCGACTTGCCATTCCGCCCGAAAAATTTCTCGTTTCCGACTATGTCATCGCTTCTTTGTTCGAATAATTTGTGCTATATTTGCCCTATAACCTAAACCTTTTACTGCTATGAAACGACTTTTTTTGCTCTTTTTTGTCTTGTCGGCCGGTTTTGCGGCTGCCCAGACTCTGGACGAAGCTTTGCCCACGAGGGGATTGGCCATTCAGGCTCCGGCACGTGCGGGAGTGGACGATTTTGTGAAGTTCATCGAGCACGAGCTTGCTCCGGCCCACTTCAATCTGTTGATTTTGCGGGTCGATTGGAATTACGATTATGAGTCCCATCCAGAATTGCGCGAGGCGGACCCGTTGACCCGAAAAGATGTGAAAAAGCTGGTGGAAGCGTGTCGCAAACACAACATCGAGCTGGTTCCGCAAATCAATTTGCTGGGTCACCAGTCGTGGGCGACCACCACCCACGAGTTGTTGCGCGAGTATCCTCAGCTGGACGAAACGCCCCACGTCGACACGGCGAACTATACCGGTTGGCCAAACGCCGACGGGCTGTATTGCAAGAGCTATTGCCCGCTCCATCCCGAGATGCCGCCGATCGTGAACGCGCTGGTGGACGAAATTATGGATGTGTTCGAAGCGCAGATGTTCCACGCGGGGATGGACGAAGTGTTCTACATCGCCGACGACAAGTGTCCGCGCTGTGCCGGTCACGATCCGGCGGAACTCTTTGCGGGCGAGGTGAGGCGGATCCACGAACACTTGGCGTTGACCGGCAAGCGGCTGATGATTTGGGGCGACAGGTTGCTCGATGGTGCGCAAACGGGTCTGGGGGCGTGGGAAGCGAGTATGAACAACACCGCTCGCGCCGTCGATATGATACCCAAAGGGGTGTTTATCTGCGATTGGCACTATGAGCGGGCCGACCTTTCGGCTGTCTACTTTGCGATGAAGGGGTTGGACGTGGCGACCTGTCCGTGGCGCGAACCCGAGCTGGCCCTGCGGCAGATGAACGATATGGTGGCGTGGCGCGCCCAGACCACCGAGCAGACCAAGAGCCATCTGCGGGGCATCATCGAGACCGTTTGGTCGCCCGCCGAACCCTTCCTGCGCGACTATTACGACCCCGCAACCACCGACGGTGTCGCGCTGACGGTGAGGGCGTTGATGGAAGAGTACAAGAGAATGAAGAATTAAAAATGAAAAATGAAAAAAGATTTTCGAGTTTGCCGGGCAAACTCGTCAGCCCGCTGAAGTTGTGCGTCGCGTTAGCCGCTTTCTTCACTCTTCATTCATCATTGCTCATTTCCGAAGCGAACGCGCAGGGAAAATACACTCATCTTGTCAACCCGCTGTTGGGCACGGCGACGCTGCACGATCCGGCCGATCTGGGCTATGTGCCGCAGTGGCGGACGTGGGGAGCCGAGGTTTTTCCGGGCTCCAGCCTCCCTTTCGCGATGGTGCAAGTGAGCCCCGTGACGATGTTCGGCAGTGGCGCGGGTTATCAATATGAGGACGAGGTGATCTACGCCTTTTCGCACACCAACAAGGGGCATTGGAACCTCAATCACGTGCCGATGATCGCGTACGCCGGCGATATTGGCCCCGACGATTATGCCTCGCCGTTCAGCCACGAGCGCGAGAGTGCCGCCCCGGGCTATTACAGCGTGTTTTTGGAGCGCGGCGGCATCGAGGCCGAGGTGACGTCGACGTTGCGTGCGGCGGTTCATCGCTATCGGGGGCGCGATATGGGGTTGCTTTTGGATTTGCAGCGGGCGAACGATCGGGTGCGCCGTTGGAGCATCTCGCAACAGGGATCGAACTCGTTTTCGGGGTGGCAGCAGGGCGGCGAAACGGTCTTTTTTTGGGCCGAAACCAGCGCGCCGATCGAGAGCATCTCCCATCTGCGGGGCAAGGGGGCGCGAAGGTTGACCATCGTGGATTTCTCCCGAAAGAGCGATGTCTTGGAGGTTCGGATCGGCTTTTCGTTCACAAGTGTGGAGAATGCCAGGGAGAACCTGCGCGCCGAAGTGGGGCAGAAGAGCTTCGACGAGGTACGTGTCCGGGCCGACGATGAATGGAACGCTATGTTGGGCAAAATCCGCGTCGAGGGCGGTACCGACAGGCAGCGGGGATTGTTCTACACCACTTTGTACCGCTCGATGCTGTGGCCTGCATTGCGGAGCGATGTGGGTTCCGACAGCCGTGTGTACACCAATCCGTCGTTTTGGGACGACTATCGCAACAAGCTGGTGCTGATGGCGTTGATGGCTCCCGACGTGGCGGCCGATGTGATAAACTCCATCACTCTGCGCGGAGAGCAGAGCGGGTTTATGCCCACCTTTTTCCACGGCGACCACGCTTCGGTGTTCGTTGCCGGAACCTATTTGCGGGGTATTCGGGAGGGGTATGATATTGAGAGAGCCTATAAGTTGCTGATGAACAATGCCACCGTGGAGGGCAAACCTGCACGCCGAGGGGGGCAGGACAGTTACGGAGGGCGACCATATCTGAGCGAATACATCGAGCGCGGCTGGATCTCGGAAGAGGTGATGGATCCGCCGTTCGTGACGGCCGACGAGCGAAAATCCGCCGTGACCAAGACCCAGGAGTATGCCTACGACGACTATGCGACGGCACTTTTGGCGCGCGAATTGGGGCACACCGACGATTATGAGTTATTGATTGCCCGGAAGGATAATTGGAAAAACCTGTTCAATCCGGCCAACGGCTTTATGCAGGGCCGGTTCGAGGATGGCAGTTGGGTGGAGCCGTTCGACCCCTATTTCCCCTATTATGCCTATATGTATCGCGAGGCAAACGGCTGGCAATCGATCTTTTACGCGCCGCACGATCCGCAGGGGATGGTCGATATGTATCCCTCGCCTGCCGCCGCCGAAGCGAAACTCGACTCGCTCTTCACCGAGCCCTGGCGCGGTATTCAGGCGCACAATATGTCGGGCTTCATAGGCCAATATTGCCACGGCAACCAGCCCGACCACGGTTTCCCCTATATGTACTATTGGTTGGGCAAGCAGCCCAAGTCGCAAGCCATCATCGACCGCATTATGGAGACGTTTTACGACATGGGACCTCATCGGTTGGCCTATTGCGGAATGGACGATGCGGGCGAGATGTCGGCGTGGTATGTGATGAACGCGCTGGGCATCTACACCTTTTCGCCCGCCGATCCGGAATATATAGTCTCGGTGCCGCTGTTCGACAGGGCGGAGATGGACCTCGGCTCGGGCGAGACTTTTACTATCCGACGAAAAGGCTCCGGCCACACTATCAGGTCGATAACGGTGGGTGGCCGCAAACTGAACGGCTTCGTGCTGCCCCACACCGCCCTGACAACCGGCAAGGAGGTGGTGGTGAGGGTTAATTGATGGTTTTGCGCAACTTATCGGGATTTTTTCGGCAATCCCAAATTGCGACTATAACAACCATTTCGTCACAGACCCGATAAACGATCTTATAGTTGGGTTTCACAAAAAGGGTGCGGTGATCGGGCGCAAAGTCGCCCATCGCCTCGCCCATAAACGGCGACAAGGAGAGTTTCCCCGCCTCGTCATATATGCCGTTGTGTACCCTTACCGCCGCTTTTTGTGATACGCGAGCCAAAAACAGATATATGCTTTCGAGGTCTCGTCGCGCATCCTCGATCCACACGACCCTCATATTGCTTTCCGCTCGATATTTTCGTGGGCGATGAATCTTCCTGCGGCTATCTCTTTGTCGGCTTTTTCAATCCGCTTACGAAGCTGGTCGGCCGTGAACCGACACGGCGCAACGACGATGCGTGAGGCGATGTCGTTCAAAACGCCCTCGTCATCCACATCAAGAAGCATTCGGATGAGCTCCATCTTTCGAATATTCATTTCCGTTGCTGTCATATCGCAAAAATAGACTATAAATATAACAACTACAAATTCAATTCCCTTTTTATCTCCTCGATCTTAGTGTCGAGGAGGGTTTCGGTGCGGTCGAAATCGTCCACCGAAGCGAGCGGCGCGCAAACCCCGAAGTAGAACTTAATCTTCGGCTCGGTACCCGACGGACGAACCGAAACCTTCGTCCCATCCGCCGTGAAAAACTGCAAAACATTAGAACGCTCGCCATCCACCGGCTCCTTAAGAATATCCCGAACCTTCACCACAGGAGAACCCAAAATCTCACGAGGAGGATTCGACCGGAACTCCCTCATCATCCGCTCGATCTGAGCCACACCATCCAACCCCGGGCGCGTGATCGAAACCAACCCTTCTTTATAGAACCCATACTCGACATACATCTGCTTCAACCACCCGTAAAGCGTCATCCCCTTGCTTTTAGCCCACGCCGCAGCCTCAGCCGCCAGCGAACACGCGCTCACACCGTCCTTGTCGCGCACGAAATCGCCCGCCATAAAGCCGAAGCTCTCCTCGCCCCCACCGATATATTGCTCGGTGCCCTCCTTGTCGCGCACCAGCTTGGCAATATACTTGAACCCCGTCAGACAATCATAGCACTTCACCCCGAACTTCGCCGCCACGGCAGGTATCATCTCCGACGTGACGATGGTCTTGACCACAAACTCCTTACCACTAATCTTGCCGCTCTCCGCCCAACCTGTCAGCAGGTACGACGTCAGCAGAGCACAGGTCTGATTGCCATTCAGCAACACGAACTCATCGCCGTCCCTGACCGCAATCGCCAATCGGTCGGCATCGGGGTCGGTGGCCAGAACCAGCTCGGCACCTATCTCTGTGGCCAGGTCTATGGCCATCTTCATCGCCGTGCGCTCCTCGGGATTGGGCGAAGCGACGGTGGGAAAGTCGCCGTCCAGAATGCTCTGCTCGGGCACGACCGTCACATTGGTGAAGCCAAACTTTTTGAGCGATTCGGGCACCAAACGCACTCCCGCGCCGTGCAGAGGGGTGTAGACGATCTTCATATCGGCAAACTGCCGCACCGCCTCGGGAGCAACCGACAGGGAGTGAACCTTATCGAGGTACAGTTCGTCGAAGTTTTTGTCCAGAATCTCGATCCTGTCCCCTGCATTTCCCGATTTGATCTGCGAAATATCGGTAATGCGCGCCACCTCGGCGATTATGTTGCGGTCGTGAGGCTCGGTCACCTGACTGCCGTCGTTCCAATACGCCTTATAACCGTTGTACTCCTTGGGATTGTGCGACGCGGTGACCATCACCCCACTGTGGCAGCCCAGCTCGCGAATGGCGAAACTGAGCTCCGGAGTCGGCCTGAGGGCATCGAACAGCCACACCTTGAAGCCGTTGGAGGCGAAAATATCGGCCACGTGCTCGGCAAACTTACGGCTGTTGTTGCGCGAATCGTGACTGACCGCAACTTTTATCTGCTGGCCGGGGAAAGTTTTCGACAGATAGTCGGCCAGTCCCTGGGTCGCCATTCCGACGGTGTAGATGTTCATCCGGTTGGTGCCCACGCCCATAATGCCGCGCAGTCCGCCTGTGCCGAATTCCAGATCGCGATAGAAGCTCTCGGTCAGCTCTTTGTCGTCGGCTTGAGCCAACATCTCTTTGACCCTTGCGCGGGTCGTTTCGTCGAAATCTTCGGAGAGCCACTTTTCGGCTCTTTGCCTTGCCTGAACACTTACATCGGAACCCATAATGCCTATAAGTTTAATTTATACTAACATTAGAATATTATAACCAACAGCTTAACTGACTGAGTATCAATATCTATAAAAAAACCCTATATCGAAGGGGTGAAAAACACAAAAATATCTATGAGCAAAGGTACGAAAAATCGGTGAGTTCTCACTATCAATGTGTTAGGTTTTTTGCGAAAAAATCAGGGGGTTTTTCTATAAGAATTAAAAGTTTATTTGCAACAGTAAAACAATTTTTTTTTGATTTTTTTGCCGTACCTTTGTAGACATCTAAAAAACATCAATCATTCAGCACCTTTGCGTAATCAATTGACATACAATGCTTTATGGCAAGACTGCCTGGCCGGAATCAGAAAATCCACCTCTGAGGCCGAGTTCGAGCGTTGGTTTGCACCGGTGTCGCTGATGGACTTCGACGGGACCACTCTCAGGCTGCGGGTGCCTAACGAAAGTTACGTCTCTCACATCGAGAAAAATTACATTCCGATGCTGCGTCCGCTGATCCAAAATCTGTTCGGCGACGGAGCGCGTTTGCGGTATGCGGTGCCCAAAAACGAGGGACCAAATATTCCGGTTCCGGGCGACGCCGACATCACCGCAATTTCGAATTTCAAAGAGCAGACCAACACTGCAAATATAAAGAATCCTTTTGTAATTCCGGGCATCAAGCGGATAGTCATAGATTCTCAGCTCAACCCCAATTACACGATCGAGAGCTTCATCGAGGGCGACTGCAATCGGCTTGTCCGTTCGACGGGCATTTCCGTCGCTTTGAGCCCGGGGACGACACCTTTCAACCCATTGTATATTTTCGGTGGGAGCGGGCTGGGCAAGACCCACGTTGCGCAGGCGATAGGCAATGAAGTGAAGCGGCGTTTCCCGGAGTTGCAGGTGCTCTATGTGTCGATGCACAAGTTCCAGGCGCAGTACACCACGGCCATCCTTAATAAAGAGGTGAACGACTTCATCCATTTCTACCAAATGGTGGATGTGCTGATCATCGACGACATTCAGGAGCTGTCGGGCAAGCCGAGCACGCAGAACGCTTTTTTCAACATCTTCAACCACTTGCAGTTGGCGGGCAAGCAGCTGATACTCACCTCCGACAAACCGCCGGTGGAACTTAAAGACATCGAGGCACGACTTCTGACCCGCTTCAAGTGGGGACTTTCGGCCGAACTCACCGTTCCGGACTATGAGACCAAGGTTAAGATAATCCGAAGCAAGGTGAGCAGGCTTAGCGTCGATGTGCCGGAGGAGGTGATGCTGTTCCTGGCCGAAAGCATCCGTGCGAACGTTCGGGAGATAGAGGGTGCTTTGGCGTCGTTGGTGGCCAATGCGCAGTTCCTGGGGCGGCGGATAACCGTTTCGCTGGCCAAGGAGATTCTCAAAGTCTATGTCAAGGTCAATCGCAAGGAGGTTTCGATCGAAGCCATAAGGGACATTGTGTGCGAGGTGATGGGGGTTAGTAAGGAGGCTTTCGAGTCGTCGCGGCGCACCAGGGAGATCGCCCAGGCACGGCAGGTGGCGATGTTCCTTTCGAAGAAGCACACCAAGGCCCCGCTGGCCGTCATCGGTTCGGCGATAGGGGGGAAGAACCACGCCACGGTGCTTCACTCGTGTAAACAGGTGGCCAATCTGATGGAGACCGACCGCGGTTTCAGGCTGCAGATAGAGGAAATTGAGAAAAAAGTGCTTGTTTAGGCACTTTTTTTGTATCTTTACACTTTGTTAAACCCAAACTTAAAATTTTAGTACTGTTATGGCAAATCCCGTGAATGGAGAGAAGATGAAGGTGTTGAGTGCTGTGATGCAGAAGATCGAGAAGGACTTCGGCAAGGGCTCGATTATGAAGATGGACAATACGACCGTCGAGGAGGTGGCGGTTATTCCCACGGGTTCGTTGACTCTGGATGTTGCGTTGGGAGTCGGGGGCTATCCCAAAGGTCGGGTGATCGAGATTTACGGGCCCGAGTCGAGCGGGAAGACGACGCTGGCACTGCACGCTATTGCCGAGGCGCAGAAGGCAGGGGGGATTGCGGCATTTATCGATGCCGAGCACGCTTTCGACAGCTATTATGCTCAGAAGCTGGGGATCGACATCGAGAATTTGTTGATTTCGCAGCCCGATAATGGCGAGCAGGCGTTGGAGATTGCCGACAGCCTGATACGCTCGGGGGCGGTGGATATTGTGGTTATCGACTCGGTGGCGGCGTTGACGCCCAAGGCCGAGATCGAGGGCGACATGGGCGATTCGAGGATGGGGTTGCAGGCGCGGTTGATGTCGCAGGCGTTGCGCAAGCTCACCTCGTCTATTGCCAAGACCAAGACTGTGTGTATTTTCATCAACCAGCTCAGGGAGAAGATAGGGGTGGCTTATGGCAATCCGGAGACCACGACGGGAGGCAATGCGTTGAAGTTCTATGCAAGTGTGAGGATAGATATTCGGAAGTCGACGGCGATTAAGGACGGGGACGAGGTGTTTGGCAACCTGACCAAGGTGAAAGTGGTGAAGAACAAGGTTGCACCGCCGTTCCGCAGGGCGGAGTTCGATATTATGTATGGCGAGGGTATTTCGAGGGTGGGGGAGATATTGGATTTGGCAGTGGATAATGATATTGTGAAGAAGAGCGGCAGTTGGTATTCGTTTGGCGACAGGAAGCTGGGACAGGGCCGAGATGCCACCAAAGAGGCGTTGATGGGCGATGCGGGATTGCAGAAGGAGATAGAGGAGAAGGTTTTGGCGGCGTTGAAGAGCTCGGATGGCGAACCCAGAAAGGTGTCGCGCAAGGTAGACGATATCGAAGATTGATGGAATACACGCCCAAAGATGAGAAACTGATCGCGGAGCGGTTCGGTGAGCTGCTCGAAAGCTGCAAAAAGATTTGCCGCTCGGATGATGATTGGGAGATTATCAAGAAGGCGTTTAATGTCGCCAAGGAGGCACATAAAGGGGTTAGGCGCAAATCGGGCGAGCCCTATATCACCCATCCGATTGCCGTGGCGCGGATTTGCGTCGACGAGATAGGGCTGGGGGTGAAGAGTGTGGTGGCGTCGCTGCTACACGATGTGGTGGAGGACACGGAGTTGACGGTGGAGGACATCGGGCGGATGTTTACGCCCAAGATAGCTTCGATGGTGGACGGGCTGACCAAGATTTCGGGCGTGTTCGACGATGTGGAGAGCTCCGAGCAGGCCGAAAGTTTTCGGAAGATGCTGCTCACGCTTCTCGACGATGTGAGGGTGATCCTGATTAAGATCGCCGACAGGCTCCACAATATGCGCACGCTGGGCTCGATGCCGCACGAGAAGCAGATCAAAATCACCTCAGAGACGCTTTTCCTGTTCGCACCGCTGGCCTATCGGCTGGGACTTTATGTGATCAAGAGCGAGCTGGAAGACCTCAGCCTGAAGTATCGCTTTCCGGAGCAGTATGCCGAGATCGAGCAGAAGCTGGAGGCGACAAAACTGCAACGCGACAGCCTGATTCAAAAGTTCGACGGACCGATTGTCGCGAAACTGCGCGAGAACGGGGTCGATTTCGACCTGTCGGGCCGGGTGAAGAGCGTTTACTCGGTTTGGCGCAAGATGCAGGCCAAGCAGATCCCGTTCGAAGAGGTGTACGACCTGTTCGCCGTCAGGATCATTTTCCGGCCCTCTCCGTTGATCTCGGAGCGGACGCAATGTTGGTATATCTACGAGCTGGTGACAGACCTCTACACCTCCCGACCGGACAGATTGAGGGACTGGATAACCTATCCCAAACCCAACGGCTATGAAGCATTGCACTGCACCGTGATGGGCCCGGGCGGAGTGTGGGTCGAGGTACAGATCCGGTCGGAGCGAATGAACGAGGTGGCCGAACACGGCGTGGCAGCCCATTGGAAGCACAAGGAGGAGGGGGGAGACGCCCTGTCGGACGAGAAATTCGACGCCTGGCTGGGCCGGATCCGCGAAGCGTTGAGCAATCCGGGCGAGAATGCGGTCGACTTTTTGGACAACTTCCAACGGTCGCTGTACGCCTCCGAGATTGTGGTTTTTACCCCCAAGGGCGAAAACCGGATGTTGCCGAAAGGCTCCACGGTGCTCGATTTCGCTTACGACATTCATAGCAAATTGGGCGCAACGGCCATCGGAGCCAAGATAAATCACAAGATCGAGTCGATATTCACACCGTTGAAGAGCGGCGACCAGGTGGAGATCATCACCTCCAACAAATCTGCGCCCGATGTCGGTTGGCTCGACCACGTCGTCACCAGCAAGGCCAAGCAGCATATCAAAAACTATCTCAGGCGTGCTCGGCAGGTCGGAGTGGCTCGCGGGTTGCAGATGTTCGAACAGAAGATGGCACAGCTGGGCATCGCTCCCAGTGCGCGGGTTTTCCGCAAAGTTCTGCCGGCCTATAACAGTGCCAACAAGGACGAGTTTTACAAAAATCTTGCGTCGGGGGCTATCAATCTCGACAATTTGCAGGATGTTTTGAGGCAAAATTCGGCAAGCAAGTATCTCAAATTCTGGACGCTGTTTCAGGGTGGGGGAGGCGACAAATCGGCCGATCCCGAGCGTCAGTGGGATGCCGACGAAGGGCGCAGGTTCGAGATTGCCGAGTGTTGCATCCCCATTCCGGGCGACGATGTGACGGGATATAGGGAGAAGGGCAAAATTGTTGTCCACAAGACCAATTGCAACGAGTTGGTGCGGTTGGCGTCGCAACACGGCGAGAACATCGTGGGCGATATTAAGTGGTCGTCGCACAAGGCGATGTCCTATCTTTCGGTGGTGAATGTTCAGGGCATCGACCGGATCGGGATTTTGATGGACCTGGTGGGGGTGATTACGGGCGAGCTGGGGATCAACATTCGCGAGCTAAGGATTCAGTCTCACGACGGCATTTTCGAGGGAGAGATCAGCCTTTATGTCACTTCCATCGAGAATTTGAATGCCGTGATTGCCAATATCCGCAAGATTAAGGGGGTCGATAAGGCTCTCCGCTCGGCATAAGCTTCCCCGCGAGGAACAACACCAGCGAAGCAATCTGAAGATTGCCGCGTAGTCCTTCGACTCCAAAGCTTATACGGGGCTGGTTATGCGAAAAGGGGTGGGGCAAGGCCCAAAATCTCTCACAGTTCAATTTTTTAGTCACCGCTCGGAAGTCGAGAGTTATGCCCGCGCATCTTGTTGATAATCAACAAGATAGGGTAGACGCACGCAAGCTATTTAACATAATAATGCCGACCACCGCTCGTCTCATATAAATCCACAACACACATCTTCTGTACATAAGTAAATATCGAGTTAAATTACATTTGTAACCTACACTTTACGTAAAATCGCCCTTTGGGTTATCTGTTTTGTTGACATTTGTAAACTTTAAGGCCGTTATTGGTGATTGATTTACAATTCAACAAGTCCTGAAATCATCACTATTTTACATCAACTATGGTACAAATTTCATTGATAATAAATCAATATAACTACCTGAAAATCAGTAAATTAAGTAGCTTTTATTAAAGTATTTATTCGCTATTTTGCGCCTTGTACGCGCCTATGCCCCGTCAAATCGTATTTTATCAGGTATTCACGGTGATTAATAGCATTGATTATCAATAACTTACACTACAAAATACAAAGCTATTGTTCTCGCAATAAAACAACTTATATTTGCCATCATACAAAGATTTACATCTGTAACAACGAAGAACAGCTGAACTGCCTCCATTTTTGAGCGTAAATTTTGGTTTACAAAAATAAATGTTTACCTTTGTAACAAATAACGCCGAAATGGAAGAAAAGCTGCGACGACTAATGCGACACGAGGGGATCAACTCCACCCGTCTTGCGGAAATTCTCGGAATCCAAGCCTCCGGAATTTCGCACATTATGAGCGGTCGAAACAAGCCGAGCTACGACTTTCTGCTCAAACTTTTGCAGCGTTTCCCGCAAATCAACCCCGACTGGCTGCTGCTCGACAAGGGACCGATGTATCGCGATGAGATCAAAAAAAGTGCAGTCGCGCCGATTCCGGTCGCTCCCGAACCCGAGCCGAGCCAAACGCCGACTTTTGCCAACGAACTGTTCTCGCCACCGCCCGTTACGAATCCGATGAACGTAACCAGCTCGGTGCCAAAGAGTTACGAACCGGATAACGACGACATAATTCCCGCGCCGCAACGGCCGTCCGAATCGAAAACGGCTTCGGGGCACGCCGTAGAGCGGGTTTTGGTGTTCTACCGCGACCGGACTTTCGCGGAATACCGACCCGAGTAGTTTTCGGCACAGAATTGATATTATGTTAAATCAAACCTCTGGCTCCGGCAAAGTCGAAAAAATCACTAAATTTAAAGAAGATAGGATGCGGTTCGGATAAAAATTCCGAGCAAGCTCGACTTTTTATCTCTCACCTTTCACTATCTTTACGAAAGCGTGAATTTAGGCTACGGTTCGGAAAAACTCAAACTTCGTTTGGTTTTCCGCTCACCTTGCACTAAATTTGCCGAATGATAAACGCAGGGCAATTCCACGACCTAACCGTCAACCGCATCTCCGCCTTCGGGCTGTTCCTCGCCAACAATGAAGGCGACGAAGTGCTCCTCCCAAACCGATATGTCTCGATGGCCGACCATCCCGGCGACACCCTCCGCGTGTTCGTCTACCACGATTCGGAGGATCGACTGGTCGCCACGAAAGAGACCCCGCTGGCGACGACGGGCCAAATCGCGTACCTGCGGGTGGTGGATAAAAGCCCCCACGGAGCGTTCCTCGATTGGGGTTTGGAGGCCAAGCATCTGTTTTTACCCAACCGAAATCAGCAGGGAGGCGTGGTCGTGGGGCATAAATATTTGGTCTATCTATATGAGGACAGTATCACCGGCCGCGCTGTGGCGTCGATGAAGCTGCGGTCGATGGTGAATAACGACGAGATCGTGGTCGAGCCGGGCCGGAAAGTGTCGATTGTGGTGGCTTCGGAGAGCGAGATTGGTTGGCGGGTGATTGTCGAGGGGCGCAATTGGGGGATGCTGTATCGCAACCAGGTGTATGACGCGGTGCATATCGGCGATCGGTTGGAGGGTTTTGTGAGGCGGGTGACGGACGATGGGCGCATCGACGTGGCGATCCAGAAGCAGGGTTATGACGAGGTGAAGGATGCCGCGGAGCGCGTTTTGGCGTTGGTGAAGGAGGGCGGCGGTGTGTTGGAGTTGGGAGATAAGAGTTCGCCGGAGGAGGTTGGGTTGCGGTTGGCGATGAGCAAAAAGGTGTTTAAGCGCGCTTTGGGCACGTTGATGAAGAGCGGCGTGGTGGAGGTGGGCGAGTTTGAGACGCGCTTCGCGAATGAAAAATGAAACGCGACGCGCTATAAGATTTTCGGCCCGCTCCCGCGCTTTAGCGGGCCGAACGACTTTGCGAGCAAAGTCGAAACAATTAATGCACTGCGTGCCTTGATTGTAATCCTCACCTCTGAACTAAAATACTATGAGCACTGCCGAAAGAGTTTCGTACAGCGACCCGAGCGATGGTTTCGTTCTGGCGCGGTCGGTTTTGGCCTATCGCCGGGCGGCCGAGATCGTTGGCGGCGATGTGCTCGAAATCGGCACCGGAAACGGGTATGGAGTGGAAATTCTGGCCGAAAAATGCCGAAGTCTCACAACTGTTGACAAATATATGCCTCAAAACCCTACTCCGGCAAAGGATAACGTCAGTTTTCGCCGGATGCGGGTTCCGCCGCTCGGGTTTGAGGATGCGAGCTTCGACTTTGTGGTGGCGTTTCAGGTGGTGGAGCACATCCGTGACGACCACTTTTTCCTCTCCGAAATTACACGCGTTTTGCGACCCGGCGGGCGGCTCGTCATCACCACGCCCAATCGTCCGATGTCGCTCACACGCAATCCGTGGCACGTTAGGGAGTATTCGGCCCAGGAGTTCGGCGAACTTTTGGGTCGCTATTTCAGGGAGGTCGAAATGGCGGGCATCGTTGGCAACGAGCGGGCGATGGAGTACTATGAGCGCAACCGCGATGGCGTTCGCAGGGTGTTGCGATGGGATGTTTTGCGGCTCAGCAGGTGGCTGCCGAGGTGGTTGTTGCGGGTGCCTTATGATTTGGCGAACCGGCTGAACCGCCGCCGATTGATGGGGGGCGATGCTATCACGCCCGACGATTACGCGCTGTCCCGCGACACCGAGCGTGCGTTCGACCTGCTGTGCGTCGTCACGAAATAATGAATATCGCGGGGCGTTTGGCGAGGGTCGGTGCGGAAGCCTTGCGCCATTCGGCGACGGTCAGGGTGCGGATAAACTCGCCCTCGCCCGTGACATCAGCCGCAACCGTCAACCGTGTCTGAGGAGCGCAAACCTCCAAAAACTCGCCGAAAAGGCGATCGCCGCGATAGGGCGTCTCGATGAAAATCTGGCTTTGGCCCTCGTCCCGGGCACGCCGCTCGAAAAACCTTATTGCCTTGGTTCGCTCCGGCCCCTTGATGGGAAGATAGCCGTTGAACGCAAACGATTGCCCGTTCGCCCCCGAAGCCATCAGCGACAAAACGATCGACGACGGACCCACCAACGGCCTCACTATCAGCCCTTTACGGTGTGCCGCAGCAACGACATCCGCCCCGGGATCGGCCACGGCAGGCACTCCCGCCTCCGAGATCACTCCCCCACTCCGCCCCTGTGTCAAAGGCGCAAGCATAGCCTCCACCTCTTCGGGCGGCGTGTGTTCATTGAGCTCGATAAACTCCAAACGATCGATGTTCTTGACCCCCGCGCGCGACAAAAACCGCCGCGCCGAGCGCACATTCTCAACGATGAAATAGTCCAAGGTGCGCATCACCTCGAAATTGGCCGCCGGAAGCACCGCCTCTGCCCCACCCTCGGCAATGGGACACGGAAGAAGATATAGGACGCCCCCGCTCATCTGACGTGAACCCGTTTTAAACGCGCCGAGACCGAGGTCATAATCTCATAAGGGATGGTGCCGAGCGCGGTCGCAAGGTCGGCTATCGTGTTGCCGTGGATGGGCGAAAAAATCGTCACCTCGCTTCCCACCTCGGCGTTCGAAATGTTCGTCACGTCGACCATCAGGCTGTCCATACACACGTTGCCCACTATCGGTGCCGCCCGCCCGTCGACCAGCACACTCCAAGTGCCATTGCTCGCCGCGCGGCTCAATCCGTCGGCGTAACCGATTGGTATAGTGGCGATTACCGAGTCGCGCTTCAGCACGCCGCGCCGATTATACCCCACCGTCGCACCCTTCGGAAGATGGGAAATGTTCACCACCCGCGTACGCAAAGTGGCCGCCTGACGCACACCGTCGATTCCCACACCGTAAAGCGCAATGCCCAACCGGACCATATCGAACTGCGCCTCCGCAAAGCGCGCCGTGCCGTTGGTGTTGGCGATATGACGCTCGAACGGATAAGGCAATACGGCCGCAACTGCGTCGCTAAGTTGCTGAAAATCAGCTATTTGACGACGCGTAAAGTCATCTTCGGCGGGATCGTCGGCCGCCGCCAGATGGGAAAAAACGCTCATCACCCGCACCCTCTCCCCTGCGTCCCGAAGTGCCGCCAAAAGAGGTTGCAAATCGCCCGTCCGAAAGCCCAGCCGGTTCATCCCCGTGTCGAACTTAATGTGAACGGGATACTGCTCATCGTCGTCCAGCAGCCCCAGAAAGCACTTCAACGTCTCGAAGTTGTAGATCTCGGGCTCCAGCCGGTGTTCGATGGCCTCGGCAAAGCTGTCGCGGTCGGCATTGAGCACAATAATGGGTGTCACGACCCCGCCACGGCGCAAAATCGCGCCCTCCGAAGGGAACGCAACGGCAAAATAGTCTACCCCACCCCGCTGCTCCAAAGCGCGCGAAACCTCCACCGCGCCGTGACCATAAGCGTCGGCCTTCACCACCGGAATCACGCCCACATCGCGCCCCAAACGGCTTTTACACAAATCAAAGTTGTGCTCGATGGCACTCAAATCTATCTCTAAATGTCTCATTGTCTGAAAGTTACCACTGTTATGCCCGCCCCGCCACGATCGGCGTGGTCGTCCACCGCACTCGCCACCGACGGAATGGACTTCAAATACCTGCGAATCTCCATCTTCAACGCCCCCGTACCCTTGCCGTGCAGGATGCTCACCTCGTTCACCCCGATCATCAATGCGTTGTCGATGAACCCTTCGACCTCTTCGATGGCCTCGGTGGGACGCAATCCGCGCACATCTATCGAGGGTCGGAACTGCAATTTCCGCTCCGAAATCGCGCTATCCACCACCGTTCGGGGCTTCGACAAAGAGCGAGCCTGATTGCCCGAAACGGCCTCCAAACGTTCTGTGGCGACGGTAGAGAGAATCTGGCCGAACGCCACGGTGGCCTTCGAGCCTTTAACTTCGCGCACCTCGCCCACGGTGTCAGAATCTTTGAGGCGCACTTTGGAGCCTACGGAGAGAGTTGAGACTTGAGAATTGAGAGTTGAGAGTTTTTCTACCACCCCGTCAGCCTGCGGCTGCCACCCCTCCTTCGCAGGGAGGGGAATTTGGGCACGCAAATTCGATTTTCGTTTTTCGCGATTGGCCTGTCGCCTGAGTATCTTTTCCATCTCGGCGTCGACGCGGGGGTCGGACGGAACAGCCTCCACGGCCTCCAATTTATCCTTGAACTCCTCCACCTCGGTGCGCGCAAGGCGGGTGAGCTCGCGCTCGGCCTGCGACTCGCGAATGGTCTTTATGGTGCTCTCGATCCGGCGATTGGCCTCGACGATAAGCTCTTTTGCCTCCGACTTGGCGGCCTTGATGATCTCGGCACGCTGCGAACGGAGGGCGGCAAGTTTTTCGGCATATTCCTCTTCCAGCCGCTCCACGTGGCGATCGGCAACCCGAATGCGGTCGCGCTTGGTCTCCCAATAGCGGCGGTCACGGGCAATTTCGCGCAACTGACGCTCGACAGAGACGTGGTCGCTTCCCGCTTTTTCGGATGCGGCACTGATGATGCTCTCCGGTAGTCCGATCTTGCGCGCAATTTCGACGGCGAACGAGCTGCCAGGCTCACCCTCGATGAGTTTGAACAACGGTCGAATCGCCGCAACATCGAACGCCATAGCCCCGTTCACAACGCCCGCGTGGTTCGACGCAAAATATTTGATATTGGAATAGTGGGTCGTTATCACCCCATACACACCCTTCTCCAACAGCTTTTCGAGCACGCTTTCGGCAATCGCACCCCCCATCACCGGCTCGGTGCCGCTGCCGAACTCGTCGATGAAGACCATCGACCGCCCGCCGGCACGGGTGAGCATCGTTTTCATATTCAACAGGTGCGAACTGTATGTCGACAGGTCGTTGTCGATGCTCTGCTCGTCGCCGATGTCGATGAACAGGCTTTCGAACACGGGCATCTCGCTATTCTCGCCCGCCGGAACCAAAAAACCGCACTGAAACATCCATTGCAACAACGCCACGGTCTTCAAACACACCGACTTACCCCCCGCATTAGGGCCCGAAATGACGATGATCCTGCTCTGGGGCGACAACGACATATCCAAAGGCACCACCTCGGAAAACCCGATGGCCTGAGCCAACAGCGGATGGCGCGCCTGACGCAAAACCAGCCGTCCGTCGAGCGAAACTATCGGCCTGGCAGCCCCGTTCCGCATCGCCCAGCGGGCCTTGGCGCGAATGAAATCTATCCCGCACAGATACTCCCCCACCCGTTCCAATCCGTCCAGGTCGGGTTGCAAACTCTCAGTAAAACGGGTCAGGATACGGACAACCTCGCGCCGCTCGGCATAAGCCAGCTCGCGCAGCTCGTTGTTGATTTCCACTATCTCCACCGGTTCGATGAAGAACGTACGGCCGCTCGCACTCTGGTCGTGGATAAACCCTGGCAACTTGCGCTTATTGCCCGCCGCAACCGGAATCACCGTCTTGCCGTCCCTAACCGACAGCTGGGCGTCGGCATCGACCACCCCCGCCTTTTGAGCCTGAGCAAGAACCGCCTGCATCTTTCGGGCAACCTCGCCCTCACGGCTGCGAATAGTGCGCCGAATATCGAACAGCTCCGGCGAAGCACTGTCTTTCAGGTGGCCAAATCTATCGATAATGCTCTCGATATGGCCTACAATGGCCGGAAAACTCTCCACCCCCTCCCCCATCGAGCGCAACAACGAATAACGCTCGTCTATCGCCCCCGCAACCTCGCCGACCGATACCAGCGCGGAATGCAAAACACCAATCTCCTCCACCTCCAAAAACGCCCCCTCCACGCGCGCCTTAGCCACCACCGGTGCCACGTCGACAAACTCGCCGCTCGGGAACCCGCCCTCGGTCGCAAGAATCGTCCTCAACTCATCCGCCAAACCGAGCCTGTGCTCCAACTCGCCCGCGTCGGTGCAGAACGAGGCTTCGTCCACCAAAGCACGCCCGCCGGAGGTTGTACACAACTCCCGCACCTGCGTCCTGACGCGATCGAAACCGGTTTTTTGTTCGAAATTAGACAATGGGTTACGCAAAATTCTTTCGAGTTGCGACGCAACTCGTCAGCCCGCCAAGGGGCGGGGGCGGGCTGAAAAAATCAACAAAACATTAAAACACCGAAAATCTCACATACCTCTTCGGATTAGCCTTCAAGTCCTCCAACAGTGCCGACAACCTGCCCGTTGCGACGGTGAGCGAATCATACAAAGCCGGATCGCGAACCAACCGTCCCGCCGTGCCCTCGCCCGACTCGACAGCCAAAAGTACCGAATTGAGCCTCTCCACCGTGATCCCGAGCCCCTCGATCGTACCCCGCAGATCGGCCTCCGCCATCTGTGAAGAAACGGCATCCAGATTGCCAACAATGCTCTCCATCCGTTCGGAATTGTCGCGCAACATAGTCGTGAAAGCCCTGATGTCGCCCAGCATCTGCCCCACCCTTGCGTCCGAAATCTGCCCCGTGACGCTCTCGACGTTAGTCATAATGCCCGCAAAACTGTCGGCACTGCGCTCCAGCACGCCGTTCAGGGTGTTGGAAGTGGCTTCGAGCGACACCATCAGCTCCCGTGCCTGCGCCACCATATCGCCTATGCCCGACGAGGTGCTCTCCAACAACCCGCGCTCGTTCTCCGACGGAACCACCGCCCCGCTCTCGAAGAAACCCTCGGCCGTGCCACGCACCAACTCGATGGACTTGCCGCCCATCAACCCGTCCGAAAACAGCTTGAAGCGGGAGTCGACCGGCACCGAAATGCCCCTCTTGATCCCCATCGTCACTTTCACCGACTCGCTCGCCTCGGGGTCGATCTCGATGGCGGTCACCGAGCCCACCTTCACCCCACGCAAAACCACCGGAGCCGAGGTTTGCAGCCCCAAAGTGTGGTCGAACATAGCGTAGAAAGTGCGATCCGAACTGAAAAAATCTTTGCCTTTAAGGTAATTTATGCCGAAATAGAGGCACACCAGCATCGCCACGGCAAAGAGCCCTATTTTAACCTCTCTTTTCATACCATTATCGTGTAACAAAAGCGTCCTTGTACCTGCCCCGCCGCACTCTGTCGCGCGCCTTCAAAGCCTCGGCCTCGGTCGCAAAGGGTCCCATACAATATTTATACCACCCGTCGATCCGCCGCTCGACCACATCCCTCTCCGAAACCTTCACACGCGTCTTCGAAGCAAAAAGCTGGACATAATATCCACCCTTTCCAGAGCTCTCCCGCGGCTCATCGACAGTCAGAACAACCCTCTGCGGAGCAGCATTTTCAACGGGAGCCGAGGGCCTTATCCCCTCCTCGGCCAGCAACTTGCGATATTCGCAAAAAGCGTCGAACAAGCACTGTGCAACCTCGTTCTGACCCTTTGTCGACGAGATATATGCCCTGTCCGAAGCGTTGCTCATAAAGCCCACCTCGGTCAGAATACTCGGCATAGCGGGCTTCCACAGCACCACGAATGGTCCCTGGGCCGCACCTCGGTCGCGCATCGGAGTGACCGCCGTATAGTGTTTCTGAATTATCTTCGCCAGCGCAAGGCTGTGGTCGAAGTGAGCGTACTGCATCAGGCTGAAAATGATGTAACTCTCCGCCGACGAGGGATCGAAACCCTCATAGCTCTCGGCATAGTCGTCTTCGAGCTTTATCACTTCGTTTTCGCGCATCGCTTCGTGGAGGTTGTCCTCGCTTTTGCTCACCCCCATCACGTAGGTCGACGAACCGTTGGCCGACGAGGTGTGGTGGGAGTTCATATGGATAGAGAAGAACAGGTCGGCTTTTGCGCGATTGGCGATCTGACCGCGCTGGGCGAGCGAGGGATTGGTGTCGCCGGTGCGGGTGTAGATGACCTTCACGTCGCTCAGGTTATCCTCTATCAGCTTGCCAAACTTTTTGGCGACGGACAGGTTCAGGTCTTTCTCCAGCAATTTGCCGCTCACGGCCCCGGAGTGGTTGCCGCCGTGACCGGGATCGATGACGATGGTGAAGTTTTGCGCCCCCGCATCCCAACACACAAACAGCAATATGGCGAGTACCTTGTAGAAATTCATAAAAAAACTGTACTTTTGTAGATTACATCACAAAGGTACGGCTTTTTTATCAAGCGAGCAAAAACATATCTTTTGGCACTTCTGCTACTTTCGATGGCGACGGTGGTTTTCGGGCAGGCTCCCGTCGACTCTTTGCCCGAGCCGCAGTTGCCCGCCCAGTCGGACAGCCTGGTGATCCTGCCCGAGCCCGAACCGGCCCCGAAGCGCGATTTTCTGGAAGCTCCGGTGACGGCCAACAGCAACGACTCGTTGGTGTACGACGTGCGCAACCGCCTCATCTTCATCTACGGCCAGGGCGACGTGACGTACGAAAACAACAACCTGAAAGCTGACAAAATGATACTCAACGTCGCCAGCAAGGAGGTTTTCGGGGTCGGCGTGCCCGATTCCTTAGGCGTGATGTCGCGACCTGAGTTTATTCAGGGGCGGTCCAACTATACGATGGACACCATCACCTACAACCTCGACAGCCGCAAAGCCAAGATCAAAGGGGTTGCAACGAAGGACGGCGAGGGCTATCTGCTGGGGCGCGACCTCAAAAAGATGCCCGACAACACCATCAACATCGCCGGAGCGAAGTACACCACCTGCGACGTGATCGAGCATCCCCACTTCTACATAGCGATGACCAAAGCCAAGGTCATTCCGGGCAAGAAGATAATCACCGGCCCGGCATACTTCGTGATGGAGGATGTGCCGATCTATTTTCTGGGCATTCCGGGCGGATTCTTCCCCATCACCGCGGGACCCCAATCGGGGATCGTGATGCCGACGTACGGTGAAGAGACCAGGCGGGGCTTCTATCTGAGAGACGGCGGATACTATTTCACTTTCGGCGACTATGCCGACCTGGAACTGACCGGTTCGATATACACTCTCGGTTCGTGGGGGCTGAAGGCGAGCTCCAACTATATGAAGCGATACAAATTCTCGGGCTCGGTGGGAATGGACTACGAGCGGGTCGTGCTGGGCGAACGCAACAGCACCGACTATCAGAACACCCCCTCGTTCAAGATCAATTGGAGCCACCGGCAAGACCCCAAAGCGTCGCCCGGGCGCACATTTTCGGCCAGCGTCAACTTCGCAACCTCGGGCTATCGCAAACAGGCCACAACCTCATTGCAGGACCACCTTGCCACCCAAACCAACTCCTCCATCTCATATTCGCGGATGTGGAAGGTGGGCTCGACCTCCATCAACCTGACGGCAAACGTCGGCCACTCGTCCAACTCGGTCGACTCGTCGCTGATGCTCACCCTGCCCTCGTTGAACCTCACCGTCAGCTCGTTCGCCCCATTCAAGCGACGGGTGCAGGCGGGCGAGCAAAAATGGTACGAAAAGATCACGATGAGCTATTCGATGCAGGCCCGCAACTCGGTGAAGGCCAAAGAGTCGACCCTGTTCACCAAAAAAACCCTCGAAGATATGTCGAACGGTGTGACCCACCGGATCCCCATTCAAACCTCGTTCACCCTGTTCGACTACATCAACTTCGCCCCCTCGTTCAACTACGAAGAGACGTGGAACTTCAAGCGGGAACGAATGATCTACAACCCCGACACCGGAAAAGTCGACCCGAGCGATCCGGAGTTCGGCTTCTTCAGAACATACAGCTGGAACGTCGCCGGCTCGTTCAGCACAAAATTCTACGGGATGTACGAGATGAAGAACAAGGAAGGGTGGCTCCAGGCCGTGCGCCACGTCGTCACCCCGACCGTCGGCTTCAGCTATGCACCCGACTTTCGCGACCCCCGATACGGCTTTGTGGACTACTATCAAACCAACGAAGCGGGCCGAATAGCCGAAAACCCCAACTATTATATGGGCGAACCGCGCGGCCGCATAGGCTCGCCGAGTGCGTCGATCAACTTCTCGCTGTCGAACCAGATCGAAGCCAAAGTGCGAAGCCGCGCCGACACCACCGGCCTGAAAAAAATACCTTTTATCGAACAACTCTCGGCCAGCGGAAGCTACAACTTCATGGCCGACTCTATGCGTCTCTCCCCCATCTCGCTCACCCTGCGGACCGGAACGCTCTTCAAAAATTTCGCTATTCAACTCAATGCCACCTGGGACCCTTATGTGGTGCTGAACGTCAACGGAAACGCCGTTCCGACCGGAAAATATAACATCGGGAAGGGGAAATTCGGCCGCATAGCCTCCACCAGTTGGACATTCGGCTACACCTTCAACTCCTCCGACTTCTCCCAGCCCGTGATGAACGACATCAACTCGGGAGCCTACATCGGTGCCTACACCAATCCTTACGACCCCTCGCTAAACCTCGATCCGACGACGCGACGGCAATATCTCGTGTCGGCCTATTATGACTTCAGCATCCCGTGGAATTTCGGCTTCAACTACTCGATAAACTACTCCAACCGCGGTTTGCGGCGCGAGATAACGCAGACTCTGGGCTTCAATGGCTCGGTCACCCTGACCAAAAAGTGGGGCTTCACCTTCAATGGCGGCTTCGACATCGCCGCACGCCGTTTCACCCCTATGCAGATCAGCGTCACACGCGACCTGCACTGCTGGAATATGAGTTTCCAGTGGATACCGCTGGGGATGCTGAAGAGCTATTCGTTCCACATTGGCATCCGTTCGGGTATGCTCCGCGACATCAAGTACGACAAGCAATCCTCCCGCTACGACAACCTGCTGGAATAGTTGAGAGTTGAGAATTGAGAATTGAGAATTAGCGCCGCATAGCCCCTTAATCATTGATCATTAAAAAAGCCCCTCTTGCGAGGGGCTTTTTTTTAAAAGAACCTTAACGAGAGATTACAACTGAATCCCCTTCAAGTTCACATCGTGAGCAGCCTTCTGAGCATAAGAAGCATCCTTAGCGATAGCCTTCTTAACCTCCGCAGCAGCCGCAGAAGCATTGCCCTCCTTAGCCGCAATCACACCGCGCAAATAATCCGCCGCGGCAGTCGTGTTGCCAACCAAAGCGTTCTTCGCCGCACTCAAATTGCCATTCAAAGTCTCGGCAACAGCCTTATTGTAGCCTTCGAGGTTCGAAGACGCCGAAGCGTAATTGCCCTTATTGATGTCGTTCAAAGCCTTGGTCGAAGCACTCGCCGTAGCCAAATACTTAGCCGCACCGTTCACGTCGCCATTCTGCAAAGCCGCCAATGCCATATTGTTAGCCAACGCAGGGTTCGAATCCTTGTCAGCCGCCTTCTTAAAGGCATCTTCGGCCCTCTTCCAATCGTTCTGATAAGCGTAAGCGATACCCAGATTGTTCCACGCACGTGCATCGCCGAACTTGTCAGCCGCAGCCTTATAAATCTCAGCCCTCTTAGCGCAATCGTCATACAAAGTGGCCGCAAACAGCATCTCTTCCAAGTTCAACTCGGTTCCGGCCGCGATAGCCTCACGGAGTTCCTCGTCGGTCTTGCCCTGAATATCGGTGATGGCAACCATTTGCGTACGACGCAAAGCGGGCAAAATCTCCTTCTTCAACTCGGCGAAAACAGCAGCCATATTGCGAATCTCAACATCCCTCTGAGCGGCCGACGAATACATATCCAACACCTGGATGATCATCGCCTTGTCCCTCAAATCCGACTCTTCGACCAGCTTCTTGAAGCCTTCCCAGTCCTCGCCATAAGCGGCAACGTCGTAGTTCAAGCCCTTCAACGAGCGCAACTCGCGCGAAACGGCAGTCTTACCGCTCTCCGAACGACGGGCCGACAACTTATCGTTGAAGCCTTCGTCACCCTCGGGCGAAGCGTAACCATTAGCCTGAATGTTCCCCAACGTCACACGGTCCCTGTTCTGGTTGTCCTTAATAAACTGTTCGAACAGCTTGGTCTGCTCCTTGGTCAACTCGGTGCGGCGAACATTCGACTGGTTCACCTGGTACATAATATCCACCGTGCCAGTTTCGTGAGTAACCCTCTTGAAGTTGTCCGGCATCACGATCATCGCGTCGGCATAAGACAGGTCCTGCTGAAGAGTGTTGACACCCTCTGCCACCGGAATCACGCCACCGAGTACGAAATCGGCACCCTCCTTGCACTTGCCTTCGACCTTCAGCTCCAAAACGCACTCGCGTGCCCTCGGGTCCCACGGGAAAGCGATCCTCTGGGTGTAGACACCGCCCGTCTTCTTGTCGATAACGGGATAGTTGTCCTTCACCTTCGAGCCCTGCAAAAACTTAGGCTGGCCTTCAACCGAGCCGCCATCGAAAACCAAAATCGGCGTAATCTTCACGATAGCCTTGGGGTTGTAGTACTTCTCGGGGAAAACAACCGTCACATCGGTCACGATCTCATTGCCCACCAAAGTCAACATCTCGGGATTAGCCACCACCGAGATGTCATCGGTGTGACGGCCCATTTTCTTAAAGCAGTTACAACTCGACAGCGCCATCACGCATACGAGCGCAACAACACCATACTTAAACAAATTTTTCATACAGTACGTTATAATTGGTTTTATTTAATGTGATTTAATTTTACCCGACAAAGATAGTAAACAATTACGAATTACGAATTACGAATTACGAATTTTCACAAAAAATTATTCCCTTATTATGCCGACCTCGCCCCCCTCGCCCAGCCGGATGATGGCCGAAGCCTTGCGGGTAGGACTTCCCTCGAACCTGCGATCTATAATAAGGTCCACCCCGCTCCGGATCCGGCCCGAAATCTCGTCGAACCTCACCGGCGTCGACGCTCCCGAAACATTGGCCGAAGTCGACACCAGCGGCCGACCCAACCGCCGCAACAAAGCGTGACAAAACTCGTGCTTCGGAACACGAATGCCTATCGTGCCACCCTCGGGAATAAGGTTCGGCGCAACTCCGCAACCCCCTGGCAAAATGAGCGTCAACGGACTCTCGGCCAGCTCCAGCAACTCCCACGCCACCTCCGGGACCCGCCTGACATACCGCCCGACATCGTTCACCGACGCCACCAGAACGGTCATCGCGTGCTTATCGACGGACTGTTTCAACTCGTATATCCTGGCCACGGCCTGTTCGTTGGTCGCATCGCAGCCCACGCCCCACACCGTGTCGGTGGGATAGAGCACCACCCCACCCCGCTTTAACACGTCGACGGCTTTCTGAACCTCTTCTTTCATTGTACAAATGTAGAAATTTTTGACTATTTTTGCACACGAAAAAAATCATTAAGAAACTATGGGACGCGCGTTTGAATACAGAAAAGCGACAAAGTTAAAGAGGTGGGGCAATATGGCCCGGGTCTTCACCAAGCTGGGCAAAAGCATCGAAATGGCGGTGAAGGAGGGCGGCGCCGATCCGTCGGGCAACACCCGTCTGAGGATGCTGATGCAAACCGCCAAGAGCGAAAATATGCCCAAAGAGAATGTCGAGCGGGCTATTAAGCGGGCGACCTCGAAAGATACCGCCGACTATAAAGAGGTGATATACGAAGGTTATGGCCCGGGCGGAATAGCGGTTCTGGTGGAGACCGCAACCGACAACAACACCCGGACCGTGGCCAACGTGCGCTCCTATTTCAACAAGGCAGGCGGCACGCTGGGCACAAGCGGCTCGGTGGGCTTTATGTTCGACCACAAATGTGCCTTCAAATTTGTCAACACCCACGGCACCGACCCCGAGGAGCTGGAACTCGAAATGATAGATTTAGGGGTGGACGAACTTGTGGTGGAAGATGACGGGATCACGGTCGAGGCTCCGTTCGAAGCGTACGGCGCGATCCAGAAGTGGTTGGAAGATGGCGGGTACGAGATCACCAGCGGCGAATTTCTGCGCCTTCCGGTCGAGACCAAAGATGTTTCGGCCGAACAGCGCGAAGCGGTCGAAAAGCTCGTCGAACGCCTCGAAGAGGACGACGACGTGACCAATGTCTTCACCAATATGAGCTGATAACCTGCGTCATATCGACGTCGCCCCACCCCTCGGCAACGCTGTCGAGGATGCGCAGGAGTTCGGCCACATCCGTTTCCGTCACCAGGCGCAGGCGGGTGGCTTTGAAGTCGGGCAAGCCCTTGAAATAGCACGACAGGTGGCGACGCATCTCCAACACCCCGCCGCGCTCGCCCTTCACCTCCACCGACTTCAAAAGGTGACGCCGCGCAATCTCCACCCGTTCGACCACCGAGGGCTGCGGCAAAATCTCGCCCGTGGTCAAATAGTGGCGTATTTCGCGAAATATCCACGGCCGGCCATAAGTCGCACGGCCTATCATCACCCCGTCGACACCGTAACGCTCGAACGCATCTTTCGCCCTCTGCGGCGAGTCGATGTCACCGTTACCTATTATAGGTATGCGGATCCGTGGATTGCGCTTCACCTCGCCGATGAGCGTCCAGTCGGCCTCGCCTCGATACATTTGAGCGCGCGTCCGGCCGTGGATGGTCAGGGCGGCGATGCCCACGTCTTGCAACCGTTCGGCCAGCTCGGGAATAATTTTGCTCTCGTCGTCCCAGCCCAGCCGCGTTTTGACCGTCACGGGAGTCTTCACTGCATCGACTATCCGGCGCGTCATCTCGACCATTTTGTCGGGTTCGCGCATCATCCCGCTACCCGCCCCGCGACCGGCAATTTTCTTCACCGGACAACCGAAATTGATGTCGATAACCTCGGGACGCGCCGCTTCGGCCATTCGTGCCGCCTCCACCATCGGCTCGACGAGATGGCCGTATATCTGAATACCTATCGGCCGCTCGTCGTCGTCCAGCTGCAGTTTGGCAAGCGATTTCGCCGCATCGCGAATCAGCCCGTCGGACGAGATGAACTCGGTGTACATCATATCCGCGCCGAAACTTTTACACAGCCAGCGAAACGACCGATCGGTCACGTCCTCCATCGGGGCGAGCAACAGCGGCCGTTCCCCGAGCTCTATATCTGCAATCCTCATCGGATTGCAAAATTACGAAGATTTTTTTCACTATATTTGCACCCAATTATGAATATCGAGAAAAAATTGTGGGAGGCGGCTTTCAAAGCCGTCGGGGAGCTGTACGGCGATGTCCCGAAAGAGCTGGTACAGGTGCAAAAAACAAGGAAAGAGTTCACGGGAGACTATACCCTGGTGGTGTTTCCGCTGTTGAAGGTCTCGGGGCAGTCGCCCGATCAGACGGCTCAACAGATAGGTGATTTTTTGGTGGCGGGCAATGCGGATATAGACAGCTATAACGTCATAAAGGGCTTTTTGAACATTTCGCTCAAACCGGCGTTTTGGGCGGACAGGTTCGCAGAGATAGGGGCGGATTTCGGCGTTTTGCCACCGACGGGAAGGACCGTTATGGTCGAATATTCGTCGCCTAACACCAACAAGCCGCTCCATTTGGGCCACGTGAGGAACAATCTGCTGGGGTACTCGGTGGCGGAGATTCTGAAAGCTTGCGGCAACACGGTGCTGAAGGCCAATCTGGTGAACGACCGCGGGATACATATATGTAAAAGTATGCTCGCGTGGCAACTTTTCGGAGGTGGCGAAACCCCACAGTCGAGCGGAATGAAGGGCGACCATCTGGTGGGAAAATACTATGTTCGTTACAATGCCGAGCTCAAAAACGACCCCACTCTGGAAACCCGGGCTCAGGAGATGCTCCGAAAGTGGGAGGCGGGTGACAAGGAGGTTTACAAGCTGTGGGAGACGATGAACGGCTGGGTCTACGACGGCTTCGACACCACGTACAAGCGGCTGGGGGTCGATTTCGATCGGATGTACTATGAGTCGCAAACCTATTTGGCGGGCAAAACACTGGTCGAAGAGGGGCTGAAAAAGGGAGTGTTCTATCGGCGCGACGACGGCTCGGTTTGGGTAGATTTGACTGCCGACGGGCTCGACGAGAAGCTGCTGCTGAGGGGCGACGGGACGAGCGTCTATATGACCCAGGACCTGGGGACGGCTCTGGAACGCTTCACCAAGGAGCATCTCGACGAGCTGGTGTACGTCGTGGGCAACGAGCAGAATTACCATTTTCAGGTGCTCAAGCTGGTGCTCAAAAAGTTGGGGTACGATTGGAGCGATGCGATATATCACCTCTCTTATGGGATGGTGGAGCTGCCCGAGGGCAAGATGAAGTCGCGCGAGGGGACGGTTGTCGATGCGGACGACCTGATAGAGGGGATGGTCGACGAGGCTCGCGAAATGAGTGTTCAGCTCGGCAAGAGCGAGGGCGAGGATGTGAGCGAGATGGTGGGCTTGGGCGCGTTGAAGTACTTTATTCTGAAGGTCGATCCGCGCAAGACGATGCTGTTCGATCCGCG
This sequence comes from Alistipes sp. UBA940, assembly GCA_002293425.1. Lineage (GTDB taxonomy): Bacteria > Bacteroidota > Bacteroidia > Bacteroidales > Rikenellaceae > UBA940. The sequence continues at coordinate 49,628 of DBDE01000001.1, read as the reverse complement.
CGAGTCGATCGACTTCAATGGCAACACGGGGCCGTTCATTCAGTATACTCACGCGCGGATACGGTCGGTGCTGCGGAAGGCTTCGTCGGACTATTCGGCGGGTGCCGTGGATGTTTACCTGCCTGAGGAGTTGGAGCTGGTGAAGATGCTGTGTGATTATCCTGCGGTGGTGGCTCAGGCCGGGAGGGAGTTTTCGCCGGCGGTTGTGGCGGCTTATGTTTACGATCTGGCGAAGACGTATAACGGGTTTTATCACGACCATTCGATCTTGAAGGAGCCGGACGAGGCGACGCGCAATTTTAGGCTGCGGTTGTCGCAGCGGGTGGCGTTTGTGATTAAAAGAGGTATGGCCTTGCTCGGCATCGCCGTCCCAGAGAGGATGTAGGAAATAATTACAGTAAAAAACAATGACACAGGAAGAACTTTTCAAGAAGCTGATAGCGCACAGCAAGGAGTATGGCTTTATTTTTCCGTCGAGCGAAATCTACGACGGACTAAGCGCAGTGTACGACTACGGGCAGCTGGGCGTCGAGCTCAAAAACAATATCAAAGCCTATTGGTGGGACGCTATGACGCGGCTCAGAGAAAATATCGTCGGTATAGACGCCGCCATTTTTATGCATCCCCGAACCTGGGAAGCATCGGGCCACGTCGGAGCATTCAACGACCCGCTGATAGACAACAAAGATAGCAAAAAGCGGTACAGGGCCGATGTGTTGCTCGAAGACCACCTCGCAAAACTCGACGAAAAGATAGAGAAAGAGGTCGAAAAAGCGCGCAAACGGTTCGGCGAAAGCTTCGACGAAGGGCAGTACAGGACCACTTCGGAGAGGGTCGTTGCGTTGCAAAAAGATCGCGACGCGATCCACGCAAGAATGGTCAAAGCATTGACCGACAACGACTTAACCGAGCTCAGGCAAATTATCGTCGATGCCGAGATCGTCGATCCGGTGAGCGGCACGCGCAACTGGACCGAGGTGAGGCAGTTCAACCTGATGTTCGATACGAAGATGGGCTCGGTGGCCGAGGGTGCCAACACCATCTATCTTCGGCCGGAGACGGCCCAGGGCATCTTTGTCAACTTCCTCAATGTCCAGAAGACGGGCCGGATGAAGATCCCGTTCGGCATTGCGCAGATCGGCAAGGCGTTCCGCAACGAGATTGTGGCGCGGCAATTCATTTTCAGGATGAGGGAGTTCGAGCAGATGGAGATGCAGTTCTTCGTTCGGCCTGGCGAGGAGATGCAGTGGTATGAGTATTGGAAAAACTTCCGGATGAGCTGGCATCGCGCATTGGGCTTCGGCGACGAGCTCTATCGCTTCCACGACCACGACAAGCTGGCCCATTATGCCAACGCTGCGGCCGATGTGGAATTTCGGTTCCCGTTCGGCTTCAAGGAGGTGGAGGGCATCCATTCGCGTACCGATTTCGACCTGGGTAACCACGAGAAGTTCAGCGGCAAGAAGCTACGTTATTTCGATCCGGAGACGGGCGAGAGCTATGTGCCTTATGTGGTCGAAACGTCGATCGGGGTGGACAGGATGGTGTTGCAGATACTTTCGGCTTCGTATGCCGAGGAGCAATTGGATGGTGGCGAGAGCCGTGTGGTGATGCGCATTCCCTCTCAGCTGGCTCCGGTGAAGGTGGCGGTGCTGCCGCTGGTGAAAAAGGACGGATTGCCCGAGATCGCCCGAGGCATTATCGACGCGCTGAAGTACGACCACAACGTTCATTACGACGAAAAGGACAGTATTGGGAAACGTTATCGCCGTCAGGACGCCATCGGGACGCCATTTTGCGTGACCGTCGACCACACCAGCGGCGAGGACGGAACAGTGACGGTGCGCCACAGAGACACAATGGAGCAGCAGCGGGTTGCCATTGCCGACCTGCCCGCACTCATCAATAAGGAGTGTTCGCTTCGCAGCCTGCTGGAAAAACTAAAAAATTAGTAGATGACATTTGAAGAATTAAACATAGCCGAGCCCATATCGAGGGCGATAAGTGAGAAGGGATACACCGAACCCACACCGATCCAGCAGCAAGCGATCCCCGTTGTGAACGCCGGACGCGACATATTCGGAATAGCGCAAACCGGAACCGGAAAAACCGCCGCTTTCGCCATTCCGATACTGCAAAAACTCTGGGAAGCCACCAGGCAACCCGTCGCATCGGAGAACAGCGAGGAACAATCGACCTCCGAAAGGCCGAAACGCAAGGACAGAAGAGGCCGAAACCACGGAAAACCGGAAGCCAAAAGGGCGATCAAGGCGTTGATACTCACACCAACGCGCGAACTTGCCGCGCAGATAGATGAGTGCTTCACCGACTATGGGAAATACACGGGGTTGCGCCACACCACCGTCTTCGGCGGCGTGAAACAGAAGCCCCAGACCGACAAGTTGCGCCGCGGGGTCGACATTCTTATCGCCACCCCCGGGCGTCTTCTCGACCTGCACGGACAGGGCGAGGTGGACCTGGACGAGATGATATTTTTTGTTCTCGACGAGGCCGACAGAATGCTCGATATGGGCTTCATCGGCGATATTCGTCGGCTCGTGAGGCTGATTCCCGAAAAGCGGCAAACACTCTTTTTCAGTGCCACGATGCCCGCGCCGATAGTGAGCCTGAGCCGCGGCATCCTCACCGACCCCGTGAGGATAGAGGTCAGTCCCGAATCGAGCACGGTGGACACCATCGACCAAACGATCTTCTTCGTCGAAAAGCCCGAGAAAAAGGCACTGCTGATAAAACTGCTCAAAGAGAACGAGGACACGAGCGTGCTGATCTTTTCGCGCACCAAGCACGGGGCCGACAACATCAGCAAAATACTCACCAAGGCAGGCATCCAGAGCGTGGCCATCCACGGCGACAAGAGCCAGGGACAGCGGTTGAAGGCGATGAGCGACTTCAAGGGCGGCCACGCCAAGGTGATGGTGGCGACCGATATTGCTGCCCGCGGGATAGATATTCGTGAGTTGGGGATGGTGATAAACTTCGATCTGCCCGACGTGGTGGAGACATACGTTCACCGCATCGGCCGGACGGGAAGGGCCGGTCGGACAGGGAGGGCGTACACCTTTGCTTCGCAGGACGACCATATGATCGTGAAGGAGATCCAGTCGCTGGTCGGCCGCCCAATCAAGATGGAACTTTTTTAGAATACAGCTATGAAGGTACTTGGCATCAACGGCAGTCCCCGCGGCAAGGGAAACACGGCTCTTGCGCTGGGCGAAATGCAAAAGGAGTTTGCGCGCCACGGCATCGAAATGGAGATCGTCCACATCGGCAACAAGGCGATACGCGGCTGTCTGGCGTGTGGGGCGTGCAGTCGCAACAGGAACGAAAAGTGCATCATCGACGACGATCCGGTCAACGACATTGTAGGACGGATGAAGGCTGCGGATGCCATTGTGCTCGGTTCGCCGGTGCATTATGCCAACATTGCGGGTACGATGAAGAGTTTTTGCGACCGTGCTTTTTATGTTGCGGGGGCTAATTACGGGATCTTTGCGGGTAAGCCCGGAGCGGCGGTGGTTGCGGTTCGGCGGAGCGGCGGCTCGAATGCCTGGAGCGCGCTCAACTACTATTTCACCATTGCGAATATGCCTGTTGCGGCGTCGACCTATTGGAGCATTGTCCACGGAACGGCTGCGGGTGAGGCGACGGAGGATGCGGAGGGGTTGCAGACTGTGAGGAACGCAGCTCGTGGGATCGTGTCGTTGCTGACGGGCGCGCCCGCTGAGTTCGAATTCGGTGCGAGGACGAGTTTTATAAGGTGAGATTGGTACGTTTTTTGTCTTTTCCTGTCGCTGAGAAATAACTTATTTTATGGAAAAGAAAGCGTGTGGCTGCGGCGCGAAAACCAAAGCCAAATTCAACGACGGTCTGAAAAAGGATGCCAAAGCCATTGTAGCCAATGTCGAAGGGTACGGTAAAACCGACAAAACCAAGCGTTCGGCAGAGGTCCGTGCGGCATTCGCCGAGAAAAAACCGGCAGCCAGAAAAACCGTGACAAAGGCTTTTGCCGCTCCGAAAGGCGTGAAGACCACCAAGGCCGTGGCTAAACCGACCTCGAAGGGTGTTCAGCGACCGTTGCCCAAGCCCGCCGGAATGTCGAAAGGTCCCCACAGCGGCGACCAGTGTTAACAAAAGAGCCCTCTCCGGAGGGCTCTTTTTATTTGTCGATTATAGCTTTCACCGTCTGCCGCAACCCTTGTTCGAAATCCATCACGGGACGCCAACCCAAGGTCCGGCGAATCTTCGAAGTGTCGACGGCATACCGGAAGTCGTGTCCCGCGCGATCGGTCACAAACTCGATGAGCCGCTCGCTCGACCCCTGTGGCCGACCCAAAGCATCGTCCGTCAAACCGACAAGCATCCTCACCAGGTCAATGTTGCGCACCTCGTTGCCGCCACCCACCAAATAGGTCTCGCCCGCCGCACCACGATGTAAAATGGCATCTATGGCCGCCACGTGGTCGCCCACCCAGATCCAATCCCTCACATTGGTCCCGTCGCCATAAACGGGCAACGGCTTCTCGGCGGCTATGTTGCCGACAATGAGCGGAATAAGCTTTTCGGGAAACTGCCCGGGGCCATAATTGTTCGTACAATTCGAGATGATGGTCGGCATCCCATAGGTGTGATGATAGGCCCTCACAAAGTGGTCGGCGGCGGCTTTAGATGCCGAATAGGGCGACCTCGGATCGTACCTTGAAGTTTCGGTGAACACCCCGCCCTCGCCCAACGAACCGTACACCTCGTCGGTGGAGACCTGATAGAACAGTCTGCCCCCGTAATTGCCGTTCCAATGCGCCCGGGCGGCCTCCAAAAGCGCAAGGGTGCCCATCACATTGGTACGCGCAAACACACTCGGCGCGCCGATACTGCGATCGACGTGGCTCTCGGCCGCAAGATTCAGGACGGCATCTGGGGAGTATTCGGAAAAAATCTTCCTCAACAAATCGCCATCGCAAATATCCCCCCTGACAAAGGTGTAATTCGGCACACCGTCGATCTCCCTCAAATTGTCGAGACACCCCGCATACGTCAGCGCATCGAGATTGACCACCCGATGTCCCGAAGCAACAAAATGCCTCACCACGTGCGCCCCGATGAAACCCGCACCACCCGTTATCAAAATAGTCTTCATAGCCCCCTATCGTAAAGAAAAAACCCGACCCTGCTCGGCAATATAGCTCTGCTCAAAAACCGTGCGCGCCTCCGCCTCCAACACCGAAACATCCTTATACCGCGCCGAAAAGTGACCTATAATCAACTTACCCGCCTCGGCTTTCAGCGCGATCTTTGCAGCCCCCAACGCCGTCGAATGGCCCGTGCGCGCCGCCAAATGTCTGTCCGCATCCGAAAAAGTGGCCTCGTGGTACATCAAATCGACCCCCTTGGCCAGCAACGCCGCACGCCCCGAAGCCGTCGTGTCGCTCAAAAAAGCATAACTACGCGGCACCGTCCCCACCCCATCCTGCTTCTCGCGAAAAACATATCCGGTGGTCGGCACCCGATGGCGCAAAGGCACCGAATGCACCTCCATAGACTTATTCTCATAAACCAACCCGCCGTTCGAAGTATCCACCGCCGTGAACTCCAACGGAAAATCGACCGGTTGGCCGAAATCGTTCACGAAAAAATCTATCAACCGCCCCACCCCAGCCGGCCCGAATATGGGCAAAGGACTCTTCCGCCCCATAAACCCCATACTCGAAACGAGCGGCAACAGCCCGTAAACGTGGTCGCCGTGGATGTGGCTGACGAACACCGCCCTGATCTGCAACGGCGAAACTCCCGCCCTCATCAACCGCTCCTGGGTGCCCTCGCCGCAATCGACCAAAAAAAACTGCTCACGCACATTAAGCACGTGAGCAGTCTGGTATCTGCCGACAACCGGTGAAGCCGAACCATTACCCAATATGGTAACCTCAAACCTCATCGCCCATAGTCCGGCAAAATTACTCCTCTTCGGCCGCCTTCACAGCCTTCTTCGCCGGAGCTTTCTTCGCAGGCTTAGCCTCGGCCTCCTCCATATCGGCCTTCAAAGCCACAAGAGCCGACAAATCGCCCAAAGTGGTCTTCTCCACCGAAGCGTTCACCTTCTTCACCGAACTCGAAGCCTCATCAGCCGCCGCACGACGCTCGGCCCTGACGGCATCACCCGCCGCACGCTTAGCCTCTTCATAGGTCCTCACGTGAGACAACACGATGCGCCGCGTACCCTTCGAGAACTCGATAACCTTCAGCGGCAACACGTCGCCCACCTTAGGCGTCGAGCCGTCCTCCTTGGTCAACTGACGCGCCGGAACAAACCCTTCCACATCCTCGCCCAACTTCACAACCGCGCCCTTGTCGTTAACCTCGGTTATCGTCCCGTCGTGAACGCTGTCCAGTGCATAAGTGCCCTCGAACTGGTTCCACGGATTCTCCTCCAACTGCTTGTGGCCCAGGCTCAAACGACGATTTTCCTTATCTATCTCCATCACCACCACCTGAATATCTTCGCCCACCTTGGTGAACTCGGCCGGATGCTTGATCTTCTTCATCCAACTAAGGTCCGAAATGTGGATAAGTCCGTCGATGCCGTCTTCGAGTTCGACAAACACACCGAAGTTGGTGAAGTTGCGAACCTTGGCGGTATGAACGCTTCCGACGGGATATTTCTTCTCGATACCCTCCCACGGATCGGCGCCCAACTGCTTGGTGCCCAGCGACATCTTTCGCTCGTCGTGATCGAGCGTCAAAACCACGGCTTCGATCTCGTCCCCGACCTTCATAAAGTCCTGAGCCGAACGCAGGTGCTGGCTCCAGCTCATCTCGCTGACGTGAACCAACCCCTCGATTCCCGGAGCAACCTCGACGAACGCCCCGTAATCGGCCATCACCACAACCTTACCCTTTATCTTGTCGCCGACTTTGATCTCCTTGCTGAGCGCATCCCACGGATGGGGTGCCAACTGCTTCAAACCGAGCGCGATACGCTTCTTGCCCTCGTCGAAGTCCAGAATAACGACATTCAGCTTCTGGTCCAGCTCCACCACCTCTTCGGGATGGGTTACACGGCCCCAGCTCAGGTCGGTGATGTGGATGAGCCCGTCGACACCGCCCAGATCGATGAAGACCCCGTAAGTGGTGATGTTCTTGACCGTTCCCTCCAAAATCTGACCTTTCTCCAACTTGCCGATAATATCTTTCTTCTGCTGTTCCAATTCGGCTTCGATAAGAGCCTTATGCGAAACGACGACGTTGCGATATTCGGGATTGATCTTCACCACCTTGAACTCCATCGTCTTGTCGACATAGATGTCGTAATCGCGGATCGGCTTCACGTCGATCTGCGAACCAGGGAGGAACGCCTCGATGCCGAACACATCGACGATCATACCGCCCTTGGTGCGGCACTTCACATAGCCCTTGATGATCTCGTCGTTGTCCATCGCCTGATTTACGCGATCCCAGCTCTTCAACTGACGAGCCTTCTTGTGCGACAAAACGAGTTGTCCTTTCTTATTTTCGGCATTCTCCACAAACACCTCTACCTTCTCGCCAACCGCCAACTCGGGGTTATAGCGAAACTCGGTGATGGGGATGATGCCCTCCGACTTATAGCCGATGTTAACCACCACCTCGCGCTTGTTGAGCCCGATCACGGTGCCTTCGACAACCTCGCCCTCGACAACATTGCTCAGCGTCTTCCCATAATCTTCCGCCACAGCCTCTTTCGATTTGCCGTAGAGAGCCGAGTCGTTTTCATACGCCGCCCAGTCGAAATTTTCGTTGGACACCTTTTCTTTTACCACTTCTGACATAAAAACTAAATTGCGAACCAGTCGCCCGTTAAAAGATTAAACAATAGGGCGCAAAGATACAACTTTTTTAATTATCTTTGCCCTATTGGAGCGCGTGCAATGAAAAAGATTCGGATAATATGTGAGAACACCGGCAAGGCCCTCTTCGTCGAGATGGGGTCCTCGCTGTCCGACATAGCCAAGACCATCCATTCCGAGCGTCCCATACTGGCAGCGTACGTCAACAACAAGATAAAGGACCTCTCGTTCGTGCTGTTCGAGCCGTCGAGCGTCAGGTTTATCGACATCACCCACTTCGAAGGGCACAGGGTGTACGAGCGGACACTCTTCTTCACCCTCAACCTGGCCATACACAGACTGTGGCCCGAGCAAAGATTCAAGATAAGGCACAGCGTGTCGAGGGGCTATTATTCCGAAATTACGGGGTTCGACGAGGTTACCGACGAAATGATCGCCGACATCAAAAAAGAGATGGACTCCATAATTGCGTCGGACCTGCCCATCGGAAAGGATAAAGTGCTGTACGACGAGGCGCGGGAGAGTTACGAGAAATTGGGATACGACGACAAGATAGCTTTGTTGGAGACGCGCCCAAGGCTCTATGTCTCGCTCTACACTTTGGGCGACACGGTGGGCTATTTCTATGGTGCGCTGGCCCCATCGACGGGATATGTCGGGCTTTACGACCTGCGACCTTATTACAAAGGAATGTACATCTCCATCCCGAAGCGCACACGGCCCGACGTGCTCAACGAGATGGTGCCGCAGCACAAAATGTTCGACACCTTCGCCGAGTACAACGAGTGGGTGAGCATCATCGGGGTCTCCAACATCGGGCAACTCAATCAGCGGGCCGCCCAAGGGGAGACGAGCGACCTTATCAAGATAGCCGAAAGTTTCCACGAAAAGAAGCTGGCCTCCATTGCCGACACTGTCTTCGAGGCCAACCTGTTGAAGGGCACGCGGGTGGTGTTGATGTCGGGCCCGTCGTCGAGCGGCAAAACCACCACGGCCAAGCGGTTGGGCATTCAGTTGCGCATTCTGGGAATGGTTCCGGTGCTGGTGTCGCTGGACGACTATTTTGTGGAGCGCGACAAAACCCCGCGCGATCCCGTGACGGGAGATTACGACTATGAGGCGTTCGATGCGATAGATCACGACGTGTTCAACGACCACCTGCGCCGGTTGACTGGTGGTGAAAGTGTTGAAATTCCCCGTTATGACTTCATTACGGGCAAGCGAATGACCCACGAGCAGCCGCTGAAACTCGGCGAACGGTCGGTGTTGATAGTGGAGGGCATCCACGCGCTCAATCCCAGGCTGACCGAAAGTTTGGACGAGGACTCGAAGTTCAGGATATATCTTTCGGCGTTGACCTCCATAGGGATGGACAACCTTTCGCGAATCCCCACCACCGACAACCGATTGATCCGGCGAATGGTGCGCGACAGTGTGGCTCGCGGGGCTAACGCTTCGGACACTTTGCGTCGATGGCAGAGCGTGCGTCGGGGCGAGGAACGATGGATATTTCCGTTCCAGGAGAATGCCGATGTGATGTTCAATTCGTCGCTGTTCTACGAGATGCCGGTTTTGAAGAGTTATGTTGTTCCGTTGTTGCGCTCGGTGCCCGACAACATACCCGAATATGGCGAAGCGCAGAGGCTGTTGAAGCTGTTGGACTTTTTTGCGCCCATCGAGCCTTATGAGATTCCGCCCACCTCAATCCTGAGGGAGTTCATCGGGGGGAGCAGTTTTAAATATTAGAGCAATAATTTTTTTGAGACAAAACTTATGAATTTTACACAAAGGCTCATCGGAGTGACCGATCGGGGTGAGTTAGCAGAGATGTTGAAAACCATTGGGGTCGAGTCTGTCGAGGAGCTTATCGGGCAGGTGATCCCTGCCAATATCAGGCTTAAAAAGCCGCTGGAATTGCCCCAGGCTATAACCGAGAGTGAGTTTGCCGCTCACATTGCCGAGCTGGCGGGACGTAACAGGCAGGCGCGTTCGTTTATCGGAATGGGATATTATCCGTGCGAGACGCCGGCCGTGATTATGCGAAATGTGTTTGAGAATCCCGCGTGGTACACCTCTTACACCCCCTATCAGGCCGAGATTTCGCAGGGACGGTTGGAGGCATTGCTCAATTTCCAGACGGCGGTGGTGTCGATGACGGGGATGGAGATTGCTAACTGTTCGCTGCTGGACGAGGGTACCGCCGCAGCCGAGGCAATGGCGATGATGCTGGGTTTGAGGCCGCGCGGGAGCGACAGGAATGTGCTGATGGTCGACTCCAACATCTTTCCGCAGACATTGGACGTGTTGATGACGAGGGCCGAGCCGTTCGGGGTTGAGCTGGTGGTGGACGACTTTGCGACGTATGAATTTACCGGCAAGGAGTTCGGGGCCATCGTTCAGTATCCGGCGGCGAACGGGGCGGTGAGGGATTATCGCGATTTTGCGCAAAAGGTGCACGACAACGGAGCGTTGTTGGCTGTGGCGGCCGATATTTTGTCGCTCGCACTTTTGGAAGCTCCGGGCGAGTGGGGTGCCGATATTGTCGTGGGGTCGACCCAACGGTGGGGCATCCCGATGGGCTTCGGAGGCCCCAGTGCGGCCTATTTTGCGACCAAGGATGCTTACAAGAGAAGTATGCCCGGGCGCATCATCGGGGTGTCGGTGGACAGGTTGGGCAATCGGGCTTTGAGGATGTCGCTGCAAACCCGCGAACAGCATATCAAGCGCGAGAAGGCGACGTCGAATATCTGCACCGCGTCGGCTTTGGTGGCCTCGATGGCGGGGTTGTATGCGGTGTATAATGGCAAGGAGGGGTTGCAGGAGAAAGCTCAGAAGATTTATGACACCACCTGTGCCGTGGCCGATGCGTTGCGGGGAATGGGCTATCAGGTGGGCACCGATTTTTTCGACACTCTGGAGGTCGAGGCGGAGGTTTCGGTGGTGCGTCAGGAGGCGGAAGAGCTGGGCATCGACTTTTTCTATCCGGCGGACGGTGGCCGCGTGAGGATGAGTTTCGACGAACTGACCACTGCCGCCGAGGTGAGGGATGTGGTGTCGATATTTGCCGCCGCTATGGGGGTGAGGGCACCGAAAACGGTCGGCGTAAAGGCTGGTCGCGCACCGAAACTTAGCCGGAAGAGTGATTTTCTCACCGAGCCGGTTTTCAAAAACTATCATAGCGAGACCGAATTGATGCGCTATATCAAGCGGCTCGAATTGCGCGATATTTCGCTGGCCAATGGGATGATCCCGCTGGGGTCGTGCACAATGAAGCTGAACGCCGCGGCGACTATGATGCCCCTTTCGCTGTCGGGTTTCGGCAATATCCACCCCTTTGCTCCCCTCGGGCAGGCGGAGGGCTATATGGAGATGATCGAGGAGTTGGAACGCGACCTGTGCACCATTACCGGTTTGAGTGCCTGCTCGTTGCAACCCAATTCGGGCGCCGCGGGCGAGTATGCGGGGCTGATGATAATCCGCGCCTATCACCAGAGTAAAGGGCAGGGGTATCGCAATGTTGTCTTAATACCTGCGAGTGCCCACGGGACAAACCCTGCAAGTGCAGCGATGGCGGGAATGACGATAGTGACTGTGGTGTGCGACGAGCGCGGAAACATAGATGTGGACGATTTGAAGGCCAAAGCTGCGGAGCATTCTGCAGATTTGTCCGCTTTGATGGTAACCTATCCCTCGACCCACGGCGTGTTCGAGAGCCGCATTCGCGAGATCGTCGACGCGGTGCACGACGCGGGCGGGCAGGTGTATATGGACGGAGCGAATATGAACGCCCAGGTGGGATTGACCAATCCGGGTTATATCGGGGCGGACGTTTGCCATCTCAATCTGCATAAGACTTTCGGGATGCCTCACGGCGGCGGCGGTCCGGGCGTGGGTCCGGTGTGTGTCGCTTCGCATCTGGCTCCTTTCTTGCCTTCGCATCCGGTCGCCACAGTCGGTGGTGGGGAGAGCATCACCGCCGTAGCATCGTCGCCGTGGGGAAGCGCAATGCTGTTGCCGATAACTTATGGTTACATCAAGTTGCTGGGCGAGGAGGGGTTGCGGCGCGCCACCGAGATGGCCATCGTGAATGCCAACTATATGTCGCGTGCAATTTCGGACAGCTATCGCACGTTCTATTCGGGTGAAGGTGGCCGTGTGGGGCACGAGTTCATCCTCGATCTGCAACACTTCAAGCGCGAGTTCGATGTCGAGGTGGGCGATGTGGCGCGGAGGTTGATGGACTATGGCTTTCACGCGCCTACGCTGTCGTTTCCGGTTCACGACACGCTGATGGTCGAGCCGACCGAGAGCGAGGGCAAGGCGGAGATGGACAGGTTCACGGAGTCGTTGCGCGCAATTTTGGAGGAGTGTCGCCGGACGCCCGATGTGGTGAGGAATGCGCCGCACACCGCGGTCGAGATTGCCGGCGAGTGGGAGCATTCCTATTCGCGGAAGACGGCAGCTTATCCTGCGCCGTGGCTGCTGGATGGGAAGTTTTTCCCGTTCGTGAGCAAGATTGACAATGGGTACGGGGACAGGAATTTGGTTTGTATTAACTCTTAAATAAATAGATAATGAAAATCACAGAAAACACATTTGTTTCGCTCGACTATAAGTTGGAGGTCGACGGGAAGATCGCCGACCAGAGCCAGCCGGGTCAACCTTTGAAATTCGCCTTCGGGATGGGGATGTTGCTTCCCAAGTTCGAGGCGGCTATCGCGGGGTTGGAGCCCGGACAGGAGTTCAAGTTCACTTTGAGCCCTGCCGACGGTTATGGCGAAATCATTAAGGAGGCCATCGTAGAGTTGCCCAAGGAGGTGTTTACGATCAATGGCGAGGTGGAGGAGGGCTTGCTGACGGTGGGCAATATGATCCCGATGGCGGATGCGAGTGGCAATCGGTTGATGGGTCGCGTGGCGGCTGTTGCGGGCGATAAGGTGACGATGGACTTCAACCATCCGATGGCGGGCAACACGCTGAATTTCAGTGGGCGGATCGTGGATGTGAGGGAGGTTACGCCCGAGGATTTGCAGGGCTTCGCCGGTGGCGGAGGTGGCGGGTGCGATTGCGGCGATGGCTGTTCGTGCGACGACAGCAAAGGCTGCAAATGCTAACCAAAAGCCCTCTTCGGAGGGCTTTTTTCTTCTCAGCTTCAGGTGTCAATGGCGGCTCCGGTCAGAGCACGTACGGTCGTTATTGGTCTGCTACGCAGAACCCATCCGGTACCTCCACCGCCTACGGCCTGGGCTTCAACAGCACGAGCGTCTACCCGGACCTCTACTACAATAACACCGGTCGCTTCTCCGTCCGGTGCAT
>DBDE01000001.1:0-36454 GCA_002293425.1 Alistipes sp. UBA940 | reverse complement strand
AGCAGGCTACGCAACGCAAGTTAAGAGTTAAGAGTTAAGAGTTAAGAGTTAAGAGTTAGGCTACGCGGCGCCCAGGCTACGCAGAACCTTCGGCTCGACCCCGCCCCCCACGGGGCGAGCCGACGACTTGCATTCGCAAGTCGAAAAACTCTCAATTCTCAACTCTCAATTCTCAACTCTGATAACGTTAACCCCGTCGCGCAGGGGAACGATCACGTTCTCGACCCGGGGGTCGTCGTGCACCAAGCGATTGAACTCGCGAATAGCCTCGGTGTGCCGATCCGTCACCCCACCGTCCGCCACCTTGCCATACCACAGCACATTATCAGCCAACAAAACCGAACCCGCCCCCACAAGTCCCCCATCCATCAACATCCGATAATAATCGGGATACTCGCGCTTATCGCCGTCGATATAAACCAAATCGAACCTCCCGCCCAACCGCGGCGCAACATCCAGCGCCGACCCGATATGCAGCTCGATCTTATGGCCGTGCGGACTGCGCGCAAAAAACTCCCGCGCCAAATCCTCCAACTCGTCATCCACCTCGATGGTGTGCAACACCGCACCCTCGGGCAATCCCGCCGCCATCGACAAAGCCGAATAGCCCGTAAAAGTGCCTATCTCCAACACCCTGAGCGGCCTGGCAATCTCCACCATCATACGCAAAAAAGCCCCCTGAACCGCGCCCGAAACCATCTGCGGCTGCACGACACGCAAATTCGTCACCCGCTCCAACTCCTCCAACAAAGGGTCCGGCGGCGACGAAAAACAGTCGATATAACGCTCGATACTCATCGGTAAGTCACAACAGACACACGGCCGAAAACATCCCTTGCAATAGCGAGCAAATCATCGGCCGTGACGGCATTCACCTTGCGCGCAACATCGGCCGGCGAGTCCACCTCGTCGTGAAGCAACATCGCCTTGGCCGCGCCCAGCATATAGCTCTCGTTCGACTCCATAGCCACCACGAACTGCCCCGTAAACTGCTTTTTGGCCATCGCCAACTGCCGCGCCGTGAGCGGAACCTCCATCATCGAAGCGATCTGGCCCTTCACCAAATCGCGGCACCGAACCAGCTTATCCTTCTCGCAACTGAAATACACCGTCACAAGGCCGCTATCCGAAAAGGGCATATAACCTGCCTCGACGCTGTAACTGAGACCATTGCGCTCCCTGAGCTCGGTATTGAGCCGTGAATTGGCCGCCGGACCGCCCAAAACATTCACCAACAAAGCCAGCGGCAACCGTCGAGGATCGGAATAACTGTACGCCCGCGAACCCATCATACAATGCGCCTGATGGCTGCCCGCCTTGGTCACCTCACTATTGAAATAGCGCGACGGAGCCGGCACAACGCGCTCGAACCCGCGCCGACGAGCCTCCACGCCACCGAAATATCGCTCACAAACCGTCCGGAAAGTCTTCTCCGAAATGCCGCCGATGGCCGAAAACACCATCTGGTCGGGGGTATAAGTGCGCTCCACGAACCTCTCGATCATAGCCCTGTCTATCCGCTCGACCGAAAGACTCGTTCCCACGATATTGCGGCCCAGCGGCGAAGTGCCGAAAATGCGACTTTCGAAGTCGTCGTAGAGCTGCTCCTGAGGAATGTCGAGATAGGAATTGATCTCGTCCTGAACAACCCACTTCTCGCGCTCGACCTCGTGAGCCGGAAAGGTGGAGTTGAAAACAATGTCGGCTATCAACTCGGCCGCCTTCGGAAAATCACCCTTCAGCGTCGTCGCGTGAATAGTCGTATCCTCCTTGGTGGTAAAAGCGTTGAGCTCTCCCCCCAGATTCTCCAACCGCGAATTGATGTGAAAAGCACGCCGCTTGGCCGTGCCCTTAAATACGCAATGTTCGACCAGATGGGCGATTCCGTGCTCCGTCTCCAGCTCATCACGCGAACCGGTGTTGATGGTCATCGCGCAGTGGGCCACGCCCGAACGAACACGTTTATAGATGCACCGAATGCCATTCGGCAAAGTAAAGGACGTAAATTCCATTAGCTATAAATATTTTCCCGTATAACTCTTTTTACACTTCTTCAATCCGCCCGGCACACCCTCGTAAATCACCTGTCCTCCCGCCGCTCCTCCCTCCGGCCCAAGGTCTATAACGTGGTCGGCACAGCGTATCACGTCGGGGTTGTGCTCGATGATAACCACCGTGTGCCCCCGCTCTATCAGCGCATCGAGCGAGCCGAGCAGCTTCTTGATGTCGTGAAAATGGAGCCCCGTGGTCGGCTCGTCGAAGATGAACATCCGCCGCCCCTCGCTGTTGTCCTTCAGCAGGAACGACGCCAACTTCACCCTCTGGCTCTCCCCGCCGCTCAAAGTCGAGGAGGACTGCCCCAGCCGGACATATCCCAAGCCCACATTTTGCAGCGGCACCAGTTTCTCCACAATCCGCTTCTGTCCCCGGAAGAACTCCACCGCCTCATCGACCGTCATCTCCAACACCTCGAAAATGTTCTTATCCTTATATCTCACCTCCAACACTTCGTCCTTGAACCGCCGCCCGCCACACGTCTCACACGTCAGCTCGACGTCGGCCATAAACTGCATCTCGACCCGTATCACCCCCTCGCCCTGGCACTCGTCGCACCGGCCGCCATCGGTGTTGAACGAAAACCACGCCGGCGGCATCCCATTGTGCTTTGCGTACGGCTGGTCGGCAAACAGCTTGCGGATCTCGTCGTAAGCCTTGACGTATGTCACCGGATTCGACCTCGAAGAGCGTCCAATGGGGTTCTGGTCGACCATCTCGACACCAGTTATCATATCCACATCGCCCCTCAGCTCGCCGAAAATACCCGGCTTGAGCCCCGTCTCTTCCAACCGCCGCTTGAGCGCGGGATACAAAACTCCTCTGACCAACGAGCTTTTTCCACTGCCGCTCACCCCCGTTACACACGTCATCACCCCGAGCGGAAAACGCACATCGACCCCTTTCAAATTATTCTCCCTCACATCGGTCAGCTCCACAAAATTCCTCCACGGACGCGGTTCGGCGGGAGGCTCGATACGTTTACGCCCCGTCAAATAATCGGCCGTCAACGAGCCCTCGACTTTCAACAAACCATCGAAATCGCCGCTGTAAACCACCTCTCCCCCACCCTCGCCTGCACGCGGACCAATGTCGACGATCTGGTCGGCCGCACGCATAGTCTCTTCGTCGTGCTCGACCACTATCACCGTGTTGCCCAAATCCCTCAGCTGCCTCAACACCCCTATCAGCCGCTCGGTATCCCTCGGGTGAAGTCCTATGCTGGGTTCGTCCAAAATATAGAGCGACCCGACCAGATTGCTCCCCAGCGACGCCGAAAGGTTAATGCGCTGACTCTCGCCGCCGCTCAGCGTGGAGGAGAGCCTGTCCAGCGTCAAATAGCCCAGCCCCACATCTTTGAGATATTGCAACCGATTGGTTATCTCCAACAGAATGCGCCTCCCCGTTTCGCTGTCGTGCAGGTCGAGCACCAGACCGGCAAAAAATTCACTCAACCCGTCGACCGTCATACCCACCAACTCCGCAATGTTCTTCCCCCCGATGCGCACCCACAACGCCTCCTTCCGAAGGCGCGAACCGCCGCACTCCGAGCACACCGTCTTGCCCGTATAGCGCGACAACATCACCCGATATTGAATTTTGTACCGCTCGCCTTCCAGATATTCGAAGAACGCATCGAGCCCCTTGAAATACTCATTGCCGCTCCACAGCAACCGCTTTTCCTCGGAAGTCAACTCATAGAAGGGCTTGTGGATCGGAAAGCCGAACTTGTGGGCACTCTCCACCAGCTGCTGCTTCCACCATCCCATCGTATCGCCCTTCCACGCCGCTATGGCGTCGTCGAAAACAGATTTCGATTTGTCCGGCACAACCAGGTCCTCGTCTATCCCCACCACTCTGCCATAACCCTCGCACCGCGGACACGCGCCCAGCGGATTGTTGAACCCGAACAGATGCTCGGTCGGCGGCTCGAACTTTATGCCATCCATCTCGAGCCTGGAAGAAAATTCGCGCACACGCCCATTGTCAATTATCCGACACACCCCCTCCCCATAATCCATCGCTCGGGCCACGCTGTCGCCCGCACGAGTCCGGAAATCGTCGTCCGGCGACACCTTTAACCTGTCTACAACAATATCTATATCGTCAAAATTCTCCCCCTTCAACACCTCCTCTATCAACTTCACCTCGCCCCCGTGCCACACCCGCTGCACACCCTCGCCCATCAACACCAACAGCCGCTCGATAACACCCTCGCCGTGTTTGAGCAGCAACGGAGCCGCAACGATCACCCTGCTGTCCTCCCCCAAAGAGACGACATACTCAACCACATCGTCCACCCCCTCGATGCGCACCTGGCGACCTGAAACGGGCGAAAAAATGTGCCCTATCCTGGCGAACAACAGTTTCAGATAGTCATATATTTCGGTGCTCGTACCCACAGTCGACCTCGGATTACGGGTATTGACCTTCTGTTCGATAGCGATGGCCGGCGCGATGCCCGTGATGAAATCGACGTCGGGCTTGTCGATACGTCCCAAAAACTGCCTTGCATAGGACGACAGGCTCTCGACATAACGCCTCTGTCCCTCGGCAAAGATCGTGTCGAACGCCAGCGTGCTCTTGCCCGAACCCGACAGCCCCGTCACCACCACCAAACGGTTGTGCGGGATCACAACCTCCACGTTTTTGAGATTATGAACCCGCGCCCCCTTGATATGTATCGCCCCCGTCAAAACCGGCGCGTTGTCTTCTCGCAATAACGGCACTTCAAAACCGGCACCCCCTCCTCAGCCACGACGCGAAACGCCGTCTCTACCCCCTCGTGGTTGGTCACACACATCGGATTGGCACACCTCACAAACCCACGAACCTCATCCGGAACCCTCACGTGACGCTTCTCCACAACGGCGAAATCGCGGATGGTGTTCACCCGTGCCTGCGGAGCGAACAGGGCTATCCTGTCGATCTCGCCCTCGGCCGGATAGCGATCGGCTATCTTAATAATCGCCTTGGTACCCATCCGCTTGCTTTCCAGATTGGTCCCTATGGTCATCCGATGCTCCGTGTCGCCGTCCAACCCCAGAATGGTGATGATCTTGAACAACGCCGCTACCGGAATGTGGTCTATCACGGTGCCGTTCTCGATCAGCCGCACCTCCATAGTTTTATCCTGTGTCGTCATAATTCCTTAACTAATTATTTTCAGCCCGCCCGACCCCCCTACGAGCGGGGCTGAACGACTTGCAAAGCAAGTCGAAATTACACCTTAACCCCCAACAAATAACATATCGCCGCCATTCGGGCATAAACTCCATTCCGGGTCTGCTCGAAATAATAAGCCTTGGGGCTCGCATCCACGTCCGTGGCAATCTCGCCCACCCGCGGCAACGGATGCAGCACCCGCATATTGTCGCGCGTCCCCTCCAACATCGACGCCCGCAAAACATAGGCATTCTTCACCCGCTCATATTCCATCGGATCGTTAAACCTCTCCTTCTGTATTCTGGTCATATACAAAATATCGACATCCTCCATCCGCCCATCCAACTCCTCAAACTCCTCGAACACCAACCCCCTGTCGCTCAAATATCTCCTATACTCCTCCGGCAGGCGCAACTCCTCGGGCGAAACAAAAGTGAACCTGGCATTGAAGTGCGAAAGGGCCTCCAACAACGAGTGCACAGTCCGGCCATACTTCAAATCGCCCACCATCATCACGTGCAGATTTTCCAGCGTCCCCTGGGTCTTCTTAATGGAATAGAGGTCGAGCAACGTCTGAGAAGGGTGCTGATTCGCACCGTCGCCCGCATTGACGACAGGCACGCTCGCCACCTCGCTCGCATACCTCGCCGCGCCCTCCAACGAATGGCGCATCACGATCATATCGCAATAGTTCGAGATGACCGAAATGGTGTCGTGCAGGCTCTCTCCCTTCGAAACCGAGGTATTGGTCGCGTCCGAAAAGCCGATCACCCTCGCCCCCAGCCGATTGATCGCGCTCTCGAAACTTAGCCGCGTCCGTGTCGAGGGTTCGAAAAACAGCGAAGCGATAACCCGCCCCTGAAGCAATCGTTGTTCGGGATTTTTCTCGAACTCGGCCGCCAGCTCCATCAGCCGCACGATCTCCTCGCGCGTCAAATCTCCGATAGAAATCAAACTCTTCATAATCTCTGGTCTATGACTTTTTCAACAACCTCCGCCGCCCTCAACGCCTCTTCCGCCGCCGCCTTATAGGCCGCTATCAGCCCGGGCACCCCAAGTTTCTTACCGCCGAACCACCTCACAACAGCAACAAGAGTATCGCTCACCCCCGCCGACATTATCCGTCCCAATATCGGCCTGCCTGCACTGCCGCTCGGTTCACCATTGTCGCTCGCCGCCCAAATGTCGCCCCGCGGCCCCAGTCTGTAAGCATAACAAACGTGGCTCGAATCGGGGAATCGCTCTTTGAGACCTTTGACAAGCACCCTCACCTCGCCCTCCGAAGAGACCGGCCACGCAAACGCCCGAAACCGGCTATGCCGCTCCTTGATCTCCGCCTCGACCGGACCCTTTATCGTCTTATAGCTCACCTCACCTTTTTAAACATCTTGCTCCACCTCACCTTGCCGTCGAACCAGCCGCGGGTCGGGTCGAGCGACAACCACACGAACGACGCCTTGCCCACGATGTGATCTTCGGGCACAAAGCCCCAATAGCGACTGTCGGACGAGCTGTTGCGATTATCCCCCATCATCCAATAATAGTCCATCGAAAAGGTGTAAGAATCGGCAACCTGTCCATTGATGTAGATAACCCCGTTCCGCACTTCGAGGCTGTTGTGTTCGTACACCTCGATAATGTGGCCATACAGCTCTATGTTGTCCAGATTCAGCTCCACCGTCGCGCCCCTGGCAGGCACCCATATCGGCCCGTAATCATTCTCTGTCCAACCGTTGACGGTCGGAAAAAAAGTGCGCCTCGCTTCGACCAGCTCGACATCGGTCACATTGCCCATCCTCTCGACTCTCTGCAAACCCTCCTGTGTCAACGGGAAAATAAACTTTCCGCTCGCCGGATCGTACTCGAAATCGCCCGGATATATCCTCAGATCGTCGAACACCACCTGTTCCGAAAAGGGCACGCTCGTCGAAATTTCATAGGTCTGTTGCATCCCCTCATAGCGAGGCTGCGGCACCCCGTTGACATACAGCTGCGTCCCCACTATCTGTAAAGTATCTCCGGGCAATCCCACGCAACGCTTGATGTAGTTGTCGCGCTTATCCACCGGCGTGTGCGCCGGATCGGCCGGCCAATTGAACACCACCGCATCGTCGCGCCTGATGGGCTTCAGCCCTTTTAACCTCTTATATTTCCACTGAACGCCCTCGCAATAGGACTTCCCGCCGAAAACGGGCAACACATTGTGCACCAGCGGCACCGCCAACGGGGTCATTATCATCCGCGGCCCATAGCTTATCTTGGAAACATAGAGATAGTCGCCCACCATCAAACTCTTCTCCATCGACTGCGACGGGATCTTATAAAACTGAAAAACACAGGTATGGATGACCGTCGCCAACACGACGGAATAGACGATCGCCCACGCCCAATCGGTTATGGAGTAGTACAAACGATTCTTCCGGGCCAATTCCCTGTGCCGAGGCAAAACATTTCTCTCGAAAAATTTGGTAATATAAATATCGAAAATCACCACCAAGCCCAACAGCATCCACCCCGAGCGCATCCACACCACGAAGATGAGCACCCACAGCACCGACGCTATGCCAAATTTAATCCAACGATTCATAGTTTCAACAAATTTTTCATAGTATAAACACCCTTTTTCCCCACCAAAAACTCCGCCGCCATCACCGCACCCAGCGCAAGGCCGCTGCGGTTCTTAATATCGTGCCTCAAAGTGATAATATCGCTCGGCGACTCGTACGTCACCGTGTGCGTCCCCGTCGCAACACCCCGCCGCGTGGAGACAACCTGCAAATTGTCGGCACTCTTCCTGTCGATATTGTCCAAAACATCGTGCGCCAGCACCATCGCCGTACCGCTCGGCGCATCCCTCTTCTCGACGTGGTGAGTCTCCTCGATGGTCACATCGAACTCCGGATAACCATCCATCAACCGAGCCAAAACCCTATTCAACTCAAACACCACATTCACCCCCACCGAATAGTTGGAAGCCCAGAAAAAAGCCCCCCCTACACGTCGGCACAACTCCTCGATCTCAGGCAAATGGGCAGTCCACGCCGTCGTGCCGCACACCACCGGAACGCCCAGCTCCAAGCACTTTTTGATGTTGCCCAAAGCGGAGTCGGGAGTGGTAAACTCCAAAGCGACATCCACACCCGCAACTTTGGACTCGCACAGGTCTTGACCATTGTCCTTATCGACAATCAGCACCACCTCGTGACCCCGCTCACGCAAAATCCGTTCGATCTCGCGCCCCATCTTTCCGTATCCTATAATAGCCGCTTTCATAACTTCTCAATAGCATCGTCGAGCCTGCGCAGAGTCTCCTCTCGGCCGATGATCTGGCAAATTTCGGCCAATCCCGGGCCCATCGACGCACCCACTATCGCCAACCTGAGCGAGTTCATCACCTGGCCCATCGGCCACTCGTTCGCCTCGATGGTGCCGTGGATGACACTATCCAAATTGCCGAAATCGGCATCCGCCAACACCTCGCGAAGGGCCCTCACACGCGAAGGATTATCCCCCTTCCAGTACTTCGCCACCGCCTTCTCGTCATACTGTCCCGGCCTTTCGAAAAAGTAGCTCGACAGCCCCCAAATATCCTTAACGAACGTCGCCCGCTCCTTCACCAATCCGACAATGCGGGTAACCGCGGAAATATCACAAACAACCCCCTTCTCCGAAAGAACAGGCATAAAAAGACGCGCCACCTCTCCGTCCGACTTTCTGAGCATATACTCGTGGTTGAACCATCGCGCCTTCTCGGGCTGGAACCGCGCCCCCGACTTCGAAACCCTGTCCAACGAAAAATCGGCGATCAGCTCGTCCATCGAAAATATCTCCTGCTCCGTGCCCGGATTCCAACCCAGCAGCGCAAGCATATTGATGAACGCCTCGGGAAAATAGCCATCCTCCCGATAACCCGCCGACACACCATCGCCCGAAACCCACTGCAACGGAAAGACCGGAAACCCCATCTTGTCGCCGTCTCTCTTGGACAGCTTCCCCTGCCCCGTCGGTTTCAACAGCAACGGCAAATGGGCGAATCGCGGCCGTTTCCACCCGAAAGCTTCGTACAACAAATAGTGCAACGGCAAACTGGGCAACCATTCCTCGCCCCGAATGACGTGCGAAATCTCCATCAAATGGTCGTCCACAATATTGGCCAAATGATAGGTCGGCAGCCCGTCGGAGCTCTTCCACAAAACCTTGTCGTCCAGGGTGGAGGAGCCTATCACCACCTCGCCCCGGATCAGGTCGTCCATCACCACGTCGAGCCCTTCCGGCACCCTGAAACGAACGACATATTGCTCTCCACGGGCGATCCGCTCCTTCACCTCGTCTTCCGGAAGCGATAAAGAGTTAATCAACCTCCCCCTGATGGCGTAATTATAGGCAAATCCCTCTCCCGCTTCGGCCCTGAGTCTGTCCAACTCTTCGGCCGTGTCGAACGCGTAATACGCCCATCCGCTCTCCACAAGCCGCCGAACATACTCGACATAAATATCCTTCCTCTCACTCTGCCGATACGGCACGTCACTCGCAACAGGTGCGCCCACGCCCTCGTCTATCTCGATCCCGCACCACTTCAACGCCTCCAAAATATACTCCTCCGCCCCGGGCACATAACGCTGGGTGTCGGTATCCTCGATGCGCAAAATGAACGTTCCCCCACTTCGGCGGGCAAACAAATAGTTATACAACGCCGTCCGCACACCCCCTATATGCAACGGTCCGGTGGGCGAAGGCGCAAAACGAACTCTGACTTTACTTGACACGATATTCCAATCTAACAGTTATCCTTGCCTTCTTATTGCGGCTCGAAGTGTTGAAGCTCCCTCCTGCCGTAAACTCCTCGTCGGTATTGGCACCGGTAATCTGAAACACCCCTATGGTCGCCTTTTTCAGCTTTTTGAGTTTTCCGCCGGCATTATCGGCAATCCGCTCGGCACGCTCGCGCCCATCTTTGGTCGCCTGCTCTATCACGTCGAGCTTCAACCCGTCCAGTTCCGAAAAATAGTACGCCGGCTGCCACAAATCCATCTGTACCCCCTGGGCTATGAGCGACGAAATATCCCTCGAAACAGCCTCCACCGAATCCAGATCGCCCGACTCGATGATAAACTCCTGGGTGAGCATATATCCCGTAAACCGCTGTCCCGAATAGTTCCCGTTGGCACCATACACCGGCTCCGACATCTTGTTGACATTCACAAACCCGAAATCGACCTCCCCAGCATCTATACCGCGGGAAGTGATGAAGTCCAGCACCGTCTGTTTGCTCCTCTCCAGTCCGGCATAACCGTCCGAAACCGACATACTTTCGGTGTTTATTGCTCCGCGCCACACCACCTGGTCGCTCGAAAACTCGGTCTCGCCCAAGCCCGTGACGGTGATGATGTTCTCCGCCCTGAACTTATAGGTGTAAGCACAACCCAAAACGATCGCGGCCACAATGATAGCCAATCCGATAAAACTGTAATCCCTAACCTTTTCCATAATCCCTAAACATTAAATAAGAAATGCATTATATCGCCGTCCTGCACGACGTACTCTTTACCCTCGACGGCGATTTTTCCCGCCTCTCTGCACGCCTTCTCCGAACCGAGGCGCACATAATCGTCATACTTTATCACCTCCGCCCTGATAAACCCTTTTTCGAAATCGGTGTGGATGATGCCCGCAGTCTGCGGCGCCTTCATCCCGCGCGTAAATGTCCACGCGCGACTCTCGTCCGCCCCCGTTGTGAAATAGGTCTGCAAATCGAGCAACCTGTACGCCCCCTTTATCAGCCTCGACACCCCACTCTCTTCGAGCCCAAGGTCGTGCAAAAACATCTGCCGCTCCTCATAGTCCTCCAGCTCGGCGATCTCCGCCTCGATGCCCGCCGCAACGACCAGCAACTCTCCATCGGTCACAGCCGACCGCACCTTTTCGGTGTAAACGTTCCCCCCGACGGCACTCCCCTCGTCCACATTGCAAACATACAGCACCGGCTTGTCGGTCAGCAGGTTCAAATCGTTCACCATCCGTCTCTCCTCCTTACCCAGCTCCACCGTCCGCGCATTCAGCCCCTTTTGAAGAGCGGTCTGGTACTTCAACAATATGTCGTAAACCGCCTTTGCTTCCCTGTCGCCCCCCGTCTCGGCCTGCTTTTTAACCTTCCCTATCCGGCTCTCCACCGTTTCGAGGTCTTTGAGCTGCAACTCCATATCTATCACCTCCTTGTCTCTCACCGGATCGACACTTCCGTCGACGTGGGTTACATCGCCATCGAAACATCTCAGCACGTGAATGATGGCATCGGTGTTGCGGATGTTTCCCAGAAACTTGTTACCCAGCCCCTCGCCTTTCGATGCACCCTTCACCAGTCCCGCAATATCGACTATTTCTATCGTGGTCGGCACCACCTTTTTGGGCCGGTCGATCTCCACCAGCTTGCTTAGGCGTTCGTCCGGAACGGTTATCACCCCCACGTTGGGCTCGATGGTACAAAAAGGAAAATTCGCCGCCTGCGCTTTTGCGTTGGACAACGAATTGAAAAGAGTGGATTTCCCCACATTCGGAAGGCCCACTATGCCGCACTGAAGTGCCATTCTATTCCCGATTTAATATTCGTACAAAGGTACAAAAAAAATTACGAATGACGAATGATCGATGGGCTAACGCGGAAAAATTAATCGCTAATCATTAACCGTTAATCGCTAAAAAAGCCCCTCTTGCGAGGGGCTTTTTTCTACCGTTTCTTATCCTCTCTCGGAGGCCGCTCCACATACCCCTCGGGCTTAGGCAACAGTGCCTTACGCGAAAGCTTATACTTACCCGTCTTGGCATCCACACCCACAAGCTGCACCTCCAACACATCACCCTCCTTAATGCCCGTCTGCTCCATAGTCTCGAACCGCTTATAATCCACCTCCGAAATATGCAACAACGCATCCTTGCCCGGAAGTATCTCCACAAACGCCCCGAAAGGCACAACACTCCGCACCTTGCCCTTATAAATCTCGCCCACCTCGGGCACGGCAACAATAGCCTTCACCCGACCCAAAGCCGCATCCAGCGCATCCTTATCGGGCCCGAAAATATCCACAAAGCCCTTATTATCCGCCTCGGTGATGGTAATGGTCGTCCCCGTGGTCTTCTGTATCTCCTGAATAATCTTGCCACCCGGCCCGATGACCGCTCCGATGAAGTCCGACGGAATAACTATCTGCACTATCCGCGGCACAAACGGCTTGTAATCCTCCCTCGGTGTGTCGATGGTCTCCCTCAACTTGCCGAGAATATGAAGCCGGCCCGCCTTAGCCTGCATCAACGCCTTCTCCAAAACGTCATACGGCAGCCCGTCGACCTTAATATCCATCTGCGTGGCCGTGATGCCGTCGGCAGTCCCCGTCACCTTAAAGTCCATATCGCCCAAATGGT
Source organism: Alistipes sp. UBA940 (assembly GCA_002293425.1). GTDB lineage: Bacteria > Bacteroidota > Bacteroidia > Bacteroidales > Rikenellaceae > UBA940. The sequence continues at coordinate 23,818 of DBDE01000001.1, read as the reverse complement.
CCTCGTCACCAAGAATATCGGACAAAACGGCAAACTTCCCGTTCTCGGTGATCAACCCCATCGCAATCCCACTCACGGGTTTCTTCAACTTCACCCCGGCATCCATCAACGCCAGCGTTCCGGCACAAACCGTCGCCATCGAAGAAGAGCCGTTCGACTCCAAAATATCGCTCACCACCCGAATGGCATAGGGATTCTCCTCACCCACCGGCACCATAGGCTTCAACGCCCGCCAAGCAAGATTTCCGTGCCCTATCTCCCTGCGCGAAAGCGACCTCTGCGGCCTCGCCTCACCGGTCGAAAAAGCGGGAAAATTGTAGTGCAGCACAAACTGCTCCTCGCCCTGAACCAACACCTCGTCCTTCATCTTCTGGTCGAGCTTGGTCCCCAGAGTCACGGTGGTCAAACTCTGCGTCTCGCCCCTGGTGAACAGAGCCGAACCGTGGGCGCAAGGCAAATAATCTATCTCGCTCCAAATCGGGCGGATCTCATCCGTCTTCCTTCCGTCCAACCGCTTCCCTTCGTCGAGGATCATATTGCGCATTGCGCGCTTCATCACATCGTCGTGGAAATATTTCTTGATAAGGGGCTTTTTGACAGCCAACTCTTCCTCGCTGAACTGCGCCGCAAACTCACTCTCGATAGCCTCAAAAGCCTCGCTCCGCTCGTGCTTGGAACTCCCGCTCGTCGCCACCGAATAGGCCTTGTCGTAGGTTTCGGAAACAATCTTCTCACGGAGCTCCTCGTCGTTGCTCTCGTGGCAATATTCCCTTTTGGTCTCCTTGCCGAGCTCCTTGCTCAGCTCCAACTGTAAAGCACAGTGGCGTTTGATCTCGTCGTGCGCAACTTTGATAGCCTCGATCATCACCTCCTCCGACACCTCCTTCATCTCGCCCTCGACCATCAGCACGTTGTCATAGGTCGCACCCACCATCAAATCCAGGTCGGCATCGGCCATCTGCGAAAACGCGGGATTAACCACAAACTGCCCGCCTATCCGCGCAACTCTGACCTCCGAAATGGGTCCGCCGAAGGGAATGTCGCTCACCGCCAACGCCGCACTCGCCGCCAATCCGGCCAGCGCATCGGGCTGAATATCCCGATCGGCCGAGATCAAATAGACATTGACAAACACTTCCGCGTGGAAATCGCTTGGGAAAAGCGGCCTCAAAGCCCTGTCGATAAGCCTCGAAACCAAAATTTCGCTATCGTTCGGCCTCGCCTCCCTTTTCAGAAACCCGCCCGGATAACGCCCCGCGGCGGCATACTTTTCGCGATACTCGACACTCAGGGGCATAAAATCGACATCGGGCTTGGCCTCCTTAGCCGCCACAACCGTGCCCAACAACATCGTGTCGCCCATCTTCACCACCACGGCACCGTCGGCCTGCTTGGCCAACTTGCCCGTAGATACCTCTATCGTCCTGCCGTCGGCAAGACTGATCGTCTTCTTTACTTCGTTATACAACATAGCTTCGGGGGGTTATTTACGCAGACCCAAAGCCTTCACAATGGCGCGATAACGTTCGATGTCCGTCTCTTTGAGATACTCCAACACGTGGCGCCTTTTACCCACCAGGCGCAACAGCGCACGTTGGGTTCCGAAGTCGTGTTTGTTCTTTTTCAGGTGTTCGGTAAGGTGGCTGATACGGTACGAAAACAGCGCAACCTGACTCTCTGCGGAGCCGGTGTCGGTGTTAGACTTGCCGTACTGGCCGAAGAGTTCGCTCTTCTTTTCAGCTGTTAAATAAGCCATAATCTTAATAAAATGTTTTTTAAGGTTCCACTTCACGATGCATTCGCCTTATCGAATCACACCGAAGCGTGGCCGCAAAGGTAGAAAAAATCTCAGGAAAACAAAAATCCCCCACACCCTTTCAAAAAGATTTTACTAACTTTGTCATAGCAATGAACTACATCGAGTTGAATATTCCCGTGGCCGATCCGACAACGAGCGAGGTGCTGGTAGCCGAGCTGGCCGAGTTGCCTTTCGACAGCTTCGAAGAGGAGCCAGGGCTGCTAAAAGCCTATATCCCAGCCGACAAATTGCCCGATTGCAAAGCTGTTTCAGACGACATTTTGGCGACCCACGGCATCGAAGGCGCGCGCTATATCGAGATCGAAACGCAGAATTGGAACGCCGTGTGGGAGAGTCATTTCGAGCCGGTCAACATCGACGACAAGCTGGTTATCCGCGCTCCGTTCCACGCACCGATTTCCAATTCATTTCGCGTCAAAAATGGCCAGATGCAAGGCTTGCAAAGTGATGAACAAGGGAGCGTACTCGACGTACGTGACCGAGTGAAGAACGAGCATAACGCCGCAGGTGGGCGTTTTTCACGCGAAATCAGGGAAATAATCATTATGCCGAAGATGTCGTTCGGCACGGGTCATCACGCCACCACTTCGTTGATGTGTGCCGAGATGCTGGAGCACGATTTCGGGGGCAAACGGGTGCTCGATATGGGTTCGGGAACGGGTGTGCTGGCCATTTTGGCGGCCCAACTGGGCGCAGAGAGCGTCGTGGCGGTCGACATAGACGAGTGGGCGTACGAAAATTCGCTCGAAAACATTGCGGCGAACGGCGTCGGCGACATTGTACACTCGATTCGGGGCGATGTTTCGGCCATTGCGGGGCGTCGTTTCGATGTGGTTTTGGCCAATATCAATAAAAACATTTTGCTGCGCGATATGCACTCTTACGTCGATTGCCTGAGCGCGGGCGGTTTATTGATTATGAGCGGCATTTTCGAGAGCGATATTCCGGCGGTGGAGCGTTGTGCGCTCGATTTGGGACTGCACCACGCCGGCCAGCGGATTAAAGATAATTGGGCATGTATAGTTTTTCGATCATAATTCCCCATAAGAACATTCCGGAGCTGCTGGAGCGGTGTCTTGCATCCATTCCGGAGCGCGACGACGTTCAGGTGATAGTGGTGGACGACAGTTCGGACGAGCGGGTGGTCGATTTCGGTCGATTTCCCGGATTGGGGCGGCCGAATACCGAGGTGATTTTCCACAAGAGTCCAATCGGCGGGAGTGGCGGCGTGGGTGTTGCGCGCAATGTGGGGTTGGGAGTGGCTCGCGGAAAATGGTTGGTTTTTGCCGATGCCGACGACTTTTTCCACCCCTCCATCGGAGAGGCGTTCGACAGACACGTCGACTCGGACGCGGATATGGTCTTTTTTCGCCACGACAGCATCGACGACGCCACGATGGAGCCCACCTGTATCAACACTTCGCGGTTGCGGGCAATGGATGCGTTCGAAAGTCGGGGCGACGAGACGGCGTTGCGCTATCGGGTGAGTGTGCCGTGGGGACGGTTTGTGAAGCGCGAACTGGTTGACACTCACCATATTAAGTTCGACGAAGTGCGGTTTTCGGCTTCGGTGATGTTTTCGTTGCAGGCGGGTCATTGGGCGCGCACGATCGCTGTGGACGATACGGTGGTTTACTGCAATGTGCGGCGCGAGGGTGCTTTGACCCACGAGGGCCGGATGGATTGGGACGCTATGGCGACGCGGTTCGAGGTGGACAGGCGGGCGGCGGTTTTTGCGGCCGAGGTGGGTCGTGGCGGACTTTTGGAGGGCGTTTTGGTGGACCGGTGGATGGAGTTGCGACAGATCGACCGCCGCCGTGCAAGGGCACTTTTGCCCGAGTTGCAAGCCGTGTGTTCGCGCTGGAAACGGTTGCGCTATATATTTTTAGGACGATGAAAATTTGTATCATAGGTACGGGGTACGTGGGCTTGGTTTCGGGCACCTGCTTTGCCGAGATGGGCATCGAGGTGGCGTGCGTCGATTCGAACGCCGAGAAGATCGAGAACCTGAAATATGGTCGGCTGCCGATTTACGAACCCGGGCTGGAGGAGCTTGTGGTGCGCAATCAGGCGGTGGATCGGCTTGGTTTCACCACCTCGCTTGCCGAAGCTGTGGAGGGTGCGGAGGTGGTTTTCATCGCTGTGGGCACGCCGCCGGGCGAGGATGGCAGTGCCGACCTGAGTCACGTGTTGGGAGCTGCCCAGCAGATAGGTAAAGCGTTGACCCACAGCGTGTTGGTCGTCACCAAGAGCACCGTTCCGGTGGGCACGACCGAGCGGGTGAGAGATATTATTGCGGGCTTGACGGATGTCGATTTCGAAGTCGCAAGCAATCCCGAATTTCTGAAAGAGGGCAACGCGGTGGAGGATTTTATGCACCCCGATCGGGTGGTAGTCGGGGTGTCGTCGGACAGTGCACGGCTGACGATGGAGCGGCTCTACAAACCCTTTATGATCAACTCCAACAGGCTGATAGTGAGCGACATACGTTCGGCCGAGATGATTAAATATGCCTCCAACGCGATGCTTGCGACGCGCATTTCGTTCATCAACGACATTGCCAATCTGTGCGAACTCGTGGGGGCGAATGTGAGCGAAGTACGGCGCGGGATGGGGGCGGATCCGCGGATAGGCAACAAGTTTTTGTACGCCGGGCTGGGTTACGGAGGTTCGTGTTTTCCGAAAGATGTCGATGCTTTGATAGCGACGGCGGCCGGGCTGGGCTATCGGATGGAGATTTTGGAGGCGGTGGAGCGGGTGAACGATCGGCAGAAAAACGTGTTGGTGGAGAAGATTTTGCGCCGGTTCGGCGACGACTTGACGGGACGCGTTTTTGGCCTCTGGGGTCTTGCTTTCAAGCCCGAGACGGATGATGTGAGGCAGTCTGCGGCGGTTTTTACGGCTCGGGAGTTGTTGCGGCGGGGGGCTGTTGTGCGGGTGTTCGATCCGGTGGCGATGGCGGCGGCGCGGGCGGAGTTGGGCGATGGTGTGGTTTATTGCGAGTCGATGTATTCGGCGACACAGGGGGTGGATGCTTTGTTGTTGGCCACGGAGTGGAAGGCGTTTCGGGTGCCAGATTGGGATGTTGTTGGGCGGATGATGCGTGGACGGCTGGTTTTGGATGGGCGCAATATTTACGATGCGCGCGAGCTGACCGGCCTCGGGTTCGAATACGAGGGAGTGGGAGTATAATAAATTGATTTTATGCGTGGAATTGTTTTAGCGGGCGGAATGGGGACGCGGTTGTGGCCGCTCACCAGAGCGGTGAGCAAACAGTTGTTGCCGGTGTATGACAAGCCGATGATCTATTATCCCGTCTCGGTGTTGATGCTGGCGGGCATCAGGGACATTTTGGTAATTTCGACTCCGGCCGATTTGCCGCTGTTCGAGCGGTTGCTGGGCGACGGGAGCGAGCTGGGGGTGAGGTTTAGTTATGCCGCTCAACCTGCGCCTAAGGGCATTGCGGAGGCGTTTTTGATAGCCGAGGAGTTTATCGGGAACGAGGCTGTTTGTTTGGCTTTGGGCGACAATATTTTTTACGGTCAGGGCTTTACGGGGATGTTGCGCGAGGCTGTGGCGAGGGCCGAGGGCGGCAGGGCAACGATTTTCGGGTACACGGTGAGTGATCCCAGAGTATATGGGGTAGTGGAGTTGGATGACGACGGGAGGGCGGTTGGCATCGAGGAGAAGCCGGTTTCGCCGAGGTCCGATTTGGCGGTTGTGGGGTTGTATTTTTATCCTTCGGGGGTTGTGGATGTGGCGCGGGGGGTACGGCCGAGTGCGCGGGGCGAGTTGGAGATCACGAGTGTGAATGAGGATTATGTTCGGCGGCGGTTGGTCGATGTTAGGGTGCTTGGGCGGGGGTTTGCCTGGTTGGATACGGGCACTCACGATTCGTTGAGCAATGCGGGGACGTTTGTTGAGACGGTGGAGAAGCGTCAGGGGTTGAAGATTGCGGCGTTGGAGGAGATTGCCTGGCGGGCGGGTTGGATTTCGTCGGACGATGTTCGGCGGCTGGCCGTCCCGCTTGCGGGAAATCAGTATGGGCAATATTTGCTTCGCCTTGTTGGGAATTGTCGACGAACCGAGAGCACGTGAACTTGTTCACGATGCCGAGGTGAGGATGACAATCACGCGAGCGAAGCGAGAGTAGTTACGAATTACGAGTGACGAGTGACGAGTAAGCTACGCGACGCCCAAGCTACGCAACGCATAATTCGGCTCGACCCCGCCGCCCCCCACGGGGCGAGCCGACGAGGTCTGCGACCTCGAAAAAATAACGAAACGCAACTATGAAAGTACACGACACGAAAATCAAGGAGGTGAAGATCGTCGAACCCAACGTGTTCACCGATCCACGCGGAACATTCGCCGAAACATTCTCCGAGAAATGGTTCGCCGAAAACATCGCCCAAGTGAAATTTGTCCAGGACAACCAATCGTTCTCCGTCAAAGGCGTCATCCGCGGCCTCCACCTCCAAAAACCACCCCACCAACAAGCCAAACTGGTGCGCGCCATCACCGGACGCATCCTCGATGTGGCAGTCGATCTGCGCCCCCAATCCCCCACTTTCCGCCGATGGGTGGCGGTGGAACTCTCGGGCGAAAACCGTCGCCAGCTCTTCATCCCAGCCGGCCTCGCCCACGGGTTCGTCGCGCTGGAAGACACCATCGTGGCCTACAAGGTGAGCGACTTCTACCACCCCGAGCTCGACGGCGGAGTGCGCTGGAACGACCCCACCCTAGCAATCGACTGGGGCATTCAAAACCCCATCCTGTCCGACAAAGACGCCGCCCTGCCATATCTGTAAAACAAAGGCAGGCCACAAATCCGTAGCCTGCCCCTGTCAAAGAACAAAAAAGAAATTACTGCATCAACAGCTCCAAAATCTTCACCGCGGCATTCGCAACAGGCGTACCCGGCCCGAAAATGGCCGCAGCCCCGTCCTTATACAACTGCTCATAGTCCTGCGCCGGAATCACACCGCCCACAATCACCATAATATCGCCCCGACCCAGCTTTTCGAGCTCGGCAATGATCTGCGGTACCAGCGTCAGGTGACCTGCCGCCAGCGACGACACGCCCACCACGTGGACATCGTTCTCCACAGCCTGGCGAGCCGCCTCCTCGGGGGTCTGAAACAACGGGCCCATATCGACATCGAACCCGATGTCGGCATAACCCGTCGACACCACCTTAGCCCCGCGACTATGGCCGTCCTGACCCAACTTGGCCACCATAATCCGCGGACGGCGACCCTCTTTCTTGGCAAATTGTTCGGCAAGGCGACGCGCCTCGGCAAACGTTCTATCTTCTTTCACGGCAGACGAATAAACTCCTGAAATTAAACGTACAACAGCTTTATAGCGACCCGCAACAGCCTCGCAAGCATCCGAAATCTCACCCAACGAAGCGCGAACCTTAGCCGCCTCGATGGAGAGCTCCAAAAGGTTACCCTTGCCCGTCCGTGCGCACTCCGTTATGGCCTCCAACGCGCGCTTAACAGCCGCCTCGTCTCTGCCCGCCCGCAACGACTTCAACCTCTCGATCTGCGAAAGTCGCACCGCCGTGTTATCCACCGCCAGAATGTCTATCGGGTCCTCCTTTTCGAGGCGATAACGGTTCAGCCCCACGATTATCTCTTCGCCGCTGTCGATCAACGCTTGCTTCCTTGCCGCGGCTTCCTCGATACGCATAGTGGGGACGCCCGTTTCGACCGCTTTGGCCATACCGCCCAGCTGCTCCACCTCTTCGATGAGCTTCCACGCCTTGCGGGCAATCTCGTCGGTCAGGCTCTCCACATAATAAGAACCTGCCCACGGGTCGACCTCGCGGCAAATATCGGTCTCTTCCTGAATATAAATCTGGGTGTTTCGCGCGATTCGGGCCGAGAAGTCGGTCGGAAGCGCGATCGCCTCGTCCAGCGCGTTGGTGTGCAAACTCTGGGTGTGTCCCAGCGCGGCACTCATAGCCTCGATGGCCGTTCTGGCAACGTTGTTGAACGGGTCCTGCTCGGTGAGCGACCACCCGCTGGTCTGGGTGTGGGTCCGGAGCGCCAACGACTTGGGATTCTTGGGATTGAACCCGCTCACGATCTTCGCCCACAGCAACCTTGCCGCCCTCATCTTGGCAATCTCCTTGAAGTGGTTCATACCCGCCGCCCAGAAGAACGACAACCGAGGCGCGAAACTGTCGATGCTCATCCCCGCATTCACCCCCGTGCGCAGATACTCCAACCCGTCGGCAAGCGTATAAGCCAGCTCGATCTCCTCGGTCGCACCCGCCTCCTGCATATGATAGCCCGAAATGGAAATAGAGTTGAACTTGGGCATATTGCGCGAAGTGTATTCAAAAATATCGGCAATGATCTTCATCGAAAATTCGGGCGGATAGATATAGGTGTTGCGCACCATAAATTCCTTCAAAATATCGTTCTGGATCGTCCCCGACAGTTGCTCCAAAGTGGCTCCCTGCTCCAAACCCGCAACGATGTAAAAAGAGAGGATGGGCAACACGGCCCCGTTCATCGTCATCGACACNNTCCACCGAGCAGATCGACACCCCCGCCTTGCCCACGTCGCCCACAACCCTCGGATGGTCGGCATCATAGCCACGATGGGTGGGCAGGTCGAACGCCACACTCAGCCCCTTCTGGCCGCTGGCAAGATTTCTCTTATAAAAAGCGTTGGACTCTTCGGCGGTAGAAAAACCGGCATACTGCCTGATCGTCCAGGGGCGCATAACGTACATCGTGCTGTAAGGTCCCCGCAGAAACGGCGCAATGCCCGCCGCATAGTTCAAATGCTCCATCCCCGCAAGGTCTGCGGCCGTATATTGCTTGCTCATAAAATTCCAAGTTCTTTAAGGTACGACTTCAACGTTTCGAGCACATTGCTCCTCACCGAAATGAAGTGCGAAATGCCCGCGGCTTCCAACTCGCTCTGGCTGGCCGGAGCACCCGCAACCACAACTATGGCGCGATCGCCGATGAGGCGATGAACCTCCGGCGCGAGGGTCGCATAGTCGTCGTCCGCCGCGCAAACAACCACAATCTCGGCCCCCGACTTCAACGCGGCCTTTGCGCCCTCCTCCACCGAAGCGAAGAAGGTGTTATCCACCACCTTGATCCCCCCGCAAGCAAAGAAGTTACAAGCGAACTGGGCGCGCGCCCGAGCCATCGCCAGCGTTCCGCACGTGAGCATAAATGCCGTCGGCTTCTTCCCGCTCCTGTCGGTCGCAAGGCGAATCTGTTCGAACTCCACAGCACCTCTGCGGGGCTTCAACACATTGCCCTCGGCCATTGAGAAATCGACATCCGCATCGGACGTCTCGCTGAAATTGGGATATTGGTTCGCCCCCAACAGCACCGTGCGACGAGTGGCCACAGCCTTACTCTTATTAGCCGCCGACTCATCCACCTGTCCGACCACGAACCCGCTCTCGAACGCCTTCACATACCCGCCCTTCTGGTCGACCAAAGCGAGCAACTTGCGAACTTCGATGATAATGGAGTTGGTCAGATTCTCGATATAATAGCTTCCGCCTCCCGCATCCACCACCTCGTCGAAGTGAGACCCGTGCTTCAACAACAGCTGAACATTGCGCGCGATCCTTCTCGAAAAATCGGTCGCGTCCTCGAACGACACGTCGAAAGGAGTCACCTCCAACGAATGAACCCCGCCGATAGCCGCACTCATCGCCTCGGTCGTCCCGCGCAACATATTCACATAAGGGTCATACACCGTCTGGTTCCAACGCGACGTCACGGCGTGGACCACGATCTTCGCTCCCGACAGCTCCGCCCACAGCACCCTTGCGGCACGCAGTTTTGCTATCTCCATAAAATAGTTCGAGCCGATCGAGAGGCTGAACCTCAACCTATCCGCCGGCACCCCGCCCGCCACATACTCCTTGCCCGCCGCAAGCGCAAAAGCCAACTCCTGAACGATGGTCGACCCGCTGTCACCGAACAAATGTCCGCCAACCGTAACCAATCGCACGGCAGGAAAAGCACCATACTTCGAAACCAACGACTTAATATTATCCCAACACCCCTCGCACCTCGACCCGCCCATCGACATCTTCCCAACGACCGGATCTATGGCAAAAGCAATATTAACCCCCTTCAAATCCCTCTCAGCCAGCTTCTCGGCAACGGCACGAAGCCCATCCCCGCTGAAAACAACATCCGCCGCCGTTAAAACAATATCCTTCAACAGCACATCCAAATCGACCGCGCCATGCAAGCAAAAACCTATCGACGTACACCCCGCCTCCAAAGCCAGAATAGCCATCGCATTGGCCTCCCGTGCATCCTTAACCTCTATGGTCTGATGAACCCGCCAATCATTATCCGGCGCAGTGCCGCGCAGATAGGGGTACTCGCCCGCCTTAGTATCCAAAAAAGGGATCCCTTCCAGATTCTCCGCCCTGTAATAGGGTTGCACATCGAACCCTTCGGCGGTGCGCCAAACCAACTTCTTGTCGCGGTCGGCACCCTTCAGGTCGGCCGCAATCACCGCCTCCCAATCGGCCGTGGGGACCGGCGGAAACCGGTCAAACAATTTCTCCATAAAAAAACTATAAGTTATGAGTTATAAATTTCCAAAAATCCACTGCTGCAAAACAAACGCCCCGACACCGCTCGCATACCCCGTCAAAGCCATCGCACTGAAATTCTTCAGGTACCACATAAAGTTGATCTTCTCCAACCCCATCGCCACCACACCCGCCGCCGAACCTATAATAAGGATGCTCCCGCCCGTTCCCGCACAATAAGCCAGCAACGACCAAAAAGCCCCGTCGGACATAAAGTAACCCGCCTCGGCCAACGGATACATCCCCATCGACGCCGCAACCAACGGCACATTATCCACCACCGCCGACATAACCCCTATCAGCGAGTCGATAACATAAATATTGCCGATAGTCCTGTCCAGCAACTCGGCAAAGCTCCTCAAAATCCCCACATTCTCCAACGCCGAAACCGCCATCAGGATGCCGAGAAAAAAGAGGATGGTGGTCATATCTATCTCGTGGATAACCTTCGACACACGGTTCTGGTCCCCGGCAGGAATATCGGGACGCCGCTTATACATAATCTCCGTCACCGTCCACATAACCCCCAGCGCAAGGATCATTCCCATATAAGGAGGTAGCCCCGTCAAGCCCTTAAACACCGGAACAGCCAAGAGCAGCACCGTCCCCAAAGCCAAAATAAACACACTCTCCCCACCCGTCATATAGCGTTTCTCATGGCTCGGCTCGTCCTTATACCCGGGCGCAGTGACTATCCCGTGCAACACCCGCGAGCAAACAAAAGCGGGAAAAACAACCGACACCAAGCTTGGGAACAACGTACTCGTCACAATTCCCGTCGTCGTCACGTTGCCGCCCACCCACAGCATAATCGTCGTCACGTCGCCTATCGGGCTCCACGCACCGCCCGCATTGGCCGCAATGATTATGAGGCCCGCAAACACCCACCGCTCCTTATAGTTGGCCAACAACTTGCGCATCAACATCAGCATAATGATCGTCGTGGTCATATTGTCCAACAGCGCCGACATAAAAAACGTCAACACCGCAACGATCCACACCAACCTCACCTTGTTTCTGGTCGTGATGAGCCGGGTTATGAAGTCAAACCCCCCGTTCAGGTCGATCAGCGACACGACCGTCATCGCACAAATGAGGAACACAATGATCTCGCACGCCCCCGCCAAAGCCTCCAAAACATTCGACGAAGCGATCTCGGACGGCAAAATGGTCCACAGCAGGCCACACATCACCATCGCCACGGCCGCCTTGTTGATGCGCGTAAGATGTTCGGCGGCTATGAGCACATAACCGACGACAAAGACCGTCATCATCGAAATCGTAAGCATAAACTCCTGCAAAGATACTAAAATTTTATATCTTTGCGGGAGTTGAAAAATCTTTCGAAACATATCGATTTTTTGGAGCGCGAGGGCGAACTGGTGCGCATCTCGGCGGCGGTCGATCCGGTGCTCGAAATTGCCGAGGTGGTCGACCGGGTGTCGAAAAGTGCGGGCGGCGGCAAGGCGTTGCTGTTCGAAAATACAGGCACGCGGTTTCCCCTCGCCATCAATCTTTTCGGCTCCGAGCGGCGCATTGCTATGGCGTTGGGGGATGAACCGGACCACATTTCCGACCGGATAAATTCCCTGTTGCAACAGGCTTTTGTTCCACGCAACACGGTGGGTGAGAAGCTTGGCGCGGTGCCGTTGTTGGCACAAATGTCGCGCTGGTTGCCCGTTCGCAAGCGTGGCCGGGGAGGGTGCCAGGAGGTGGTGATGGAGGGTGGATTGGACAATTTGCCCGTCCTGAAGTGTTGGCCCCACGACGGGGGTCGGTTCGTGACGTTGCCCCTTGTCCACACCGTTCACCCCGAGACGGGCGCGCGCAATGTGGGGATGTACCGGATGCAGGTTTATGACGGCCGCACGACGGGTATGCATTGGCACATTCACAAAACGGGCGCGCGCCATTTCGAAGCATATAAAAGGCTGGGTATCAGGCGAATGCCGGTCGCGGTGTGTTTGGGTGGCGACCCTGTGTACACCTATGCGGCGACCGCTCCGATGCCCGAGGGGATGGACGAATATCTGTTGGCGGGCTTTCTGCGGCAACGACCGGTGAGGTTGGTTAAGTGTCTGACCAACAATATTTTAGTGCCGGACGATTGCGACTTTGTGATCGAGGGCTATGTCGATGTCGATGAGCCGCTGAGAACCGAGGGGCCGTTCGGCGACCACACGGGGTTCTACTCTTTGGAAGACCTCTATCCGACCTTTCACGTCGAGTGCATAACTCATTGTCGGTCAGCTGTTTATCCCGCAACGTTGGTGGGCATCCCACCGCAGGAAGACAGGTATTTTGCCGAGGCGACCGAGCGGATTTTCCTGCCGCCAATTCGGCGCGCGTTGCAGCCCGAGGTGTGCGATATGTATATGCCGCCCGAGGGTGTGGCGCACAATTTGGCTGTTGTTTCGCTCGATGTTTCGTATGCGGGTCAGGCTCAAAAAGTTGCCGGCGGGCTGTGGGGCGCTGGTCAGATGATGTTTTGCAAGGTTATTGTTGCGATTCCGGCGGGTGTCGATGTGCGGGACAGGGGTGCTGTTTTGGCGTTGCTGGGTCGTCTCGATCCGCGGCGCGATCTGCATTTTTCGCACGGGGTGGCCGATGTGCTCGACCACGCGGGCGAGGCGGTCGGGGTGGGTTCGAAACTTTTGGTCGATTTGACCCGACTTCCGCAGGAAGTCGTCGTCTCCCCCGCGGGGGGGGCGGGGGGAGACGAAAATGAAATTATTTTCCTCTTCGACCCCGCGGCGGAGGGGCTGTCGTTCGAGGATAAACTGTGGCTCGGGCTGGCCAATCTCGATCCGGCGAGGGACATTTCGGTTCGGGACGGCAAGGTGACGGTCGATTGCCGAGCGAAGAAGTCGGAGCGTTGGCCCAATGTGGTCGCTATGGACACGGAAACCATCGCTATGGTCGACCGGCGTTGGGCGGAGTATGGTTTGGGTGAGTTTTTGGCCTCACCATCCCGCAAATATCGCAAACTTCTGCTCTCCGATGGTGCCTCCGTTTAACATTTTTTCATTACCTTTGTCCCACCCTAAGCAGTAATTGGCATAGTTCTATTGCCGGAGGTTTTTGGCCTCCGGTGGCGGTGGAACTATGCCTATATGTAACTGTTTGGGGTGAACTTTTACAGCCGGAGGTCTTTTTTTTCTTTCTAACCCGAAAAAGACCCGAATGAATCGTCAGTTGCGAGCCGTGTTGTGGCTGCTGCCGTTGTTGGCGGTGGGATCGTGGATTGTGTGGCAGGCGACAAAAGTTGAGAGTGGAGAGTTGAGAGTGGAGAATTGTCGACGAGGCGAGAGCCCTCGAACTTGTTCGAATGGCCGAGGTGAGGATGACAATCAAGGCACGCAGTGCATTAATTATCCCGACTCGATTTCGAACTTCGAAGAAGTTCGTCGGCCGCCTGAAGGGCGGGAGGCGGCCGAAAAAGATTCTATTCCACCTGCTTCAATGCTTTTCAGCTTCGACCCCAACACTGTCGCTTATCACGATTTACTTCGTTTGGGTTTCACGAGTGGCGAGGCGTTGGGCATTGTGAAGTTTCGCGAGCGCGGCAAGGTGTTTGAGATAGCCGAGGATTTTGCGGCGTGCTATCAAGTGAGTGAGGCGATGTACAAAAAGCTGGAGCCTTATATCGTTATCGGCGAGGGGTTTCGGTTGAAAAAGTTTGCCTCGCAAAATCGAGTTTCTTCAGAAACTCGTGTCGCCCCCGAGGGGGGTGGGGGCGACAAAAAAAGTGACAAAAAATATGAACCCCTTCCCGAAAAAACAAACATTCAGCCCATTCTTGTAGATTTAAACTCGGCCGATACGACTGCGCTGGTGAGCGTTAGGGGCATCGGGAGCCTGACTGCGGGGCGCATTGTGGAGTATCGCGATCGGTTGGGCGGGTTCCATTCGGTGGAGCAGTTGGCCGAGGTTCGGGGTGTGACGGAGCAGAATTATGAGCGCATTTTGCCCCAAATTTATCTTTCGGAAGCGGATATTCGGAAAATAAACATTAACTTTGCACCCGCCGAGAAGTTGAGCACCCATCCGTATATTACGGCAGGGGCTCTTCGCAAACTTCTGAAAATGAGGCAGTTGAAGGGAGGTTGGTCGTCGTTAGAGGAACTTGTCGAGGATAGTGTTTTTACCGATCCGGAGCTCGAGAGGCTCCGACCGTATTTGATTTTTGATAATAATTAATTTTTTGATTTTATGATAGTTATGCCTATTAAGGAGGGCGACAATATTGAGCGCGCTCTGAAAAAGTTTAAGAGAAAGTACGAGAAGACGGGTGTTTTGAAGGAGCTTCGCAGGAGGCAATATTTCACCAAGCCGTCGATCGATAAGCGCAAGGCGATGCAGCACGCGGTTTATGTCGAGGCGATGCACCGCAACGAGGAGGAATAGCAGATCTACTAAAAAGTTAGTATTTGTCGCGTCCCCTGCCCTCTCCCGGGCGGGGGATGTTATTTTAATTGATAATTGAGAGTTGAGAATGGAGAATTAGCTACGCGGCGCCGTCATTGCGAGGAACAGTGTGACGAAGCAATCTTCAGATTGCCGCGCTTCGCTCGCAATGACGTTTCGCGTAGCTTTCGCGTAGCAATCAGTGACCAATGAACCCGGCGATCAGCGATTTTCGGTTATCGCACCGAACGCGGCGCGCCAGGCGGAATGAGAAAGATAGGCGTCCAGCGACCCCTCGGGCACAACCAGCGTATCGTCCCACGCAGCAAAATTGTTCTCACCCAACGCAGGCGGAACTTTGGCTCCGATTACAACCGTCGTCAGATTCGGCAAACCGGCAAAACAGCCATCACCGATGCCCGAAACCGAGGCGGGCAAATAGAGAACCGACACATCCAAACCCGCCCAAGGCGAATAACCGTAGGGCAACACACCCTCGCCCGAAATGGTCAACACCCCATCGGAAAACTCCCACGCAACGTCACCAGGTTGGGTCGGAGGCTCGGGTTCATCGGGCGGCTCAGGGGGCTGGGGAGGTTCCGTGCCCGGATCCTCTTCCTGTGCCTCGACTTCCACGACGCACTCGGCCGTGAATCCGCCATCGAGCGACTCCACCCAAATCACGGTGCGGCCGACGGCAACGGCATTGACCTCGCCCTGATCAACAGTCGCCACCGTCTCGTCGTCGGTGTGCCAACTCACTGCCCGATTTTCGGCGTCGTGGGGCGTTACTCCACAACCCAGCACACTCCTGTCGCCCACCTTCAACGAAAGATGATCCCTGTCCAGCACCACACCTTCAACCCTCACCGGTTGCTCGGGTTCGGGCTTCGGCCCGGGCCCCGGCGGCACCGGCGGAATGGTCGACGAGGGACGGCACGCTATTAATAGCAGCGAAAGGGCGAAATATGTGAGCACGCGGCACATCGGGAAACAAAGTTACGATTTTTTATCTAATTTTGTGTCCGATGAACGAAACGGTGGACAAACTGAGGGCCGCGCTCAGCAAACATTGGCACTATGAGGGCTTCCGGCCGATGCAGCTGGAGACCATCCTGTCGGTGTGGAACGGGCGCGACACCCTGTCGCTGATGCCCACCGGAGCGGGAAAATCGCTGCTCTATCAGCTTCCGACGATGGCGCGCGAAGATGGATTTTGCATCGTCGTCACGCCCCTGATCGCGCTGATGAAAGACCAGGTGGACAAACTGCGGGCGCGGGGGATCTCGGCGACGGCGGTGCACAGCGGAATGACGCCCGACCAGATAGATGCGGCGTTGGACAATTGCGTTTACGGCGATGTGCGGTTTCTCTATGTCGCGCCGGAGCGGTTGGCGAGCGAGCTTTTCAGGATGCGGCTTCAGCGGATGAACCCCACCCTGCTGGCCGTCGACGAGGCGCACTGCATCAGCCAGTGGGGGTACGATTTCCGGCCGTCATATCTGCGCATTGCCGAGATTCGCGCGCTGATACCCACCGTGCCCGTGTTGGCACTCACGGCGAGCGCGACGGACGAGGTGACGGAGGACATTATGGCCCAGCTGCGGATGGTGGGCGGACGGGTGATGCGCACCAGTTTCGAGCGCGCCAACCTCTCCTATTCGGTGCGCCGCGTGGAGGACAAGAACGGCCAGCTGATGCGCGTAATCGAAGGTGTGCCGGGCGCGGGAATAGTCTACGTACGCACCCGCGCAGGGGTCGAACAGCTGGCCGACTGGCTGACTCAGAACGGCGTGGCGACGAGCCACTATCACGGCGGAATGGAGGCTGCCGAGCGAACCATCCGCCAGGAGGAGTGGACGAGCGGGCGCAAACGTGTGATGGTCGCCACCAACGCCTTCGGAATGGGGATCGACCGCGCCGACGTGCGCTTCGTGGTCCACTGGTCGATGCCCGACTCGGTCGAAAACTATTATCAGGAGACAGGACGCGCCGGTCGCGACGGGAAACGGGCTTACGGCGTGCTGCTCACCTCGCCCGACGACCGCCTGAGGGCCGAGAACCGCTTTGCCGTCGAGTTCCCGTCGCTGGATGCCATCAAGGATGTTTACGAGCTGATATTCAACTACTTGCAGGTGGCGATAGGCGAAGGAAAAGACTTTTCGTTCGACTTCAACATCTATGAGTTCTGTCACCTAAACAAGCTATTCACGTGGACGGCGATGAGTGCCATTCGCGTGTTGCAGGCCAACGGCTATATGGTGCTCACCGACGAGAGCGACCACCCCGCGCGGGTGATGTTTTGCGTCAGCCGCGACGACCTCTATCGCCTGCGCATCGAACGCGAAGAACTCGACCACTTTCTGCGAACCATAATGCGGATGTACAACGGCATCTTCACCGAATTTCAGTCGGTCAACGAGCAGGAAATCGCCCTTGTGAGCGGCTACACGGTCGATAAAGTCAAGGAGTTGCTCAAAACCCTGTGGCAGTTGCGGGTTATACGCTATATTCCTTCGCGCCGCACGCCCCTGATCTATCTGCCGATGGAGCGGCTACCGATAGAGGATGTTTTCATAGCTCCCAACACCTACAAAGTGCGTAAAGAGTTGGCCCGGCAACGGTCGGAGCAGATTTTTGCTTATGCCGACAACGAGACCGAATGCCGAAGTGTATGGTTGCGAAAATACTTCGGCGAGACCGATGCGGCCGGGTGCGGAGTATGCGACATTTGCCTTTTGCGTTCGAAGAAGCCAGTGTCGCGGGTGCGTTTTTCGAGCGAAGCCATATTGAAAATCGTTGGCGACAACTCGCTGACAGTCAAGCAATTAGTCGCCCGCATCGCCGCCGAACCCGACACCGTGCTCGACGAGATCGACCAACTCGTCGCCGACAACTGGATAACCGTCGATCCCTCCGGAATCATAAAATTGAAATGAATTTTCAACCCTCCATATCCAAAGAGCAGATCACCGCCCTGCCCCTGCTCGCTTTCGGGGGCGAGATAGTGGTTGTCGACACATTCGACGGGGTGGAGCGAGCGTGTGCCGAGCTGGCGAAACAGAGCGCGATGGGCTTCGACACCGAATCGCGGCCGGCGTTCCAAAAAGGAGTGGTCAACCGCGTCGCCCTGCTACAACTCGCCACCGCCCAGCGATGCTATCTCTTCCGGCTCAACCGTATCGGGTTGCCCAAACCGCTGCTCAGGCTGCTTGAATCGAGTAAAATTGCCAAAATCGGACTGAGCGTCGAGGGCGACATCCGCGAGCTGAACACCATCGGCCGCGTGCGTGCAAGGGGTTTCGTCGACCTGCAAAAGCTCGCTCCGCAGTTTGGCATCACCGACCTGAGCCTGCTCAAGATTGTTGCGATAGTGCTTGGCGGACGAATTTCGAAGGCTCAGCGGCTGAGCAATTGGGAGGCCGCCTCGCTCACCGATGCTCAACGCCTCTACGCCGCCACCGACGCCTGGACCTGCCTGGAAGTGTACAACAAGTTAAGAACTAAAAGCTAAAAACTGGGCTGCGCGGCGCGTTAGCCTGTTCCGCGTTAGCCGGCCTGCGCGGTGGCACATTTTTCATTTTTTCATCTTTTCATTTTTCATTTTTCATTAAAAAAAAGCCACCCCTCACAAAAAGTGAGAGATGGCATAAAAAATACAGATATAATAAAAGTGTAACCCTACTTAACCGCCTTAATCACCGCCTCGAAAGCCTTCGGGTGGTTCATCGCCAAATCGGCCAAAACCTTGCGATTCAAATCAATCTCCTTCTTAGCCAACTTCCCGATAAACTCCGAATAAGTCAACCCGTGCATCCTCGCCCCAGCATTAATCCTCTGGATCCACAAACTCCTGAAATTCCTCTTCTTGGTCTTCCTGTCGCGATAAGCATACTGCAACCCCTTCTCGACAGTGTTCTTGGCAACGGTCCAAACATTCGACCGCGACCCGAAATTCCCCTTAGCAAGTTTCAAAACTTTTTTGCGGCGCGCCCTCGACGCAACCGCATTCACTGAACGTGGCATAATTTTTTAAAGTTTTACGAGCGGTCGGCGAACGGGTTCTCCCCGCCTCTTTGGGGCCGAAACACTCTTAATTAACACAATTTTTTTACTTAACCAACAGCAAACGGATCTTAGCCGCATCGGCCTCCGAAACAAGGCCCGAATAGTCCAGATTTCTCTTCTGCTTAGTGGTCTTTTTGGTCAAAATATGCGAATGATACGCATGTTTTCTCTTGATCTTTCCCGTCCCCGTGAAGTCGAAACGCTTCTTCGCGGCGGAATTTGTCTTCATCTTCGGCATCTTAGTCTGATAATTTGAAACGACAAAAGTAGTAAAAAAAAACAGGAACTGCAAAATCAATCCTCAATATCTCCCAACGCGGCATTCCACGGCTTGAGTATCCCCCTCTTCGAGTTCCTGACAAACTTGATTATCTCGTCCCTCTCCGGCGAGCGCGGAACAGTGTCCTCGATGATCTCGCAAGCCCGTCCATAACCATAACCGCTCTGGAACAGCACACGGAATATCTCCTGGATCTCGGCTATCTTCTCGTCCGAAAAGTTCCTCCTCCTCAATCCGATGAAATTAGCCCCCACAAACGACAACGGACTGCGCGCCGCCTTCACAAACGGCGGCACATCCTTGCCCACCAGCGATCCGCCGCTAACCATAGCGTGCGTACCGATCCTCACAAACTGGTGAACCGCCGAATGGCCCGAAATAATCGCCCAATCGCCAACCTCCACCTCGCCAGCCAACAACACCGAATTGACAATAACACAATGGCTCCCCACAACACAATCGTGCGCAATATGGGCACACGACATTATCAAATTGTAGCTCCCCACAACCGTCTTGCCCTTCGCCGCCGTGCCACGGTTGATCGTCGCCCCCTCCCTGACGGTGTTGTAATCGCCCATCTCCACCGTGGAATATTCGCCCTTGAACTTCAAATCCTGCGGCACACCGGCAATAACGGCTCCCGAGTGTATCCGACAGCTCTTGCCCATCCTCGTCCCCGCCATAACCACGGCGTGGGGCCCTATCCAACAATCATCACCGATCACGGTGTCGTCCCCAATATATGCAAACGGCTCGACCGTCACATTTTTACCGATCTTCGCATTGGGATGAACAAACGCCTGAGTACTTATCATATTCAATTTTTATTTCTTTCCATTAGGTGCCACCTGCGCCATCAGGTCGGCCTCGCACACCAGTCTGTCGCCCACAAAAGCGTTGGCGCGCATATTGACTATCCCCCTTCTGATAGGCTCCAGCAAGCTCAGCTCGAACTGCAAAACATCACCCGGAACCACCTTCTGCTTGAACCGCACATTGTCTATCTTCAAAAAATAGGTCGAATAGTAGTAGTCCGGATCCATTCCGTGCAACGCCAAAATCCCCCCGCACTGCGCCATCGCTTCGACTATCAACACCCCCGGCATCACCGGTTCGTCCGGAAAATGGCCCACGAAAAAGGGTTCGTTGACCGTCACGCTCTTTATGCCCGCAACGCTCTCATTATCTATATGAATGATCTTGTCGACCAGCAAAAACGGCGGCCGATGGGGCAGCTTCAACTTGATTTCGTTAACATCGAAAATCGGCGCAACATTGGGATTATAGCGATAAACGGGCTTCGGTCCCTCTTTCTTCATAGCCTTCCGCACCGTCTTGGCCATCTCGGTGTTGGCAAAATGGCCGGGCCGCGTCGCAACTATCTTCCCCTTGATGCGAACCCCGAGCAGCGCAAAATCGCCCAGCACATCGAGCAGTTTATGCCTTGCCGGTTCGTTATAGAAATGCAACTCGGTGTTGCTCAAATATCCCGCCCTGACCTCGATGTCGGGCTTGTTAAACAGCTTCTTCAGCCCGTCGATGTCGACACTCTTCTCGTCCTCGACAACCACGATGGCGTTCTTCACATCGCCGCCCTTGATCAGCCCCGCGGCCAACAACTGCTCCAGCTCGTGAAGGAAAACAAAAGTGCGACACGGCGCAATGCCCTCCTCGAACCCCTCTCCCTCGAAAACCGCAAACTGGCTCCCCAGCACCCGACTGCCGAAATCGACGTGAACCATCGCCGAGAAACCCTCGTCCGGCCAAATCTCGATCCGAACCTCCTTCTCGGGTATGTCATAAGAGAGTTTTTCGGTTACCTGATAATATCTTATCTCCTCCTGCTGCTCCGTCAGACCGACGCGCCCGATTGCCTCCACAAACTCCCGCGCCGAGCCGTCCATAATAGGAACTTCGATATTGTTTATCTCCACCAAAGCATTATCCACCCCCATCGTCCACAGCGCGGCCATAATATGCTCGACAGTGCTTATACGCGCCTCCCCCACCCCGAGAGTGGTGCTCCTCGAAGTGTCGACCACAAATTCGGCCAACGCAGGAACAACCGGCCTGTCGGCCAAATCCACACGACAAAACTTAATTCCGTGCCCTGCCTCGGCAGGCAAAACGGTCATATCGACGGCGACGCCGGTGTGCAACCCCTGCCCCGAAAACGAGACGGGAGATGCAATGGTTTTTTGCTTGTTCGACATTCGAATCAAAAAAACGGTTCGATTATTCACCTGTTTAGGGCACAAAGATATTAAATTTTCGTAAAGAAATCGTACTTTTGCGAGAAATATGGCCACACAGCAGAAACCCCAACGACTCCGACTTCCGTTTATGCGGCGCAGGACCGATCCTGTGACGTGGATATATCTCCACCGTGCCGGAGTATTCGCCGTGCTGGCCATAGTTCTGCTGATGGCTATTCTTTTCGTCGGCTCGAAAATTGTCGTTCGAACCCCGCAGTACGACGACGTCATTCTGGTCGAGTTGCAGACTTTGGAAGAGTTGCGCGCCGAGGCCCAGAGGCTCGAACGCGAGGTGAGGATGCGCCAGAGCGAGAACGACGGAGAATTTATACGCAACGCCGTTTCCAACGAGGGTGCCGACCCGGGCGACACGCGGGGGCAAACTCCCCGACCGAGCGGCCAGATGGATGCCAACCGCGAGGCGTGGAACCAGGGGCTGAGCGAGATAGATGCGATGAGCCGCCGAAGCGACGACACGAGTGGCAATGTCAATAACGATTCGCGGGCGCGGGGGCGGGTGATGGTGTCGTTTTGGCTGGTCGATCCGTTGCGTTTTTCGGCCAACGTGGTCGTTCCGGGATTCACGTGCGAGCGTGGCGGGGTTGTTGTTGTTAAGATTGCGGTCAATCGAAGCGGCGATGTGGTGAGTGCCGATGTCGACCGCGGGGCTTCGTCGGGCGACGGGTGTATGTATGCTGCGGCGGTGCAGGCGGCCCTGGCTTCGAGTTTCAATGTCGACAATCGTGCTCCGGCGCGCCATAGTGGAACCATAACTTATACTTTTATAGCGCAATAGAATGAGTTTAAGCCTGATGTTGTTGATCGGCGCGGCGTTGTTGGCCGTGAGTGTCGTTGCGAGTAAGGTGTCGTCGCGGTTCGGTGTTCCGGCGTTGTTGCTGTTCCTGGTCATTGGGATGGCGTTCGGCAGCGACGGGTTGGGCATTCCGTTCGACAACGCCATCACCGCGCAAACCATCGGGACCATCGCGCTGTGTGTGATCCTGTTTTCGGGCGGCTTCGAGACCTCGTCGAAAGAGATACGTCCCATCGCCACGGTGGGGATTGTGCTGGCCACGGCGGGGGTGCTTATGACGGCCCTTTTGACGGGTGCTTTTATATGGATGGTCGCGGGGCTGTTGTATGACGGGGGTGTGATCGGCATTCATCTCTCGTTTTTGGAGTCGTTGCTGATGGCGTCGGTGATGGCGTCGACCGATTCGGCAAGTGTGTTTTCGATTTTGCGCTCCAAGAAACAAGGTTTGAAGCAGAAGTTGCGCCCGTTGTTGGAGTTGGAGAGCGGGTCGAACGATCCGGTGGCTTATGTGATGACCATTGTGTTGATCGGTCTTATCAGTCAGGGGTCGGCTCCCGATTGGGGCGGGGCGGTGCTCACGTTTGTGTTGCAGATGGTCATCGGGGCGGCGTTGGGGTACCTTTTCGGGCGGGGTGTGGCCTGGGTTATCAACAAGATAAATCTTTCCAACGCTTCGCTCTATGGGATTTTGATGCTGGCGATGGCGTTCGTGGTCTTTGCCGTCACCGACCTTGCTCGGGGCAATGGCTATTTGGCGGTTTATGTTGCCGGTTTGGTGGCGGGCAATCGCAAGATTATTCTCAAAAAGTCGCTCACCAACTTTATGGACGGGATCACGTGGTTGTTCCAGATCGTGATGTTCCTTGCGTTGGGATTGTTGGTGCGGCCCAGTGCGCTGTTTACTTCGGGCCCGATTATTTTGGGCGTTTTGGTGGGTGTGTTTATGATTCTGGTGGCTCGTCCGGCGGCGGTGTTGGCGTGTATGGCTCCGTTCCGCAAGTTCACTTTGCCCGCCATTCGCTATGTGAGCTGGGTGGGGTTGAGGGGTGCTGTGCCGATTATTTTTGCCACTTATGCGTTGGTCGCTGTGGCCGACGGATTCGACGCGGGGGTGGCCGATCTGATATTCAACGTGGTCTTTTTCATCACCATCCTGTCTTTGATAATTCAGGGCTCGACGGTTAGTTGGATGGCGGAGCGAATGGGGCTGGGCAAGGTTTTGCCGGAGGACAGTTTCGGCATCGACCTGCCGGACAAGATCAAGTCGGCGTTGAGCGAGATCGAGGTTCGCGAGGCGTTTTTGGCGCAGGGGAACCAGCTGAAAGACATTTCGTTGCCGGGCGGGACGTTGGTTGTGATGGTTAAGCGGGACGACGACTATTTTGTTCCGACGGGCACCACGCCTCTTTCGTTGGGCGATAAGTTGTTGGTGCTGACTGATAACTCCGAAGAGCTGCGCAACGACCTCCGCAAGCTCGGGGTGAAATGCTGATCAAAAAGCCCCGCAAGGGGCTTTTTGAATGAAGAATGAAAAGTGAAGAGTGAAGAGTTAGGCTACGCGGCGCAAAAATTTTTG
>DBDE01000007.1 GCA_002293425.1 Alistipes sp. UBA940 | reverse complement strand
ACATCCTCATCCACCTCGACCGCGGGAAAAACCGAAACGTTCTTCGCACAACCGGCGAAAAACAGCAACGCAACAAGATATAACAAATGTTTCTTCAAAACATTCAGCAGTCAGTTTAGCGGGATTACTCCTCCCACCCGCGCGGGATTACTCGCTTATTTCATTCGCTCGTGATCGCCGCGGCAGGGGTGCTTCAAAGGCCTCTTCTTGCGCTATCCTCTACGCGCGAATTATCTCTTCGAGATCTTTCGCCGAAAGCCGACCAAAGCCACCTGAAAGTAAATTTTCGTTGCTTTGCTCGCCTCGCGTCGACATCCTGCGGATGTTATTCGCCCGCTCGAATCCCGCTTTCGACGCCTCTGGCGGAGAAAGCGGGATTCGAACCCACGATGCCCTTTTGGGGCATACGCACTTTCCAGGCGCGCACCTTCAGCCACTCGGTCATTTCTCCCCAAAAACCCACACTATCAATGTGCGAATTTACTAAGTTTTTTTTAATCACACAAAAAAATGTGCCGAATGCACATTTTTTAACGGCTCAACAATCTCCCAATCTTATCCGCAATCGAGTCCCGCATCGACTCCGAACCCACACGCGACGCAATATCAAACGCAAAACCCTCCAACTGCATCCGTCGGGCATCACCTTCGTCGATGCCCCGCTGGCGCATATAATATATCGCCTCGTCGTCCAACTGCCCCACACTCGCTCCGTGGCTGCACTTCACATCGTCGGCATATATCTCCAACTCCGGCCGCGCAACAACCGTGGCCGTGTCCGACAACTGAATATTGCGGCTCTGCTGCTCGGCATCGGTGCGCTGAGCATCGGGCGCAACATAAATCCTGCCCACAAACTCTCCCTTCGCATCGCCATCCACAATGCCCTTAACCAGCTGGCGCGAACGGCAATCGGGAGCCTGGTGACGAACAACGACCGACACCGAAGCATCGCCGATGAACAACCCGTCCAGCTCGAACTCGGCACGCGGTGCCGCAAGGGAAACCTCGACCGAGAGCGTACCCCCGAAAACGAAAGCCACCAAATGGAGCCTCTCCCCTCCCTCCAACCGATAGGACAGAGCCCTCGAACCGCCCTCGACCAGGACGACATTATCGGATGAGCCAGTCATATCCTTCGGTTTCGAGTTTCAGAGCAAGTTCCCTGCCCCCTGAATGAATGATCCGCCCCTTGTACAGCACGTGCACGAAATCGGGCACAATATAGTCCAACAAACGCTGATAGTGGGTGATCAGGACTATCGCATTATCCGCCCGTCGCAACTTCGACACCCCCTCACCCACGATGCGCAACGCGTCGATGTCCAATCCGCTGTCGGTCTCGTCCAGCACGGCCAGCCGGGGCTCCAGCATAGCCATCTGGAAAATCTCGTTCTTCTTCTTCTCGCCGCCGCTGAAACCTTCGTTGACCGAGCGCGAAAGCATCGCCGGATCGAGCTCCACCAAAGCCGCCTTCTCCCTGGTGAGGCGCAGGAACTCCGCCCCCGTCAGCTGCTTCTCGCCCGTCGCACGGTGCTTGGCCACCATAGCCGCCTTCATAAATGCCGCCATACTCACCCCCGGGATCTCGACCGGATACTGAAAACCCAGAAACACCCCAGCCCTGGCACGCTCCTCGACGGATAGCGAAAACAGGTTGTGGCCTTCGAACAAAACCTCCCCGCCCGTCACCTCGAACCGCGGATTACCGGCCAACACCGAAGCCAGAGTGCTCTTGCCGCTCCCGTTGGGCCCCATAATGGCGTGCACCTCCCCTGCACCGACTTTCAGGTCGATGCCTTTCAATATCTCCCGCCCCTCCACTGAGGCGTGCAAATCTTTTATCTCCAACATAATCTCCTATCCTATGCTCCCTTCGAGAGAGATGGCCAACAACTTTTGCGCCTCGACGGCAAACTCCATCGGCAGCTTATTCAACACCTCGCGCGCATAACCGTTCACGATCAAACCCACGGCATCCTCCTCCGCGATGCCCCTTTGGCGCGCATAAAAAAGCTGGTCTTCACTGATCTTGCTCGTCGTCGCCTCGTGCTCTATCCGCGAAGACGAATTGTGACTCTCGGCCACCGGAAAAGTGTGTGCCCCACACCTGTCGCCCACCAACAGCGAGTCGCACTGCGAATGGTTGCGCGAACCGACCGCCCTGGTCCCCATCCTCACCAACCCGCGATAAGAGTTCTGGCTCTCGCCCGCCGAGATGCCCTTCGACACTATCCGCGAACGGCTGTTCCGCCCCAAATGTATCATCTTCGTCCCTGTGTCGGCCTGTTGCCTGCCGCCCGTCATCGCCACCGAATAGAACTCGCCCATACTCTCGTCGCCCAGCAAAACACAGCTCGGATACTTCCACGTGATGGCCGAACCGGTCTCCACCTGGGTCCACGACAACTTGGCGCGCTCACCCCGACACAACCCCCGCTTGGTCACAAAATTGAACACCCCGCCCACGCCGTTCTTATCGCCCGGGTACCAATTCTGAACGGTGCTGTATTTCACCTCCGCATCCCGCTCTACCACAATCTCCACCACCGCGGCGTGCAACTGATTTTCGTCACGCCGGGGAGCAGTGCAACCCTCCAAATAGCTCACATAACTTCCCTCTTCCGCCACGATGAGTGTCCGTTCGAACTGTCCCGTGCCCGCCGCATTGATGCGAAAATAGGTGCTCAGCTCCATCGGACAGCGCACCCCCCGCGGGATGTAACAGAACGACCCGTCCGAAAAGACGGCCGCATTCAACGCCGCATAGAAATTGTCGGTGTGCGGCACCACGCTCCCCAGATGCTTTTGCACCAGCTCGGGATAGTCCCTGATGGCCTCCGACATCGAGCAGAAAACGATTCCCTTCTCCGCCAGGGTCTCCTTGAAAGTGGTCTTGACCGACACCGAGTCCATCACCGCATCGACCGCAACGCCCGCCAGCATCATTTGTTCTTCGAGCGGAATGCCCAGCTTGTCGAACGTTTTCAGCACCTGAGGATCGACCTCGTCGAGGCTCTTTTTGGCCGGCTTGGGGGCGGCAAAATAGATGATGTCCTGAAAGTTTATCTCGGGAATTGTCAGGTGGGCCCACGTGGGTGGTGACAATGTGAGCCAGTGACGGTAGGCTTCCAACCTGCGCCCGAGCATCCACTCCGGTTCCGATTTTTTGGCCGAAATGGTTCTGATTGTTTGTTCGTTTAGTCCACGCGGAATGGTTTCGGTCTCCACCTGGGTGGTAAAACCGAACTCATATTCTTTGCCCGCCAGCTCTTTTATCACGTCGCTCATCCCGCGTGCAAATATAGCAAAATTCTCGCTGGGAAACTTTTTTGCTTTTGCGGGAAAAGTTTTTATCTTTACAGCGGGTTTACCGACTTTTTTACTGACTAAACCTTCCAAAATTATGAAAAAACTATTTTTCTACGTTTTCGCTGCCGTCCTGGCGGTGAGT
>DBDE01000033.1 GCA_002293425.1 Alistipes sp. UBA940 | reverse complement strand
CCCCTCGACTTGCATGTGTTAGGCCTGCCGCTAGCGTTCATCCTGAGCCAGGATCAAACTCTCCATTGTAAAATTTTTGTATTACTTTTTCAGAGGTTCCCGACTACTTTTATTCCTTGGTTGGAATTGAATAAACTTTAACTACATTTCTGTTTCTCTTAGTATACCAGTACGTCAAAGATCGTGTGTTTTCCGTATCGAATCTAACGCATTTTTCGCGAAAAAATTTCGGAAACGGACTGCAAAGGTACTCACTTTTTTCCATTCTCCAAATTTTCGCCGAAAAATTCCGAAAAAATCTTCCCATACAACAAAGCCACACCTAAATAAAAAGAGGCGGGAGCAGAAGTATGTCATCACATGTTACTTGTTCTCTATTACGGTTTGAACAGCCCCAGCCGTACAATCGTGTCCGGTTATCTCGCTTAATTTTTCGATGAGTTTTTTCTGTAAATCGATTTCAAAGTTAGCGATCTTGACTTTCATTTTATAGCTGTCATCGGCATATGGTTCATTATATATTTTACCAAACCCTTTCAAAATGAAGTCCAGGATTTTTTCGCGTTGCCCATCTTCTTCAAAATATCCGTATTGTGTAAGCAACTCTATATGAGATTTGATAACCATAGCGAGCGTTGTCTTAAAGGCATATTTATCGTGAAGTTTCTTTGCTTGATTATATTGAGAAGAAACAAAATATAGATAATAGACCAACGGGGAGAAAATTAAAAATCGTATGTAAAAATTCAAGTCAAAAGCAACTTCCACATTCCAATTATATAAAAACAATTGCATAGTATAAAATATGATAACACCAATCAACAACAGAAGAGAAGCTCCAAAAATCCACCATTTCCAATGCTTTATTTCTTTATCCAGGTTATTACGTCTTGTTTCGAACTCTCCACTTAATCCGGTTTCGTGAGCAATGTTGTAAACCTTTTCAATGGCCTTCAGTTTTTCATCAGCTGTTGCGTGATAACTCTTGACCTTGTCATTTAGGGTACGTGAGTCTTTTTCTAATATGTCTATGTTTTGAGCGGACGCTTTGCTTAAATTACAGAGGTCTGATACTTGTGTATGAATGTCATTGATTTGAGTGCTCGTCTTTTCAGAAACAGATAGTAGGTAGCTGATTTTTGTGACATTAATCTCTGCACTTTTTAGAAATTTAAGAATTGTCTTTTCTACATTTGACAACTCCCTCGATTTAATCTTGCAATCTTTAGTTATTTCTGTAATCTCTTGAAATTTAGCGACGCATTTACCCTTAACAATCTGGTATTCTTTGTAATCTTTTTGAGTCGTTCGTAGCCTTGCAGACAATCCACTTGACGGGTCGCTGATTTTTTTTGAAATAGGCAAGTATTTTGTCTCGTAAAACGAATTGGCCTCCGCAAGTTTGGTTGCAAGTTTTCTCTTATCCGCATTGAAGCTACCTATTGCTATTCGTATTGATGCGTTGATAGACTTCAATGTGTCATTGAGTTTTTGATACTCCTTGTCCTTCTTGTCTATTTTACCAAGTATGGAACCTGCATTCTTAACCATCGCACTTATTGACACTAATTGTCCTTTCATATCATTGAGGACCTGTTCAGCCCTTGCTCGCTGATGTTCAATTGTTGATTGTTTTGCCATAAGTCAAAAAGTATTAAACCATATAAGTCTCCGATTCACAAATATAATACATTTGATCAGAAAATCATTGCATATTTTAAGATTCCATCGTCTTTAATTATCTTTACCCAAATAGTGGGGAAATGTTCCCATTATTCTTATATTTGCACACATGCGAAAACTCATCCTTCTCTCCGTTTTGCTTCTCGTGGCGTGTAACAAACACGCTGATTATCAAACCTTTACCGGTTTTCAGCAGGGAACGACCTACTCCATTATTGTCGGCAATCCGCCGGAAGATTGCGCAGCGAAAATCGACAATCTGTTTAGCGAAATTGACCTCACTTTTTCCATCTTCAACCCCGCCTCGCTCGTCAGTCGCATCAACCGCAACGAAACGGATGTCACGACGCCCATTTTCGAGAGCTGTTTTTCGATAGCCAAAGACGTTCACCGCGACACCGAGGGCTTCTACGACCCGACCGTCAAACCGCTGGTCGACGCATGGGGTTTCGGCCCGGGCGAGGAGCAACAGAAACCAAATGTGGATAGCCTGATGCAGTTAGTGGGCTTTGATAAAATCGAAATTCGCAACCACAAAATATCGAAAGCCGACCCGCGGGTGAGCCTCGATTTCAGCTCCATCGCCAAAGGTTTCACGGTCGACCGCCTTGCCGAAATGCTTGCCGAAAGCGGTTGTGAGGACTTTATGGTCGAGGTCGGGGGCGAAGTGCGGGCACGCGGGTGCAGTCCTCGGGGAACGGCGTGGCGAATCCAAATAGACAAACCTTCGGGCGGGTTTGCCCACGAGAGGCAGGCGTTGGTCGAATTGAGCGACGGCGCGATTGCCACGAGCGGCAACTATCGTAATTGGTTTGTGGATGCGGAGGGCAACACGCGGGTTCACACGATCGATCCGCATACGGGATTTCCGGCGGCAGGGGAGGTGTTGTCGGCAAGTGTGGTTTCGGGTTCGTGTGCTTTGTCGGATGGTTGGGCGACGGCATTGGTTGCGTGTCGCGATGTGGAGAGGGCTCGGCAGTTGCTCGAAACCTCTCCGCAGTTGGAATACTATATCGTTTCGAACCTCGGCTCCTTCCACTCGGAGGGGTTTCCGGTTAGCGATTAACTGTTAGCGATTAGCGATTAATAGGCTACGCAGAACAGATTTCAGCTCCCCCTGTCCATCCAGAGCCGCCGAGCAAAGCTCGGCACTTTCTGCTCCGGCTTCTCACCGCTCGCTATTCACTCGCGGCGGGAAAGCCATCGCCCCCTCAGGGGGAGCTGACGACTTGCGAATGCAAGTCGAATTATCTCAAAATTAGTCTCTGCTCCTTATTGAGATAGAACACCCCATCGCGCCAGAATCCGTGGCCACTCAGCAACTCTCCACCGTCGCGGAAACAGACATCGCGATAGGTTCCATCCTCGGCAATCTCGATTTTCCATCTGCTGGGTTCATAATCGTACATCCGAATCCATTCTCCCTCGACAAAATAGTCGAACCCCAAAACGTCATAAGTTTTCATAATAAAAAAGGTGCGTTAAAGTCTCCCGAGAGTAAGGCCAACCACAGCCCCCGATCCAAGAAACAGTCCCGCACCAGAGCCGCCATTGACACACACGGTGCCAAGGCAGACTCTGAGCAAACAAACTGAATCGGATCGGTGAAAAGTGGTTGCTTCTACTCCCAATTCAACATTGTTAATACTCAATATGTCACCACAAATATAGCAAATCTTTTCGAGTTTGCCAAGCAAACTCGTTCGGCCCGCTAAAGCGGGGGAGTGGGCCGAAAAAACTAATGCACTACGTGCCTTGATTGTCATCCTCACCTCGGCAATCCGAGTAAACTCGATTGCGCTCGGTTCGTCGACAATTCTCCATTCTCAATTCTCAATTAAAAAGCCATCCCCCACCCGTTACAGGGCAGGGGATGACAGGGAACACAAGTTATTGTAGTCGGACTTTACTTGAGAGCAACAACATTGATAGCCTGAGGGCCTTTTTTACCCTCGTCCAGATCAAACTCGACAGCCTGATCCTGGTCGAGACCGCGAAAACCATCACCCTGAATGCCGGTGTAATGAACAAACACGTCCTGACCCTCNNATTTTACTTTGCCTTTCATAGAATAAATTTATAAAGTTTAACACGGCAAAGTAAATCATTTTTTTTGGATTTGCAAAATATTATTTACAGGACAAGCCAACTGACACTCGTCGCAGCCGCTGATCCACCCGCAAATCGGCTCGACTGAGGCACCCGGATTGAGGCGGGCAAACTCGAATGTGCGCGACGAAATGCACTTTGCGGTGCTCACTGTGCGGATCCCGTCGGCCGTCTCGCCTATCGCTCCCACCGGACAAGCATCGACACAGGCACGACACGAGCCACAACCCGCGCCCCGATATGGCTCATCATAACTATCCACCTCGGCATCCAAAACAATCTCGCCCAACGACATAAACGAGCCGTGGCGCGGATTGATGAGCAGCGAATTGCGCCCCTGCCATCCCAAACCCGCCTCGACCGCCCACGCCTTTTCCAGAATGGGCGAGGTGTCGCAACAAACCTTGGCGCGGACATCGCCGAGCTGCCCCAAAACCTCCCTTAGCATCCTTTTCACCCTCACCTGATACTCCTCCTCGATCTGCGCAAAAGCCGCGACTTTGGGCTCGGAGTAATTTCCAAAAGGATATTTGAGCGCACAAACAACAATGGTCCTGGCACCTTTCAGCAACTGCGAGGGATCGAGCCGACACTCCTCGCTACGCCCGAGATATTCCAAATATCCCTCGCTGCTCGCCTTCAAGCCCGCTTCGTATCGCACCCTGTGTTCGGTCAGCACCCGTGCGCGCGCCACTCCGCAGAGCGTAAATCCGGCTTCGAGAGCACACTTTTTGATATAATCGCGCGTTAACACAGAGTGCAAAGATAAATAATTAGTACATTTGTAAGATGAAAACCCTTGCGGAAGTTTACCACCACAGCATAAAATCGTTTCCCGACCACACATCCCACGCAATGTACGAGCGCGAAAGCATCACCTTTCGACAGTTCGACGAGCGGGTGAAGGCGCTGCAAACCACCCTTTGGGATGCCGGATTGACGACGGGCGACCACGTTGCGTTGCTCAGCAGTTCGATGCCCAACTGGCCGGTATGTTACTTTGCGGTGGTGGAGATGGGAATGGTGGTGGTGCCCATTCTGCCCGGGTTCAGCCCCGAAGAGTTCGACCACATCATCGCCCACGCCGAGTGCCGCGGTCTGCTGGTTTCGGACAAGTTGTATTCCAAGTTGTCGCAATCCACGCTGGATGCGATGCGGGTTGTTGTCCGCACCAAGAATCTGGCGGTGTTGCATCAGGAAACTTCCGCCGCAAAGGGCGAGCGCAAAACTCCGCAGCCCGACGATACCGCCGCAATCATCTACACTTCCGGCACCACTTCGGCACCCAAGGGGGTGATGCTTTCCCACGGAGCTCTGGCGCGTCAAATAGAGATCGGGTATGCCACTTTCCCCATCGACGAGGACGATGTTTTTCTGTCGATCCTGCCGCTTAGCCACACTTATGAGTGCTCGATAGGGATGCTCTATCCGTTTGCGTGCGGCGCGACCGTGCACTATCTCGACCGGCCGCCCACCATCTCCACGTTGGTTCCGGCTTTGAGGGAGATCCGTCCGACGCTGATGCTGAGCGTACCCCTGATTATGGACAAACTCTACAAGACCCAGGTGTTGGCCAAATTCACTGCCAATCGGGTTGTGGGGTGGTTTTACGGACGGTCGTACGGGCGCAAATTCCTGCATCGCATTGCGGGCAAACGGCTCTTTAACATCTTTGGTGGCCGGTTGCGCTTTTTCGGCATCGGTGGCGCAAAGCTCGACCTGCAAACCGAGCGGTTCCTGATGGAGGGTCGGTTCCCCTATGCGATAGGTTACGGCCTCACCGAGACGGCCCCGCTTTTGGCGGGTGCGGCACCCTCGGCGGTTCGTCTCGGCACCACCGGTCCGGCGGTCGAGGGGGTCGAGCTCAAGACGGTGGAGGGTGAGTTGTTGGCCAAAACCCCCTGCGTGATGCAGGGCTATTTCAAAAATCCTGAGAAGACGGCCGAGTGTTTCACCGCCGACGGATGGTTCCGCACGGGTGATCTGGCCGAAATCGCCGACGACGGTTACGTCACCATCAAGGGCCGGCTGGGAAGTATGCTCGTCTCGGCCAGCGGCGAAAACATCTATCCCGAGGAGATCGAATCGATCCTCAACAGTCTCACATACGTTAACGATTCGCTGGTCACCGAGGATCAGAAGGGCAAATTGATAGCCCTGGTGCAGTTCAACTACGAGGAGTTGGAGCGCAAGTACTATGGCTTCCGCGAGCGTATGGCCGAGATTCGCGACGAGTTGAAAAACTATGTCAACAAAAAGGTGGCCGGCTTTTCGCACATATCAGCCGTCGAGGAGCAACACGAAGAGTTTGTCAAAACTCCCTCGATGAAGATCAAACGGTTCCTGTATAAGAAAAAATAGTTAAGCTAAGAAGCCCAGCATTATCCCTGCGGCGACGGCCGAGCCTATCACGCCCGCAACGTTGGGACCCATAGCGTGCATCAGCAGATAATTGTTTTTGTCGTACCTCAACCCCATCTCCTGCGACACGCGCGCCGCGGCCGGAACCGCACTCACGCCCGCATTGCCGATCAACGGATTTATCTTGTTCTCCTCTTTGAGGAACAGGTTCATAATTTTCACGAACATCACGCCCCCGAAAGTTGCGATGAAGAACGACACGGCCCCGATGCCGAAGACGGTCAAACTTTTCACCGTCAGGAAGGTGGTCGCCTGGGTGGATGCGCCCACCGTGAGCCCGATGAGGATGGTCACGATGTCGATGAGCGGTCCGCCAGCCGTGGTGGCAAGTCGCTTGGTCACCCCGCTCTCTTTGAGGAAGTTGCCCAAGAAGAGCATCCCCAACAGCGGCAACCCGCTCGGAACGAGGAACGCCGTCAGCAGGAAGCCTATGACGGGAAAGAGTACCTTTTCGGTTTGCGACACGTTGCGCGGCGGCTTCATATGGATCAGCCGTTCTTTTTTGGTGGTCAGCATCCTCATCACAGGCGGCTGGATGACGGGCACCAACGCCATATAGGAGTAGGCCGCAATGGCCACCGCCCCCAGCAGGTGGGGAGCGAGTTTACTGGTCAAAAAGATTGCCGTCGGGCCGTCCGCTCCCCCGATTATGCCTATCGCACCAGCTTCGGCGGCGGTGAACAGGCCCGTGGCCAGCGAGAGCATATAGGCCCCGAAGATGCCCATCTGCGCCGCCGCCCCGATTATCATCAGTTTGGGGTTGCTCAGCATAGCCGAAAAGTCGGTCAACGCCCCGATGCCCAGGAAAATCAATGGAGGGTAGAGCCCCTTGACCACCCCGAAATAGAGGTAGTTAAGCACACTCCCCTCCTCATATATCCCCACCTCCATACCCGGCGTGAAAGGAATATTGCCTATCAATATCCCGAACCCGATGGGCACCAGCAACATCGGTTCCCACTTTTTGGCCACTCCGAGAAACAGGAACACCAATCCGATGAGGATCATCGCCCCGTGCCCCCACGTTGCGTTTGCAAACCCCGTGAACGAGGCGAACACTTCTATTTTTTCGGCTATGAACTCACCGAAACCGCTCTGTAAAAAATTCATAAATTTTTGGAATTATATGTCTTCCTATGCTCGGCTACCGCTCGGGGCTGTAGTCGGTGTGCCATTCAACTCGCTCGATCACGTAAGATACGCCCGCAAAACATTCTAAGGAATAGTGCGCGTGGCGTACTGACGCCAATCTTCGCTTTTGTCTGGCACACCTCACGCCCCTGCCCATTGCGCGCCCTCATTCTCAACTCTCAACTCTCAACTCTCAATTGTCAACAAAACATCCCCCTCCAACACACTATCGCCCGGGCGTTTGAGTATCTGGCGCACCACGCCGCCCACCGGAGCGTCGATGTTGTTCTCCATCTTCATCGCTTCCAGCACCACCAACGCCTGACCCGCCGCAACACTCTCGCCCTCCCTCACCTTAATATCCAATATCACACCCGGAAGCGGACTCTTCAACGAAGCACCTCCACCGGCCGAAGCAACAGGAGCCGGAGCCACCGCCTTCGCCGAAGCAGAGGCGGTGGAATGGGTGTAAATCGTTCCCCCGCTCGCCGGAGCCACCGAGGGCTGCAAAACGGGCTGGGGTTTAAGCAGTGTGTTGCTCTGAACCTCCACCTTATATTGTTCACCGTTGACAGACACCGAAGCCACTCCGTCTTTGATGTTTTCCACGGCCACCTCATAGTCGTGACCGTTGATCTTGAAATTATACTGTTTCATAATACATTATTTCTTATCGGGCAACTGCGTTATTCCGTGGATTTTCGAACTCCACGGCGAATAAAGCCGCGAAGCGCGATTAATGGTGATGACGTGCGATTCGTGAATGTGTTGCTCTTCCTGATAGAGCCTCACCGCCAACCCGATGGCCGCAATACATTCGTCCAGCTGTTGCACCGAGCTCTTGCTCTTCTTCGGCACGGCGGCAACGGGAACAGAAACGGGTTTATTGAAATAGTGCTGCATCACCGCGCCATAGCCCCTCACCACCAGCGACACACAAACCAGTGCGAAAAAGACGATCGAGATAGCGATAATCGACATCACCCCGCCGCTCGGATCGCGTTGCCGAAACTCCTCCGCCTTCGAAACAGCCTCCGCAACCATCGGAATATAGAGAACAAATCCCATCATCATAGCGGTATGTTTGAGTGTTTCTTCGCCGGATTGGCCAACCGCTTGGTGGCCAACGACTGCAAAGCACGGATTATCCGGAACCTCGTGTTGCGCGGCTCGATAACATCGTCCACGTATCCCCGAGCCGCCGCCTGATAGGGGTTGCCAAACTTTTCGGCATATTCAGCCTCTTTCTCCGCAACAAACTTGGCCCGCTCCTCACCCTCCAAAGCCGCAATCTCCTTGGCATACAACACTTCCACCGCCCCCGATCCGCCCATCACGGCGATCTCTGCCGACGGCCAGGCATAGTTAATATCTCCCCGAATATGTTTCGAGCTCATCACAATATACGCCCCGCCATAAGACTTGCGGAGAGTCACCGTCACCTTGGGCACCGTCGCCTCGCAATAAGCAAACAGCAGTTTCGCCCCGTGGGTGATAACGCCGCCATACTCCTGACCCGTACCGGGCAGGAATCCCGGCACATCCACAAAAGTCACGATGGGAATATTAAACGAGTCGCAAAACCTCACGAACCGCGCCGCCTTCCGGCTTGCGTTGATGTCCAGCACCCCCGCCATATACTTGGGCTGGTTGGCGATTATCCCCACACTCTGCCCGTTGAAGCGCGCAAAGCAGGTTATGATGTTCTTGGCATATCCGCCCTGGCTCTCCAAAAACTTGCCGTGGTCGACCACCGCCCCTATCACCTCATACATATCATAAGGTTTATTGGGGCTGTCGGGCACAATACTGTTGAGCGAGTCCTCCAACCTGTCCACCGGATCGCCGCACACCGCCAACGGAGCATCCTCCATATTATTCTGCGGCAAATAGCTCAGCAGTTCCCTGATCAAACTCAACCCCTCCTCTTCGGTGTCGACCGCAAACTGGCTCACCCCCGATTTGGTGGTGTGCATAACCGCGCCGCCCAGCTGCTCCTGAGTCACATCCTCGCCCGTCACGGTCTTCACCACCTTGGGCCCCGTGAGGAACATATAGCTGGCATTCTTGCGCATAATCA
Source organism: Alistipes sp. UBA940 (assembly GCA_002293425.1). Classification (GTDB taxonomy): domain Bacteria; phylum Bacteroidota; class Bacteroidia; order Bacteroidales; family Rikenellaceae; genus UBA940. The sequence continues at coordinate 64,872 of DBDE01000033.1, read as the reverse complement.
CAAAGTCGGTCAACGCCGGCGAATAAACAGCTCCACCCGCGCTGGGACCGAAAATGGCCGAAATCTGCGGTATCACCCCGCTCGCCATCACGTTCCTTTGGAAAATGTCGGCATAGCCCGCCAGCGAGTCGATCCCCTCCTGGATCCGCGCGCCGCCCGAGTCGTTGATGCCGATGCACGGCGCACCGTTCCGCACCGCCATATCCATCACCTTACATATCTTTTCGCTCATCGTCTTCGACAACGAACCCCCGAAAACCGTAAAGTCCTGCGCAAACACATACACCAGCCGCCCGTCGATGGTCCCATAGCCCGTCACCACGCCGTCGCCCGCAAAGTGCTCCTTCTCCATCCCGAAGTTGACGCACCTGTGCTCGACAAACATATCGAACTCCTCGAACGAACCCTGGTCGAGCAGCATATTGATACGCTCCCTCGCCGTAAATTTTCCTTTGGCGTGCTGACTGTCGATCCTCTTTTGGCCGCCACCCAGGGCCGCCTTTTCCCGACGTTCAATAAGATTTGCGATCTTATCCTTAATCTGACTCATTATAATAAAGTTACGATGTTATTCACAAAACTCGGTCAACACACCTCCTGTGCTCTTGGGATGCAAAAAGCCTATCATCAGCCCTTCGGCCCCTTTGCGTGGCGCGCTGTCGATCAGTCGGACGCCTTTTTCTTCGACCTCTTTGAGCGAGCGGGCAACGTCGTCCACCTTAAAGGCGATGTGGTGGATGCCTTCGCCTTTGTTTTCGATAAATTTGCCCACTGCGCTGTCGGTTTCCATCGGTTCCAGCAGTTCGATTTTGGTGTCTCCGACCTTGAAGAATGCGGTTTTGACCTTTTGGTCGACTACTTCTTCGACGGCGTAGCATTTCAGGCCGAGAATGTTTTCATAATAGGGAATGGCTTCTTGCAGACTCTTTACGGCGATGCCCAGATGCTCGATATGGGTTATGTTCATTGTGATTTATGATTTTAATCCCGCGAAGATAGCAAAAACTTTTCATCTGCCCAAATAAAAAACCCACCCTATGTTGGAAGGGTGGGTTTTCTCCGACAAAAGTAAATTATTGTTCGATTTCGGGCTGCTCGGCGTCTTCTTCCTCCTCTTCTCCGTTTTGCGGCAACTCTATAACAAAGCCTCCTCCTGCGTTAACGATCCGCGACGTACTCCAACCCGAAACATCGTCGCCCATCACCATTCGACACCGAACCTCCAGCCCCTCACGAGGCATTGTGTATGTGATGGAAGACAAATTGCCTTGCCTGATGGAGTTCTCTCGCGCATTCATCCATTCGTACGTTGCTCCGGCTACGTGGTTGGTCACATAAAACGTCGCAGTCCTGCCAACCTGAACGGTCAACCCCGACGCCTCGACCATGGGTGTAACAACCAAGACCGGCGATAGGTCAACGAACCGGTTTAATGTGAGGGTCGACCCGTTGGGAAGTGTGAAGTTTGCATTGATGTTGTAGTCTGCGGGTGTTGAAAAGGTTATGTTTAAGTTAGACCCGCTCAACGAAGGGGCTCTCCATCCCGTGCTTGGCGAAATGCTCCATCCGTTGAATGAAAATCCGGCTGGTAAACTCGCCGGAACACTATATGTCGTCTGTCTGTTCAGTGTCGCGAAATTTGGGCCGGTGATGACAAGTAGCCTCACAGGATCACTGATATTCATACGCAATGGCACGGTCGGATTGTCAAAAATATAATCGACGAGGAAATATGGAATATTGGTAGAGCCTTTGACCGCCGTTCGAAATTCGTTCAAGTTATCTTTACCTTTAACAAGAGTTTGCAGTTGGCTCAATGTTACGCCTTGCCACATAAGAGATTCGATTATGGCAGTGTAACTGTCCGAATATCCACGTCCATCCAAAACCGCGGCATATTTGTTCGGATAAACACTCGACATAAATGCATATCTGACTCCATTTGCCCACGTCTCTAACAACCGAATATTTACCCTATCATAACCGCTCCAACTTCCTGCAAAAGTTCTGTGAGAGGCGTGTCCGAGTTCATGGAATGTTGTTGACAACATCTCCTCCGTTTTGAGTGGCCGGTAAGTTTTCCCATACACATGTATCTCGTTTACAAGCAAAGAATTATCAAATGAGCCATACTTGTGACTAAAACCGATAATCTTACTGTCGTTATGATGTTCTTTTACATCAATGTTGTTATATCTTGTCAATCCCGAAGCCTTGGCGGGAGTCCTATTGTAATAATAATTAAGTGCTCTATGGATCGTCGCAGATGTTGCAGTATGACTGGCACCATCTCCGCTGACTGTAAAATTCCAATGCGATTTCTGCTTTGGTCCTTTGTGTTTGGCTTTACCTGCTCTGTCATGAATTTTCCACTGCCCTTTTTTCGACCAAATGATTATATATTTCGTTGCTTTCCTGAATTTTCCGCCCCACCCCTTCGTAATAGTCACATTTCCGCTCGCATCCGTGTATGCCTCTCCGGAATTGAAAGTTGTATTGGCTCTGACAAGAACATTTTCGAGTGGTATCACGGCTTCGCCGGAAACACCGCTGTTATATTTAATCGTTGCCGAAGGTTGCCACGTGGCCCTTGTTTGGATTCCAACATAGCCTGCCAACTCCATCGCCTTATCTATTGCTGCTCCGTAAACCAACGGATCGAGTTGATCTCCTGATGCACGCGTGCCCGGTTCATCGTCCTGCAAATAAGCATAATCGAGGACCTCGTATTCAATTCCGGAGGGCATTCGAAAATCTGGCTTCACCAAACAATACTGCCACGCAAAACCATTTATCAATGTGTTTTCATGTGTCTCTATCTCGGCATCTGTCAGATCGTCATCGTCGAATGGAAATGGAAACATGTCAAGCTCAAGGTCATTGGTCAGGGTTCTCAACTGAATCGTATCCTTTGGAAGAACTCGAATGTAATAGTGAGAAGCTCTTAGAGTGGGTGCACTCGAACCTACAACAATATTCAAAGCTCTTTGAACATTGTGCAAAGAATAGGGATTATTCTGATTAACTCGATAAACCGCCGAAGCACGAGTCTGTGTCGGATTCTCTGTTTGAAAAGTTGCAATCAGTTCTTCTGTGATAACCAGTGTGTATGTCGGAAATGATTCTCCTTGCGCAAAATTCCAATTCTTGCGTTGCCATATTTCTTCGGACAAAATACGGCCATTTATGGAGACAGAGTGCTTTGCAGGTGAACCAGCGAATGAATGATTTCCGGAGATGTCAAACAGGTCTTTGTCGAGTTCGTTGCCCGAGCAAGGGAACCAATCTGTAAAAACCTGCCTTGTTTGCCCCGGGGCAATTGTTATGGTTTCCTCGCTTACAGTGTCTTGGTAGGTGATCTCCTGCTCTGTATTGTTGAAGATTTCGAAACTCCGTGGACATGTGTAATCTGTGTTGCGATTTTCCTCGCACCCCGCCCAAAAAAATATCACAAATAATAAAAAGAATAATTTTTTCATAATACATTAAAGTTTCGGTTAGAAAACAGGTTAACTTTTCAACAACAAAGTTAAATAAAATATCAAATATACTCCCCCTACTCTTCCGTTGCTTCGCCGTCCATCGCCAGGATCTCTTCGAGGAAGTCGGCGTCGTCGAGGAACGCCTCCACCATCATCGCATCCGCCTTATACTTGCGCCGATACTGAAAAGGCGTCAACCCATACTCCTGCCGGAACAAATTGATGAAATGGGACGTGTTGCCGAAATGGCACTCTTTGGCTATCTGTTTTGTTGTTTTAGTGGTTTGGATCACCTGCAACCGCGCATTCATAAGCCGCTTGCGCACAACCCAGCGGTGAGGCGCTTCGCCGAAGTGCTCGCGGAACTTCTTCTTGAAGCTCGACAAACTGCGGTTGTTGAGCAACGCAAGCTCTTCGAGCGGAATGTTGGAATAGATATATTCGTGGATTATCCGCTCCATCAGCTCTTTCTCGGGGTCGGTGCTCCCCAGCACGCGGGTTCGCAGGCAGCACTCGGGCTGCGAAACTATGTGGTAGATCAACATTGTCAGCGCGAGTAGTTCGGAGGTGGGGTTGTTTTCAAAGAATCCCGCTTTGAGTTGGCCGAGGGTCGCTTCGAAGAATTGCCCCAGAGCGGCCCATCCGGTGGCTATAACGTGGTCGCGGCGCATACACTCTTCACAACTGTGGTCGACACAGGTGTTGATGTCGTAGTTCACGGCGAGGTTGGCCAGCGACCGCGAGACCTCTTCGGGGGTGTAGAAGAATACGAGCTGTTCAAATCCGCGCCGTCCTCGGGCAGGAATATCTTCAACGAAGTGGGTTCCGCGGCTCAGGAAGAATACGTCGCCGGTTTGCGCTTCCCACTGCATATCGCCCATGTGGATGTGTTTTCGGCCGCTCATCACATAGCCTATGGCGTAGCGGGAGGTGTCGAACGAGTGGACCCCACGTCGGGAGTGTTCGGTTGTTCGGACCACTGTGGGCAGTCGATTGGTTTTGCCGTTTTTGGAGCTGGACGACGGCGAGGTTTTGGGCTTGGGCACTCGGCGGAGGAGTTGTCGGGCGTCTCGTCTTTTTTTCTCTGCAGGACTCATTTCGATCGGTTTTGGTTTGGTAGTTTTACACACCACAAAGATACAACTAAATATTGTAATCTGCAAGAAAAAAGGCGGAAAATATGCAATTCGCTACATTTATTAACCGCTATTAATACAATAATATATTATTTTGGTACGCAAAATGACAGAAATGGGTCGATTACTAACCGAATTTGTTACAGCAAATGTCCGAATTGGTTCGAATAAAACCCGAAATGGGTCAAAATGATGATTTTTTCGGCCCGCTATGCAAGTCGAACCAAGCAAAAACAGAAAGCGGCGACGATCAGCAGAACATATCCCACCGTCGCCACAACGCTCCATCGGGGCGCAAAACCATAAGGGGCGACCAAAGCGACCGCCAGCGCGACAAGTGGCACAGCCTCGACCCCGCCGACAACCACCAACCCCAGGCACGCCGCCAACAGCACCACCGCAGAGAGCATAAATCGCGACGGACCAACCCTGATAACCTTTCGGTGAACAAGACCGCAAACAGCACACACCATCCCCAGCGCAACCAAAATCCCCCCGACGACAATTCCGCCGACAGAGAGTGAACCCGCAAAGCTGCCGATCATCACACCGCTGCACATCCGGACGAAAAAGTCCCCAGCACCCATCGTCCAATGGATGAACGCCGCCGCCAGCAGCGGAAACACAAGCCCCACCAAAGCGACCACCCATTCGCGCCACGACCGCTTATATATAATAAGGAATGCCGGAACAAACACCAGCCCGACCGCCAGCAACGGGGCATAGAAAAGCACGGCGAGCCCAATATAGAGCCCCGCGCGAAAGACCGACTCGAACCGATAGCCCTTGCCCATCGACATTGCGGCGCGCCGAACCCCCAGCGCAACGAGCCACACCGCCACCAACGACTCGGCCGACGGCATCGCCACCGCACCAACTCCGACGACAAAGAGCTGAATGGGCAGATAGTTGCGCCCCGCACCCGGAGCGAATTTGATGGCGAGTTGTGAGATGATCACCAGCGTCCACACGATGACTATCGCCGCCGGAACGGCCGCACAGATTGGGTTCAAGTGAGGATATATTGTAAACAGGAAGCTGCTTCCTTCCACCGCGAGCCGCCACACGCACGCCGCCGCGAGCATCCCTGCCAGCAGTGCCGAAACTATGAATGGCTGCCTGGAAGCGTTCATCGCAACGCCTCTATCCGCTCCCTGAGTGCACCGATGCGTGCTTCGGCGTCGGCGCGTTTGGTTCGTTCGGCCGCCACCACAGCCTCCGGAGCCGACGCGACGAACCGCTCGTTATCGAGCTTTCTCATCACCGACGTCAGGAACCCCTCCTGATACTTCAGCTCTTCGGTGAGTTTTGCCAGCTCGGCCTCCTTGTCCACCGCCTCGCCCAGCGGCACGAAATATTGGGTGGTCTTGACTATAAATCCGTCGCATCCGGCCGGCTTCTCCGTCACGACGCTCACCTGCGAAAGCCCCCCCATCTTCTCCAGGATCGGAGAGAGCTCGGCAGGAAAATTCCCGTCCGCTATAACCATCAGCCCCACCGGCTCCCGCATAGCGATATTGCGGTTTTTGCGCACCGCCCTGATGGCCGTCACCGCCTCCCACATCAGTTCGAAACGGCTCAAAATCTCTTCGTCCACACTCTTCGGAGCGGGCATATCGCTCACCGTTACACACTCTTTTGCGCCCCGATCGCTTATGCAATGCCACAGTTCCTCGGTGACGAACGGAATGAAGGGGTGCAACACCTGCAACAACTTTTCGAAAAACCCGATGGTTGCCGACAACGTCGCGCTATCCATCGCCTCCCCATAAGCGGGCTTCACGATTTCGAGATATTTCCCTGAAAAGTCGTCCCAGAACAATTTGTAGGCGGCCATCAGGGCGTCGTTCAGCCTGTAATTGGCAAAACAGCCCTCTATCTCGCCCAACACCGCATCCATCTTCGCCCCGAACCACTCTATCGCCTTTTTGCTCGCCAGAGGTTGCACTCCGTCGGTCGCCGCGCCGCGCCACATCGCAACGAGCCGCCATGCGTTCCAGATTTTGTTGCCGAAGTTGCGCCCCTGTTCGCACATCGCCTCGTCGAAGATGATGTCGTTGCCCGCGCTTGTCGAGAGCATCATCCCCATTCTCACCCCATCGGCACCATATTGGGCGATCAGGTCGAGCGGATCGGGCGAGTTGCCCAACTGTTTCGACATTTTCCGCCCCAGCTTGTCGCGCACGATTCCGGTAAAATAGACGGCATTGAATGGCCTCTGGTGCCGATATTCATAGCCCACCATTATCATCCGCGCCACCCAGAAAAAGATTATCTCGGGAGCCGTCACCAGATCGTTAGTCGGATAATAGTACTTTATGTCCCCATTATCGGGGTGTCTGATGCCGTCGAACACACTTATCGGCCACAGCCACGAGCTGAACCACGTGTCCAACACATCCTCATCCTGCCTGAGGTCGGCCATATTCAGGGCCCTATTTTTCTCTCTGGCCAGCCGCAACGCCTCGTCCGCATTTTCGGCAACCACATATCCTCCCTCGGGCAGAAACCAGGCTGGCACCCTCTGTCCCCACCACAGTTGTCGCGAGATACACCAATCCTTTATGTTGGTCATCCAGTGGTTGTACGTATTTTTGAATTTCGGCGGCACGAACCTCACCGTGTCCTCCATCACCGCTTTCAGGGCGGGTTCGGCCAGCTTTTCCATCTTCACGAACCACTGCATCGACAGCTTGGGTTCGATTGCGGCACCCGTGCGCTCCGAATATCCCACCTGGTTGGTGTACTCTTCCACCTTTTCGACAAGACCCTTTTCGGCAAGCTCCACAGCAATCTTTTCTCTAACCACAAACCTGTCCTCACCCACATAGAGAGGGCTTTTTTCGCTGATCGTCCCGTCTGAATTGAACACATCTATGACTTCCAGCCCGTGCTTTTCGCCGATAACATAGTCGTTCACGTCGTGGGCGGGGGTTATCTTCAGCGCGCCCGTCCCGAACTCCATCGTCACATAGTCGTCCTCGATGATGGGCACACTCCGACCAACCAACGGCACTATAACCCTTTTGCCTTTCAGGTGGCTGTATCTCTCGTCGGCGGGGTTGACACACACCGCCACGTCGCCCATAATGGTTTCAGGACGGGTGGTCGCCACGACGATGTAATCCGTTGTCCCTTCTATCATATACCTGAGATAATAAAGTTTTCCGGCCGTTTCGCGATGGATCACCTCTTCGTCGCTCAAGGCGGTCTGGGCCGCGGGGTCCCAGTTCACCATCCGCACTCCCCGATAGACCAAACCTTTGTTATACAGATCGACGAACACCTTGATCACGCTTTCACTCATCTGGGGATCCATCGTAAATTTCGTCCTCGCCCAGTCGCACGAAGCACCAAGCGTTCTGAGCTGTTTGAGGATTATCCCGCCGTGCTCTTCTTTCCATTTCCAGGCGTGGTCGAGGAACTCTTCGCGGGTGAGGTCCGATTTATTGATACCCTCGGCGGCGAGTTTGGCCACCACTTTGGCTTCGGTGGCGATGCTTGCGTGGTCGGTTCCCGGCACCCAACAGGCATTTTTGCCCATCATTCGGGCGCGCCGAACCAACACATCCTGCAACGTGTTGTTCAGAATATGCCCCATGTGGAGTATCCCCGTCACGTTTGGCGGCGGGATGACGATGGTGTAGGGCTCTCTGTCGTCAGGTTCGGAATGAAAAAAGTTTTGCTCATCCCAGTGCCGGTTCCACTTTTTTTCTATCTCCGCAGGGTTGTAATTTTCCATTGTTCGGGTTCGTTTTTCTTCGAGTTGCAAAGATAATTCAAAATGAGATAATTCGGAAATTAGATAATGACCATATTCCGACCAGGCGCAGTCTCTTCCCCTGTGGAACCTGTCGAAAGAACCGAGATTTTTTTGTAACTTTGCCGCAGTCAAAACTCAAGCTGACTGAGGTAGAATATTTGGAATTTGAGGGGGGTTGTGCAGGGTATTAATTTGCCCTCGGCAGGAACCCTTTCAGATTCCTTTTATGCCTGTTCAGCTTGAGAATTGACGGCAGCCGGGGGCTTTTTTTTCTGTTTTTGTGTCTCCGAGGAGTGTTCCGTTGTTTTGGGTTTTGGTGGCTTTTGTGGCGGGCATTTTGCTTGCCTCGGTTGCCGAAATGTGGGTTTGGTGCGTGTGTGGCGGGGTTTGTTTCCTTGTGGCTGCAATTTCCTTGCTTCTCAGAGGGCCGATTTCATGGCTTTATGTGGGCTTTTCGGTGCTCTTTTTCGGTGCCGTTTTAGCGCGACTTCACGAGCCGCAAAGCATTGTTGCTCAGGGAGTTAGGTTGCCGTTAGAGGTCGTTTTGGAGGATCATCCTGTTTGGCGTGGCGGTCGGGCGATGCACTCCGACGGGCGGATCGTTTCGGAGCGCGGGCGCGGCGAGAAGTTGCTGGTTGCGTTCGACACTATGTATCGGTTCGGGCTTGGCGACCGCGTTCGGTTTACGGGCTATGTCAACCCAATCGACTCATTATCAAGCAGTTACGCACGGTTAATGCGGGCGCGCGGATTTACGGGCCGGACCTATATTTCTCGATTTTCGAATCCGTCGGTGAGCTCGGACAGAGGGCGATTTTTCTTTAAGCGGTTGCAGGCTTCGGCGACGCAACGCCTTGATAGAGTGCACCTTAGCTCTGATGAGCGCGCTGTTGCCGCCGCTATGACGGTAGGTGCTCGGCGGGAGATTTCGCGGGAGTTGCGGACGGCTTATTCGCGAACCGGAACGGCCCATTTGCTTGCTGTTTCGGGTCTCCACGTCGGCATTATCTTCTTGATAATCAATGGGTTGCTCTATCTTTTGCCACTTTTTCGGGGAGGGAGGTTGTTGAAGAATTTTATGGCTGTCGTTGCGATTTGGGTTTATGCCGCCCTTTCGGGAATGTCGCCGAGCGTTTTGCGGGCGGCGGCAATGTTTACAGGTGCGCAACTTGCTGTGGCTCTGAGTGTTACGCGTTCGCCTGTCAATATTCTTTGCGGCACGGCGGTGGTGCTTTTAGCTCTGAGGCCGGGCTTGGTTTTCGACATCGGGTTTCAGCTTTCGATGTTGGCTGTCGCGGGCATAATGTGCTGGTTTCCAACGCTTTACAGGTTTGTAACGAGTCGTTGGCGGGCGTTGAATGTGCTGTGGAGCACCATCATCATCGGTGCCGTCGCATCGCTTGCGACGATGCCTTTGGTTTCGCACACTTTTGGGGTCATTTCGCCTCTGGGAGTGCTTCTGAACCCGATTGTGATGCTCACAGCGTGGGCGATAGTGGGTTTTTCGGCATTTTGGATCGCGTTGCCGATCCCGCTTTTAGAGCCTGTTTTCCGATGGCTGATAGGGCTACCTGCGTGGCTGCAAAACACTGTTATTCAATCTGTTAGCCGCGTTCCGGGAGTGGCAATTGAGTACACTTTACCGTTTTGGGGCACAGTCGGGGTTTATGCGATTTTTACCGGTTTCACCATTTGGCTCCTTTCTCGTCAAAAGAGTGTAATGTGCTGATAATGAGAGAATTAGAAATACTTTTGAGTTCTCGGTTTCGCGATTTGGTCGAGCAAAACCTCGATCGCGATCCGCTGGCTGTAGCGTTGGATCGCAAGGTTCCTAATGCGGCTTTGGTGGCGTCTCAGGTGAAGTATTTGCGACGCGCCGAAAGTAAGCTACCGAGCTGGTACTCGGCACGTTGCGTCCTTACTGGAAGGGCTTTTGAGCAGTCGTCGGGCGAGGCCGCGGCTTTGCTAAAAAGCTATTCGGGACGCACGGCGATCGACCTCACTTGCGGCCTCGGGGTCGATTCTTGGGCTTTGTCGCGCAATTTCGAGCAGGTGATTACCCTCGAAAAAGACCCCGAATTGGCCGCCATTGCACGTGAAAATTTAGACCGTCTCGGAGTGCGTAACATATTGATAATCAACACTTCAGCCGAAGATTTTTTGCGTGCAGAAGAGGTCGATTTTTCCCGCGTCGACCTCATTTATGCCGACCCCGACAGACGTGATTCGGTTGGCAAAAAGTTGGTTCGAATGGAGGATTGTTCGCCCGATATGGTCGCCCTTTTGCCTGAAATTCGGCGAAAATTTTCGGCTTGGAAACGCGTCGATTCATCCGTCGCTTTGTCGGCGACAGATGATAATAATTACGATAAATATCCACCACATTCCTCACTTGTCGTCAAACTTTCGCCTCTATTCGATATTGCCGAAATTTTTCGAGTATTTGGGTTTGAAGCGCGTGCTGAGGTTATTTCACTCGACGGAGAGTGCAAGGAAGTTGTTGCCGAGATTCCCCTTGTCAATCCGTCGCTTTCAAAGCGACAGACGAATAATAATCCGATAATTCGAGCTATTGCAATCGGATTAGGCGAGGTGGAATATCCGTTTATTGACAATCCATCTCACGCAGATTACTCCGTTGAGCCCAATCCATTCGAGCCGGATTTATATAAATTCCTTGTTATTCCCGATGTTAGTTTGCAAAAATCGCGACTTGCGCGCCGCTATTTTTCAGAGCGAGGAGCCTGGATCGATAGCGACAATGGCTACGCGTTTTCGACCGAAAAACCTGTCGATTTGATGGGCAAAGTAATTGATATTCAATCTATTGAGCCATTCAATCCAAAAGAATTGAAGCGACGGATAAAGGCGCAAAAAGTAAAAAATGTCGAGATTTTGAGGCACAATTTTCCCCTCTCAACCGCTGAACTGAAGCGCGCACTCGGGTTAAAAAATGGCAAATCCAGCGGAGCTACATTGCGAATTTGTTTCACATCTGCCTCGGTCGGATTATGGCAAATCACTCTCGGTTAAGCCGATAGTATACTCCGAGCGGAAGCTCTTTGCCCGTGCGATCGGTAACAAAAAGTTCACCGAACTGCTCCTGTGCGGGAGCTCCGAAACGGGCGTGAACAGCGGTGCGGGCGACCAAAGCCGACACCCCCATCGAGTACAAATTCAGCACCATAAATCCTTGACGATCAAGTAGTTGCGAGCATAAATCCAGCATCTCATCAAGGCCCTGTTCGAGCACCCATTTCTCGCCGTCGGGACCACGACCATATGCCGGCGGATCGAGAATTATACCATCATATTTGTTACCTCGACGCACTTCGCGGCGAACAAATTTCAGTGCATCGTCCACTATCCATCGAACACCATCTTCAGCTAACTCGCTGAGTATCAGATTGTCACGCGCCCAACTGACCGTTTGTCGAACCGAATCGACGTGGGTCACCTCAGCCCCACCGGCCCGCGCCGCCAGAGTCGCACCACCCGTGTACGCAAACAAATTCAGCACCCGCGGCGACGACTTTTCGAGGCAATTTCGATAGATGAAATCCCAATTCTCGGCCTGCTCGGGAAAGACGCCGACGTGCTTGAAACCCGTGAGTGCCAGGCGAATACGCATCCTCAGTCCGCCATTTTCGTACCCCATCGTCCACCGTTCGGGCATCCCTTTTCGCAGTTGCCAATGCCCCTTTTCATCGGCTCCGGAGGCAGTTTTTGCGCGCTCGAAGACGGCATCGGCAAGGCGATCCCACTCCTCGGCCGGCAACGAAGGCTGCCAGAGAGCCTGTGGTTCGGGCCGAAGCGTTATGTACTGTCCGAAACGTTCGAGTTTGGCAAAGTTGCCGCTATCAATTAGCTCATAATCAGCGAGTTGCGGATTCAGATAGTGCAGATTTTTCATAGTTTTACGAGGGTCATTGTGCAGTTTTCGCAATCGAAATAGAGGCGCAGGCGGGTCGAACCGTGTACCAGCAAAAGAGGCGAATTATCGCTATTTTTTTGAGATGATAAACATCTGTCGCCGTCAAAGCGACAGATACCAAGTTCACGACGCAGGCAGTATCGAGTGGTCATCACCGTCGAACCTGAAAGGTCCTGCTGCACCTCGGGCGAAGGAACGAAATCGACAGCTCCGTGATCGGTATAAAAGTGTCGAGACAGGCTATTCACAGCATTATCAACAGATTTCGCATATGATTGCGGAAGCTTTGCTACGGGATTTTCGATTGCGCGATTGCGCGATGGAACAATCTTTTTGCGCGCTTCCAAGAGCTTGTTCAGACCCTCTCGACGAAGAGCGGAAATGATCGAAACAGGAATAAAATAGACTAATTTTTCCTGTTCAGTTGTCGTCTGTCGCTTTGTAAGCGACGGATGATAATCGACCGAAACTTCAAAAATCGTGTCGCCGGAGCGAGAGAGCTCGTGGGAAAGGGTCGAAGCCATCTTTTCAACATCGCGCGCTGGTTCGAAATCGCTGCTACGAGATGCTGTAACCGCGATTCCGGTCTCGTCCTTGAAGGTTACGGTGAAGCTTTCAGCACCCATTTCGATCGTGGCTACGACCCCGATCCTGCGCCTTGTGCGGCTGTTGCGAACCGCGCGCGAAAAGGCGTGATCGTAATTGCGGAAAATCTTTGTACCGACCGTAACTCCTTGATTATCATTGAGATAGACGTGACCGTCGATCACCCGATTGACGTTCGTACCGCGGAGCTCGCCATCGACAAAAAAGCATAAACCGTCACCCGCAGAGACAGCAGAAATGCCCGCGTCAAGCGCGATCCACCAACCTCCGGTGCGGTCGCAGGCTACTTTGCGTACCGTTCCGAGCGGTTCGCCCTTCGATTTTGGGCTGTCTGAAAGCACATTTCGATCGGGAAAATCGCGTCCCCAGCCATCGAAAAAGTAGTGTGAGGAGCCGCGGGTAAATGATTTTGCAGGGTCGGGCGCGAAGTCGGGAACGCTGCGACCCGCCGAAGCACGAACGAACCCATTTCGCTCGGCAATAGCGGCGTTAAGTGCTGAGTGATAATGACTTACGACGTTGCGAACATACACCGAGTCCTTCAATCGACCCTCGATTTTGAACGACGTGATACCCGCGTCGATCAGTTCGCCGAGGCGGTCGGAGAGGTCCAGATCGAGCACCGAAAGGAGGTGCTTGCCCCTCTCCAAAGTGCGTCCGGAGCCATCCACGAGGTCCCATGGCAGGCGACACGGTTGCGAACAGGTGCCCCGATTGCCGCTCCGGGCCCCGTCGGACATAGCTCGCGACAGATAGCAGCGACCCGAAAAACCGACGCATATCGCGCCGTGGACGAAGGCCTCCAACTCGACCGCTCCCTGACAATAACTGCAAATCTGGCGCACCTCGCGTAAAGAGAGGGCGCGCTCCAAAATAACCCTGCTGAAGCCCGTCTCGCCCAGAAATCGCACCCATTCGGGCGTCATATTGGTCATCTGGGTCGAAGCGTGAAATTCCACGTCGCCCCGAAGCCCCATACGCAAAAAGGCCATATCCTGGACTATCAACGCATCCGCTCCGACGTCCACCAAAGATTGCGCAACTGCCTGAGCATCAGCGAGTTCGCGTTCGAAAACAAGCGTGTTTAGGGCTACATAGACCCGGGCACCAAACAGATGGGCCGCCTCGACCAGCCGCGCAATATCGTCGACCGAGTTGCCCGCCGAACTACGCGCGCCAAAGCCCGGACCGCCTATGTAGACCGCGTCCGCACCCGATTCGATGGCCGCCAGACCCGCCTCCAAATCGCGCGCCGGGGCCAGCAATTCCAACTTTACACGATCAGCCATCGGTCAGTTGTCGCGCGCGTTCGATGGCCTGGTTGATGTTGGACAAAACATTTTCGCGCCCGACGAGCTCCTCTATCCCATTGATTTTCAGCGTATTACGCACGCCCTCGTTGACGCCGGAAAGCAGGATCGTGATGCCTTCGCGGTGCGACATTTTGATGAGATTTCGCAGGTTGTGCGCCCCCGTCGAGTCGACAAAAGGCACTTTGCGCATCCGGATTATGCGCACCAGCGGCCTGTCGCCCAGGATTTTCATCACTTCGTCGAACTTGCCCGCTATGCCGAAAAAGAATGGACCCTCGATCTCGTACACCTCCACCCGCGCCGGCAACTCCAATTGCTCGGAATCCACGCCGCCCTCGACATAGTCGTTTCCGGCCACCTGTTGCCGGAATGCCGACACTGTCGACGAGTCCGAAACGCGCTTGATGAAGATCACGACCGCCATCAAAAGGCCAATCTGGATCGCAACGGTCAGATCGAACAGCACGGTGAGCACAAACGTGGCCACAAGCACCGCAGCGGCTGCTTTTTCACCCTTCACCAACGCCAAAAAGCCGCGCCATTCGCTCATATTGTAGGCCACGACGACCAAAATTCCGGCCAGGCACGCCATCGGAATATGGCGCGTCAACGAGCCCAGAAACAGCGTTATCAAGAGCAGCACAACGGCGTGTACCAACCCCGCAACGGGTGTCCGGCCGCCGTTGTTGATGTTGGTCATAGTGCGCGCAATGGCTCCCGTGGCGGGAATGCCGCCGAAAAACGGGGTGATGATGTTGGCCGCACCCTGCGCGATGAGTTCGGTGTTGGAGTTGTGCCTGTCGCCCGTCGCCCCGTCGGCCACGGTCGCCGAAAGTAGCGACTCGATAGCCCCCAGCATCGCGATGGTGAAGGCGGCGGGAAGCAGCGTCCGCACCATTGCAAAATCTATCTGCGGAGCCTCCACGGCCACACTCATTGCCCCCAGCGAAAACCTGTCCCCAATAGTCTCGATGCCCGAAATACCGCAATATTCGCGCAGGATCCAAACGACAAAAGTCATCGCCACTATCGCCACGAGCGACCCGGGGATCTTTTTCGACACTCTGGGCATCAGAAAGATAACGGCCACCGTCAGAACCCCGACCCCGAACGCCAGAGGATTAAAGTCGAGGATGTGTTGCCCGTAAAGTGCCCACTTGTCGGTAAATTCGGCGGGCACGTCGGCAAGGCCAAGACCCAGGAAATCGTTCACCTGGGTGGCAAAAATGGTCAGC
Source organism: Alistipes sp. UBA940 (assembly GCA_002293425.1). Classification (GTDB taxonomy): domain Bacteria; phylum Bacteroidota; class Bacteroidia; order Bacteroidales; family Rikenellaceae; genus UBA940. Next base: position 49,403 of record DBDE01000033.1, on the reverse strand, counting down.
GCAATACCGCTCGTGAAGCCCACCACGACGGGGTATGGGATAAACCTGATGATGGTTCCCAGCCTCAGAAGCCCCATCGCGACCAGCATCACGCCCGCCATAATTGTCGCCACGATGAGCCCGCTGGTGCCGAATTGCTGAACGATTCCGTAGACGATGACGATGAATGCGCCGGTCGGGCCGCCGATTTGCACCCTGCTTCCGCCCAGCAGCGAGATGATGAAACCGGCAATGACGGCCGTGATAAGCCCTTTTTCGGGGGTTACGCCGCTTGCGATCCCGAAGGCGATGGCCAGAGGCAGGGCGACGATACCGACGATTACGCCACTCATTACGTCGGCCCCCAGCTGCTCACGGCCATACCCTTTGAGGGTATCGAGCAACTTCGGCCGAAAAATATCCGACAATATGCTTCTCATTTTTTGTAAATATCCTTCACCCACTTGTCAAAATCCATCAATTCGGATGGATCAAATTCTCCCACAATATGATTTCCATCAGAACAGATTAACTTCCCATTGTCCGATACTTCTCTGAATCTCATCTGTCTTTCTGTTTTCAGTTCAACGACCAAATCTCCGTTGTTAAAGCCACAGAAAGATGTCTTTGCCGCATTATTGGAAATTCTTTGTGGTGCATCTTTTTGTGAAAGATACTTTCGTTTTATTTCGCTAACATCATTAGTCATTCCCCAAAGTTTGAAAAACAGAATAATTTGTAAGATGCCGAAAATAATAAACACAAATCCCAAGATACCTGCAAAAGTTTCCATAATGATGATATAGCTATTTAAGTTGTTATTTCATCTCCACCAGCACCTTTCCCGTCATCTCGCTGGGTTGGGGTGCGCCCATAAGGGCAAGAATGGTCGGTGCCACGTCGGCCAGAACCCCGTCCGAAACAGCCTTAACCCGATCTGAGACCACAATTATCGGCACCGGATTGAGCGAGTGGGCCGTGTTGGGCGACCCGTCGGCATTCAGCGCGTGGTCGGCATTCCCGTGGTCGGCAATTATCACCACCTCGTAGCCGTTCGCCTTGGCCGCTTCTATCACCTCGCCCGCACACTTGTCGACCGTCTGAACAGCCTTCACGATAGCGTCGTACACCCCCGTGTGGCCCACCATATCGCCGTTGGCAAAGTTCAGAGCGATGAAGTCGAACTTGCGCGAATTTATGGCTTCGACCAGCCGCGAAGCCACCTCGGGCGCACTCATCTCGGGTTGCAGGTCGTAGGTTGCGACTTTGGGCGACGGCACCAGAATGCGCTCTTCGCCCTCGAACACTGCCTCGCGGCCGCCATTAAGGAAAAAGGTGACGTGGGCATACTTTTCCGTCTCAGCGATCCGCAGTTGCTTCAGGCCCAGCGAAGACAAATACTCCCCTAATGGATTATGAACATTTTCTTTATCGAACAACACGTGCAACCCCTTAAATGTGGCGTCGTATGGCGTCATAGTACAGTAGTAGAGCGGCAGGGTGTGCATCCCCTGATCGGGCATATCTTTTTGGGTCAGCACTTCGGTCAGCTCCTTGGCGCGGTCGTTGCGGAAGTTGAAGAATATCACCACGTCGCCCTCGCCGATCTTCCCGTCGACACCCTTTATGACGATGGGCTTTATGAACTCGTCGGTCACATCGTTGGAATAGGAGGCTTCGATGCCCTCCACCGCGCTGTCGCAACTCTCCCCCACCCCGTTCACCAGCGCATCGTAGGCCACGCGCACCCGCTCCCAACGTTTGTCGCGGTCCATCGCATAGTAACGCCCTGTCACGGTGGCAATTTTGGTTTGTGTTCCCTCGATATGGCTCTCCAACTGCCCGACGAACCCCGCTCCCGAGTGGGGATCGGTGTCTCGCCCATCCATAAAGCAGTGAACGAAACTCCGTCGAATATCGTAATGAGCGGCAATGTCGCACAGTTTCAGCAAATGTTCGAGCGAGCTGTGCACCCCTCCGTCCGAGACCAGTCCCATCAGATGAACGGCCACACCGTTGTCTTTGGCGTAGGTGAAGGCTTTGACGATTTCGGGATTCTGCATAATGGAGTTGTCCCTGATGGCGCGGTTGATCTTCACCAGGTCTTGATACACCACCCGTCCGGCACCGATATTGAGGTGGCCCACTTCGCTGTTGCCCATCTGGCCGTCGGGCAGTCCGACATCTTCGCCGCTGGTGCGCAACTCGGCGTGGGGATATTTTTCGGTCAGAGAGTTGATGTACTCCGGATGTGCCTGAAAGATCACGTCGTCGCGACCCTTGTCGCCGTCTCCCCAACCATCGAGGATCATCAAAAGAACCTTATTCATAATTCATAATTCATAAATGATTATTAATTTTCAACTATCAATTGCGCGGCAACACTCATCGCTTCGTCCATTCCTGCGGGGTTTTTGCCGCCCGCCATAGCGAATGCAGGCTGGCCGCCGCCACTGCCGTCGATCTTTTTAGCCGCCTCTCTCACCACATCGCCCGCCTTCACACCTCGGGCCACAACCTCGTCGCCCAACCCGACCGCCAACGAGGGTTTCTCGCCCTCCAACCCCAGGATTATCGCCGCATTGGGGAAGCGCGATTTGAGCGCAAACACCAGATTCTTTGCCACATCGCCGGGCATAGCCAACTTCCGGGCCAGCACCACAACGCCGTTCTGAGCCGGCAGGCTCCCTATCTCGTTGCTCCAAATTTCCACTATGCCCTCCACTCTTTCGCGTTGCATCGCCTCCACTTCGCGAGCCAGGGTTTCGTTCTCGGCCAGCAGTTTTTCCATCGCTTCCACCACCTTGGGGCTTTTGAGCAACTCCTTCACGCTGTTCAGACTATCTTCCAACATATAGTCGTACTCCTCCGCCCGCGCACCTGTTATCGCCTCGATGCGCCTCACACCCGCCGAGATGGCACCTTCGGAGAGAATGCGGAAAAACCCGATGCTTCCTGTCGCCGCTACGTGGGTACCCCCGCAAAGTTCTATGCTGTCGCCGAACCTGACAACCCTCACTTTGTCGCCATATTTTTCGCCGAAGAGCATCGTCGCCCCCTGTTCTTTTGCCTTTTCGATAGAGCAGTTTCGCTCCTCATCCAGCGGCAGATTTGCACGGATGGCGGCGTTCACTTTGCGCTCGACAAGGCGCAATTCTTCGGGAGCGACTTTGCCGAAATGCGAAAAGTCGAACCGCAGCACTTCCGGCGTGACCAGCGAACCCTTTTGCTCTACGTGGTCGCCCAGCACGGCGCGCAATGCTTCGTGCATCAGGTGGGTGGCCGAATGGTTGGCCGCACCGGCTGCACGCTTCGCCGCATCGACGGTTGCTGTGAACTCGCCGCTCAGATCTTCGGGCAAACTCTCCACCACGTGCACCGTCTGGCCGTTCTCCTTCAACGTGTCTGTCACCGGAATGCTCCCCAGCATCCCCACATCGCCCACCTGACCGCCCGAGTTGCCATAGAACGGCGTACGGTCCAAAACCAGCTGGTAGGTCGTTTTGCCCTTGCTGGTCACCGACCGATAGCGGGCTATGCGGACTTTGGCGGTCAACGTATCGTAGCCCACGAATTCGCTTTGGGTGATAGGGATAAGCTCCACCCAGTCGCCCGCCTCCATCGCCGCGTCGCCCCTCGATCGCTCCTTTTGGGCCGCCAGATGCTTTTCGAAACCCGCAAGGTCGACCGTCAGGCCGTTCTCTTTGGCGATAAGTTCGGTCAGGTCGATGGGGAACCCGAAAGTATCGTAGAGTTCGAACGCCGTTCGGCCGTCTATCGTGCCTTTTGCCGAAGCCATCACTCCCTCCAACAGGTTGATGCCGTTGGCCAGCGTCCTCAAAAACGATGCCTCTTCTTCCTGAATAACCTTTTCTATAAGCTCTTTTTGTGCCCTCAGTTCGCCGAATTGACCCCCCATTTGCTGGGCCAGAACGTCGACCAGTTTCCAGATGAACGGCTCGGTGAAGCCCAGATAGGTGTAGCCGTAGCGCACTGCACGCCGCAAAATGCGCCTTATGACATAGCCCGCTTTCTGATTGCTCGGCAGCTGACCGTCGGCGATGGAGAAGGCCACGGCGCGCAAGTGGTCGGCCACGACCCGCATCGCCACGTCGATCTCTTTCGAGGTTCCGTATTTTTTGCCGCAAAGCTCGCTCAGGCGCGAAATGGTGGGCCGGAAAACATCGGTGTCGTAGTTGCTCTGCACGCCCTGAATGATCATACACAGTCGCTCGAAACCCATCCCCGTGTCGATACAACGCATCGCCAAAGGCTCCAGAGAACCGTTCGCACGGCGAATATATTGCATGAAAACGAGGTTCCAAATNNCGATACACTTCATCGCCAGCGGTTCCAGACTCCCGTCGGCTTTGCGCAGATATTGCATAAACACCAGGTTCCATATCTCGATAACGAGCGGATTGTCCTTGTTGACAAGGGTCGCACCCGAAACGGCTTCGCGTTCGGATGGTGGCCTGTTGTCGAAATGTATCTCCGAGCAGGGTCCGCAGGGGCCCGTTTCGCCCATNNCCCATCTCCCAGAAGTTGTCCTTGCGGTTGCCGTCGATGATGTGGTCGGCGGGCAAAAACCTCAACCATAAGCTTTTCGCCTCTTCGTCGTATGGCACCACTTCGTCTCCCTGGTAGACCGTCACGTATATCTGCTCCACAGGCAACTTGTACACCTCGGTCAGCAGCTCCCACGCCCAATCTATGGCCTCTTTTTTGAAATAGTTGCCGAACGACCAGTTGCCNNAGCATCTCGAACATCGTGTGGTGATAGGTGTCGTGCCCCACCTCTTCGAGGTCGTTGTGTTTGCCGCTCACACGGAGACATTTTTGGGTGTCGGCCACACGCGCCGAAGCAACCGGAACGTTGCCCAATATCACATCTTTGAATTGGTTCATTCCCGCGTTGGTGAACATCAGCGTCGGGTCGCCCTTCACCACCATAGGTGCCGACGGAACGATGGAGTGCCCTTTGGAGGCGAAAAAGTCGAGAAAAGTTTGCCGTATTTGATTAGCTGTCATTGCCGTGTTTGCGATTTTGCGGGCAAAGTTACGTTTTTTTTAACTATTTTTGCCGTTGTTAAATGGCAAAAGAGAGCAAAAACGGGCGGCATATCCGTTTCGCAATATACAATGTGTTGCGATACTTCTTTTTGGGATTCATTTTGGCTTCGGTGGTCAATCTGATCTTCACCTTTGCTTTTCGCACTCCGAAGGTCAACTCCATTTTTCGCGGCAACGCCGAGCTGGTGGAGAAGTACAGGATCCTCAACGAGAAGATAGCTTCGCTGGATACCGCGTTGGACGAGTTGAAGCATCGCGACAACGCCGTCTATCGCTCGTTGTTCGGTGCCGACACTTTGGCAATAGCGGGTATTTACGACGATTATCCCGACAGCAAATATTCCGATTTTGCGCAGGACAGGTTTGCCGAGATGATATTGCCGTCGTGGAAGAGCCTCGATGCGGTGTCGCGGCGGCTCTATTTGCAGAGTGTTTCGCTCGACCAGTTGCAGGCTTTGGCGGCCGACAAGGAGCAGATGGCCTCGGCGATGCCCGCCTTGATGCCGATCGATCCGGCCGATCTGCGCGGAAGCATCGGAGCGTTCCGAATGAACCGCTTGCACCCCATTTTGGGCTATGTCCGACCTCACTATGGGGTCGATCTGGGGGGTCGAAAAGGTGATCCTATTTATGCCACGGGCGACGGATTTGTCTCTTCGGCTGGGTACATCAGCGGTTATGGCAACAACATTATAATAGACCACGGGTTCGGTTATCGCACGCGTTATGCCCACCTGAGCAAGATCGACGTCGCACGCGGGCAGTTCGTAAAGCGCGGCGAGAAGATAGGCGAGATGGGCTCGACTGGGCTTTCGAGCGGCAACCACCTCCACTATGAGGTGATTTACCGCGGCGCGCGGGTCAACCCGATCAACTATTTCCAGCCCGGGATGGATCCGGCAGAGTTCGAAAAGATCATCGAAAAGGTTAACGACAGCACAATCTATGAAATCGGCGAGGGGACCAATACACGATAACCGCTTCGTGCGCGTGATGTTCCACCTGCTCGCGTGGGGGGGGATAGCCATTGTGTACTATCTCGTCTTCTCGTTGCTGTTCGACACTCCGGCCGAGTTCCGGCTCAGGGCGTCGACGTCGGTTTTGCAACAGCAGTATGATAAACTCAACGAGCGTTATGACTCTTTGGTGGCGGTGTTGGAGAATGTTGCCGAGCGTGACAAGAACGTGTTTCGGGTGCTGTTCGAGAGCGATCCGCCCAGCTTCGAGGGAGCTGCGGGCGATCAGGTGTGGCTCACCCGCGAGAGGTTGTCGGGAATGACTAACCGCCAGCTGGGGCGCGAATTTTTCGAAAAGCTCGCGCGGCTCGATGCCGACACCGAACATTTGGGCGGCATCTATGCGCGGGTGCAGCAGCGGGTGGAGGAGATGGGCGACGGGGTGAACTCCATCCCTTCGATCCAACCCATCATCAATCACGATCTGACCCTGTTGACCGCCTCTTATGGAACGCGCATTCATCCGTTTTATCGAAATTTGCAGTACCACGGCGGGGTGGATTACACGGTGCCGGAGGGGACGCCCGTTTTTGCCACGGCGGACGGTACGGTGAGGAACGTGACGCAGAGCAGTACGGGGTCGGGGCTGACGGTGACCATTTCGCACTCGGGGGGTTACGAGACGCTGTACAGTCATCTGAGCCGTTCGTCGGTGCGCAGTGGCGATCGTGTTAGGCGGGGCGATATTATTGCGCGGACGGGCGACACGGGGATGTCGCTTTCGCCCCATTTGCACTATGAGGTGCGCAAGGACGGGATGCGCCAGGACCCGATCCATTATTTCTTTATGGAGCTCACTCCGGCGGAGTATCAGCGCATTGTCCGCATCGCCGGCTCGGGTATGCAGTCGTTCGACTGATGCGCAAGCCGTTTCACGGGAGGTTTTTGGCGATTGGCGGAAATTTTTGTGTCGGAAAAGTGGTTTTGGTTACTTTTGTGCGTTCATTCACAAAAATTTTCAAATGAAAAAGTTGTTGTTCGTCCTTCTGGCGGTCGCTGTGGCCGCAAACGCAAATGCCCAACGGCGCGTAACCGTGAGCGGCGTGGTGGCCGATGCCGAAACCCGCGACCCTATCATCGGGGTGGGAGTGACGCTCGCCCCCGCGGCCGATTCGACCGCCACCACCGAGCTGATAAGCGGTGCCGGAGGAGCTTTCTCCACAGGACTTGCGGCGGGAGAATATCGGGTTAAGACCCAACTCATAGGCTATCAACCGTTGCAAAAAAACATCACGGTGGGCGACAGGCGCACCACTCTGGACACCCTGTTCATTCGTCAGGGCATCGAGATCGAGGCTGTGGTGAAGACTGCCGTTGCACTCCGAACCTCGTTGAGCGGGGACACGCTGATATACAACGCCGACTCGTATAAGGTTGCGGGCGACGCCGATGTGAGCGCATTGCTCGAAAAGATGCCCGGGATAAAGGTCGAGAACGGCGCAGTGCAGGCGCAGGGCGAGGCCGTTCGCAAGGTGCTTATCGACGGGCGCGAGTTCTTCGGCGAGGATGTCAACGCGGCCATCACCGCTCTGCCGGCCGAAGCGGTCAAGAGCATCGAGGTGTTCGACAAGCTGAGTGACAACGCCGAATTTACCGGCATCGACGACGGCGAGGGCTACAAAGCCATCAATATCACTACTCGCGAAAATATGCGCCAGGGGGTGATGGGACAGGTGTCGGGTCAATATGGTGCCGAGCCAGAGGATGGCGACGTGAAGCATCTGGGGCTGGTTGCGGGCAACGTGAGCATCTTTCACGACGAGGCCAAGATAACCATCGGGGGCACGCTGAACAACCTCAACGAACGCCACTTCACCACCGACGACATTCTCGGGGCGGGCGACAACGACGGTATCGCGCGCGTGGGTCGTTTTCAGTTCAACTACATCGACGTGTGGGGCAAGAAGGATCAGTGGAAGTTCGACGCGTCGTACACCTATGGCATCACCGACGAGAAGAACGACTTTACGATAGACCGCGAATATTTCCTCTCCGACGACGCGCGCTATCTCAACCTCCACTCCGAGAGCAACCGTAAAAGCATAAATCGCAACCATTCGATCAGTGCCCGAATAGATTTCAAGCCCAACGACCGCTCGGAACTGCGCATCCGTCCCATTTTTCGCTATCAGGGGCGGAACGACGACCGAAGCGGCCTGCAAACCTACATTCCGGTGGACGGCAGCGGCAACATCGACCTTTCGAGCTGGAGCAACAGTCACGAAACGGGCTGGATGGCGGGACTGAACGCCAACTATCGCCTCAAATTGGGCAAGCCCGGGCGAACTATCTCGATGTTTTTCAACGCCAACTACGACCCCGACGACCTGACGGGCGAGAGCTATTCCCAGCGGCAGGACGGCACCGCCATTCGCCAATCGACCCCTTCGGAAAATTACAACTATAACATCGGCGGCGGATTGACCTACACCGAGCCTGTCAGCACAAGTTCGCTGGTGAGTTTGGAATATGGAGTGAGGTACAACTATGCCGACAACGACCGCCGTTCGTACCTTTGGGATTTCACCGACGAGGAGTACTATTCCACCCCGTCGAGCGAGCTGTCGGGAGTGTACAACAGCGGCTATCTGACCCATCGTGCGGGCCCGGGCTATCGCCTGCAACGAGGCGGGACCACGCTTTCGACCGGACTGTTCTATGAGCACGCCACGTTGGAGAGCACCCGCGTGTTGCCTGTTGCGGCGGGATTGCGCAGCTCGTTCGACAACGTAACCTACGCCGCGATGCTCGACACCAAGCTGGGCTCGGACGACACCTCGCTGAGGATGTTTCTCCACTCGCGCACCGGCAACCCGAGCGTCGAGAACCTGCAAGACGTGGCCGACATCTCCGACGTGCAAAACGTGCGCAAAGGTAACCCCGACCTCAGGCCGACCTATAACCATATGCTCTACACCCGCCTTATCATCCCCAATGCCGAAAAGGGGCGCACATTTGCCCTCAACCTCGGACTCAACTACGCCTCGAACGCCATCTCCGCCAGCACCATCAGCGAAAGCCCCGGATTTGCGATAACCGACTCGGAGGGCAATGTTGTAGAGACGCTCGATGCCGTGGGGAGGTACACCACCTTCAACAATATGGATGGTCGGTGGAGCGGACGATTGGGTTTGGATTATGGCTTTCCGCTCACCTTCATCAAGAGCAACATCAATCTGGAAGCCGAAATTTCGTATGGTGAATCGCCCTCGCAGATAGGCCGGTGGACACCGACGGCTGGAACGGTGTGGAAAAACAACTATTCGCGCAATATGGAGGCTGAGTTTGGCGTTACATTGGGCAGTAACATATCCGAAAAGGTCGACTTCCGCATCGGATACGAGCTGGACTATGGGCGGGTGCGCAACACATTCTCGTCGCGCAGCAACAACGACTATTTGGAACACTCGATAGAGGGTAATTTTAAGTTTGTGTTTCCGCTCGGCTTCACCTTTTCGGGCAACGGGACCTGGCGGTACGAACGCTCCATCGAGGGGATGGACTATCGGCAGGAGTATCTGATCGTGAGTGCGGGCATCGGCAAGAAAGTTTTCCGGAGCAAGCTGGGCGAGGTGAGCATTTTTGTGAACGACATATTCAACCAGAACGTCGATTTTCGTCGCCAGGTGGATGCCCAGTGGGTTCAAAACCGCACCGGATCGGCCATCGGACGCTATGTCGGGGTGAAATTTGCGTGGAACATTCGCAGTTTCGGCAAGCGTGGTTCGACAAATATGGAGCTCTACAACTTCGAACAGGCCGGCAGTGGACACCGCGGACACAGACACTGATTTGGTGTTTTAGAAAAAATATTTTAACTTGCGCGCTGTTATGAGAAAGTTGGCGTTTTTGTTGGGCATATTGTTGTTTGTTGGTTGCAACAAACGTGATGGCGGTATTAATAGCGAGCCCGCGCCCGAACCCGAACAGAGGTGGGCGTTTATCGTCGAGAACCAGACGCGGGGCAGCATAGGCATCGTGGTGGGCGAGAAGATAGTTTCGATCCCCATCGCCGAGAGCCGTTGCATTGCCGAGCAGTGTTCGATCGAGGAGTGGGAGAGACAGGGGCTGGTGATGATGCTTGAAGAGAAAGTCGTGTCCGACGACATTTGGAACTTGAAGCACTGGACGCGCGAAAGAGGAAACTATACCCTCTCCGTTACTCCGATGCTGCTCGAAAGCTTCGAGGTGCATCTGGAATAGTTAAGAGTTAAGAACTAAGAGTTAAGAGTTGGCTACGCGGAACAAGCTAATCACTAATCGCTAATCGCTAAAAAAGCCCTCCGAAGAGGGCTTTTTTTATTTACCGAACAGTCCGCCGAGCATTTTGCCCAGTCCGCCACCCGAGCTCTTGCCGCCGAGCGCGCCGAGGATCGAGCCGACATTGAACCCTGGCTGGAACGAGTCGTCCACCTTGCCCTTCAACAGCGACATCACCGCCGGAATCACCGCCGAAGCGATTTTCGAAGCCACGGCGGGCGACAACCCCACCTTCGAGGTCAACGCCGAAACCACACCGCTCGACAGTCCGCTCACCGCCGAGCCTTTCGCGCCACTGCCACCGCCGCCAACCATCCCCAGGAGTCCGGAAAGTTTGTCGGGTGTGGCAAAATTTTTCAACCCGCTCACGAGCGACGATGCAGTGGTTTCGACTACGGCTGTCTTTTTTTCGGCGGGAATGCCTTCGATCCCGCCCAGCGATTCGCTCACCTGGCTCTTGACCAGGCCCAAAATTTGATCCAACATAGCTATAATAATTAGAGATTACTCGTCCAGCGTGCGCGTGATTTTATCTATATTCAAACTTCGCGCCATAGCCTCGAAGATGCTGCGATAAACTCCGCCCGCGATGTGGTAGAGTTTATCGTGAGTTCCGTGCTCCACCACCCGCCCTTTTTGCATCACATAGATGTCGTCCGAGTCGATGATCTGCGAAATGCTGTGCGAGATTATCACCACCGTCCTGTCGCGCTTGATGGCATCCAGCGAAGCCTTGATTTGTTCGGTGGAGATGGCGTCGAGGCTCGCCGTGGGTTCGTCGAGGAACACTATCGGCGGATTTTTCAGAAACATTCGCGCGATGGCGATTTTTTGCTGTTGGCCGCCGGAGAGTTTCTGCGCCGGAGTGTCGTACCCGTCAGGCAGGGCGGCGATCTGGTCGTGCAGAAACGATTTTCGCGCCGCATCCTCCACTTCGTCCTGAGTCGCATCGGCGTTTCCATAGCGAATATTCTCGGCCACGGTGCCGGCAAAGATGTGGTTTTTCTGCAACACCAGCCCGATGTTGTCGCGTAGCAGCTCGGTGTCGTAGTCGGCCAGCGGCGTGCCGTCGAGGGTTATCGTGCCACGATCGGGCAGGTAGAACTTGTCCAGAAGGTTGATGAGCGTGCTTTTGCCCGCGCCCGACAGCCCGACGAGTGCGGTTATCTTGCCCGGCCGAATGTCCATATTTATGTCGACCAACGTGGGCTGGGTGTTATCGGGATAGGTGAAGTCGACGCCGCGGATCGCAAAGTGGCCCTTCACGCTTGCAGGCCGGAAATCGCCCGACTGCTCCACCTCGTCCGCTGCGTCGAGTGTCCTGAAAAAGCTCTCCGAGTAGATTAGCGCGTCGTTCATTTGGTCGTAGATCATATGAAGCTGGCGGATCGGCGCGGTCACGTTGTTGAACAGCAGGATGTGGAACATTATCGCCCCGATGGTCATCCGCCCCGTGAGCACCAGATAGGCCGTCAGGATGATGATGAGCACGACCCCGATCTGCTCGATGAAACCTTTCAGCCCGTTGAACAGAAAGTTGATTCGGCGCGTCTTCATTTGCGCTTCGGTCAGGTCGAGCTGCAGGCCGAGCTGTTTTTGCGCCTCGATATCCTCGCTGGTGAACGATTTGATGACGGTGATGGAGTCGAAAATTCCGAGAATGCCCTGACTTTTGGTTTCGCGCAGGTCGCGAATGTTGCGCCGCTTGCCCTTCAGCTTTCCGGCCTGAACCGTGCTCACCCAAAAATAGATGGGCACTATGCCAAGTCCCACCATTCCGACCCAAAAATTGGCCTGAAACATCATCACCAGCGCAATGACCGAGCCGGCAAAGAGCGGAACGATGTCGATAAAAAAGTTCTGGACCAGCCGCGAGAGGCTCTCTATTCCGCGGTCTATTCGCGTTTGAAGTTTACCCGACGCGTTGCCACCCGTGGTGAAAAAGGCCATCCGATAGGTCATCACCCGCTCGATGACGGTCTGCGCCAAATCGCGGCTCACGAAGATCCGCAGCTTCTCACCATAGAGCTTTTGGCCATATTGAACGAAGAAGTTGACCAGCTCCTTGCCCAGCAAAATGACCGAAATCCACACCAGCACATCGACCCCCTCCGTCAGACCTTCGAGGACGCTGATTCGGTCGACGGCATAGCGCAACACCCACGCGTTGACCTGCGCGATGAGTGCGCCGACGAGGGTGAGGGCGAGCGTCAGCACCACCAGCCACCGATAGGGCGCAACGAATTTCGAGATTTTGGTAAAAAGATTTCCGAGCGACATACCTCCCGCTCACTGCAACTATTGTGCCCTGTCCTTACGCGGTTTTTGCTCCTGCTCCATCGGCTGCAAATCTTCGCAGGTTATCCTTCGCCTGGGTGCTACGGGCAAGCTTCCCTCCTTTTGCTTCGCAAAATTTGTCGGGCGATCTTCCCTCCGCACCCTATCGCCACACGGGGCCGCGGTACCGGCTCGGCTAAAATGCTGCGATTCGCAACCAACCTGCGCTATAGCCTGCGCGCGGCAATTATCTGATTAATCGCGCAGACGCACGTTCCGAAAGGCCCCAGCCCGCGAGCAGAAAAATCAGCCCCGCACCCAGGAACCAGGCGTACATCTCGCCCCACTGATCGAACATCATCGCCGTGTGCTCGCCCTCGGTCGAGCGGCGAATCTCCCCCACTATCTCGGCCAGGCCCACACTCTGGGCCGTCGAGCGGACATAAGCCCCGTCGGTTTCGGCCGCAATGCGTTGCAAAGTCGTCTCGTCCAGCTTCGACACCACCATCTCGCCCCGTTCGTCTTTCATCAACTCGCCCCCGATCTCGATCGGCGCACCCTGTGGAGTACCTATACCGATGGTGTAGATGGTGATGCCCCGCTCGGCCGCCCTCCGCGCCGCCGAAATGGCATCGTCCTCGTGATTCTCGCCGTCCGTAACCAGAATTATCGCCTTGGAAGATGTTTCGCTGCTCGAAAACCCACTCGCCGCCACATCTATGGCTTTACCGATAGCCGTGCCCTGACGCGACACCATCGAGGGCGAAATCGCATCCACAAAGCTCTTAGCCACGGTGTAATCGGCCGTGATGGGCAGCTGAACATAGGCGTCGCCCGCAAAGACCACCAGCCCCACACGGTCGTGCTCCGACTCGTCGAGTAGCCGCCCAATAGCATATTTGGTCCGCTCCAACCGGTTGGGCGCAAAATCTTGCGCCAGCATAGAGTTGGACACATCCACCGCCAGCATCAGCTCGCCCCCGCTCACCGTCACTTCGCGCAACTTGCTCCCCACCTGCGGCCGCGCCAGGGCACACACCATCAGCGAAACAGCAACGCAAAAAAATCCGAGCCTGACAACAGAGCGTACCGAAGAGTACCCCTCCATCAAAGGAGCGATGGTGCCCTGTTCACCGAATTTTTCGAGCCTTTTGCGCCGCACAATGCCCGAGAGCAAATAGATCCCGACCACCAAAAGTACGGCAGTCAGCAACCAGAACATCTGTATATTTGCAAATCTAAACAAGCGGCCTCAAAAATAGATATTTAACACAAAACCCGATGATCGACAAAATCAAGCCCCACAGCAAAAATCGCCCGTACACCTCATTCTTGCGCGTATATTCGTTCACCTCGACCTCACTGGTCTCGAGGCGGTTTATCTGCTCGTAGATGGCGGCCAACGAACGCCTGTCGGTCGCCCGAAAGTACTCTCCGCCCGTCAGCGAGGCGATGTCGGTCAATATTTCTTCGTCTATCTCGACCGGCATCGTCACCATCACGGTGCCTCCCCACGCGTCGCGCATCGGATAGGGAGCCTCGCCGCGGGTACCCACCCCGATGGTGTAGACCTTGATGCCCAGCGTTTGCGCAATTTCGGCGGCGGTCATCGGAGCCACCCGACCCGTGTTGTTCTCGCCGTCGGTGAGCAGGATCACCACTTTGCTCTTTGCGGGCGAATCTTTCAGCCTGTTGATGGCCGTCGCCAAACCGCTCCCGATTGCCGTTCCGTCGTCCACCACGCCCGTCTCGACCCTCGCCAACAGGTTCAACAGGGTCGCCCTGTCGGTCGTGAGCGGGCTTTGAGTGAAACTCTCACCGGCAAAGACCACCAGCCCGATACGGTCGCTGGGCCGGTCGTTGATAAATTCGGCGGCAACATCTTTGGCCGCGGCAATGCGGTCGGGGTTGAAATCGCGCGCCAACATACTGCCCGAAATGTCCAACGCAAGCACAATATCTATCCCGTGGGTGGTGCTCGAACTGCCGTTCTCGGCCACCTGCGGCCGCGCAAGGGCGATGACGATGAACACCACCCCCCCACACAAAAGTGCGAACGGAACGTGGCGCAACCAATATTTCGCCGTTCTGATATTCGGAAAGGTGTCGACGGTGGAGACGGTCAACCCCACCCGACCCCGATAGAGGTACCACACCCCCATCACCGGCACGATCGCCAGCAACCAAAAAACCCAGGGATGTGCGAAAGAGATCAATTGAAACTCGTATTTCGTATTTCGTCACTCGTAATTGTTTGCTGCTCGCCCGTCACCATATTCTTCACCGTCACAGTGCCTGCCGCCAACTCGTCTTCGCCCACAATGGCAACGAACAGAACCCCGCGGCGATTGGCATACTCCATCTGCCGCTTCATCTTCGCCGGATCGGGATAGAGTTCCGCCGCAATCCCACTACTCCTCAACTCCGAAACCAACCGCATAGCCTGCAACATACACTCGCCGCCGAAATTGGCAAACATCACCCGCACGCCCCCCGTCGCGGCCTGGGGAAACAATCCCAACCCCTCCATCACGTCGTAAATCCTGTCCGCGCCGAACGAAATGCCCACCCCACTCACGCCCGACATCCCGAAAATGCCCGTCAGATCGTCGTACCTCCCGCCTCCGCAGATGCTACCGATAGCCCAGTCACGCGCTTTGACCTCGAAAATGGTGCCCGTATAGTAGTTCAACCCGCGAGCCAGCGACAGGTCCAACTCGATGTCCAAATCCAGGCTCAACTCCCCGACCATCGACAACACCTCGCGCATCTCCCCCACCCCCGCAAAACCTGTCTCCGAAGCCGAAAACATCTTCTCGATGGCATCCAGCTTGTCGGCAAACGAGCCCTCCAACGCCAGCACGGGCTCCAACTTTTCCGTACCGATTCCCTTTCCCGCCAGCTCTTCCCTCACCGCCTCGATGCCGATTTTGTCCAGCTTGTCGATCGCCACGGTGATGTCGGTCAGCCTGTCCGGATGGCCGATAACCTCGGCGATTCCGGCAAGTATTTTGCGATTGTTGAGCTTCAGAACGACACCGACCCCCAACCGACGAAAGACTTCGGCCACGATTTGAATAAGTTCGACTTCACACGCCAGGCTCGTGCTGCCTATCACGTCCACGTCGCATTGTATGAACTCCCTGTACCGCCCTTTCTGCGGCCGGTCGGCACGCCAAACGGGTTGGATTTGGTGTCTCTTGAACGGGAAAACAATTTCGCTTTGATGCTGCACAACGTACCGCGCAAAGGGCACCGTGAGGTCGTACCTCAGCCCTCGCTCCGGTGGATCGGCCGCTTTTTCGCCGCTGTTCATTATTTTGAAGAGCAGTTTGTCGCCCTCTTCGCCATATTTGCCCATCAGGGTGGACAGGTTTTCCATTGCCGGGGTTTCGATGGCGGCATAGCCGTAGAGGTTGAAGACGGCGCGGCATGTGTCGAAAATGTGGGTTCTTCGCGCGGTTTCGGCCTGCGAAAAATCCCTCGTCCCCTTCGGTATAGTCGGTTTTTGTGCCATTATCAGTTATTCGATTTCGTTACGTTTCCCAATCTGTTTTGCATTTCGGGAACTTATCACCTCGCCACCCTGAGTCTCGATCTCCAAACGGGCATTTTTTGCCACATCGGCTCCTTTTTGCGCAACGACCGAACTTTGGTAGAGACCCTGCGGCGAGTGTTTTGCCGCCAGCTCGGTCGCCGTCGCTTCGGCCAACATATTGATGACCAGTTCGAGGTTGGTCATATTATCGCGCAGGTTTTCCTGTTTCAGGTTTTTGTGTTTCCGATACTCTTTCGTGGTCATTCCGCTCCACGTTTTGGTCATAAGGTCGGTCAGCAGCGCATACTCTTCGCCCTGTTTTACGCCCGCTTTGTCCCATTCGTCGGTGAGGCCTTTACGAATTTCGATCGATTTTATGCGTTGGTTTATCCAGCTTTCGGAATAGCCCAACCGTCTGTAATTTTGAATGGCCCTGTCGATCGAGAGTTCGGGGTCTATCGTCTCGTCTATCCGTTCGCGACCAACCTTTGCCAGCCACATCTTGAACGGCTCGGCCTTTTTGCTGGGAATGGACTGAATGAGACGCAATATCTGCTCGACATCGGCAACATCGGTAAGACGCATTTTGCCATCGGGAGCGGGCATTTTCAAACCGTTACAAATTGTAACGCTTTGATTCCCCTCTTCCGATAATCGGTGTTTCAGCACCCTCCAATATGTTTGTGGATTAGGGCTGTCGGTCAGCACGGCAATAATGTCGATTACCGAGAACCACCATTTCCCCTGCTCTTCGTCCCAAACGGAGCGAACCTGACTTTTATCGAATATTTGGACCTGGTTCTGCATTATCCTATTCCACCAACTTGCGGTACCTCACTTTTTTGCGTGGTTCGAGGCCCTGGGACTTTTTCCAATCCTCATACTCCGAATATCCGCCCTCGAAAAACTTCACCTCGCCATCGCCCTCAAAGCTCAAAATATGGGTCGCGATCCTGTCCAGGAACCATCTGTCGTGCGAGATCACCACCGCGCACCCCGCAAAATTGTCCAACCCCTCCTCCAATGCCCTGAGCGTGTTCACATCTATATCGTTGGTCGGCTCGTCCAGCAACAACACGTTGCCCTGCTCCTTCAACGCCAACGCAAGGTGCAACCGATTGCGCTCGCCGCCCGATAACACCCCGCACTTCTTCTCCTGATCGGCCCCGTTGAAGTTGAAGCGCGAAACGTAGGCCCGGGCCGGAACCGAGCGATTGCCCAGCATAACGTGCTCCGAATCGGCCGAAATCACCTCGTAGACGCTCTTGTCGGCATCTATCGACTTGTGCTGCTGGTCGATATAGGCCAGCTTGACCGTTTCGCCCACCTTGAAACTCCCGCTCGTCGGCTCTTCCAATCCCATTATCATCCGGAAAAGGGTCGTCTTGCCTGTTCCGTTGGGGCCGATAACGCCCACGATGCCCGCCGGAGGGAGTGAAAATTCCAGATTTTCGTACAGTAGCCGGTCGCCGAAAGCCTTCGAAACGCCCTTTGCTTCGATAACCATATTGCCTAACCGCGGCCCGTTAGGAATGAAGATTTCGAGCTTTTCCTCTTTCTGTTTGGTGTCTTCGTTGAGCATTTTGTCGTACGCGCCCAACCTCGCTTTGCTCTTGGCGTGGCGCGCTTTGGCACCCATCCGCACCCATTCGAGTTCGCGTTCCAAAGTTTTGCGGCGCTTGCTCTCCTGCTTCTCTTCCTGCGCCAGACGCTTGCTTTTTTGGTCGAGCCATTCGCTGTAATTTCCCTTCCACGGGATGCCTTCGCCCCTGTCGAGCTCCAGAATCCACCCTGCAACATTGTCGAGGAAATAGCGGTCGTGGGTCACGGCTATCACCGTCCCCTTGTACTGCTGAAGATGCTGTTCCAGCCAGTCGATGCTTTCGGCGTCGAGGTGGTTGGTCGGCTCGTCCAGAAGCAACACATCGGGCTCCTGCAACAGTAGTCGGCACAATGCCACCCGCCTGCGCTCTCCGCCTGAAAGGGTCTTCACCGGAGTGTCGCCATCCGGACAACGCAACGCATCCATCGCCCGCTCCAATACCGCATCGAGCTCCCAACCGTTCACTGCGTCTATCGCCTCCGTAAGCTCGCCCTGACGCTGTATCAAGGCGTCCATTGCATCGGGCGTCAGGTCGGGATCGGCAAATTTTTCGTTCACCTGTTCATACTCTTTCAAAAGCGCAACGGTGTCCGCACACCCCTGTTGAACAATTTCGCGTACGGTTTTTGTGTCGTCCAACTGCGGCTCCTGCTCCAGGTAACCGACACTGTACCCGGGCGAAAATACCACTTCGCCTTGAAAACTTTTGTCGAGTCCGGCGATTATCTTCATCAGGGTCGATTTACCGCTCCCGTTCAGCCCGATGATGCCGATCTTGGCACCGTAAAAAAATGAAAGATATATGTTGTTCAATATCTTTTTACCGGCGGGCAGCACTTTGCTCACCCCAACCATCGAAAAAATTATCTTTTCGTCAGCCATTTATTTTTCAATTAAAATATATACATAATCACTATCCCGTCGCATCAGGAAATTTTCGCGGGCATAGCGTTCCAAAAACTCGGCATCGTCCAGACTTCGAAGCAACACACTGTCGTCCCTGATACTGTACATAAGTTCGCGCCGTTGTTCTTCCAATTCGTCGATGTCGTGGCGCACCCGGAGCGACGAGAACAGATCGCGGCCGAAAAAAACGACCACCACGATTATCAACACTATGGCAACGACCCTCACGGTATTCTCATATATTTGTGCGCCTGGAGCGACATTCGCCACCGCGGATTCTTCTTAATGTACTCCACCAAAACCGGCATCATCTCCTCGCGCCGACTCCACTCAGGCTGCAAAAACAACACGCAACTATTCGCTTCCGCTTCGTCGCCTACGACTGCCTTGCCCGCCTCGTCCTGGGCGCTTTGGGCGAACTTCCCTCGCAGTTGCTGCGCAAATTTGCTCGGGTGATTTCCCCTCCGCGCCCCGAGACGGCCTCGGCTTGAACTGCGGCAGTTCGCAGCCTCCTGCGCTTCGCTCCAGTAATTCGTAATTCGTAATTCGTAATTCGTAATTTTCTCAGCACATTTTTCCGCCCACTCCAAATCCTCGGGGGTCTCGATAATCACCTTCAACTCGTTCGCCCGCGCCCACGCCTCGTCCCGAGGGGGGTTCTTCCGCTTGGGCGACAAACACACCCAATCCCAACTGCCCGTAAACGGATGCGACCCCGAGGTCTCCAAATGCGTCTTCACTCCGCGCGCCCGCAGCCTCTCCGTCAGCTCCCCCAAATCCCACATCAACGGCTCACCGCCCGTCACCACAACCACATCTGCCGCCCCGACCCGACTCACAACCTCACTGACAGGCACCAGCGGATGGATCTTGGGATTCCACGTCTCCTTGGCGTCGCACCAACTGCAACCCACATCACACCCGCCCAGCCGAATGAACCACGCGGCCGTCCCCGTCCACGCACCCTCGCCCTGCAAGGTATAGAAATCCTCAACCAACGGCAACATAAACGTCCCTGAAATTGCGCCCCAACTCGTTGTAATCCAACCCGTAGCCCACAATGAACTCGTTGCCGATCTCCAAAGCCCGGTATTTCACCGCAAAATCTTTCCGAAAAGCACGAGGTTTAAAGAACAGCGTGGCGATCTCGACACTTGCCGGCCGATGACCCTCCAACGATTTGAGCAGATGCTCCATACTCTCGCCCGTGTCGACAATGTCCTCCAACACAATGATGTGTCGCCCCTCCAAATTGTTCTTCAATCCGATAAGTTCACTCACCTTGCCCGTCGAACCGGTGCCACAATAGGACGACAGCTTAACGAACGACAATTCGGGATTGAAATCGAGCTTCTTCACCAGATCGCTGGCAAACATAAACGCCCCATTCAGCACCCCCAGGATCAGCGGAGTGGGTCGATCGCGATAATCGGCATTGAGCTTGTCGGCCAGCTCGCTCACCGCTCTGTCTATCTCGGCTTCGGGAATGAGGGTGCGAAACTCTTTATCGTGCAGTTTTACGATTTTTTCCATTACTTTTGCAAAACGCAAAAATAGTGAAAAATTATGAAACCACGTGTCGGAATAATAATGGGCAGCACCAGCGATCTTCCCGTGATGGAGGCGGCCTTTGGGTTTTTGGATTCGATGGAGGTGCCTTACGAGGTTCACGCGCTGTCGGCACATCGCACGCCGGAACTTGTTGCGCAGTATGCCGAAGCGGCGGCGGACAGGGGCATCGGGGTGATAGTTGCGGCGGCGGGCGGTGCGGCTCATCTTCCCGGGGTAGTTGCGGCTTCGACAGTGCTGCCGGTCATCGGGGTGCCGATCCGTTCGTCTAATTCCATCGACGGGGTGGACTCTTTGTACTCCATCGTTCAGATGCCGTCGGGCATTCCGGTGGCGACGGTGGCGATAGACGGGGCCCAGAACGCGGCTATTTTGGCTTGTCAGATACTTTCTGTGGGCGACGGTGCTTTGCGCGAAAAACTGGTGGCTTTCAAAAAATCACTGGCCGCCAAGATTGCCAAAGCCAACGACGAGCTGACCTCGATAGAACGGCCGTATAAAACCAATTGATATGACAAAAGCTCAACTTTTCGAACAGATTCTTCGTAAGAGGTCTTTTTTGTGCGTCGGATTGGATACTGTCGGGGATGATGTTTTTGAGTTTAATAAGCGCATTATAGATGCTACGCATCAGTATGCTGTGGCGTATAAACCCAATCTGGCGTTCTATGAAGGGCGGTGGGAAGAGTTCGGGCGCACGTGTGCCTATATTCGCGAAAACCACCCCGAGATGCTCATCATTGCCGACGCCAAGCGTGGCGATATTGGCAACACGAGCGAGATGTACGCCCGCGCATTTGCTCGGGTGGCCGATGCGGTGACGGTTGCGCCATATATGGGCAGGGACTCGGTCGAGCCGTTCCTGTCGCACGTCGATTGGGCGGTGGTTCTGGCCCTCACCAGCAACCCATCGGCGGACGATTTTGAGACGTTGCGGTTGGAGAGCGGCGAGTTTCTGTGGCAACGGGTGCTTGAGACCGCCAAGACGTGGGGCTCGGCGGACAATATGATGTTTGTGGTGGGTGCGACGCGGGCGGAAACGCTCGAAGAGGTTCGCAAAATTGTTCCCGACCATTTTCTGCTTGTTCCCGGGGTGGGTGCGCAAGGGGGGAGTCTGGAAGATGTGGCGAAGTATGGGATGAACGGCGAGTGTGGCCTTTTGGTCAACTCTTCGCGCGGGGTGATCTACGCCTCCGATCCCGCCGCCGAAGCGCGCTCGCTGGCCGAACAGATGGGTGCATTGATGGACAGGTTTTTGAAATAGTTCATCCTTTGCCTAATGGCTTCGCCCGCTTCGCTTCGGATGTGCGCCCAGCGAAGGCATACGCCGACGAGGAGCATAAGAATAAGAAACACCATCCACTTCACCTGCCGCGTTTGCTTTTTCATAATGCAGCTTCCTTTAATCGTTCGGCATTTTCGGCCACAACGAGTTGATCGAGCATATCCTGAATATCGCCATCCATAAATGGTCCCAGGTTGTAGATGGTGTAGTTTATGCGATGGTCGGTCACGCGCCCCTGCGGATAGTTGTAGGTGCGGATCTTGGCCGAGCGGTCTCCCGTGCTCACCATAGTCTTGCGTTTGCCGGCGATTTCGTCGAGATACTTCTGATATTCGAGGTTAAAGATTCGCGTCCGCAGCTCTTCCAACGCTTTGTCGAAGTTTTTCAACTGCGACTTCTGGTCCTGACACTGCACCACGATGCCGGTCGGAATATGGGTTAGCCGGATTGCAGAATAGGTGGTGTTGACGCTTTGGCCGCCCGGGCCCGAGGAGCAGAATGTGTCTTTGCGAATGTCGTTCATATTGAGCTCGATGTCAAACTCCTCCGCCTCGGGTAGCACCGCAATGCTCGCCGCCGAGGTGTGCACCCGCCCCTGGGTTTCGGTCTGGGGTACACGCTGAACCCGATGGACGC
This sequence comes from Alistipes sp. UBA940, assembly GCA_002293425.1. Classification (GTDB taxonomy): domain Bacteria; phylum Bacteroidota; class Bacteroidia; order Bacteroidales; family Rikenellaceae; genus UBA940. The sequence continues at coordinate 27,261 of DBDE01000033.1, read as the reverse complement.
CGCTTTCGTACTTCAACACCCCATAAACCCCCTGGCCTATCACCTTGATAACCACCTCTTTGTACCCTCCACTCGTTCCCTCGCTGATGCTGTTCACTTCGTACTTCCACCCCCGATTCTCGATATAGTGGGTGTACATCCGGTAGAGGTCGCCCGCAAAAATAGCTGCCTCGTCGCCACCTGCGCCGCCGCGTATCTCCACGATGGCGTTCTTGTCGTCCTGCGGATCCTTGGGAATGAGCAGAAGTTTTATCTCCTCCTCCAACTGCTCGACGAGCGGCTCCAGCTCGGCAATTTCGCCCCGTGCTAACTCGCGGAACTCTTCGTCCTTCTCGTTGGCGAGCACGTCTTTGGCCTCTTGGAGGTTGGAGCAGGCGGTTCGGTACCGTTCGCTGGCCTCGATGATGGGGCCGAGCTCCTTGTACTCCTTGTTCAGCGCGACGAACCGCTTCATATCGCCCATCGCGTCGGGGGCGTTCATCTGTGCCTCCACCTCGGCGTACTTTGCCCTCAGACCGTCCAGGCGGCTCAATATAATGTTGTCTGCCATAATCGTGCAAAATTACACATTTTTCCGCAACTCGTAATTCGTAATTAATAAATTGATTTGCATTCGCGCCTCAGCAATTAAAATAACTTTTATTGCTTTCGGCTTGTCGCAAATTCGTAATTCGTAATTATCTTTGCGTTTGATGTCGACAAAAACTCACATGTCTTTGGGCGAGTTACTTTCCGCCGTCAGGCTGGCTTTGGAAAAGGCTTTTCCGTTGCCGGTTTGGGTGGCGGCGGATGTGGCCGACATTCGGGTGAATGGCTCTTCGGGCCATTGCTATTTGGAGTTGGTGGAGAAGGGCGAGGGTGCGGTGCCGAGTGCTTCTACTCGTGCAGTGGCGTGGCGGGCGCAGTGGGGCAAGATGTCCGATATTTTCCGTGCCCAGACCGGTTCGGCAATCGAGGCGGGGATGCGGATTTTGGTGAAAGCGACGGTGGGTTATCACGAGCTGTATGGTTTTTCGCTCACCATTTCCGACATCGATCCCGCTTACACATTGGGCGAGAGGGAGCGTCAGCGGCAACTGACCATCGCGCAATTGCATTCCGACGGCGTTTGGGATATGAATCGCTCGGTCGGTTTTCCGGCGGTGGTGCAACGTGTGGCGGTCATTTCGGCGAGCGGTGCGGCGGGTTATCGCGATTTTTTGCAGGAATTGGACAGATTTCCGTATTTGTTCCGCGTGGAACATTTCGAGGCGGTGATGCAGGGGTTGGCTACGGAGGAGTCGATTGTGGGGGCGTTGGAGCGCATTGCCGAGCGGACGGATGAGTTCGACGCGGTGGTTATCCTGCGGGGCGGCGGGTCGACGAGCGATTTGTCGGCGTTCGACGGTTATCGGTTGGCGTCGCACGTGGCGCAATTTCCGCTGCCGGTCGTCACGGGCATAGGTCACGACAAGGACCGGAGCGTGGTCGATATGGTTGCGGCGATGGAATTGAAGACCCCCACGGCGGTGGCGGTGTGGCTTGCGGAGGGATTGAGCGAGGTGTGGGATTTTTTGGAGGGGCTTTATTTTCGGGTATCCACTTTTTCGGAGAATTTTTTGGGTGCCGAAAAGTTGCGACTGGAGCGCATCGGGCGGGTGGTGTCGCTGGGTGCGGTGGAGATGACGCGGCGGATGGAGCTGCGGCTCGGGCGATTGGGCGGCGAGGTTGCGCGTCTTTCGAGCGAGCGTCTGTTGCGTGAGAACAACTTGCTGACGGGTTTCGGGGCTTTTTTTGCGGAGCGTCCGACGATGATGCTTGCCCTACTGGCGGAGCGGTTGGCCTCTTATGGCGAGATTGTCGAGGCGCGGCGGCCGGAGAATATTCTCTCACTCGGGTTTGCCGTTGTGCGTGCCGACGGCCGCGCGGTGAGAGATGCGGCGGAGCTGTCGGAGGGGCAGGTGATGGATATAACTTTGGCAAAGGGGAGTGTTAAGGCGAAGACTATATAATAATAACTAAAATATGGAAAAAGAACCGAAAAGTTATGTCGAGGCGATTGCCGAGGTCGAGAAAATAGTGGCCGGGTTCAACGACGCCTCGATGGATGTCGATACCCTGGCCGCACGAGTCCGCCGGGCCACCGAGCTCATCGCGTGGTGCAAACAGCGATTGGCAAAAGCCGAAAAAGAGGTAAGCGACGTGCTCAATGATCCGGCTGATCCTCAATAGGGTTCCGCGGTCGCTGTTGCAGCGCGTGGCGCGGTGGGTAATGCCGCTTGTGAGCGTGCTGTATCGGGGCGAGGGGGTGGAGTGTCCCGTTTGCGGCGGGCGGTTCCGGCGGTTTTTGCCTTATGGCTATGTCGATGTTCGCAAGGGGGCGTTGTGCCCGGGCTGTCTGTCGCTCGAACGGCATCGGCTGCTGTGGCTGTGGTTGGAGCGGGAGACGAGTTTGCAGGATGGGGATGTCAGATTTCTGCACGTCGCGCCGGAAATATGTCTTTCCAAAAAATTTCAGAAACTCGAAAAACCATATTGTCGTCAGCGTGGTGCAGATGTTGCGCTGACCGAAGTTGCGAACGAGGGGACAGTACATACCGGCACGGACCCGAGCGAGAAACGAGGAAGCGCGACAGACGGGCCGCGATCACGACAATATATCACCGCTGATCTCGAAAGTCCGCTCGCCGATGTGAAAATGGACGTTCAGGCGATCCCGTTCCCCGACTGTTCGTTCGATGTGGTGATGTGCAATCACGTGTTGGAGCACGTGGGCGACGACCGAAAGGCGATGCGCGAACTCCATCGAGTGACCAAACAGGGCGGTTGGGGCGTGTTGCTGTCGCCGGTGGACGAGACGCGCGCAGAGACTTTCGAGGACGACACCATAATCGATCCCGCCGAGCGGACAAAAGTTTTCGGTCAATATGACCACCGGCGCATCTACGGCCGCGATTACGCCGACCGTCTCGCCGCGGCGGGTTGGAATGTCGAAAAAATTGACTATCTTGCATCGTTAACCGATGCCGAACGACAGCGTTTCGGCCTCAGATACGAACCGATTTATATTGTACGGAAATGCTGAGTGTTAATTTGATAAGAATTTACGAGGCCAGCTTTCGCCAAAACCGCGAACTGCCAGCCCTGACCGATTATTTTAAGAACGAGACTTTTTCTTATTATGAGATGGCCAAGGAGATCGCCAAACTCCACCTGCTGTTCAAAAAAGCCGACATCAAGCCCGGGGATAAAATTGCCCTGCTGGGGCGCGCCAATCCGCGCTGGTGCATCACCTATCTGGCCGCAATGACCTACGGGGCGACCATCGTGCCCATCTTGCAAGACTTCAACTCAAACGACATAATCCACATCATCAACCACTCCGAAAGCCGATTGCTTTTCGTTGGGGATAATTATTTCGACGTCATCGAACCCGACAGGGTCGAAAAAGTGGAGGCTGTCTTCTCGCTCACCGACTTCCATCTGGTCTACGAACGCCAAGGCCACAGTTTGCAGAAATTTCGCAAAGACATAACCCGTCACTATCGCGAAGCGTACCCGCGGGGCTTCTCGGCCGAAGACATCAAATATCCCGACGTTCCCAACGATGCAGTTGTGTTGCTGAACTACACCTCCGGCACCACCGGTTACAGCAAAGGGGTGATGCTGACGGTCAACAACCTGACGGCAATGGTGCAATTTGCCATCGACCAGCACATCTACTTCAAAGGTAGCCGGATTTTGTCGTTCCTGCCGCTCGCCCACGCCTATGGTTGTGCATTCGACTTCCTGTGTCCGATGGCCGAGGGAGTTCACGTGACGCTGCTGGGCAAAATTCCGGCAGCCAAAATCCTGATGGAAGCGATGGCGGAGGTGAAGCCCCATCTGATCTGCTGCGTGCCGCTGGTGTTGGAAAAAGTCTATCGCAAACAGGTCGCACCGCTCCTCGAAAAGGGGCCGATGAGGCTGGCACTGAAACTTCCCCTGATCGACCAAGCCATCTATGCCACCATTCGCAAAAAACTTCTGGACGCCTTCGGAGGCGAAGTGGGACAGTTCATCGTCGGCGGAGCGGCACTGAGTCCCGACACCGAAGAGTTCCTAATGCGCATAAAATTCCCCATCACGGTGGGCTACGGAATGACCGAAACCGCCCCCCTGATAAGCTACACCTATTGGACGGAGTTCAAGCCTGGCTCGGTGGGAAAGGTTCTGGAAGGCTACCTCGAAGCCAAAATCGACTCGCCCGATCCGCAACACGTCGCCGGCGAGCTGATAGTGAAAGGCGAACAGGTGATGAAAGGATACTATAAAAACGAAACCGCCACCCGCGAAGTGCTCAAAAACGGCTGGCTCCACACCGGCGATATGGGAACGATGGACCCCGACGGAACCCTGTACATAAGAGGTCGATCGAAAACTATGATCCTGTCGCCCAGCGGCCAAAACGTCTATCCCGAAGAGATCGAGGCCAAGTTGAACAACCTCTATCTGGTGATGGAGTCGCTGGTTGTCGAGCGGAACGGAAAACTGACCGCGTTGATCTATCCCGACTATGAAACCGCCCACTCGGAGGGCGTGGTGGACGAGGCGATAGGCGAAATTATGGAGAAAAACCTGGCCGAGCTCAACACCCTCGTGGCCCCCTACGAGCGGGTAGCCTCCATAGTTATCTACCCAACAGAATTTGAAAAAACCCCAAAAAAGAGCATCCGCAGGTATCTCTATCAACTGTAAAGCCCGCCTCGCACCGCCCAAACCACCAGCGAGGCGGTATTGGGACAACCGGTCTTGTCGAGAATACTGGCGCGGTGCTTATCCACCGTGCGCGGCGAAATGAACAACCGCTGAGCGATCTGCTGAGTCGAAAGCCCCTGGCATATCAAAGGAAGCACCTCCTTCTCGCGTTCGGAAAGCTCCCGAACCGGCGCGCCTTTATAATCCACCACCCCTAAAACCGTAGCCACAACCTGCTCCATAGTGGAATCCTTGGGAAGAAATCCGACCGCACCCGCAGCCATCATCGGCCGATAAAACTCCTCGTCCCCGTGCATCGACAAAGCGACAACCTTCAAGTCGGGATGCGTCTCCAACGCCCTTCGCGTCGCCTCGATGCCCCCCATTCCAGGCATATCTATATCCATAAAGACCAAATTAGGGTCCCCCAACAGCTCCAAAAACTCCTCACCGCTCCCAGCCTCTCCCACCACGCGAAAACGCGCATCAGCCGACAAAAGCCGCCGCAACCCATCGCGAAAAAGCCGATGGTCGTCGACCAAAAAAATATCAACCATTTCTCGAAAGACTAATCCGAGCCCGCGCCCGCATCCCCTCACCGCGGCGCGAAACAATATCCAACTCCCCGTTCAACGTCCCGATCCTCGAAGCAATATTGCTCAAACCCATTCCCACACCCTCCACAGCCACCGGACTAAACCCGCAACCATCGTCCGAATAATCGAGCATAATATTCCCACCATCATAATCCAACTCTATCTTAGCCCCGCGCGCCCCCGAATGTTTCAACGAATTGTTCACCAACTCGCAAATCACCCGATAAAGTATCACCTCCACATCCGTGTCGAACCGCTCCCCACTCAAATTTGTCCGATACTCGATCTTCATATCGTGCAACCCCGCCAACCTATCCACAAAGTTCCCAACCCCGCGGCCCAACCCGAACTCGTTCAAAACGTGAGGACTGAGATTATTCGAAATCTCCCTCAAACTGCGGATCGCCTCGTCGATCACGTGCCGCGTCCCCTCGACAATCTCGCCATTCTGGGCCGACATCTCGCCCAAAGCCGAAAGCGACATCTTGGCACTCGACAACAACGGCCCCAACCCGTCGTGAAGCTCCTTCGAAAACCGGATCCGCTCCTTCTCCTCCGTCCGCAGCGTGGCCGACAATATCCGCTTACTGGTCAGCGTCCTCTGAAAAATCAGCCTGTCGACATACTCCACCAACCGCCGAGCATTAAACAACACAAAACTCATACACAACGAAATGGCAATGTCGATCCACACCATCGTGACAAACCACGGCGAGCTCCCGCCCCGCGGCACAAAGTGGACAAACTGCAAAACCCGACTCGCCGTCATAATCAACAAAGCGACACTAAACAGTATCCACACCGAGTTGAACTTGGTCTTGCGCACCAACCCTACAGCCCACACCGTCGCCACCAACTGCAACAGCATCGACACGACAAGCAAAATCTTTACCATCATAACGATACAAATATATAAAAAAAAACGGCTCGCTTTCGCCAGCCGTTTTTAATTTTTACTTCGTAACCCTCTTCTCCTTGATCCTGGCCTTCTTGCCCGTCAAGCCCCTGAGGTAATAGATCCTCGCCCTGCGGACAACACCCCGCTTATTAACCTCGATGGAGTCGATATGAGGCGAATAGAGCGGGAAAATCCTCTCCACGCCAACCCCGTTCGACACCTTGCGAATGGTGAACATTTTGGTCACGCCGGAGCCCTTAATCTGGATAACAACCCCGCGGAATGACTGCAAACGCTCCTTATTGCCCTCGATAATCTTATACGTCACCGTGATGGTGTCCCCCGAATTAAACTCGGGCACCTCCTTAACAGGCCACATAGCCTCCTGGGCCACTTTGATCAATTGCTCCTTATTCATTTCTCTAAAAATTTTTTATTCCAATCCTCCAACATCGGCGCGTCTCCCGAGCGGTTGGAGCCGCAAAGATATATAAAAATTACGAATTACGAATTACGAATTACGAATTTTTTCGCATCGTCATTGCGAGGAACGCATCAGCGTAACGCGGCAATCTATAAAATTTGTACCTTTGTCATCTGAAAATTGAGAAAAAATTATGGCGGAACGTTTGATTTTTCTGACCAACGACGACGGCGTCGGGGCGAAAGGATTGGAGAGGCTGATAGAAGTGATGCGCCCTCTGGGCCACATCGTCGTCGTAGCTCCCGAAAGCACACGAAGCGGGATGGCCCACGCAATAACAATGTCCTCGCCACTCTTCCTGCGCGAAGTCCGGCGAGAGCCCGGCTTAGAGGTTTACGCCTGCAGCGGAACCCCCGTCGACTGCGTAAAAATGGCTCTTGACCACCTCATCGTCGGCAAAAAGTTAGACCTTATCTGCTCCGGCATCAACCACGGTTCCAACGCCGCCATCAACGTCCTCTACTCGGGCACAATGGGCGCGGCGATCGAGGGCAGTTTCTACGACACCCCGTCGATAGGCTTCTCGCTGGACGACCACTCACTGGACGCCGATTTCGAAGCCGCCGGAAACATCGCCCGCGAAATTGTGGACAACATTCTGGGCGGAAACATCGCCCTGCCCCTCTGTCTGAACGTCAACATCCCCCGTCTGCGGCCCGAAGCCATCAAGGGAATCAAAGTGTGCCGCCAAACCCGCGGCTATTGGAAAGAGGAGTTCTTCATTCGCCAAAATCCCGCGAACAGGGATTATTTTTGGTTGACGGGCGAATTCATCAATCACGAACCGGAGGCGACAGACACGGACGAGTGGGCCCTGTCAAACGGCTATGTTGCGGTCGTGCCCATCCAGATCGACCTCACCGACCACGCCCAACTAAACCCGCTGGGGAAAATTTTAGACAGATAGCTCGACTCCGCAAGTCGATTAGTTCAAAATCAATCTCTGCTCTTCATTCAGATAGAACATCCCATCCCGCCAGAATCCGTGGCCGCTCAGCAACTCTCCATTGCCACGGAAACACACATCGCGATAAGCTCCATCCTCAGCAATTTCGATTCGCCATCTGCCGGGCTCGTGGTCATACATCCTGATCCAATCCCCCTCCATCAAGTACTCGAACCCCAAAACATCATAAGTTTTCATAAAAAAGGTGTGGTTTACAATCCCTCACAGCAGGTCTAAGGAAACCCCAAAAGGAAGATTGCTCCACACCCGAAGTTGCTTTGGCACAATCTGCACCAAAGCCAACTCCGAGCTTAGCAACCTTAATCCCCTTTTTGAAACACCGCCTGATGGCGGTTCCTTAGTTTACTGTGAGAAAAAAGTTGTTAATACTCAATATGTCGTTGCAAATATAACTATTCCTTTCGACTTTGCTTTGCTTTGCGTAGCTCGCGTCGCGTAGCCCAGTTTTTAGTTTTTAGTTCTTAGTTCTTATCTTCTAACTTTCGATCGAGTTCAATGCTGAAATCCGCCAAAACATTCATATAATTTATGAACGCCTCATAAGCCGAGCCATAAGGGTTGAAATAGGTGTGCACATCCCCATCACTCAGCCACTTCGTGGCCATATAGTAGAAGTGATCCGAGTTCTGCATAAACCGCCAAACAAAATAAAAATCGGCATCATCCACCGCCAAAACTTTCTCCCTCAACCCATACAACTTCCCAAACGCCTCGTCCTGCAACTCATTGCCCAACCACGCCGTCACATCCCGCTCCTCATCCGCCCAACTCATCGGGTGAGGACACGACAACGACCCAACCGACTCGTACCCCACCTCACTCACCGTAGCAAACTCCAACCCCCTGTCCAACATCACACCCGGCAACCTCTCGAAAAAGTCAAAAATCCCGCTATCCGCCCACTGATGCTCCCCGAAAGTCTCATAATCCATAAACAAATTCGTCACATCGCCCGCACCCTCACTCACCCAATCCACATACTTCTGTGCCGTCAACGGCCACTCGCTCCACTCGCGATTGGAAAACCGAAAAGCAATATCGTCCGAAAGTTTATAATTCCTCAACAACAACCTCAAACTGCCGCCACTATAAACATAATTAGGCGACTTCCACCCCAACACGTGCTTAGCCCCCTCGGCCAGCATCGTACCAAACCCCATCTTCGAAACCTCCGCCCCAATATCGTCCGAATAGATAAGCTCCGTGTTCCTGAACGCCCGCGGAGTCTGCCCGAACTCCTGCTCCACCATAGCCCGATGTCTCTCCACCTCGCTCCGAAACTCATCCATATTGGCCAAGCTCGACAACGAATGAGAATAAGTCTCCGCCAAAAACTCCACACACCCCGTCGCAGCCAACTTCCGAAAACTCTCCAACACCTCCGGCGCAAAACTCTTAAACTGCTCCACCGCCGAACCGGAAATCGAAAAAGTAACCCGAAACCGCCCCTCAAACTTCTCAATCAGCCTCAACAGCAACGCATTCATCGGCAAATAGCACCTTCTGGCCACCTTCTGCATAATCGACCGATTCGCCGCATCGTCCAAATAATTATGATGCCTTCCCATATCGAAAAAGCGATAACGTCGAAGCCTCATCGGCTGATGAACCTGAAAATAAAAACAAACCGTCTTCATTATATCACACTTTCATAAACTCGTTTAACCTTCGCCGCCGCATTATCCCACTTCAACCCCGTAACCTCCTCCAAACCCTTCTCCGAAAACATAGAACTCAAAGCCGGATACTCCACCAAAGCATAAATCGCATCCGCCAACGCATCCACATCCCAATAATCCACCTTCACCGCATACTCCAAAACCTCCGCAACCCCGCTCTGCTTCGAAATTATCACCGGAACATTGCTCCGCATAGCCTCCAACGGCGAAATCCCAAAAGGTTCGCTCACGCTCGGCATCACATAAACGTCGCTGAGCATAAACATCTTCTGAACATCGTCGCCCTTCAAAAATCCCGTAAAATGGAACCTGTCCGCAATCCCCAACTTCGCCACCCGCCTCACCACGTGGTTCATCATATCGCCGCTCCCAGCCATCACAAACCTCACATTAGGCACCCGCTTCAACACCTTAGCCGCCGCCTCAACAAAATAATCGGGACCCTTCTGGTAAGTGATCCTGCCCAAAAACGTAACAATCTTATCCTCAACCCCCCGCTCCACATCCTCCGGAGTGCTCGACGCAAACCGCACCGCATTATGCACCGCCACAACCTTCTCCGCCGCAATGCCATACTTCTCGATAACAATATTGCGCGTCAAATTGCTCACCGCAATAACCCGATCCGCCGCCTCCATACCCGCCTTTTCAATATCGTAAACCATCCGATTGACGTTCTCCCCGCTCCGGTCATACTCCGTGGCGTGCATATGCACCACCAACGGCCGACCACTCACCGCCTTAGCCGCAATCCCCGCATAATAGGTCAACCAATCGTGAGCGTGAATAACATCGAACTGCCCCTGCAACTCCTCCGCAACCCGCGCCGCAACCATAGCATAACGAGCCACCTCCTCCATCAAATTCTCGCCATACCGTCCCGAAAAGCTGAACCGTCCCTCCCATAAATCGGTCCCCTCATAAGCCTTGCCACTCTTCCAAGCCTCTTTTTTACACTCCCACTCCTCCGGCGAACAATATGGTATAAGATTAGAGTCGATCTCGATAAAGCTCATCCGGTCCCACACATCCCGATACCTCACATCGCCGAACCGCGTCACCACATCCGACGCATTAACCACCCTGACAAACCGCTGATCCTCATCTCCATACGCCTTCGGGACGACCATCTTAATCTCCACACCGTGCTTGGCCAGGCCTCTGGTCAACCCATAGGTCGCCGTTCCCAACCCCCCCGCTATATGCGGCGGAAACTCCCAACCAAACATCAATACTCGCATAGCTTGTCCAAATTGAAAATTATTTCCCCTGCACAGAATTCTTCATCTCGTAATTCGTAATTGCCTCGTGGATCCTCAGCACTGCGCCCACGCTCCAGGCCTGAGAAATGGCCCCACGTTGGCAATGGGGCGGATCGCCGTCATAAATCTCCGCTATCGACCCGATCCCATAACTCGAAATATCCTCCTCGAACCCCGCCAAAATCTCCCGCGCCCTCTCCAAAAACGACTCACCCAACACGTCGAAATTAGCCGCCACATAGTGCTCCAGCAACCACGGCCAAACCGTCCCCTGATGATAAGCCCGATCCCGCGTCGGCTGATCGCCCTCATAACGACCCTCGTAAAGCGGATTCTGAGGACTCAACGTCCGCAACCCCTTCGGCGTCAACAAATGTCTCTTCACCGTCAACAACACACTGAGCAACTGCTCCTCACCCAGCATCTTATACCGCAACGAACACGCAATCACCTGGTTGGGCCGAACAAACATATTCTGCACCCCGTCATTAACATAATCGGCCAAATAGCCCTTCGCCTCATCCCAAAAAGTCTCCAAAAACGAACCCTTTATCTTATCCGGCAACTCGGCATAACCCTCCCACCACTTATCCTTAAACTGCCGAGCCAGCTCGACACTATAACAAACCGCATTATACCACAGTGCATTGATCTCCACCTGCATCCCCTCCCTGCCCGTCACCGGCCTTCCATCCACCACCGCATCCATCCACGTCATCGCCAAATCGGGATGACCCGACCAAACCAACCCATTCTCCCCCACACCGATATTGCCACCCACCCCACGCACATAAGCATCGACGATCCCCTTCATCTTCTCCCCATAATCCTTCCAAATCTTCTTCGCCCCCAAGTGCTGCTCCAACTGCTGCAACGTCCAAAAAAACCACAACGGCGCATCCACCGAATTATAAGCCTCGCCCATATTGGGAAACAACCCGTCCCGCATCTCCGACGTCATAGTGTTCACCACCTCGACACAACTATCCACATCGCCTCGACTCAAAGTGATCCCGGGCAAAGCGATAAAAGTGTCCCTGCCCCACCTTCCAAACCACGGCCAACCCGCAACAACCTCCGTACGACCATCCCGCCGCGAAATAAACTGCCGCGCCGAATGTTCCAAACACGAAATGAAATCTTTCTTATCGCTCCTTCGCGACAACTCCTCGGCAAACTGCTCGCCCAAATCATCGCCCATCTGCTCCAGAGCGGCCGAAAACACCACGCTCTGTCCCCTCTTGATCGGGAACTCGAAATAACCCGGCGTCAGCAAATCCTCCTCGAACGGATAACCCCGCTCCTTCTCCTCCAAATACTCGAACTTATAGTACCAATCCGCCCCCGCAACAAACTCCGACCCCCCGTCGACCTGCATATACAACCACGGAAAGTCGGGATACAACCGGCACCTCACCCCACCCGAAACAGAATATGCCCCACCGTCGGCAAACATATTGGCCTGCCCCACCGAGTGTTTATTCCGAAAAGCCAAAAACGGCCTCAACCTCAACACCGTATCGCTCGTGGCCTCCAACAGCGTATACCTCACCAACAACTGGGTCCGGTTATGCACCCACAACAGCTCCTTTTTAAGGACAACACCCCCCACCCGATAAGTGATAGCGGGACAGGGTGTATAATCGAAATCGGTGATGTACTTATGGCCCCGCGGCTCATAAACGCCCGGAAAACGATGGATAGCCAAATTGAAGGCCTGACCCTGCTGCACCACAGTCTCGTCCAAAGACGAAAGGAGGACATAATCCTCCTGTTCGCTATCCTTGGGACACACCACCAACCCGTGATATTTTCGCGTGTTGCAACAAACTATCGTTGTCGACATATATCCCCCGCTGCGATCCGTCGCCAGCATTTCGCGCTTCAACGAATATTCCAGATTTCCCAGACTCTGCTTGTCAAACCTCAAAACCGACATCTCTCACATTTATTTAATAAGGCTCCGTAAATATAGTAAAAAAATATTGGGCGGCAAAATTTACCGCCCAATATTTACGCCCACTTCACAAGTGGCAGGTCCATTCTGTATGCAAGCAAATCGTTCTTGGGATAAACCCTTATCGCGAAATCGTACGAACCCGTCTCCGAAGGAACCATATCCACCGCATAAACCGCCACACTCCCCTCGCTCCGAACAAACCCTATCTCGCCCCGCTCCACAACCTTCACCGGCTGGCCGGACTCGATCTGCGAAGCGATCACAAACTCCACCCCGATATCGTCGGCCGAAAGTGAAGCCGTATCCACCGTCACCTCGATCCCATAACTCCCACCGACCATCACCTGCTCCCTGTCCAAATCGAACCTCTTAACCTCCAACACCTTCACATCGCCCCAAGCCGCCTCGACCCGCTGTTTCCAGGCCGCAAGCAAACGCGCCTTCTCGAAATTGTCGGCATCGACAAACGCCGATCTCTCCGCCAACTTATTATAAAACCGCGTCTCGTAGTCCTCCATCATCCGATTGGTCGTGAAATTCGATGCCACATCGGCCACGCAATTCTTCACCCACTCCAACCAACTGTGCGGCACCCCATCGCCCCCACGGTCGTAATACAGCGGCGCAATATCCTGCTCGATGATGTTGTAAATCATCTCGGCATCCAGCTCATCCTGGAAACTCTGGTCGTTATAGGTCCGCTCCATCGGCAGCATCCACCCCGCACGCTCCCTATACCCCTCTACATACCACCCGTCCAGCACCGAGAACTGCAAAACACCGTTCATCACGCACTTCTCGCCACTCGTTCCGCTCGCCTCCAACGGCCGCGTGGGAGTGTTCAACCACACATCGACCCCCTGAACCATCCGCCGCGCCAACTCCATATCGTAATTCTGCAAGAAAATCACTTTCCCCACAAACTGCGGCATATTGCTCACCTCCACGATGCGCTTAATCAAATCCTGCCCGGGCTTGTCGTTGGGGTGCGCCTTGCCAGCAAAAACAAACCGCACCGGCCGCTCCTTATTATTGACAATCGCCGCCAGCCTTTCGAGATTACGGAACAACAAATGGGCCCTCTTATAGGTTGCAAACCTACGGGCAAACCCGATCGTGAGCACCTCCTGCGAAAGCATCTCTCGCACCTTCACCACGTGGCCCGGACTTTCGAACCGCGCCTGGCCCGGATCGGCAATGCGCTTATCTATCGTCTTGACCAACCTGTTCTTCAACACCATACGCTCCTCCCACAACCTGCCGTCGTCGATATTCTTCACCCCCTGCCAAGCCGCCTTATTGTGGTTGGGGAAACCGAACCCATCCGGAAAATACTCCGAATACAGCCTCCGAAGGTTCGACGCCGTCCACGTCGGATAGTGCACCCCGTTAGTCACATAGCCCACGTGCAACTCGTCCTTATAATACCCGGGCCACAAATCGCCCATAATATCCTTCGTCACCTCGCCATGCAGCCAGCTCACCCCATTCACCTCCTGCGAAAGACGCGAAGCCAGCGCACTCATCGAGAACTTCTCGCCATAATTGCCCGCCACAGCACGTCCCAAGTCCATAAACTTATCCCAACCGATGCCGAAAATGTCGGCAAAATGGGGCAAATACTGCCTCATCATCGACTCATCGAACGCATCGTGACCCGCCGGAACAGGCGTATGTGTGGTGTACAACGAACTGCTCCTCACCACCTCATAAGCCTCGGCATAGCTCAAACCCTGCTCGGCCATCAAATTCTTCACCCTCTCGATGCCGATAAACGCCGCGTGACCCTCGTTGCAGTGATAAACCTGTTGCTCGATCCCCAACGCCTTCAACGCCCTGATGCCCCCCAGCCCGAGCAGCATCTCCTGCTTCAACCGATTCTCCCAATTCCCACCGTAAAGGTGATGCGTTATGCTCCTGTCCTCATCCAAATTCAACTCGTGGTCCGTATCCAGCAAATACAGATCGGTCCTCCCCACCTCGCACTTCCACACCCTGGCCGTCACATTCCTCCCCGGCATCGACACCCCCACACTCACCCAATTACCAGCCGCATCCCTCACCGGCTGGATAGGCAACTTATAGAAATTCTGCGCCTCATAAGTCGCCTCCTGAGCCCCCGCACTGGACAGCTTCTGAGTAAAATAGCCATACCTGTACAGCAACCCAACCGCAACCATCGGCACATTCCTGTCACTCGCCTCCTTCAAATAATCACCCGCCAATATCCCGAGGCCCCCCGAATATATCTTCAACGAAGCGTGCAGCCCATACTCCATACTGAAATAAGCGATCTTAGGCCCCTTCTGGCTCTTCTTCTCGGCCATATAGGTCTTCAACGCGGCATAAGTGGCATCCAACTTAGCCAAAAACGCCTCGTCTTTCTCCAACTCCTGCAACCGCTTATAACTCAAACGATCCAACATAGCAATCGGGTTCCGCTCGATCTCGAACCACAAATCGCGGTCGATCCCCATAAACAACTCGTGGGCATCCAACGTCCACGACCACCACAAATTGCGCGAAATAACCTCCAACGCCCGCAACCTCTCCGGCAAATTCTTCTCCACCATCAACCGTGTCCAGCTCGGAGCATTGCTGTCCCACGGCTGTTGAACCGTCATCCGACGCTCCTGTCGCATCTGTCCATAATCGACCCTGCCCAACCGCTCCGCCGCATTCGCCGCCGCACGGGCATAACCCTGCTTATAGTACTCCACAAACTTCTCCCACTCAGCCCTGTCCGCCAACGCCCTCGCATCGCCGCGCGCCTTCTCCACCTGCCTGGAATTTTTAGCAGAAAACTCAGCTATCAATCCGGCAATGCTCTCCACAACCTCCTCGTCGTTCTCATCCCCCCGCTCCACAACCCTGACCCCCTCGTTCTCAGCCCACTCACCCCGCGCCCAAGCACCGAAACCGGCCAGCGTCGTGGTCACCGTCGGCACCGAAAAAGCCACACTCTCCAACGGCGTATACCCCCACGGCTCATAGTACGACGCATAAACCGTCATATCCATCCCGATCAAGAGCTCATAATAATGAAGATTGAAAATCCCGTCCGCACCATCCAAATAGGTCGGCACAAACACAATCTTCACCCTGCTTTCGGGCGACTCCAACACACTCCCCCTCACGCTGTTCACAATCGGATCCCAATCGGGATTGCTCAAATAATGCGTCGCCCATCTTATGTCATACCCATCCCCGAAGCCCGCGCGAGGGCCGTCGTTCCCCGCCGGAACAGTGATATAAGCCAAAATCTCCCTGTCCCCGCCAGCCAACTTCTTCAACGACTCCAAAAACACATCCAGCCCCTTATTGCGATACTCATAACGCCCGCTGGTGCCGACAATCAGCGGTTCTTTCTCGAACTTCGTCCCCCAGCACTTTTCGGCAACATCTATCATTTTAGCCCTCGCGGCCTTTCGCTTCGTTTCAAACTCCTCGCCCCGCGGCACAAAATCGTCCTCAAACCCGTTCGGCGTCACCAAATCGACCTCTCGACCCAGCAAATGCTTACACTCCTGGGCCGTTATGTCACTCACCGTCAAAAAACCATCGCTAAAGTGCGCCGCCGTCTTCTCCAACGAGTGCTTCGCCACAACATTAAACCGTCGCGCCATCTCGTCGGCATTGAACCCCGCCAACTCGCTATACAACGGGTATCCGTTCCCCGCCAAACTGCGTCCCATCACTGTCGCGTGAGTGGTGAAAACCGTCGCCACCCGCGGCGCATTCTTGCGCAAATACAACCCCCCGCTCGACGTCATCCACTCGTGGAAATGCGCCGCAATCGTATCCGTGGGCTTGCAAAAGGTCAACACATAGCTCTCGATGACCTGTCCCGCGGCGTATCCGAACAGCACCGGCTCGATGTAGTCCCACTGCCCGCTGATGCTGTCGACCTTATAGCTCTCCCACAGGAATTTCAGCACATCGTCTTTTTTGGCGAACAGGCTCGTGAAATCCACCAGCACGACGATAGGCTCGCCTTCGATCTTCCACCGTCCGACCCGCACCCTGATGCCCTGATGGTAGAGGGTTTGCCGCCACTCTTTGAGCAGGTCGGCATCCTCCATAAATTCGGCATTGCCCCCTTCGCGATGAATGTCGGGGCCTATCAAAATATAGTTATCGCCCAACTCTTTGCCCACCACGAGTGCTTTGGTGGCCACGACGGTGTGGATACCTCCGACTTTGTTGCACACTTCCCAACTCACTTCGAACAGGTTGTTGACCCCTGCCAGCTCTTTGCGCCTATTTTTCGCCATGATTTTTTCTGTTTGGATTAAATACGTGCAAATATAACAAAAAAAAGAGTGACCCCCAATGTGGGAGCCACTCTCTTTTATTAAACTACATCTTTACGATCAGGGGTTAACCGGAGCAACCGAACCGTCGTTGTTGATGAAGATGGGCACAGGAACTTGCAATACCCTACCGAAGCGGTCGGTAACGCGCACAAGAAGCGTAGTGTGAATATCCTGTGAGGTGTTACCCGGCTTGATGAACAAGCAAGACTCATCGGGAATCGTAGCATCCGCATCATCGTTGTCACCAGTGATTTCCACAACTGGCGAAGCCAGAGTAGTGATCTTGTCCAAACCAACGAAGTAGTAGTCGTTCGAAGCCACCAGGTCGGTCGGCTTGAGGAACTCAACTTCTGCCACGTAAGTGTAGTCGAATATAAACTCGTCCAAACCAGCATTGTACACCGAGAAGATGTTGTACTGAGCAGAAGGATTGGTGCTCTCCAAGTCACTATACTTGATACCTTTGATCTTGCTGTTGTCCAATACGAACACACCACCCGCAGGTTCCAGTTCGATTTCATCAACAGCCGCACCGTTAGAGAACGGAATGATGGTACCTTCGCGCAATGCCGACATCATCTTGATCTTGAAGTTTTCCTTATCTTTCAATGCATATACATCGAGGTAGTTCAAACCGATCTCAACATTCACTTCCTGACCGTAAGCATCTGCCGAATAGGGAAGTGCATTCAACTGCGTCTTGACCGGAGCGTTATCACCGACCAACAAGCCAGCCGCGTCGTACATCCTCACCAATTCGATCGGAACCAAAATGCCAGCATTTGCTTCACCTACACCGTCGTTATCACCCAAACCGTGGACGTCGCTCTTGTCCCAGTCGATACCGTTGTTAACTTCGGCTACTTCAAGGAACTGACCCTGCAAAGTGAAGATATTGTCCCTTGCCATATCGGCAGCACCACTACGACCTGTCCAATAAGCCGCGGCCGCGGCAGCAGTAAAGTATGCATCGTATTTCGGGGTGAAGTCAGTAGTGCCGTTAGTACTATCATTCAAGTCAGCTGTTGCCACAACCCAACCGGTATTTGTTTCGGTCGGATAAACCACCAAAGCCTCAGCTACGGTGGTGTTGTCAACAAATTGACCACCGATCTTCTGAACGGTCTTATCAGTGTCAACACCGGTTGCGATCCTCGGCAAAGCAAACGCCAGGTTAGCCCATTCGGTATCGGTACCTTCGCCACCGAGCTTGCTGAAACCACCGTCACCACCGGCCAAACCTGCATTAGCTTTGCCATCCGAATAGTGACCAGTGTACTCGCTCACAGCGATGTCGTAACGGGTACCATTCACAGCAACCAACAAACCTGCGAAGCGGTTACCACCGTCCCGTGCAGCTGCACCAGCGCCAGCACCGTCATTGTGTTCCGGGAACGAGAAGTATTCCGGATCCTTGTAGAAGGCCCGCAATACGGTCTGATCGGCATTCCAACGCTGACCGGCCTGCTTTTCAACCATCTTACCCAAGTCGGGGATGCGCGGCGTGAAGCTCAATTCCATCTGGGTGAGGACGTTGTCATCTTCATCCAGGAAATCGTAAGTAACGGTGTACTTCGAGCCGATTTCGAACGCGGGCTCCCACACATCACTAACCAAGTCAGGCTTTTCGAGGTGAGTGATGTTATACGGCCAAACGTCACCTGCATTCGTAGCATCGCCTTCAATAGCATACGGCGGAGCAAACACCATCGAGTGAGCTTTCCATACCGTACCGGTCGCCATAGTAGTCGACAACCGAACGCTGGTACCAGTACCGTCCTCTTTGTAATTCACCGCATCAGCAGTTTCCGCAAAGAAAGCGATGTCACCACCGTTATCACCCAATGCCTCAACCCACAAGTCGAGTGCGGCGCCTTCATAGGTGCCCTTCACACTACCTGCACCGATACCACCGTCGTCGGTGATGACCAACTTAGAGATACGGTAGCTCTTAGCACCCTGTTCGTCGTCCTGCCACAAGTTCTTGTAGTTCGACACGTCGTAGGTCTGACCAGACAACCAGGTCAACATTTCGTCCAAGTCGACAACCATCTTCTGGCTCATCTTGGTCTTGTTGTCACCCGAAGTAGCAGCAACACCCTTGGTATTCACGTCATTCACGAAATAATCACCCAAGCTCTTAACCCACTTAACGCTTTCGCGGAACGGATAGATGTTGACGTCTTCGGTGTAGATCGTACCATCAACCGTCAACTTGTAAACACGGATATCGAACATAGCCATCGTCAGGTTATCCGGAATACGGTTAACCCTAAACGCGGTCTTGTCCGAGCTCAATTCAACTTGGAATTCATCCTTTTCCAATTCCTCTTCGTCGAGGTCGAGGATATAGTCAACAACCTTGTCGCTTTCGTTTGCGGCATCGGCAGCAGCATTTGCACCGAACGCCGAAACTTCATACCAGGCACGAGCCTTAACAGTATAGTAACCCTGAACCTCGCCATCGCCTCCACCAGTGTGAGGAGGATTGTCGTTAGTCGAACCTGTCGCGCTGTACTTAGCAACATCTTCTTCATCACCTACAACAGAAATCGTCTCAACCGGACCTTCGAAAGTGGTGTCGATCTGGTTTACTGCAAAGTGGAACGGAGTGTATTCCGAAACCTTAGCACCACCCTTGAAGTAGAACGCATAAACACCCTTGTGCGGAGTACCGGTGAACCGTGCAGCAGTAGCACTGGCAGGAGTCGAAGTAAGGGTCTTATCTGTATTGTAGTTCACAGTATAGTCACCTTCGGTAGGCCACTCCTTAGTGTCATCATAAGTACCCGGAATGAACCACAGTGCGTTGGCGTTAGCCGAACGGGTGGTGGTCATCAAACCGTTGATCTTCTTGGGAGTACCCCAAGTGATAGGAAGAATGTCACCTTCGCTGTTCTTCAACTCGAATGTGTAGAGTTCCATATCGGTCGACGCGGGGAACACTTCCACAACGATACCCTTCTTTTCTGCCTCCAAAGTGTTGAGCACAGACTTCAAAACGGGACGATGCTTGCCACCGGTCCAAACGTTTTCGTTCCAGATGTCAGTTGCATCAGTCTCAATACCATCGCTGCCTTTCGACATATCGCCGCTGTTGTCCTTGTCATAATCGAACTGTTCCAACCAAGAGTAGGTCACAACAAACGGGTCGCCGCGCTCGATATAGCTAACACCAGTGGCATTGATACCATCGAACTCGCCATCGAGTGCAGTAGCTATACCCGGGGTATCAGCATCCTGAGCACCACCCAACGAAATGGTCTGGTCGCCTGCGCCGAAACCCGAGGTCCAACCAAGGATGTCGATCTTGTTCAACAGCGTGTCGGCCGTGGGGATCTTAACATCCACCCACTTGTCGTTGGGCTCATCCCAAACCGAAAGGGTGTAACCTTCGGTTGCGTTGCCGCTCAACTTGGGCAAGCTAGCTTCTCCGCTAACCAAGTTCGAAAGGTCAACCCTGACAGGGGCACCGTCGTTCCGCTCCAACACCAAGGTAGAACCATCCAGCTCAGCATCGATGAAATAGGTAGCACCATCCCCGCCGATTTGCCTCTGCAGCTCGGCGATCTGACCCTTCATCGCCTCGATCTCGATGCAGATGTCGTCGATTTCGTCGTCGTAGTTCTTGCAGCCTACGAAGCCGACACCGAGCGAAAGCGTAAATGCTCCGAGGAGCAAAAACTTAAACAAATTTTTCATACTCGTTAAAAATTAGGAATTAAATTAGATAATTGATTGTTGTTCTTATTTATATAGTTTTTAATAGTCCAAAAAGGTCACTCCGCGACCCATTATATATAAGGTATAAAAAGCATCAAAACACCCCGATGGGCACTTTATGCAAGTGCAAATATACAAACATTATTATTACAAAAAAAATTTCGTTCTCTTTTTTCAATATTTTTTTCAATCATAAGGCAAATCACACAAGGTTTTGTACCTTTGCATCGAAGTACAAAAATAACCAAAAAAACATATAAAACTATTATTATGAGTAAAATTAATTTGAGCCAATACGGCATCGAAGGTGGATTCGAAA
Organism: Alistipes sp. UBA940; assembly: GCA_002293425.1. Lineage (GTDB taxonomy): Bacteria > Bacteroidota > Bacteroidia > Bacteroidales > Rikenellaceae > UBA940. Next base: position 6,341 of record DBDE01000033.1, on the reverse strand, counting down.
TCGTCCACAATCCGAGTTACGAGCAACTTTTCAGGGACGAAACCGACCCCAAAAACACCGGCTTCGAAGTCGGCACCGTGACCTCCACCGGCGCAGTGGCAGTCAAAACGGGGATCTTCACAGGCCGATCGCCGAAGGACAGGTACATTGTCAAAGACTCTACGAGTGATCAACATATCTGGTGGGACGGCACAATAAACAAGCCGGTTTCAGCTCCCGTATGGGACCATTGCAAAAAACTGGTGCAAAAAGAGCTCTCGGGAGCCAAAAAGCTCTATGTGGTAGACACCTTCTGCGGCACCAATCCCGACACACGAATGAAAGTACGCTTCATTATGGAGGTGGCGTGGCAGGCACACTTCGTGACCAATATGTTTATCCGCCCCAGCCACTATGAGCTGGAAAACTATGGCGAGCCCGACTTCGTGGTGATGAACGGCTCGAAAACCACCAACCCGCAGTGGAAAGAGCAAAACCTCAATTCGGAGGTGTTCGTGATGTTCAACCTCACCGAAAAGGTTCAGATCATCGGCGGAACATGGTATGGCGGCGAAATGAAGAAGGGGATGTTCGCGATGATGAACTACTATCTGCCATTGAAGGGTATGGCGTCGATGCACTGCTCGGCCAATGTGGGTGAAAAGGGCGACGTGGCAATCTTCTTCGGTCTGTCGGGAACGGGCAAAACCACCCTGTCGGCCGACCCGAAGCGTTATCTTATCGGTGACGACGAGCACGGCTGGGACGACAAGGGCGTGTTCAACTATGAGGGCGGCTGCTATGCCAAGACCATCAACCTCTCTGCGGAGAACGAGCCCGACATTTGGAGGGCCATTCGCCGCGACGCGCTGTTGGAAAATGTTGTGGTTAAGGCCGACGGCACGCCCGACTATGCCGACGGCAGCGTGACGGAGAACACCCGCGTGAGCTATCCGATCTACTTTATCAACAAGATTGTTCTTCCGTCGAAGGCCGGGCACGCGTCGAAGATCATCTACCTGTCGGCCGATGCGTTCGGGGTTCTTCCTCCGGTGTCGGTTTTGGACGATGCGCAGGCGCAATATCACTTCCTGTGTGGCTACACCTCGAAGTTGGCCGGAACCGAACGGGGCATCACCGAGCCCGTTCCCTCGTTCTCGCCCGCATTCGGCGAAGCGTTCCTCACTCTCCACCCGACGGTCTATGCCTCCACGTTGTCCAAAAAGATGAAGGAGCACGGAGCAAAAGCATACCTGGTGAACACGGGTTGGAACGGCACCGGCAAGCGCATCTCGATCAAAGATACACGTGCGATTATCGACGCCATCATCGACGGCAGCATCGAAAAGGCTCCGACGACCCATATTCCGATCCTCAATCTGACCGTTCCCACCAAACTGAACAACGTTTCGGAGGGCATTCTCGATCCGCGCCAGACTTACGGCAACGTTTCGGAGTGGGAGGAAAAGGCAAAGAGCCTCGCTGCGAAGTACATCAAAAACTTCGAGCAGTACACCGACACTCCGCACGGCAAGTCGCTTATTCCCGCCGGTCCGAAGCTATGATCCGTTCCGGTGTCGATAGCAAAAAGCCGCTCCTTCGGGAGCGGCTTTTTTACATTCGGTTTCGGGCGGGGCGATTACTTCCTCGCTTTTTTCCACGCGCGATTGAGCATCACAGCTCCGGCCAGCATCGAGCACGAGCCGATGAAGGCCACGACAGTCAGCAGAATGATGACACCGACGCTCGCCACGTCTTTCAGAAGCAGCAGACACAGATAGGCGACGATCATAAGAACGGAACCTATCAACAAGACAATGTTTTCTCTTTTCATAACTTAATGGTTTGCTTAAAAAAATCGTCCCTCACCGATGCGGCAAGGGACGACGAAATTCAATTTACTCACTCTCCATCTCGGGCACAATCCTCACTCCCCCCTGTGCTCACCCACTCTCTCCCCCGCATCTCCCACTCTCCCCCGTCTCTCCCCCGTCTCTCCCCCGCATCACCCACTCTCGCCCATCTATCCTGCTCCCCCTGTGCCCCCCCCTCTCAGCTTGGCACCCTATTGTCCGATGATGGACATAGTTTTGTTGGCCGCGTAGCTGATTTTGAGTGCATTGGCTTTGCGAAGTTCCTGCTTGGTGTCGTCCACAATGCCCATACGGGTGTTGCGGTCGGCTTTTAGCATCACTGTCATAGCCATACGGTCCGCTTCGGAAAGCTTGTCGCGCTCCGAGGCGATGAAGTTCAGAATGTCTTCCAGCGTTTGATAGGAGTCGTTGAGCTGGATACGTGCGGCGGTGCCGTACTGGGCCTGCTGGCTGTCGACGGGTTGACCGATGTAGATGTAGCTCACCAACTGCTTTTTTTCCAGCTTCGATACTTCCGTGGCGTCCGGCAAATGGGTCTTCACCATAATCTCCTGATCCCTCATCGTGGTCGAGATCATAAAGAAGAACAGGATCATAAAAATCACGTCCGGAAGCGATGCCGTCGAGATAGGCGGAATGCCGCCTTTTCTCTTTTTCTTCATTACTGCCATATCCTAATTTCCTCCCGTATTTTTAGGTTCTGCTTCCGAAATCTTTGCGGGGACCGCCTTGGTCACGGCCTCTCTCTCGCCTTCGTCGAGCTTCATAAAGTCGTTGCCGAACTTCTCTCTCGCCACCTCGTTCCTGATCTCATTGAAAGCTCTGGTCAGTTCGTTCTGCACGGCAATGTACATATTGTAGCTCGTACCCCTGTCGCTCAACAACGACACCACGCCCTCGCTGACCGGATAGATCCAGATGCTGCCGTCGGGCAAAACGATCTCAGTGTCCTTACTTTCCGGCATATTGACGTCGCCCCGCGGATTGAGCACAAACTCCTTCACGCGATCTTTCAACTGCGAGATGTCTACCGCCTGCCTGTCCATCGCGATCATATCGTGCTGAGTAACCAGAATAGACATCAGATTCCGTTCCCTGACCTTCACATCCTCGGGTTGCTCCTCGAGCGGTATGGCCGGCAACATTCGGGTGATCCCGGTGTCGACGTTCATCGTCGTGGCAACCAAAAAGAAGATCAAGAGCAGGAACGCGATGTCGGCCATAGAGCTGGCGTTGATCTCTTTTACCTCTCTCTTATTTTCCATAAATGATAATCTAACTTAACCCTCACCCATCCCCCCGCAAAGGAGGATGGGCTCGGGAGTGATAAAAAAGCTACTTCAACGCCTTGCGGATCTCTCCCCAAAGCAAAAACAGAACAGTACCCCCCAAAGCAATGTAGGCGAGGTAGAGCATCGTGTCGGAGATCTTCAGCGTGAACGGATTGCTATACACGGTTCCGTCGGCACCGGTCACCGGCGACGCACTGGCAAAAGCAAAATAGCAAATCAACGCCACAACAACCAAAGCCCCGAAAACAATCAACCCCAACTTGCTCCCGCCTTTGCTCTTCCCGAGGTTCATAGCCGTCAACACAATGGTCAACAACGCCGCCAAACCCAAATAGCAAGCCGCAACCACCAACATCGGCCCGACGTTGGCGATCGTCTTACTGGTGGGCTCGGGGCTCAGCAGCCACACCAACACCGCGATAAACGCAATCGCGGCAAGCGCAACCAATATTATTTTTCCAATCTTCTTACTCATAACAGCTTACTTCTTATACTCGGTCAACAAATCCACCAAAGTGATCGAGCTGTCCTCCATATCCATCGTCAAGCTGTCGATCTTCGAGATGATATAAGAGTAGAACAACTGCAAAATCACAGCCGCGATCAAACCGGCCAACGTGGTCAACAACGCAACCTTAATACCACCGGCAACCATCGTGGGGCTAACATCGCCCGCAGCCTGGATGCTGTCGAACGCCTCGACCATACCCACAACCGTACCCATGAAACCCAACATCGGCGACAGGGCGATAAACAACCCGATCCAAACCAGCCCGCTCTCCATCTGCGCGATCTGAACCGAACCGTAGCTCACCACAGCCTTCTCTACATTGTCCAGCCCCTGGTTGTACCTGTCCAGACCCTGATAGAAGATCGAGGCGATGGGGCCCTTAGTGTCCCTGACCACCTTCTTGGCATCCTCGATACCGCCGCGCTTCAAAGCAGCCTCAACCTTAGCGATCAACTTCTTCGAATTAATATCCGACAGATTCAGATAGATGATCCTCTCGATGGCGATAGCCAAACCGAGAATCAAAAAGATCAAAATCGGAGCCATCCACCCCGCACCGCCTTCGAGGAATTTCTCCTTGATAGCCTGATGCATCGGCGTGCCTTCAACGGCAGTCTCTTCGGTTGCAGCCGGAGCCGCCTGCGCACTCACCTCAACAGTCGTCAGCGCAAACAAGCCCACAACCGCCAAAATCATAAAAAGTTTTTTCATAATAAGTTAAAATTGATTAGATTAAGTAATTTATATCGTTAATTCAAATTGTCTGACTCTTAGCCTGCCGCGCACTGCGCAACTCCCAAACAGTCCCCGCCGGCAACACAAAATTCACAGGGATCAAATATCGCACTCTCGCCGCCTCGCCATTGTTATTCCCCGGAACCCAGGCCGGCGAATTCATTATTATATTTCTGACCATTCTCTCGCTCTGCGCCGACTTCCGAGCCGTCCCACAACCCGCCGCCAACCCGACCAGCAACAAAAGAGAGATACAAACAAACTGTTTCATAATGTTTTTCAACTATACCGAACTGCAATAGTCGTGTGGTTAATTGTAAATAGTATATCCAATTTGGCTAATAGTGTTGCCGCTGTGGTAGAAAACAATGGGATATGCCATTTGTTGGTTGTTTATTTTCCCGTAAAATAACGTCGCAGGTTTATTGTACCAAGTACCTGCCTGTATTGTACCGGCCCCATTTAGCAACGATATTTTGCTAATGGGGTCTCCCACACCAACCAGACCATTAACCTTATAAGCACACCCTTTTTTAAGTAACAAGTCATAGATGCCATATTCATCTACTTCCATATCCAACGTCGGATAACTAAATGATATAACATACCCCGATGCGTCGTCCATCCTCGACGATTTGCTTGTCGGGTTGCCCAGAATACTGACTATCTGACTTTCGGAGTAAGCCGTACCCAGCGACAGCGGCCCGATCGAGATTGTGGTTTGCGCCGATGCAAACCCGATCGCCAACAGAGTGATGATTACGGTTATGATGTACTTTTTCATTATTAATTACATGGATTTGTATTTGTACCCGATGAATTGAATGTCGCGTAAAAATAGGGTTCGGGATTAAATGAACCGTTATAATTACCGTAATTGTTCATCTGAACATGCAACACAGGATTGTCAGGATATGAATTTCCCGACACACCTACATAACCAATCAACTGCCCCTGGAGAATGTGACTTCCCACCGACAACCCCACACCGCCCTGTTGTAAATGCATGTAACTCACCTCAATATCCTTACCATTTACCCTTGATTTTATTCTTATGCGATTACCTCCATCATCTTTATCTCCAGAATATCCGGCTGGATATTTATTATCCATTCTGTTGGGCTGTTCTGTCACAATACGCGTCACTTGTCCAGGAGACATCGCATACACAGGAGTTCCAATCGGAGCGGCTAAGTCCATTCCTTTATGAGTTCTGCCACCAATTCTGTTTGCACCAAATCTTCCACCTGCCACACCTTGTCCTGGTGTTCCTCCAATTTTCATCACCGCCATCGGATTCGCTTTTCCCTCGGCATAGCACGGCCTGAAATTTGCCACGAAACTCATATCCTCATATATGGCCTCAATATAGAATGTGGGCGAAGGCCTCGATTCACTGCCCGACCAACTAACAAACTTATAACCCGACTTTGCCGTTGCCGAAATCTGTGCTCCAAATCCCTCCCTATAAGTTCCACCCCCACCCACCGAACCGCCCATCGGAGGATTAGCCGAAACGGTAATAATGAACGTTTCTTCACTCTCATCCATCGGATCGGGATTTGTTTCAATAGGGTTTGTGCTACCGCCTCCCGTTCCACCGCCTCCGAATGGCGGTATTGGGGGGTTGGGAGAGCCTCCTGTGCCGGCATCTCCTCCTCCACTACTACTCGGCTTTCTCCTCCCTACTACAACAACGTCCGGCGCAACAACCAAATCCGGGTATCCGTCATCATTTGTATCGATATACCACATTCCACCCCCCATGTCAGTTATCGTCATTCTTGTCTGTAAACAAACATTAACACCCATCCTGATCGACACATCCTCCGACTCCTCACCGTCGTATCCATCGCCAAAAAACAGATCATGTGTGGCCTCGCCCTCCGTGAACCTCACACCCCATAACGGCTCGCCCTCAGCCGAAGAGTACACCGCCACACCCGAAAA